>CAVPET010000021.1:0-109351 GCA_963703525.1 Ilumatobacteraceae bacterium | reverse complement strand
CCTCCTCACGGCGCTCTCAGAGCCACGGTTCCAGACCTACCTGGACCGGGCTGGCGGGGATCCCGAACTCGGGATGCGCCAGTACGTGTGGAACGCCGCAGTCGCCAGCGGCCTCCACGGCCCTCTCCACATCCTTGAGGTCACGCTTCGGAACGCCGTACACGACCGGCTGAAGCACGTGCACGGGGCCAGCTGGTTCGACCTTCCCAACATGCTGAAAGGCCCCGAAACTGGGATGATCCAGGACGCACGGAACTACCTGGCCGAGCGTGGAGAGCCGACCACCCCGGACAAGGTAGTCGCCGAGCTGAACTTCCGGTTCTGGGTCGGCATCTTCAGCCGCAAGTACGACCGGCTTTGGGTCGCCTCGCTGCAGCCAGTGTTCTCGCCGCGACCGATTCGGCATGAACTCCACGAGAAACTCGATCGTCTGCGAACGCTACGGAACCGAATCGCCCACCACGAGCCCATACTCCAACGCCATCTGATGGCAGACCTGACTGACATCAAGGAGATTGTCGGCGCGGTCTCTCCGGCGGTCCTTGATTGGCTGAACTGGCACGAGCAGGCGACGGCGAGGTTCGCCACACCGGCAGCCGACATCGATCTGTTCTGATCGGCTGGCGCCTCAGCCCTTCAAGATCTCGCCGAGGCCGGCGGCGACTGCTTGGTCGGCGGCGGCGAAGGCGTGGGCGTAGACGCGCAGAGTCATCGCTGGGTTGGCGTGGCCGAGGCGGCCGGCGACGGTGCGCACGTCGTGGCCCTGGCCGATCGCGACCGTTGCCGACCAGTGGCGCAGGTCGTGGAGGCGCCACTTCGGGTCGATGCCGGACATCTGGCGCGCTCGCTTCCACCACCAGCTGATCCGATCGGGGCTGACCAGTTCGGGGCCGAGGCCGCACATCCACGGGCCGTACGGCTCGCGTGCACGGCGGAGCTTGTCGATCATCTCGACCGTGTCGGCGTCGAGCGTCACGGTGCGCACGTTGGCCGTCTTCGTCGCCGCCTCGCGCAGCTCCGGCGTGCCGTCGCCGCGCTTGGTGATCTCGATCGCCGAGTCGATCAGCAGCTGGCCGTCGTGCTCGTCGGTCCACCGCAACGACGCCAGCTCGGCCCGGCGCGCGCCGGCGACCGCGGCGATGCGGAACGCCAACTCGGCGGCGGCATCGATCGACGCTGCCGCGGCCATCACGGCGCGCACATCATCGACCGACATCACCGTGCGCTGCGCGACCTTCGTCGAACGCAACCGGGCGAGCGAGGCGACGTTCGACGAGACCCATCCCCATCGCATCGCCTGCGACAGCGCGGCACGCAGCACGCCGTGCTGGTTCTTGATGCCGGCGTCGGCCATGCCCGCCTTGCGCAAGCGCGTGTGCCAGCGCTCGACATCGGCGACCGTCAGGCGCGCCAGCGGCACACGCGGCAGATCTGGTCCTGCTTGATCGAGCGCACCCGGCTCTGCTGATCGCGCGCCGACGACGGCGCCCACGTGTCGATGTTCTGCTCGACCCACGCGTCGAGCACGTCGCTCACCGATCGGCCGGCCGGCGTGGCACGGCCGGGGCCGACCTCGAGCTGCGGCGGCGAGGCGCTGCGCATCGCGCTTGCCGCCGCGCACCGTCCGCGACAGCTGCGTCGGGCGACCGCGCGCGTCGGAGCCCGGTGAACACTCGGACCTCCCACACGCCCGGTCGCTTCTCACGGATCGTCGCCATGCCGACGACAATACGCCGAGGGTCGTCCCAGGTCTAGGGATGATTGCTAGGGACGACCGCAACTGGCCGACCGGTCGACCGAGCCGGCGACCGCCAGAATTACTCGATACGCAGGCCGGATATCGCCCGGGCGATCACCAGCTGCTGGATCTCGCTCGGTGCCTTCGAAGATCGTGTGGATCTTCGCGTCACGATGCCAGCGCTCGACTGGGTACTCGCGGGTGTAGCCGTAGCCGCCGAGGATCTGGATCGCGTCCTCGGTGACACGCACCGCGGTCTCGGAGGCCTTCCACTTCGACATCGAGCCCTTCGCCGTTCTTGAACTTGCCGTTCTTGGCCAGCCAGGCGGCCCGCCAGATCGAGCAGGCGGCTGGCGTCGATCTCGGTGGCCATGTTCGGCGAGCTTGAACGCGATCGCCTGGTTCATGATGATCGGCCTGCCGAACGCGTGGCGCTCCTTGGCGTACTCGAGGGCGTACTCGTAGGCGGCGCGGGCGATGCCGAGCGCCTGGGCGCCGACGGCGGGACGGGTCGCCTCGAACGTGGCCATGGCCGGCTGCTTGCCACTCGCCTTGCGATCACGGGCCCGGGCCAGCCTGTCGTCGAGCTTGTCCTTGCCGCCGAGCAGGCACGATCCGGGCACCTTGACATCGTCGAGCACCACTTCGGCGGTATGACCCGCGCGAATGCCGTGCTTCAGGTACTTCTGGCCCTGCGACAGCCCTGGGGTGTTCGGCGGAACGATGAAGCTCGCCTGGCCCTTGCTCCCGAGTTCGGGATCGACGCTCGCCACCACGACGTGGACGTCGGCAATCCTGCCGTTGGTGATCCACGCCTTGGCGCCGTTGATCGTCCACTCGTCCTTGGCCTCGCTGTCCCGGCAAGGCGCCGGCGTTTGCGTCAGGTGGCCAGCGAGAGCAGCTGTTCGGCGATGGTGGTGTAGATCAGGTTGGCGCCGGGCTTGTACACGTGCACGCCGTCCCAGCGGTATCCGAGGTCGGTGGCGATCGCCTCGTCGTTGCACCACTCGTCGGGTCCCTCGACCACTTGCACCTCGGGGCCGTACCGCGACGCGACAGTGCGCATCAGTTCGTTGACATGCGCGACCCGGGCGTCGTCACCACGCTCGGGCAGCGCCGGCACACCGGCGCCGTCCACGTCGACGGGGCGCATGCACGCGACCTCGAGCAAGCCCACGTTCGCGCCCACCGCGAGCATCGAGTCGACGCCCGACGCAAGGTTGTCCATCCACTTCCGATCGGCCGCGGGCGAGCGGAATGGATACACGACACCGTCGATCTCGACGTCGAACACGTCCCATGCGCCGACCACCACGAGTGCGACGTCGGTCCCTGCCGCCGCCGCCGCCCATTCGTCCTGCCACCCCTGGCAGATCGAGAAGCTGTTGGCGAACCGCACGGCACTTCGCACCCTCCCGGAGTCGTACACCCCGCACCCGTCGACACTGCCGTTGACCACCTCGGGGAACACGGCCCCGATCCCATCGGGGAGGTTGATCGCCAGTGCATTGGCCTGCGAGTCACCGACGATCGCGAGCCGCGCCGACGTCGCGACGGGTGCGGTCGTCGTCGACTCGACGGGTACCGCGGCGGCTCCCGCATCTCCCCCGGGAGTCGAACCCGACGTGGCCGCCGCGGTGTCGAGCTCGAACACCGCCTCGCCACCCCCTTCGAAGCGATTGAACTGATCGACGCTGACATAGAACAGCGCGAGACTCGCTACCAACATCGCCCCGCCCGCCACCGGCGCGTAGGTGACGGTCGCCCGGTCCCCCCACCAGCGGCCGATCGCGCCCCGCCGTACCGGCGTCTCGAGGTAGCGGTACGACGCCTCGGCGACGATCACGGCGAGCACCATCGCCCAGACGAAGGCGCCGACCGAACCCTCCGTCGCCCCGACGATCACGAAGATCGGCCAGCTCCACAGGTAGAGGCCATAACTGCGCTTGCCGATCTCGACGAGCGGCTGCCATCCCATGATCCGGCGGAACCCCAGCGCCGCAGGATGAACGGCGACCATCACGGCGACCAACGACAGGATCGACACCAACGGCAGCAACCACTGGTACACGTAGCCCCCGGTCAGCTCGGTGACCACCGCAGCGCACCCGAGCGCCGCGACCGCAGCGGCGCCCAGCGGGTCGAGGACCCGGCCGACCGGCGCGTCGGGCGCACGCGACCATCGCCACGGCCGCCACAGGAACGCCGCGCCGGCGCCGAGCAGCAGCCCGCCGGCGCGGGTGATGGTCGACAGGTACAGGAAGTTCGTGCGGTCGAGCCCTTCAAACGCGCCGGGTGGGCCACCGAGCGGGGTCGGCGCGCCCGAGTGCGCCCGGAACATGAAGGCGAACACGACGAATGCGCCGGCGACGATCATGCTGCCGACCACGTGGCGGGGCAGGCGCACGCGCATCAGCGCGACGAACACGAGCGGCCAGATCAGGTACCACTGCTCCTCCACCGCCAGGCTCCAGAGATGGCGCAGCAACGGTGGCTCGCCGGCGAAGTAGGGCACATCGCCGAGGATCTGCCCCCAGTTGTTGACGTAGAAGATCGACCAGGGGATGTCACGACGCAGCTGCGACTGCTGCTCGGCCGAGCCTGCGAGCGCCGCCCATACCGCGACTGCGACGAGCATGGCGTAGAGCGCCGGGAAGAGCCGGCGGGCGCGTCGCTGCCAGAACTGTCCGAACGCGACGCGGTCGCTGCGTTCGTGTTCGTCGAGCAGCAGCGACGTGATCAGGAAGCCGGACACGACGAAGAAGACCTCCACGCCGAAGAACCCGCCGTGCATCCACGAGAACCCGCCGTGGTACAGCAGCACGACGGCAACGGAGACGGCTCGGAGACCGTCGAGCGAAGGCTGGTAGCCCATCGGCGTGTGTCCGGTCGGGGCGAGCGCTGTCGGGGGGTAGGCGGGGGTGGTCACCGGCGGACGGTCGTGCCGTCTTTCGTGGTCTCGACGGCCCAGCCCTCTGCCTGCAGCGCGGCACGGAGCGCGTCGGCCGTGGCGAAGTCCCTCGCGGCGCGTGCCGCGTCGAGTTCACGCGCACGTTCCAACACCCCGGGGTCGACCTCGCTCGCGGTGGCGAGGACCAGGCCGACGGCGCGGCAGATCTCGTGGGCCGCGGCGGCGAGCGAGGCGGCCGACCCGTCACCGGCATCGAGCGCCGCGTTCGCCCGGCGGACGGTGTCGAACAGCAGCGCGGTCGCCTTCGGAGTGTCCAGATCGTCGTCCATCGCCGCGCGGAACGCGTCGAGCACCGTGTCGTCCGGTACAACCGAGGCCAAGCCGGCCGTGCGAGCAGCGAAGGCGTCGAGGCCGGCGAGCGACTTGACGGCGGCGTCGATGCTGTCACCGGTGATCTTGACCGGGCTGCGGTAGTGGGATTGCAGCAGCACCATCCGGTACGCGCGAGGGTCGTACCGGTCGATCAGGTCGAGCAGGTTGGAGACGTTGCCGAGGCTCTTCGACATCTTCTCGCCCTCGGCGTCGACGACGAATCCGTTGTGCATCCAGTGGTTCGCGAACCTCCTGCCGAGGGCGACGGCCTGCGCCCGCTCGTTCTCGTGATGCGGGAAACGGAGATCCTGACCGCCGCAGTGCAGGTCGAACCCTTCGCCGAGCAGATCCAGGCTCATGACCACGCACTCGGAGTGCCAACCGGGACGGCCATCCCCCCACGGTGAGGGCCACGACGGCTCGTCGGGCTTGGAGAACTTCCACAGCACGAAGTCGGCCGGGTGGCGCTTCTGGTCGGCCCCGAACACCTCGCGCTCGCCGCCGCCGGCACGCATGTCGTCGATCGACTGATGGGCGAGCAGCCCGTAGTCGGCGACCGACTCGACCGCCATGTACACCCCGTCATCGGTGAGGTAGGCGGCATCGGCGGCGATCAGCTCGCCGATCATCGTCACCATCTCCTCGACGTACTCCGTCGCCCGCGGCACGTCGGTCGGGCGCTCGACGTTGATGCCATCCATCCCGCGGAACCACATCGCCTCGCACTTCGTCGTGATGTCCTGCCACGGCCGACCCTCGCGCATCGCCCGCTCGATGATCTTGTCCTCGATATCGGTGATGTTCGACACGAGTCGAACCTCCAGCCCCGTCCACTCCAGGTAACGGCGCAGGATGTCGTACACGAGCGTGGCCCTGCCGTGCCCGAGATGTGGCGGTCCGTAGACCGTGGGGCCGCACAGGTAGATGCTCACCTTGCCCGGTTCCCGCAGCGCCAACTCACGCACGGAGCGGGTCGCGGTGTCGTAGAGGTGCAGCACGGCGTCTCATCCTACGAGCGCCCGTCCCGCCACCCCCGGCACTCGACTTCGCCGGAACAATCCACGTTTGCGTCGGGATTTCCGCGACCCGTCGCGCAACAATCCCGACGCAAACGCTCTCTGGGGGGAGTCGAATGGGTCGGTAGCCTCGGCGGCCATGGCGCACATCCCCGAACGGCCTACGCTCGATGGCATCGAGGCACGGTGGGCCGCGCAGTGGGAATCCGACCACACCTACGCCTTCGACCGCACAGCGACACGCGATCAGGTCTTCTCGATCGACACCCCACCTCCCACCGTGAGCGGCTCGCTGCACATGGGCCATGTATTCAGCTACACCCACACCGACACCATCGCCCGCTACCAGCGGATGACCGGCAAGGCGGTGTTCTATCCGATGGGCTGGGACGACAACGGCCTGCCCACCGAGCGGAGGGTGCAGAACTTCTACGGGGTGCGTTGCGACCCGACTCAGCCCTACGTCGAAGGCTTCGAGCCGCCATTTCGTGGTGACCCTCCCAAGGACCACCGCGCGGTTCCAGTCTCGCGGCCCAACTTCCTCGAACTCTGCGACGAGCTCGTCGAAACCGACGAGGAGGTGTTCGAGGAGCTGTTCACCCGTCTCGGGCTGTCCGTCGATTGGAGCCTGCGCTATACCACCATCGACGAGCGCTCCCGACGAGCCAGCCAACGCGCGTTCCTGCGCAACGTCGCGAGAGGTGAGGCCTACAGCCACGAGGCGCCGACGCTGTGGGACATCGACTTCCGCACCGCCGTCGCCCAGGCCGAGATGGAAGACCGTGAACAGCCAGGCGCCTACCACCGGATCGCGTTCGCCCGGACCGGCGATACCGGCACAAGCGGCGCCGGCACGAGCGGCGCCGGCACGAGCGGCGCCGGCACGAGCGAGATCGACACGATCGAGATCGACACGATCGAGATCGACACGACCCGGCCCGAGCTGCTCGCTGCCTGCGTCGCGCTGGTGGCCCACCCCGACGACGAGCGCTACCAGCCGCTGTTCGGCTCCATGGTCCGCACCCCGCTCTACGGCGTCGAAGTCCCCATCGTCGCCCATCAACTCGCCCAGCCCGACAAGGGCACCGGCATCGCCATGATCTGCACGTTCGGGGACACGACCGACGTCACCTGGTGGCGCGAACTCGACCTGCCGGTGCGCTCGATACTCGGCCGTGACGGTCGGTTGCTCCCCGAGGCGCCGCCCGATGTCGACGCCGACGCGTACGCCAAGATCGCCGGTCTGACCGCCAAGCAGGCCCAGGTCGCCGTCGTGCGACAACTCACCGATTCGGGTGCCCTACTCGGTGAACCACGGCCGGTCCGGCACCCGGTGAAGTTCTACGAGCGCGGCGAGCGGCCGCTCGAAATCGTCACGTCGCGTCAGTGGTACATCCGCAATGGTGGCCGCGACACCGACCTGCGCGGGGCCCTCGTCGCCCGAGGCAGCGAGGTGACGTGGCACCCCACGCACATGCAGCATCGTTACGAGAACTGGGTCGAAGGACTCAACGGCGACTGGCTCGTCAGCCGTCAACGCTTCTTCGGTGTTCCGGTGCCGGTCTGGTACGAGCTCGACGCGGCCGGCGAGCCCATCTACGACCGGCCTCTGCTGCCCGCCGAGAGCAGCCTGCCGATCGACCCGTCGACCGACGTACCGGCCGGATTCGAGCCGACGCAGCGCGACCAGCCAGGTGGCTTCACGGGCGACCCCGACATCCTCGACACGTGGGCCACCTCGTCGTTGACACCCGAGATCGCCGGTCGTTGGGAGGAGGACGCCGATCTGTTCGAGCGGGTGTTTCCGATGGACATGCGCCCGCAGGCACACGACATCATCCGCACCTGGCTGTTCTCGACGATCGTGCGCAGCCACCATGAGTTCGGTGTCGCTCCGTGGGCGAACGCCGCGTTGTCAGGTTGGATCCTGGACCCCGATCGCAAGAAGATGTCGAAGTCGAAGGGCAACGTCATCACCCCGATGGACCTGTTCGACAGCTACGGCGCCGATGCCGTGCGCTACTGGGCGGCATCGGGACGACCCGGAGTCGACACCGCGTTCAGTGAAGAACAGATGAAGGTCGGCCGGAAGTTGGGCACCAAGCTGCTCAACGTCACCAAGTTCGTCCTCAGCTTCGGCGATCCCGACGGGATGGTGGACGGGATGGTGAACGGACGGGATGGTGGGCGACGAGATGATGGGCGACGAGCGTTCGCTCGCCGACACCGTCGACAACCCACTCGATCGTTCGATGTTGGCCAAGCTCGATGACACCATCATCGAGGCGACCGCGGGATTCGAGGCCTTCGACTACGCCCGTGCGCTCGAGCGGACCGAGGCGTTCTTCTGGTGGTTCTGTGACGACTACGTCGAGTTGGTGAAGGGCCGGGCCTACGGCTCACAGGGCGCCGAGGCAGCCGCGTCGGCCCGTGCCGCACTGCGCGGGGCGCTCAGTGCGGTGCAGCGGTTGCTGGCGCCGATCATCCCGTTCGCCACCGAGGAGTCGTGGAGCTGGTGGAGATCCGCCAGCGTGCATCGGACCCAATGGCCGACACCGACGCTCATCGGCGGCGACCCGGCGCTGCTGGACCCGGTCGTCGACTTGCTCACCCTCGTTCGCCGCGCGAAGACCGAAGACAAGCAGAGCCAGCGTGCCGGCGTCGCCTCGCTGACCATCACCGCTCCCGCCGAGATCCATGCTCTCATCGAGCACGGGCGAGCCGATCTCGTCGACGCCGGATCGATCGCCGAGTTCGAGATCGTCACCGGGAACTCGTTGTCGTGCGCGGTGGTCCTGATTCCCGCGCCCTGATCGCACTACGCTCACGACCATGGCTGCGAAGGTGGGACAGCGTGCCCTGTTGACCGCGGCGCTGCTGCTCGTCACCGTCGGCGTCCCGGTCGCGGCCGACGGCACCACCGCGTCGAGCACCACGTCGAGCACCACGTCGAGCACCAGCACCCCGACGACCACCGCCGCGACGACCAACCCAACGACGACGACCAGCACCAGCACCAGCACCAGCACCACCACCAGCACCACCACCAGCAGCACCACCACCACCAGCACCACCACCACCAGCACCAGCACGGCCGACGCCAGCACGACCAGCACGACCGACCCGGCGACACGAACCCCGCTCGCTGATCCATCGACGACCGCTCCATCGACGACCGTGCCACCGGCTTCCGTCGAGCCGAGCGTGCTTCCACTCGCCGCTCCGGCCGGCGTCAATTTCGCAGCCAGTACGTCAGCGGGCGTTGCGATCGCCGGGCCGGCAGCTGCCGGCACGGGCACGCCGAGCCGCGGCTCGCAGGTGCAACTCCAGGCACCCCCGACCCTGCCACCGGACGAGGTGCTGCCGCCCGACTCGGGCACCGGTCGCCGGGTCGTCTACTCCAAGTCGCTGCAACGGGTGTGGGCCGTCGACGACCTCGGCGAGGTGGTCAAGACCCACCGGGTCTCCGGGCGGCTCGACCCGCTCGATCCTCGCCCGGGCACGTACAGCGTCTACTCCCGCTCGCTGCACACCTACGCGATCCACAACCCGACGATCACGTGGAACTACATGGTGCGCTTCGCCAAAGGTGGTAACAACGGCAACATCGGGTTCCACGAGATCCCCTACCAGTACGGCCATCCCGTCCAGACCATCGCCCAACTCGGCGAGCCCCTCTCCGGTGGATGCGTGCGTCAGGCTCCGGCGGATGCCATCTGGATGTGGGACTGGGCGCAGCTCGGAACGACCGTCGTCGTGCTCGCGTGACGGCAGCCGACTGACGCAGCGGAGCCGCCGCCCGCCGCTAGCGTCCTTGCCGTCATGGCCGGCGAACCACCTGCTCAACCATCACGGCCGAAGCCGAAACGGACGTGGCCGCAGCGGCTCACCATCGGTGGCGCCTTCCTGTGGGCGTTCGCCAGCTTCGGCGCGGCGGGTGCCCTCTACGCCGGTCAGCGAATCGTCGAGGACCGCAACCTCGCGCCCGCGATCATCGACCCGTCGACCAACACCACAGTTGCGCCGATCGCCACCTCGCAGACCGACTCCGCAGGCGCGGCCGAGGCGCCGGTCGACACGCCGGCGCCGACATTCCCACCCGCCGAGCCGGGGGCCAAGAACTTTCTGATCACGGGCGCCGACAACAATTCGTGCGTCGACCCGACCTCCCCGTACGCGCCGGCGTTCGGTGACCGGTCCAACATCGGCGAGCGCAGCGACACGATCATGATGTGGCGTGTCAACCCGTCGACCTCTCAGGTGGCCGTGCTGTCGTTCCCCCGTGACCTCTGGGTCACCATCGCCGGGCGTTCGGGCCAGCAGCGCATCAACGCGGCATACGAACGGGACAACCCGCAGAAGCTGATCGACACGATCTACCAGAACTTCGGCATCACGACCGACCACTTCGTCCAGGTCGACTTCTGCGCATTCCAGCGACTGGTCCAGGCCGTGAACGGGGTCAGCGTTCCATTCGCCACGCCGGTGCGCGACCCCGCAACCGGGTTGAACGTACCCGAGGCCGGCTGCTTCAGCTTCGACGGCGATCATGCGCTGGCCTATGTGCGCTCACGCAAGATGCAGTCGTTCACCGAGGAAAGGGGCTGGGTCACCGACGGGACATCCGACCTCGGTCGCATCTCCCGCCAGCAGGATTTCCTGCGTCGTACCGTGTCCCGCCTGCTCTCGAAGGGCGCCTTCGATCCGGACGTCGCCGGTGGGCTGATCGACACCGTCTCGGAGTACATCGTCACCGACCCGAGCCTCACACCACGCAAGATGCTCGAGTTCGCCGGCGTGATGAGCAAGGTCGACCCGACGCAGATCACGACCTATCAGATCGAAGCGCGCAACGACACGATCCAGGGCAACGCGGTGCTCATCCCCAGGCTCGGGGGCGCCAACATGCAAGCGATCATCTCCGTCTTCCAGGGCAAGGCGACGCTGTCCGACGCACCCGACCAGCTGTTCGAGACCACCACCACGTACGCGCCCGCGCCGGTCGACACCCCGTCGAACACCCCGTCCACGATCCCGTCGAACGGCGCCGGCGGCGGGACCCTCCCGGTGGTGACCGATCCTCCGGCGACCACGGTGCCCGGCGTCGTCGCCGAGGAGAACGTCATCGGCGTCGTGCCCGACCCGCACATCTCCTGCTGATCAGACGTCCAACGCTCTCGCGAGCCCGGCAGCGGCATCCGATGGGCCGGCGACCGTGGTGACCCTGGCCCCGGTTCGCCGACCCAGCTCGATCGCCTCCTCGGCATCGGACTCGGGGGCGACGATCACGAGCTCGTCGAGCGCTGCGGCAGCGGCGACCACATCACCCGGAACCGTTGAACGACAGTCCGATAGCAGGATCGTGATCTTCCGCCCGGCCCGCGATCGGGAGAGCTGCTCGTTCGCCGCCCGCAGCGCCCCGGCCACATCGGTGGTTCCGAACCCGCGCAACGCGAGCACCGAATCGATCACCGCCTCGTTCGACTTGACCACGTCCTGCGACTTCGCCGCGATCACCTCCTTGCCGAACGACAACACCGAGTAGTCATCGGGGGCGCGCCACGCCACCGCCGATGCAGCGACCGCGGCGGTGGCGAGCGGCCGGCCTCCCATCGATCCGCTGCGGTCGACGAGGAGACAGATCGCGGTACCCGGCGTCGACCACGACCTGACCCGCAGATCCTCCGGGTCGACCGCCCGACCGGCAACACGCGCGGCGACGAGCGCATCGATGCCGGCATCCACGTCGAGGTCGCCACCGTCGGGCCGATAGCGCTGCGTGCGAAGACGACCCACGCCGCGCGGGGTCGACGGTCCGCGCCGGGCGATGTCGAAGAACAGCTGTGCAGCGAGCCGACGCGCGAGGTCGCGGAGCTTCTCGTCGGTTGCCCCGGTGAGGTCGGCCAGCAGTGCCAACGTCTCGTCGGGATCCGCCTGCAGCGCGTCGTCGAGCGCCTGCTCGTCAAGCATTCCGAGGTCGGGCGAGATGTCCTCGAACGAATCGTTGCGTGCCAGTTCACGCCGTGACGTGCTGCTGCGGCGGCTCTTGGCCACCTCCTCGTCAGCGGCGTCGCCCTCCTTGGTGACCGACGGCGGCGGATTCAGCGGGAGGTCGTGGCCCCAGTCGGGGCGCCGACTTTTCCCTCGTCACCGGCCGCGGTGCCGGCGGTGGCGAAGACGGAACCCCACAACTCGCGCACGATGTCGTCCGCGGTGCGGTTGGTCCCCTCACGCAGACGGATGCGTCCCGACAGCGCGACGAGCGCCGCATCCAGCGACACGTTCGGTGATGACGGATGCTCGCCGCGCACGATCGCGAGCGACGACGCAACCGCGCACATGTCGATCGCTCCGCGTACCGAGGATCCGACCCGCAGATCGGGATGCGTGCGGGTGAGACGCACGAGTTCGACGACCTTGTCGACCCAGGCGGGATCCAGGTCGTCGGTGCGAACCGCGCGGCGCGTGATGTCGCCCTCGTCGGCAGCCGACTGGTACCCGACCGCCAACCGGCAGACGCGGTCGTAGACCGCCGCGGAGATGCGCGCGGTGCCAATCGCGTCGAACGGGTTCATCGCCGCGACGAGCCGGAACCCCGGTGACGCGGCGAGCCGACCGAGACGTGGGATGTGCAGTTCACCCTCGCTCATCACGGTGATCAACACGTTGAGGGTCTCTTCGGGGACCCGGTTGATCTCCTCGACGTACAGCAGTGATCCGTCGCGCAGCGCCGAGGCCAACGGCCCGTCGACGAACACCTGCGCGTCGTAGCCCTCGGCCATGACGCGCGCAGGGTCGAAGTGACCGATGAGCCGTGCCGGCGTCAGCTCGGCGTTGCCCTCCACGAACTCGAAACCGACACCCAGTTCCTGGGCCACCGACCGCAGCAGCGTCGACTTTCCCGTGCCGGGCGGCCCTTCGATCAGCGTGTGCCGGCCGGCGATGAGCGCCGCGACGACGAGTTCGATCTCTCGGCGTCGACCGACGACTCGGACGCGGATGCGTTCGACGAGTGAGGCGGGATCGGTCAAGGCGGTCGACGTCGTGTCCGACGTCGACGCCTCAGCCATGCACGATCACGCCACGAATGTTCTCACCGCCGCGCATCGCCTGGTACCCCACGTTGATGTCGTCGAGCCTGTAGCGGTTGGTGATCAACTCGTCGAGCTTGAGCTTTCCATCGCGGTACAGACCGAGCAATCTCGGGAATGTCGGCTCGCGGGTTGAGCGATCCGAAGATCGTGCCCTTGATCTCCTTGTTCCACATTGCCAGCTCGAACAAACTGACCGACGACTCGGTCTGCGTCATCGGGGCGATGGCGGTGACCACGATCGTGCCGCCCTTGCCGGCGAGCTGCGTCCCGAGCGCCATCAGGTCGCCGTACACCACGCCGGGGGTCATGATCACCTTGTCGGCCATCATCCCGTGCGATCAGCTCGCGCACGGCGGGCAGCGCCTCTTCCATCGACGTGTAGTGTCTCCGTCGCGCCGAACTCCATCGCCTTCTCGCGCTTGAACTCGATCGGGTCGACAGCGATGACGTAGCGAGCGCCGGCCATCGCCGCGCCCTGCACGGCGTTGATACCGATGCCGCCGATGCCGACGACGACGACCGTGTCACCGGGCGCGACGTCGGCACGCTTCGTGGCCGAGCCCCAGCCGGTGGCCACACCGCACGACACGAGCGCGACCGCTTCGAGCGGCAGGTCGGATTCGACCTTGATCACCTGCGATTCGGCGACGCACGAGTACTGGGAGAACGTGCCGAGCTTGGCGAACAGGCCCACCTCCGGGCCGTCAGCGAGCCGGTGGCGGCTCGTGCCGTCGGTGATCATCCCCTTCAGGAAGGTGCCGGCGCCCTGGTCGCACAGGTTCTGGCGACCCGTCGAGCAGTACCGGCAGCGGCCACAAGCAGGGATGAACGACGCCGACACGTGGTCGCCGACGGCGACACTCGTGACGCCCGGGCCGACCTCGACGACGACACCGGCGCCCTCGTGACCCCCGATCATCGGGAAGTACGAGTCGATCCCCATCAACGGCCACATCTCCTCCGGCGGGACCATGTCGCCCGTCACGATGTGCTCGTCGCTGTGACACAGCCCCGCTGCCTTCCACTCGACGAGCACCTCGGCGGCCTTGGGCGCGTCGACCTCGATCTCCTCGACCTTCCAGTCCTGCCCGACCCCGTGGATCATCGCTGCTCTGCTCTTCATCTATTCCTCCCCTTTCCTCACTTCGTTGATGTGCTCAGCTCACGTTTGCGTCGGGATTCCGGTGAACCGGGTCTCCGAAATCCCGACGCAAACGATGAAAGTTGATCAGTCGTAGACCAGGACCCCGCGGATGTTCTTGCCGGAGCGCATGTCGTCGTAGCCGTCGTTCACTCCCGCGAGGGGGTAGGTATTGGTGACCAGGCCGTCGAGATCGAGCCGGCCCGAGCGGTACAGGTTCAGCAACTTGGGGATGTCGGCGCGTGGGTTGCCCGAACCGAACAGCGAGCCGACGACCTGCTTCTCCATCAGGGTGAGATCGAGCAGGCTGATGTTCGCCGACATCTCCATCGCCGGGTGGATGTTCGTGACGACGACGCGTCCGCGCTTGGCAGTCAGTGCCAGGGCTTCGATCAGCATGGCGCCGGATCCCACACCCATCGTCATGATCACCTTGTTCGCCATCGTGCCCCACGAGGCCGCGCCCAACGGCTCCATCGCCTCGGCCATCGAGGCCGCGGTGTGCGTGGCGCCGAACTCCATCGCCCGCTCACGCTTGGACTCGATCGGATCGATCGCCCAGATCTGCTTGGCGCCGGCGATCTTCGCGCCCTGGATGGCGTTCGCGCCGATACCGCCGACACCGACCACCGCGACGATGTCACCGATACCGACATCGGCGGCATAGACGCTGGAGCCCCACCCGGTGATGACACCGCAGCCGAGCAGACACGCCCGGTCGAGGGGTACGTCGTTGTCGATCTTGATGCAGCTGGCCTCGTTGACCACGGTGTGATGAGCGAACGTGCCGAGCATGCACATCAGTTTGAGGTCGGCGCCCTGGGCGTGGTGGCGCGACGTGCCGTCGGTGATCTGCATGCCGGCGCCCATCAGCGCACCGAGGTCACACAGGTTCTGATGGCCGTTGGAGCAGCTCGGGCAGCGCCCGCACGAGGGGATGAAGCCGAACACGACGTGATCGCCCGGCGCCAGCCAACTGACGCCCTCGCCGACCTCCTCGACGATGCCGGCGCCTTCGTGGCCACCGATGATCGGCAGTGCGAACGGCAGGTCGCCGGTGACGAGGTGCTCATCGGAGTGGCACATGCCCGACGCGGCGAGCTTCACTCGCACTTCGCCGGGGCGCGGCGCATCGAGTTCCACGTCTTCGACGCTCCACGGTTGGTTGACTTCCCAGAGGATGGCCGCTTTGGTCTGCATGAATCCGACTGTACGACAACGTCAAACTGTGACACCCATCGGACAGACTGCCGGTGATGACGTCAGATTCGGTAGGAGAACTCGGCGCGCGCGATGGCCCTGAGCTGGTATTGGGGTACGTACGCAGTCTCGGCGACGACGAACTCCATCGACTTGCCGAGGTCGTCCGACGGGTCCAGATCGAGCGCGCCATCGGCAACGGCGACCATGACGCGATCATCGCATCGGCGTTCGAGACGGGGTTCGGTCGAGATGGGCTCGGCGTGCTTCCATGGGTCCAGGGGAGCGTGGTCGTGTGCCCCGGCGGGCTGGTCGCGAAGTCGAAGACAAGTCATCGGTGTCGCTTCGTCAGCGTCGACGACGTGTGGGTCTGGGATTCCGGCCTACTGATCCGTGAGAACAAGCGATCGGCGCCCGGCGCCGACCAGGGGTTCCGAGCCGTTGCCCTGATCCCGCTCGTCGACGGCGCCGAACTCGACGTCGTCACGGGCAAGGCACGCGCCGGGCAGCACTCGGTCGACCACGTGATCAGCTACGAGATCCGTGACGGCGAACTGGTCGAAGTCGCTCAACGCAACGTCGCCGCTGCCGACATGCGCTGACCTTTCCCGCTCAGCCGTCCGCTCAGCCGTCCGCTCAGCCGTCCGCTCAGATCCTTGCGCTCAGCCGTCCGCCGCGCCGAGACGGCGCTCGATCATCGGCGACCAGTCGATGTCCTCGGTCGAGCCGCCGGCGGCCTTCACCCTGGCCCGTTCGGCCGCCAACTCCTCGGCCAGCACGGCAACGTCGTCGGTCAGCATCATGGCGACCCGATCACGCAGGGCGCGAGCGAGCGCTGGGCTGGCGCCGTCAGTGCTGATGGCGGCGGTCACCCTGCCGGCCCGGGTGATCGCCGGCAGGATGAACTCGCAATCGGTCGGCTGATCGGCAGCGTTGGTCCAGATGCCTCGTTGCCGAGCCGCCGCCGAGATCGCCGCATCGGCGTCGTAGTCGCCGGTGGCAGCGATCACGAGGCGGACGCCGTCGAGGTCGCCGGGCACGAACGGCCGCTCCCGGACATCGGCGAACATCGCCCGGTCGATCGCCGGGCTCACCACCGTCGCGACGAGCCGCAACGTCGCCCCCGCCTCGCTGAGTGCGGTCGCCTTGCGCGCGCCGACGGGCCCGCCGCCGACGACGAGCACCTGGACGTCATCGAGATCGAGGAACACCGGATAGGAGAACCGAACAGATCGGGAGGACGGGCTCGTCACGTGGCCCGCAGCGGAGGCATCTGACATGCGGACATTCTACGAAATTGATTCCCGATAAAGTTGATCTATTTGGTCGGGTTTGATTGAATGCATCGGGTGAACAGCTCAACCGTGCGCCCGGCCGAGACCACCGACCCGCTCGCGGACGCTCACGCCATCATGCGTTGGGCCCACGCGACGTTCGGCGACCGGCTGTGCGTCACGGCGAGTTTCGGCGACGCGACGCTCGCCCATGTCGCCAACTCGGTGGTCCCGGGCATCGAGATCACCATGCTCGACACCGGGTATCTGTTCGCCGAGACCGAGTGGTACGCCGACGACCTACGTGACCGTCTGGGCCTGAACCTGAGAGTCCTGCATCCCGATGCCGGCCTCGAGCGCAACGTCTGGCAGACCGACACCGATGCCTGCTGCGCCGCCCGCAAGGTCGAGCCGCTCACGCGAGCGCTCGCCGGGCGCGGCGCGTGGGTGACCGGCCTCCGACGGAGCGATTCCCCGTCACGGCGGACCACCCCGATCGTGCACGACGACCTGCTCAAGGGCGTGGTGAAGGTCAACCCCCTCGCCGCGTGGACCGATGATCTCGTGGCCGACTACCGCGTGACCCACCATCTCCCCGAGCACCCGCTGGTGGATCGTGGCTACCCGTCGATCGGGTGCTGGCCGTGCACCCGACCCGTGTCCGACGGCCACGATGCCCGCTCCGGGCGCTGGGCCGGCGCCGACAAGACCGAATGCGGGCTGCACCAGTGAGCGCGGAGACAGTCAAGATCGCCGGCAACTACCTGGGTGGCGAAATCGGCGGCGAACTCACCAATGGTCGGCCCGACTTCGATCACGATGCCGAACTGCTGCTCAAGTTCCATGGCATCTACCAGCAGGACGACCGTGACCTCCGCCGTGCACGCACACGGGAGAAGTTGCCGCTCGACTACTCCTGCATGGTGCGCGCTTCGGTGCCCGGTGGGGTCATCAGCCCTACGCAGTGGCTGGCCCTCGACCGGGTGGCACAGCTCGCCGACCAGAAGCTCCGCCTCACCACACGGCAGGGCGTCCAGTACCACGTCGTCTACAAGGGCGACCTTCGCCGCCTGGTCGCCGGGATCAACTCCTCGCTGCTCACCACGCTGGGCGCCTGCGGTGACGTGGTGCGCAACGTGATGGCATGCCCCCTTCCCGACCCCGCACGCGAAGCGGTCCTGCGACCCGTCGTCGACGAGATGGTCGCTCGCTTCCGGCCCCGGACCGAGACCTACTGGGAGTTGTGGGTCGACGGCGAGACCGCCGTCACCGCCGAGCCGCACCCCGATCGTTCGAGCGTCGGGCGCGCCCGTCCCGAGGCGCTCGCTCCGATCGACCCGGTCGAGCCGATCTACGGCGCCGCATACCTCCCTCGCAAGTTCAAGATCGCCATCGCGTGGCCGGGCGACAACTGCGTCGACGTGTACGCCAACGATGTCGGCATCGTGCCCACCCTGTCGGAGGGCACGACCGGTGAGCTGACGGGATTCGTGGTGTTCGCAGGCGGCGGCATGGGCATGAGCCACAGTCGGCCGGACGACACCTACCCGCTGCTCGCGCAGCCACTCGGTTGGGTGCCACCGACCGAGCTCGGCGATGTCGTCGAGGCCATCGTCACGACCCATCGTGACTACGGCGATCGTGACGATCGATCGCGTGCCCGGCTGAAGTACCTCGTCGAGGCCCGGGGCATCGACTGGCTCCGAGCCCAGGTCGAGGAGCGCACCGGGCGAGCCTTGGCGCCGCCGGTCGAGCTTGCCAAGTGGGAGGCGCACACGCACCATGGTCGCCACCACATCGACGGTGTGCACACCCTGGGTCTGCCGGTGCCGTCGGGCAAGGTCGCCGGAATGCTGCGAGTGGCGCTGCGACGCCTCATCGCCGATGGCGCCATCACCGAGCTCCGGGTGACAGCGCGCCAGGATCTCCTCCTCGTCGGTGTGCACGACCCGGACGCAGTGGAGCGTGTCCTGCGCTCCAACGGCGTGGCCCTCGCGAGCGACCAGACCCCGACACGCAACCTCGCGATCGCCTGCCCGGCGCTGCCGACCTGCAGCAAGGCGCTCGGCGAGGCCGAACGCGTGCTGCCCGACGTCGTCGACCGGCTCGAGAAGTTGCTCGCCGACATCGGGGTCCCGGACCTCCCCGTCCGGATCAACATGACCGGCTGCCCGAACGGTTGCACACGGCCCTACACCGCCGAACTCGGCATCGTCGGGCGGACGAAGCGCAACTACGACATCTACGTCGGCGGATCATCAGCCGGCGATCGTCTCGCGCGGTTGCTCCGTGCCGACGTCCCCCTCACCGACGTCCCCGATCTCCTGCGCCCCCTCCTCGAACGCTTCACCCACGATCAACCATCCGAAGTTCTGGGCGATCCGACAGCTTCTCAGCGCACCGAGAGCGGAGAAATTCGGGGGGTTGGGGGAACTCGGGAGTTCGGGGACTGGTGCGTGGACCAGGACTGGGATGAGTTGCAGGCGCTGCTACCTGCACCGGCCGCGCGCCGACGAGGGCGGGCGACGGGCGACGCTGGATCGGGCGACGCTGAATCGGGCGACGGTGAATCGGGTGACGCTGAATCGGGCGACGGTGAATCGGGTGGCGGAGAATGACCGTGGCGCTGGTCGGAGCGGGGCCCGGTGACGCCGATCTGCTCACCGTCAAGGCGGCGCGGCTGCTGGCCGATGCCGAAGTGGTCGTGCACGACGCCCTCGTGGACGACGGTGTGCTGGCACTCGTCCCACCGACGGCCGAGCTGATCGACGTCGGCAAACGACCCGGTCGGGCAGTGCCCCAGGAGCTGATCTCCGCGCTGCTCGTGGAGCTCGGCCGACAGGGCAAGCGCGTCGTACGACTGAAGGGCGGCGACCCGTTCGTGTTCGGTCGCGGCGGTGAGGAGGCCCTCGCACTGCTCGAAGCCGACGTTGCCTTCGAGGTTGTACCCGGCATCACGTCGTCGATCGCGGCCCCGATGGCGGGCGGGGTTCCGGTCACCCATCGCGGTGTCGCCGCTGCATTCACGGTGATCACCGGTCACCGCCGCCACGGCGAACCCGACATCGACTGGCGCTCGCTCGCCAACGTCGGCGGCACGATCGTCGTGCTCATGGGCGTCGCCCAACGAGCCGAGATCGCCTCCGAACTGATCGCCGGCGGGCTCGCGTCGACCACCCCGGTCGCGGCCGTTCGGTCAGCGACGACCGAAGCTCAGGTCGTCGTCCGCTGCGCGTTGCACGACCTCGCCGATGCCCCGATCGAGTCGCCGGCGGTCATCGTGATCGGCGCGGTCGCAGCGCTCGACCTACGTACCGCGTCGGCCGCGCCGGATGAGTCCGTCGCACCGTCGCACGGCTCGCTGCTCGCCACGGCAGACTGACCGGGTGGAGTTCCCCCGCCCGGATCCGTCCACGCCGGCAGTCGCCGCGAACGCCCTCGGGTCGGGCGCCCTTCCGGCGCCGCCGTCGCCGTTGCGGATCATCGGGCTCGTCAAGTCGTACGGCCCGACACGAGCGCTCGACGGGCTGAACCTCGATGTTCCCACTGGTTCGTGCTTCGGGCTCGTCGGGCCGAACGGCAGCGGGAAGTCGACCACGATGCGCGCCGTGGTCGGGTTGGTCCGGCCCGATGCCGGCTCGATCGAGGTGTGTGGAGTCTCGGTGGCTGATGACGTGCTGGCAACTCGGCAGGCGATGGGCGTCATGCTCGATCCCCTTCAGCTGTTCGAGCGACTGACCGCGTGGGAGTTCGTCGAAACGATCGGCTCGCTCCGCGGCCTCGACGCGGAGACGATCCGCGACCGCTCCGCTGAGCTGTTCGCCGTGCTCGATCTCAGCGACGACGCACACCGCCCGATCGCCGGCTACAGCCATGGCATGCGCAAGAAGACGGCGCTGGCTGCGGCACTGCTCCCCCGGCCGCGTGTCGTCATGCTCGACGAGCCGTTCGAAGGCGTCGACCCGGTGTCGACTCGGGCAATGCGCCGGATGCTCGACAGGTTCCGTGTCGGTGGGGGCACGGTGGTGCTGTCGACGCATGTGATGGACATCGTCGAACGCGTCTGCGACCACGTCGGGGTCATCGACCGAGGCAGGATCGTCGCGTCGGGGCCGATCGACGAGCTGCGCGACGGACGACGGCTCGAAGACGCCTTCATCGACGTGATCGGAGCGCACGAGATCGACGGCCGCTCACTCGACTGGCTCGGCTGAGGGTCTCGGTGGCGAGCCCGATCGACGTTTCTGCCGGCGCCCCGCCGGGCTCCCTGCCCGGCCCGACGCTGACCGACATGAACACGCGGCGCACGATCCTGCTGTTCGCCCGCTTGCGTTGGCGCCTGCTGCGCGGCGCCCTACGAGACGGCGGCGCCCAGAAGTTCGCCGTCGTCATCGGCTTCGCGTCCGCGTTGTTCGGCGGCCTGACCATCGGCGCCGTCCTGGCCGTCGCCGGTCAGCGATCCGATGACAGCACGTCGATCTTCGTGCTCGCCACGACCGGGCTGACCATCGTGGTCGTGATGCTGGGGGTCATCGCCGGCGTCTCCCAGCCGGTCGACCCTCGCGTGCTCGCGGCCGAGCCCGTCAGCGAACGGCGGCTGGGATCCGGTCTGCTCGCCGCCACCGCCGTCGGGCCACCTGCGCTCTCAGCGATCCTCGTCGGGATCGGGCTGTTCATCGGGGCGCTCCGCGGCCCGGCATCGGTGCTCCCGGTCGCCCTCGCCGTCGGCGCATTCCTCCTGACCTTGCTGTTCATCTCAAGGGCAGCGATCAACGCGCTCGGCTTGTTCGCCACCCGCTATCCGCGATCTGGACAACTCGTGGTCGGGCTCTCGGCACTCATCTTCTACGGAACGTTTCAGTTCGTACCCCGCGTGATCGGTGAGCTCGACGATGGCGATCGCGACCGACTCACCGGGGCCGTTGCCTGGAGCCCGCCCGGGCAGCTCGGCCGGGCCCTGGCAACCGCAGGCGACGAACCGCTGCGAGCGATCGGCCATACGGTGCTCGGTTCGCTGTGGCTCATCCCGCTCGGCTTGGTGTTCGTGTGGACGACGCAACAGCTGCTCGTGTCGGTGAAGGGCTCGGCGACACATCAGCGTCGTCAAGCCGGCACTCGCGCCGGCCGTGGCGACGGCGCCGCCCGCCGGCGTCGGCGCCTCGTACGCCGGCTGTGCGGAACGGGGCCCGTCGGTTCGATTGCCTGGCGCGGCCTGCTCACGCGGGTCCGCACACCGCGCAGCGCACTCGAGACCGTCACCGGCGCGGGCGTCGGACTTGCGATCGTGCTCGTGCCCACGTTGACCCGTGACGGTGTCGGCGCCGGGGCCGTGCTCGTCGGCGGGGCGGTGCAGCTCGCCGTGCTGTTCATGGCGGGCAACTGCTTCGGTTCCGACGGCCCAGCGTTGGCCAACGAGCTGCTGACCGGGGTCGATGCCGGCGTCGTCGTGCGCGGCAAGGCCCGGTCGGTGATCGTCGTCGCTTCGCCCCTCGCGATCATCGGGCCGCTCATCGCGGCCGGGCTGACGTCGGAATGGCGCTTCCTGCCCGCCGGCCTCCTCGTCGGCGCCGGCGGCCTGTTCGCCGGCGCCGGCGCGGCGATCCTCCAGTCGACGCTCATGCCGATCGCCGTACCCGAGGGCGACAATCCACTCGCCGGCGGCGAGTCGGGCAAGGGCTGCCTCGGAGCGCTCATTCTGGGCGGATTGCTCACCACACTCGCTGTGCTGACGTTGCCGATCGCGCTGGCGCTGTTATGGGCCCTGGACCGTGGTTCGCTGCCGCTCGTGACGGCGTTCGCCGCGGCGACGCTCGGAGCCGGGCTGATGGTGCTGCGCATCGGGACCGGACATGCCACATCGACATGGCGTCGCCGAGAGCCCGAGCTCTACGCGGCGGTGATCCCCGCTCGGTGAACTAGGATCGCGGGATGGCTACATCCACTCCAGTCACCGATGCCCGATCGGACGCCGCTGCCGACACGACCCCCGTCGACGGGCTCGACGAAGCCCCCTCGACGGTCTCGTCGAAGCCCCCGTCGACGAGTTCCTCCTCGACGAACTTCTCGTCGAGGAGATCTCGATCGACGGGATGTGCGGCGTCTACTGACGTGCTCGGTCGCCGACTCACGCTGGACCCGCACGTCGCCCTGCGGCCCGAGCCCTTCGGGGCGCTCGCGTACCACTACGCAAACCGCAAGCTGATCTTCCTCAAGCATCCCGACGTCGTACGCGTCGTCCGGGCCCTCGACGACCACGACACCGTTGCCGACACGCTTGCGCGCCTGCGGCATCGACGAGCGCCGCTGGCCGTCGTTCGAGCGTGCATTGACATCCCTCAACGATTCGGAGATGCTCCATGAGCGCCAACCCGTCCCCGCTGGTTGAGCAGCTGAAGAGCGGGCCTCGACGCCCCGATCTGCCTCACCTGGGAACTCACCTACGCCTGCAACCTCGAGTGCGTGCACTGCCTGTCGTCGTCGGGTCGCCGCGACCCGCGCGAGCTGACCACCGCCGAAGCCAAAGCCGTGCTCGACGAGCTCCACGACTTGCAGGTGTTCTACATCAACATCGGTGGCGGTGAGCCGATGATCCGGCGCGATTTCTTCGAAGCTGCTCGAGTACTCGATCGGTCGAGGCATCGGCGTGAAGTTCTCGACCAACGGAGCGTTCATCGACGCCGACAAAGCCCGCCGGCTCGCGGCGATGGACTACCTCGACATCCAGATCAGCCTCGACGGCATCGACGCCGCCACCAACGACGCCGTACGTGGCGAGGGTTCCTACGACACCGCGATCCGGGCGATGGAGCACCTCCGTGACGCCGGGTTCGGGCCGTTCAAGATCTCCGTCGTCGTCACCCGTCACAACGTCGATCAGCTCGACGAATTCAAGGCGCTCGCCGATTCCCTCGGCGCCCAGCTTCGTGTGACCCGGCTGCGTCCGTCCGGGCGTGGAGCCGACTCCTGGCACGATCTGCACCCGACCAACGCGCAGCAGCGCCAGATCTACGAGTGGCTGCTCGCGCATGGCGACAACGTGCTCACCGGCGACTCGTTCTTCCACCTCAACGCGCTCGGCGAGGAGCCGCTGCCCGGGCTCAACATGTGCGGAGCCGGACGAGTCGTCTGCCTGATCGACCCGATCGGTGACGTGTACGCCTGCCCGTTCGTGATCCACGACCAGTTCAAAGCAGGGTCGGTTCGTGACCCCGGCGGGTTCGCCGAGGTGTGGAAACACAGCGAGTTGTTCACCGAGCTGCGCGAGCCACAATCGGCCGGGGCCTGCGTCTCGTGCGGAAACTACGACGCCTGTCAGGGCGGCTGCATGGCGGCCAAGTTCTTCACCGGCCTGCCACTCGACGGGCCCGACCCCGAATGCGTGAGTGGCCACGGTGAGGCGGCGCTGCTCGCCGCGTCGGCAGGCACTGCCCCCCGGCCGATGATGGATCACTCCAAGCCGGCGCGGGCCATCGCGCCAGAACGCGTTCCGGTCACCATCGGCCGTCGCTGAGCACCGACACCGAACCACCACACCGAACCACCGACACCGAACCACCACACCCAACCACCACACCCAACCACGCGTCCCCCACGATGTCTGCGTCCGTTGCGATCATCGTCGCCTACATCCTCGGCACGTTTCCCAGCGCGATCCTCATCGCCCGGGCCAATGGCGTCGACATCTCGACGTTCGGTTCCGGGAACCCCGGGGCATCGAACGTCACGCGGGCCCTGGGATGGCGCAAGGGTGTGTGGGTCTATGTCCTGGATGCGCTGAAGGGCGCCCTGGCCGCCGGCCTCGGACTCGCCCTCGACGGCCGGCCGCTCGCCTACTGGTGCGGTGCGGCGGCGATCGTCGGCCACATGTTCCCGGTGTTCAGAAGGTTCAAGGGCGGCAAGGGGGTCTCCACCGGCTCCGGTGTGCTGCTCGTGCTCTACCCGATCATCGCTCCGCTGTCGGTGGCCGTGTGGTGGATCCTGTCGAGGGCGACCGGCAAGGCGGCGCTGGCATCGGTCGTGGCGGTGGTGCTCGTGCCGATCGCTCTCGTCGTCGATGACGCTCCGGCATGGGAGTTCCTCGCCACGGCCGGGCTGTGCGCGCTCATCGTCGCCAGACACCTGGGCAACATCAAGCGGATGATTCGGCGGGAAGAACGCGGGTTGAGCAAGATGTGACCCGGACACCTCCATGCAGTTGCTCACTCCACTCACCCTCGGGCCACGAGGCGCACCGAACCGGATCATGTTCGGCCCCCACGTCACCAACCTCGGCGACGACGACCGATCACTGACATCCCGCCACGTCGCGTACTACGAGCGCAGAGCCCGGGGCGGCTGCGGCACGATCGTGGTCGAGGGAGCGTCGACCCACGGTTCGGATTGGCCGTACGAACGGGCGCCCCTCGCCGAACACTGTGTCGACGGATGGGCCGAGATCGTCAAGGCCTGCCGCCCGCACGGCGCGCTGGTGATCGGATCGCTCGATCATGCCGGCGGCCAGGGATCGTCGGCCTACAACCAGGCGCCGTTGTGGGCGCCGTCACGGGTTCCCGAGGTGAACACCCGGGAGGCGCCGAAGTGGATGGAGGCCGACGACATCACCGCGGTGGTCGCCGGGTTCGGGTCGGCCGCAGGGCTCGCCGCCGACGCCGACCTCGACGGCGTGGAGATCAATGCCGGTCAGCACAGCCTGGTACGCCAGTTCCTCAGCGGCCTCACGAACCAACGTGACGACGAGTGGGGTCACGACAGGTTGCTGTTCGCCCGCCAGGTCATCGAGGCGGTCCGCAGCTCCGTCGGGGCCACCCACACGGTCGGGCTGCGCCTGTCGTGCGACGAACTCGCGCCATGGGCCGGGATCACGCCCGAGATGGCGCCCGAGGTCGCCCGCCAACTGACCGCCATCGGCATCGACTACCTCGTCGTGACCCGGGGTTCGATCTTCTCCGCCGAGAAGACCCGTCCCGACTTCCACGAACCTGTGGGTTTCAACATCGAGCTGTGCCGCACCGTTCGCGAGCACGTCGACGTGCCGGTGGTCCTGCAGGGCTCGATCGTCGACTGGGGCCAGGCCGAGTGGGCGCTCGGCGGGTTCGACGACCCGGCACTGTGCGATGGCGTCGAGATGACGAGAGCGCAGATCGCCGACCCCGACCTCGCCCGCAAGCTCACCGACGATGTCGCCGATCAGATCCGGCCCTGCACCCGCTGCAACCAGACGTGCCAGGTTCGTGATGCCCGCAACCCGATCGTCACCTGTGTCGGTGAACCGACGAGCGGCCGCGAGACCCAGGACCCCGACTGGTACCGCCCGGCCGGTCGGGCGGTCGCCGTGCACGTGATCGGCGGTGGCCCCGCCGGCATGGAGGCGGCCCGTGTCGCCGCGCTGCGCGGCCACGACGTCACGATCCTCGAACGATCCCCACAACTCGGCGGGATGGCACGCGTCGCCGGGCCTCACGGGGCGTTGGTCGACTGGTACGAACGCGAACTGGCCCGGCTGGGTGTGACGGTTCGGTTCGAGACGGAGGCTGGTGTCGAGTCCGGCGACGAGGCCCGGACCGAAGCCGAAGCCCGGACCCACGCCGAACTGTTCGTGATGCAGTGCACCGGCTCACTGGCGGGCCGGCGCACCTACGAATCCGATCCGGGCGCCGTGGTGCTCGACATCGCCGACGTGCGACGAGGCGTCGTCGACCTCCCGGGCGACGGCGCCATCGTCGTGTTCGACCCGATCGGCGGACCGATCGGCGTCGCGATCGCGGAGGAGTTGGGCGAACGCGCCGTGCTGATCACACAGGACAACATCGCGGGCAACGAACTCGCCCGCACCGGCGACCTCGCGCCGGCGAATACCCGGCTCGCCCAGCGTGGTGTGATCATCGAACGTCGCACACTGCTCCGTGTGGCCCGCTCCGACAGCGTCGAGGTCGAGGACCGGTACTCGGGGGCTCGGCGAACGATCAGTTGTGCCGCCGTCGTCGACTGCGGGTTCCGCCTACCCACCGAACCCCTCCCGGGCGCCACCACCCAGGTGGGCGATGCCGTCGCCCCCCGGACCGTTCACGAAGCGATCCTCGAGGGTCGGCGGGCCGCATTGTCCGTCTGAGGTGCAGCCCGGCGACGGGTACGCCGCACTTCACGACCACGCCGCGGACCGCTGCCGCGACGTGCGTCCACCGCTCCCTCGGCTCTCGCATGACTCGATTGTTAGACTCAAGCGATGTCCGATCGCGAGATGTCCTTTCCGCCGTACGGTGTGACGTCGGGCGCGTTCATCTCCCACCAGGCGTCGGTTCACGGCGACACCGATCTCATCGTGATCGGCGACCGCCGACTGTCGTACCGCGGTGCGGACGAGGCATCACGCGCGCTCGCCCGCGGGCTGCTCTCCACTGGGGTCGGCAAGGGGACACGCGTCGGCGTGTTGGCCCCGAATGGGCCGGAGTGGGTGATCGGATGGCTCGCAGCGACCCGCATCGGGGCATTGGTGACGCTGCTCAACACCTACCACCAACCCCGCGAACTCGACCGAACACTCCGTCACGCCGATGTACAGGTCCTGCTGGTGGTCGACGAGCACCTCGGCCACGACTACCTGGAGCGCCTCGAGGCGGTCGTACCCGCGCTCGCCACACATGTGGCAGGCCACCTGTTCACCGCCGGCCATCCCTATCTTCGATCGATCTGGGTGTGGGGAGACCGCAGCCGGCAGTGGGCAGGGGGGATCGACGACCTGGTGCGTACGGGCGCCCGGATCGACGACAACGTGCTGGCCGCCGTGGAATCGGAGGTCACTGCGGCGGATCCGATGGTGATCGTCTACTCGTCCGGAAGCACCTCTGATCCCAAAGGAGTCGTCCACAGCCATGGGGCCGTCATCCGCCACGCGCACAACCTGTGGCAGTTCCGAGATCTTCGTGCCGGCGATGTGATCTACACCCCGATGCCGTTGTTCTGGGTCGGCGGTCTCAGCTACATGCTCATCGCGGCCATGCACGCCGGGGCGACACTCGTGTTCGAGGACCGATTCGAACCGGGAGCGACACTGGAGCTCATCGAGCGCGAACGGTGCACCCACGTGGTCGGGTGGGCACATATGGGCAAGGCGCTCGCCGAGCACCCGTCGTTCGCGGAGCGCGACCTTTCGTCGATCCGAGGAGGGACGATCGAGGCATTGCTGCCCCGCAACCGGGCGACCAAGGATCCGGCGCGCAGGCCGAACGCCCTCGGTATGACCGAGTCGCTCGGCCCCCATACCCTCGAACCCGAAGGGACAGAGCTGCCAACGGACAAGATCGGTTCGTTCGGACGGCCGGTGCCCGGCGTGGAGCATCGCATCGTCGATCCGATCACCGGCGAGGACGTCGCCCCGGGGACGCTCGGCGAGGTGCTCATCCGGGGGTACTCGATCATGCAGGGCCTCTACAAGCGTGAACGAGAGGACACCTTCACGCCCGATGGCTGGTACCGCACCGGCGATGGCGGCTGGTTCGACGACGACGGACACCTGTTCTTCAAGGGACGTCTCGGGGACCAGATCAAGACATCGGGGATGAACGTCACGCCCCGCGAGGTGGAGCTGGTCCTGGAGGAGGACGACGCCGTCCTGATGGCCATCGTCGTCGGGTTGGAACACGCGGACAGAGGCGAGGACATCGCCGCTGTCGCGGTCGTTCGGCCGGGAACCGACGCCCAGCCCGACGACCTGCGCGCCAAGGTCAAGTCGGTGCTGTCGAGCTACAAGGTGCCGCGGCACGTGATGTTGATCACCGACCAAGCAGAACTTCCGTGGCTCGACAGCGGCAAGATCGACCGTCGGGCGGTCCAGCGTCTCCTCGCCGATCGATTCGGCGAGAGCTGAATCAGGCGCGGTGCGGCTCCGTCAGCCCCCGCCGCCGACCGAGCCCTTCTCGGCGACCTGCACCGGTGGCGCGTTGCGCCAGTCCTGGACCCCCTCGTCGAACTCGGCCGTCGCGGCCCACCGCTCGCCGTTGGAGATCGACGCCCAGTGGGAGTGATTGATCTGGTGCAGGCTGAAGCACGCCTGGAGCGCGTTCGTGAATCCCATGTTGTCGAGGGTCTGGTTGACCGACTCCTTCACGAGGAGCGCCGCGACGGTCGGCAGTTCGGCGATCCGCTGTGCGAACTCGAGTGTCCTATCGGCAAGTTCGTCATCGGGAAACACCTTGCTCACCATGCCGAGGCGATACGCCTCGTCGGCATCGATGGAGTCTCCGGTCAGCAGCAACTCCTTGGCCTTGCGGGGGCCGAACTCCCACGGATGCGCGAAGTACTCGACGCCCATCATGCCCAGACGCTGGGCGACGACGTCGGCGAACCGCGTGTTCTGGGCAGCGACGATGAGATCACAGGACCACGCCAACATCAAGCCGGCGGAGTACACCGGGCCGTGCACCTGGGCGATGGTGATCTTGCGGAGGTTGCGCCAGCGAAGGGTGTTCCGGAAGAAGTAGTGCCATTCCTGCAGCATGAACCGTTCGACGCCTGCCCGGGCGCCACCGTTGATCGCTCGCGTCGCGTGCTGGGTCGGTCCGTAGTACTCGGCCATCGCGACCTTCGAACCCATGTCGTGGCCGGCGGAGAACATCTTGCCGTTCCCACCCAGGATGATGACTCGCACGTCGTCATCGGCCTCGGCCGCGAGCAACGCGGCGTCGAGCTCGACGAGCAGGCCACGGTTCTGCGCGTTGCGCGCCTCGGGCCGATCGAGCATGATCCGGGTGATCCGGCCATCGCTCAGCCGCTCAGTGGTGATGAACCGGTAGTCGCCCATGCCCTTCCCTTCGTTCGATGTCGTGACATGCGCTCGCTGTCGAACCCGAGCGCGAACTAGCGCGCGAGCACCGCTGGATCGATCCCGCCGGTGTAGAGACCGCCGGAGAAACCACCATCGGTCGAGACATTCGTCGCCGTCACGTAGCTCGACCTCGAACTGTTCAGCATGATCAGCGGCCACGCCTGTTCCTCAGCCGTCGAGTTCCGACCGACCGGCTTCGGGAACGTGTCGAAGTAGCCCTCTCCCATGCTCTCCACGAACGACGGCATCATCGGCGTGTCGGTCGGGCCGGGCATGATCCCGTTGACGCGAATACCCTGCGACGCGAGCTGGAACCCGCGGTAGGCGACGTAGGCGTTGATGGCGACCTTGGAGAACCCGTAGCCGTTGTCGCCGACGAGATCGTCGTGCTCCTCACACCACGCCTGGCCGGCCGCGAAGTCGGGGGTCATCAGCAGCGGCATGACATCGCCCATCCGCATCAGCCATCCGAGTCCGGCGGTCGAGGAGATGAAGCCGATGCTCGCGCCGTCGGACATGTGGCCGAGCACCGCTTCGGTGAGGTGACGGTGACCGAGAAAGTTCACCAGCATGATCCGTTGCCCGGGCGCCGTGGTCGGCAGGCCGGCGCAGTTGAACAACGAGTCGATCGGTCCACCGATCGCGGACAGGGTGCCGTCGATGGCGGCGGTGTCGGACAGGTCGCACACGTGGAACTTCGCCACGTCGGCGCTGCCCTCCTTGATGTCGACGCCGTGCACCTCCGCGCCGAGTTCGGCGAGAATGCCGGCGCATGAGGCGCCCATACCCGACGCGGCGCCGGTGACCACGACTCGCTTACCTTCGTACTGCAGCGGATCTTGCATCTTCGGATCTTCCCCTCATGTGTGATCAACGTGACTCGGGTGTGAGCAATGTGACTGGAACGTCAGCTGGGTTCTGCCGATCGGGCCCTGGCCGTGACCGTGACCCGGCGGACATTCGTACAACGATGAGCAGAGTCGGCGACGACCACGCTCACCGCTTCATCTTCGACGCCAGCCGCTCGGAGAGCGTCATGGCGGTCACGATGCCGTCGGAGAACTTCTCGGTGCCGTAGCTGACAAGTGCGGTGTCGACGTCGGTCGCCCGGGCACGAAGGGCGCCGACCGTGCATTGCTCACGCGGGATGTGGGCGAAGGGGTCGTAGTTGAAGTTGCGTATCGCGTTGAGGTGGGTGATCTTGGCGATGTCCTGCTCGGGCAGGCCGCCGAGAAACTTCATGACCGTCTCCGGGGCGTTCGGCCAGGTCGAGTCGGAGTGCGGGTAGTCGCATTCCCAGTGGACGTGATCGGGATTGAGATGGTGGCGCACCTCGATGCCGGCGGCGTCGTCGATGAAGCACGTGAGGATGTGCTCGTTGAAGACCTCGCTCGGCAACTTGTCGCCGAAATCCTGGTTCGTCCACCGATGGTGATGTCGATAGGTGAAGTCGACCCGCTCGAGGAAGTACGGGATCCAACCGATGCCTCCCTCCGACAGGGCAATGCGCAACTTGTCGAACTTCCGCAGCACGGGCGACCACAGCAGATCGGCTGCGCACAGCACGATGTTCATCGGCTGCAAGGTGATGAGCGAGTCGATCGGCGCGTCCGAGGCGGTGGATACGAGCTGCGACGACGAACCGATGTGGAGACAGACCACCGTATCGGTATCGCAGCACGCCTGCCAGAACGGGTCCCAATGATCACTGTGAAAGCTCGGGAGTCCGAGCTTTTCCGGGTTTTCCGAGAACGTCACGGCGTGGCTGCCCCGCTCGGCCATGCGCCGGATCTCCGCCGCCATCAACTCGGGGTCCCAGATCGGTGGGACCGAGAGCGGAATCATCCGGCCCGGATAGGAGCCGCACCAGTGATCGATGTGCCAGTCGTTGTATGCCTGGAGCAACTCGAGCGCGATGTCCTTGTCGTCGCACGTATAGAAGAGTTGACCCGTGAACCCGACCAGGCTCGGGAAGTTGAGCTGGCCGAGCACTCCGTTGACGTTCATGTCACGGACGCGCTCGTGGATGTCGAAACAACCCGGGCGCATCTGGTCGAACGACGTCGCGTCGAGCCCGTACTCCTCGGGAACCCTCCCGGCGACGGCATTGAGCCCGACGTTGGGGAGAAGTCGGCCTTCGAACGACCACGCGTCGCGACCGTCGGCGAGTTTGGTGACGAACGGGGCACGCGCCGCCGCGTTCGCCGACAACCGACCCTCGAACAGGTCGGGCGGCTCCACGACGTGGTCGTCTACACTCACCAAGATCAGATCGTCAACGTGCATGACACTCTCCCCGAGCGTTGAGGTGACGGAACTGTTAGAGCCTAACTTTCCCCGTGACACCCGCGCAAACTCGCAGCGCCCGAGGTCGTGCCGACAAACGACCTCGGAGAGAAAGCGGTGATCGATGGAAGTGACACGGCGAGCGCCGTTCGGTGACAGTCCACACGTCGGTGAGCGTGGGGCGAACACGCGCCGCAAGGTCCTCGACGCCGCCCTCAGCGTGTTCGGCGAGCATGGCTTCCACGACGCTCGGGTTGAACTGATCACATCCGCGGCCGGTTGTTCGAGACCGTCGTTCTACCAGTACTTCTTGAGCAAGGACGAAGTGTTCTGGATGCTCGCCGGTGAACTCGCCCGACAACTCGGCACGATGTCGGAATCGCTCGTCGACATCAGCGAGGACCACGCCGGTGTCCAGCAACTCCAGCTCTGGGTCGATCAGCTCATCGAGTTGCAGAAGGCGTACGCGCCCGTCTTCACATCGTTCCCGGCAGCGGCGGGTGGCCCGTCGAGCACGACACACGAACCGCGCGCGGTGGCGGCCCGTCTGGGGATCGCCATCGCCGACGCCGTCCGGGGCTCGGACGGCGTCGCTCCCGAAGCCCTCGGGAGCGTGACTCTGTCGGTAGCCATCCAGTCGATCCATTTCTGGCAGATCGGCCTCGGTCGACTCCCTCGTCAGCAGTTCGTGATCGGCTTTTCACAGACACTCCATCGCCTCATGCACGGCCCGATCGACGGAGTCAACGTCGTACCTGTATTCGGTCCACCCCCCGAGCAGATGCGTGAATGGCCGACCATCGTCGGCCACGGCGGTCAGCAGCCACCCATTCGCCGAAGGGGTCGCGAGACGCGTGAGCGGTTGCTGACGTCAGGCGCCCGCGTGCTCTTCCGACGGGGTTACCACGACACCCGTGTCGACGACATCGTTGCCGAGTCCGGCGTGTCCCACGGCAGCTTCTACCGCTACTTCAACAGCAAGGATGAACTGTTCCACCAGCTCGCCGAGCGCGCGGCCACGTCGGTCGCCGAAGTGGTCAACGACTTCCCCGACCCGCACGACCAGGCCGCGCTCCACCGGTGGCTCCTCGACTACTTCGCTTCGTACCGGGCGAACGGCGGGGTGATCAGCGTCTGGCAGGAGATCAACTGGTCGAATGCCGAGCTCTCGCAATTCTCGCTCGGCGTCGCACTGGCGATGTTCGACCGACTTCAGCGGATCATCCACCGGCGTGACTTCGGAGATTCGACTGTCGATGCGCTCGCGCTGCTCGCCGTATTCGAGCGGGTTCCGTACAACACCCACACACTCGGCTACTCCACCCCCGATGCCGCGATCGAGGCGTCGGCCTTCTTCCTTCGCCGTGCGCTCTTCGGGGTGAGCTGACCAATTGCCGAGGGGTTCCGTCGTTGGCGGCCGATTTCCGAAACAGACCCTGGGGAACCGCGGCGACGCCACGCCGATATTGCAATCTAACAGCAACGTCAACTACAGTCGGCCGTGACGGCCGTCCTGGCCGCATCCGACACTCGCATTCCTGATAGGGGAACCTCCATGCCGTCACGAGAGCTCGACTTCCCGGTCTTCGACGTCGACAACCACATGTACGAGACGACCGACGCCCTGACCAAGTTCGTCCCCGACGCGTACCAAGGTGTCATCCGCTACATCCAGGTCGATGGGCGAACGAAGATCGCCGTCAAGGGCAAGATCAGCGACTACATCCCGAACCCGACCTTCGACAGGGTCGCCGCCCCTGGCGCCCAGGAGGAGTACTTCAAGATCGGCAACCCGGATCGCAAGACGCGGCGCGAGATCATGGGTAAGGCGATCGAGGCGCCACCTGCATACCGGGAGCCCGGACCGCGCCTGCAACTCATGGACGAGCTGGGAATCGATCGCGCCCTGATGTGGCCGACCCTGGCGAGTCTCGTCGAAGAACGGCTACGCGATGATCCCGATGCGATACACGCTGTGATCCATGCGCTCAACCGCTGGATGTACGAGCAGTGGACCTTCGACTTCGAGGACCGCATCTTCGCCACCCCGGTGATCACCCTCCCGATCGTCGACAAGGCGATCGAGGAACTCGAAGTGGGTGCTCGAGCGCGGTGCGCGTGCCATTCTCATACGCCCGGCGCCGGTTCCCGGCCTGCGAGGTCCGCGATCGTTCGCGCTCGCCGAGTTCGACCCGTTCTGGGCCAAGGTGCAAGAAGCCGACATCCTCGTCGGCATGCATTCGAGCGACAGCGGCTACCAGCGTTACCTCAACGACTGGGAAGGGATCCGCGACGAGTTCACTCCGTTCAAGGCCAGATCGGGGTTCGCCGCCATCGTCGGCCACGGCGACCGACCGATCATCGACACGATGGCCTCGGCGATCGGGCATGGCATGCTCTCACGATTCCCGAAGCTGAAGATCGCCCCGATCGAGAACGGTTCGAGCTGGGTCCGACCCCTGTTGTCGACGATGGCCGAGGCCTACCGGTTCGAACCGGAATCTTTCGAGGAGGACCCGGTCGAGGTGATGAAGCGCAACGTGTTCATCCATCCGTTCCACGAGGAGGACCCGAACGGTCTTGCGGGGATCATCGGGGCCGATCATGTCCTGTTCGGCTCGGACTATCCGCACCCGGAGGGGATGTCCGATCCCATCTCCTTCGTCGACGATCTCGTGGGTATGACCCACGATGACATCGCCAACATCATGGGTGGCAACCTCGCCCGGTTGATGAAGATCGACAATCACGTCAAGGTCTGACCGACACGGGTCGGCGCCGTCACAATCCAGGAGGAGTGACACCATGGTGATGTTCGACGCCGACAACCACTACTGGGAGGCGACCGATTGCTTCACGCGCCACACTCCTGCCGCTCAGCTCGACGAGGCGATCCGTCTCGTCGAGATCGAGGGTGACCAGACCATCTTCGTCGGTGATCGGCGGTTCACCTTCCTCGCCGATTCCTTCAGCGAGTACGTCGGCAAGCCGGGCGCGTTACGGGAAATGTTGCGCACGTTCAAGTCGGGCGAGCCGATCGAGGAGAACCATGCGCTGACAAAACGAGCAGACCCGGTCTTTCGAGATCGGCAGGCGCGGCTCACGATGATGAACGAGCAGGGCCTGGACGCCGTGCTCATGTTTCCGAGCCTTGCGGTGTGCGTCGAGCACTTCATGAAAGACGACCCCCATCGCACGTACCTGAACGTGAGATCGTTCAACCGCTGGCTCTATGACGACTGGGGATTCGGCGCCGACGGACGGATCTACGGCGTTCCGTTGATGTCGCTGCTCGATCTCGATCAGGCGATCGACGAACTCGAATGGCTGATCGACCACGGAGCGAAGGCCATCCATCTGCGCCCCGGCCCCCAGGGCGGCAAGTGCCCGGCCGATCCGGCCTTCGATGGGTTCTGGGCTCGCGCCAACGAGGCGGCGCTGGTGGTCGCCTTCCACATCAGCGAATCCGGGTTCAACGAGCTCTATTCGTCCGCGTGGGGCGAGGAGCCGAACCCACCATCGCGGCAAATGTCGGCGTTCCAGTGGACATCGTTCTACGGCGACCTGCCGATCATGCAGACCATCTCCGGGCTGATCTTCTACAACTTCTTCACACGGTTCCCCAACCTGAATGTCATCTCGGTCGAGAACGGGTCGCTGTGGGTGCCGTACCTGCTCGCGGCGATGGACAAGATGAAGGGCATGGGTCGCAACGGGCCCTGGCCCGGGGGGCGGGTGGCAGGTCGCCCGAGCGACATCTTCAAGCAGCGCGTGTTCGTCTCGCCGTATCACGAGGAGGACATCGCCGCGCTCGCCCGCTCGATCGGTACGAGTCAGGTGTTGTTCGGGTCGGACTACCCGCACCCCGAAGGACTCGCGGAGCCCAGGGAATTCCGACAAAGCCTGCTCGGCCTGACCGCTGACGAGCAGGCTGCGATCATGGGCGACAATCTCGCGACGCTCATCAGCTGAGCACGAAGGTTCGGCCGATACCGACGACGGTCTCGTGAGCCTCGAGTACGCCGTCATCGGTCAGGTGCTCGTCGAGGAACGCCCGGACCTCCTCGCGGAACTCGTCGCTCTTCGTTCCCATGCGGAAGTCCATGGTCATGCTCCCTTCACGGCCCCGTAGAGGGCATCAGCGACCCTGGCCGGCTCGCGTCGAGGGTCGTCCCAGATGACCGACCATGCCGTGGCGCGTCGGTAGTAGAGCTGAATGTCGTACTCGAGCATGAAGCCGTACCCACCGTGATAGTGGACGCTGTCGCCGGCGGTTCGCTGCGCGCCGTCGGAGGCGAAGACGAAACCCTGCGAGACGAGCGCCTCGGCATCGGGCTCGGCCTCGTCGACGGCCCACGCCGCTTTACGGGTCAGCAGCTCGGCGGCGCCGAGCCACGCGGCGTCGTCGGCGAGTCCGGTGTTGAACGGTCCGGAAACTGCCGATCGGTACGCCGAACTGATGTCGTTCCATGACGTAGCGGAGACCGATCGACAACGCCTCCCGACCGAGACCGACCAGCGCCGAGGCCGTGAGAGCCTTCCAATCCCGAAGTGCAACAGCGTGATCCTCAGTGAGCGAAAGGTCCTTCCGGTACTCCTACGATCGTCGGGTTTGTCGGCTGCGGCGATGCAGATCCAGTCCCATCGCCTACATCGATCTCGTCGGGTCAAGCGGCGCAACGGCTGCCTTGGCCATCGAATCCTGTTGGAAGGTGGCCACGAGCACCCCGTCCTCGGTGAAGACGCTGCCCTCGCCGTAGACGCGCCCCAGGGCTGCCTTGGTCGCCCGCTCTTCGATCAGCAGCCAGCGGGAAACGTCGAGACGCTCGAGGAAGTGCACGGTGTGGGCGATGACCCCGGTCGACAACGTCCGGTGGGCATCGGCGATGTCGACCGTGTCACGATGAGCACGCATGGCCAACCCGATGAGGGTTCCACACGTCGCCCAGCTCAGGATGGCCTGATTCGCGGCCTGCGACACGGCACCCGGCGCATAACGGTGCCACGCATGAGCGACGGGCACGTCGCCGATCGAAGGTTCGCCGGGCACCCGGCGGAGTTCGGCGCCCGGAAAGACCTGACCGGTGGTGCTCCCGAGGCCGCCCGGCTCGGCGACGTCGGGCATGCCCGGCCCGTGGCGCATCAGGTCGCTGTCGACCACATTCGCCAGCACGATCGAGCGGGACAGCAGCTTTCCGTTCTGCGTCGCGGTGACCGTGTCGCTCGCCCACGTCCGCCCCGCCTGCATCGACTCCACCTCGAGCTCGATCGGTTGGGAGTACGTGCCTGATCGAGCGAACACCGTGTGGATCGAGCGGATGTCCTTCGGCGTGTTCGCAGCCCGTTCGGAGGCCATCATCATCTGACCCAGCAACTGCCCGCTGAAAACGACATCGCGTCCCTCGGCGAATTCCGAGGGTTGGTAGACCAGATACCTGCCCTCGGCGACATCGGTCAACGTCAAGATGTCAGGACAGTTCTCCGCCGCGTCGTTCGTAGCGTCGTTCGTTGCGTCGTTCATTGCGTCAACGCTCGGCGGCGCCGGGCTCGACCCCGGACAGGTATGAGGCCTCGATCTCGTCGAGGTGCTCGGCGACCTCGTCGGCGTCGCCGGACAGAACGATGCGACCGCGTTCCATCAGATAGACACGGTCGGCAACCTTGAGGGCTTGGCGGACGTGCTGTTCCACGATCAGCACGCCCACGCCCCGTTCGTCGGCCGCCGCTCTCACCGACTCGAGGAGCCCGCTCACGATGAGCGGAGCGAGACCCAAGGAGAGTTCATCGGCGAGCAGGACCTCCGGATTCCGTCCGAGGGCGCGTGCGAGCGACAGCATCTGCTGCTCGCCACCGGAGCACAGTCCCGCGACACGGCCCGACAGGCGGGCCAGAGGGGGGAACAGCCCAAACGCGATCTCGTTGCTGACGTTCGCCAGACGAAGGTTCTCGGCGACGGTGAGATCGGTGATCACCGACCGCTCCTCGGTGACGTAGCCGAGGCCGTTCCGGCATCGCACGTGCATCGGCGCCGTCGTCACAGCACCTTTCCAGCACACCTCGCCGCCCAGCGGGGTCAGCTCGCCGGCGAGGGTGAGCAACGTCGTGGTCTTCCCGGAGCCGTTGGCGCCGATCAGAGCCACCACCTCACCGGCATCGACGTGGATGTCGACACCGCGGACAACTGCCATCTGCCCATACCCCGCCGACAGATTACGGCACTCGATCAACGAAGAGCTCACGCTGTGGCCGCCTCGTGCTCGGCTACACCCACCGGGCTCTCGTCGGCATGGCCGAGGTACGCCTCTTTGACGACCGGGTCGTGTCGAATCTCCTCGGGCGTCCCGCTGGCGATGACGTTGCCGAACTCGAGCACCACGATGCGGTCACAGGTCGACAGCACCAGGCCCACGTCGTGCTCCACCAGCAGGACCGCGAGATTCCTCTCGTCAGCCAGCCGTCGTATCAAGGTGGCCAACTCCCGTCCCTCCGACTCATCGAGCCCGGCAGCAGGTTCGTCGAGCAGCACGACCGAAGGGCCCGACGCAATCGTCCTCGCGATCCCGACAAGCCGTCGCCGCCCGTAGGGAAGCTCACCGGGCAGCTTGTCGAGGTGCGCTTCGAGTTCGAACTCCTTGATCGCGACGACCGCGGCCGACGGAAGCGCACGAGTGCGCGGCCAGAACAGATCGGTCACCCAGGAGCGGCGACTCGCGATGTCCGCTCCGGCCTGGATGTTGTCCTCGATCGACACATCCTCGAACAACTCCAGGGATTGAAATGATCGGCGCAGTCCGTGTCGCGCTCGTCGCGTCGCGGACCATGACTCGACACGCACATCGGCCAGCGAGATACCGCCCTCCGACGCCTTGACGAAACCGGTCACCGCGTCGATGATCGTGGTCTTGCCTGCCCCGTTGGGGCCGATCAGTCCGACCACCTCGCCTGGCTCGACGCGAAAACTCACCTGATCGACGGCCGTCACCCCTCCGAATCGAACCGTGAGATTGGAGATCGACAGCGTCTGCGGCGCGACGACCTCGGCCACAGCGTCGTCGAGCGGTTGTCGTGCCGGTGGCTCGACGATGAGTCGGAGCTTGCGGTTGAAACCTCTGGCAACGTCGGTGACGGCTGCCGCCAATCCATCTTGTTGGAACACGATGATCACGAGAAGGATGATCCCACCGACGAGTGCATCCCATCTGCCGATGTCGAGCACCTCCTCCATGAATCTCGTCCCCAGACCGCCGAGGGCGTTGGGGGCCGACAAGATGGCCCCGACGACGAATCCGACGCCACCGATGACCGCGAAACCGACCGCGAAGATCGACCCGAAGATGTTGAAGCTCCCGTAGGTGATCGTGCTGTTCTGGAATCCGAGCAGCACACCGCCGATGCCCGCGATCAGCGCTGCGACACCGAACGCATAGAGCTTGACGCCGACCACACTGATGCCGAGGGAAGCCGCCGCGCGTTCATTCGTCCGGACGGCGACGAGTCGTCGTCCGGTCGGCGATCGACGCAGGTTGGCAACCATCAGGCCGACGAGCACGAGGGCCGCGAGGCAGACGAATGCCCAACGTTTCGGATGCGACACGGCATTGACGTCGACACCGAACAGCTCGGCCGGCCCGATCTTCGTCCCACCATCGCTGCGGTGCCCGATCCAGGCGCCGTTCTGGAAGATCACCTCCTGGACCACGAACCCGAGACCCAAGGTGACGACTGCCAGGTTGACTCCACGTGTGCGCAGCGCTGGAAGCGCGAAGAGTAGACCGGCCGGGACCGTGAGCAGTACGCCGACCGGAATCGCCAGTTCCATCGGCCATCCGGCACGGAGCACCAGATTGCCGGCGAACAGTGCGCCCAGACCGGCCAGCGCGTACTGCCCGAGGGAGAGTTGGCCCGCGAAACCCGTGAGCACGATGACCGAGAGCACGATGACAGCCGAGGACAACGACACGTAGGTGGCCGATGCCCAGCGGTCGTCGAAGAGGAACAGCAGGGCCCCCGCGAACATCGCCACGCCGAGGGTCAGGGCGCGGATCTGCGTGACGCCGGTGCCGAGTCTCGGTAGTCGGTCGCTGATGTGGCTTCGCAGCGGCAAGCCCCGTCCGCGCACCACGAGCACGATCAGGATGACGATGAACGGAACAGCGCGCTGCAGGCCCCGCACCTCGTTGCCACCGAAGAACCAGTCCTCGATGTCGAGTTTGTAGCGGCCGACCAAGCTTTCACCGATGCCGACGACATACCCACCGACCAGTGTCAGCGGAAACGAACGGAAGCCCCCGAGCAAGGCAGCAGCAAGCGCGGTGATGGTGACCACGTTGGTGAACGAGATGGTCGAAAGCCCCGTCAGCGGCGCCACCAGGATGCCTGCAAGCGCTCCGACGCCACCCCCGATGCCCCACGTCAGCGCCGAGAGCGAGTTCGGAGACCAACCGAGCGTCCGCACGGCGCGTTCGTTCTGGGCGGATGCAGTGATGGCCAACCCGACGCGCGTGAAACGGGTGAACGCCCACAGCATGAGCGTCACGAGCCATGAGATGGCAACGATGTACAACACCTGTTCCTGAACGCGGATGTCGCCCCAGTTGAAGGTGTCGGCCGGGAGGAACGGTTCGACCGGCTTGTTCGCGCCACCGAATCGGAGTTCGACCGCGGCCTGCAACGTCACCAGGAGTCCGAGCGTCGAGATCAGGCGAACGATCGGCGCCGCCCGGCTCATCGTTCGCAGCACCAGAGTTTGGTAGGCGAGGCTGACGGCAACCGCGGCGGCGATACCGCCGACGATGCTCGGCACGATCGGCCACCCGGCATCTGTCTGCAGGGTCAGGAAGCACACGTAGGCGGCAACCATCCCCAGCGCGCCTTGGGCAAAGTTGACGATGCCCGACCCGCGATAGATGAGTACCACGCCCTGAGCGAAGAGTGCGTACGCGGACCCGAGACCGACCCCGATGAGCGTGAACTGAATCAACGTGGTCACACGTTCTCCTCACCGTCGTGCGATGTAGCGGCCGCCGGGCTCGGGCGAGCCCGGCGGCGTAACGTTTTCAAGACTCCCGTCGGGTTCAAGACTCCCGTCGGGCTACTCCGGTTGTGGGTAGTCGATGACTCCCGTGACCTCGGAGATCATGTCGACCATGTCGTCGTCGACGACGAAGTTGTCGATCGCCGGGTCGTACGTCCACAGGAAGTGCCACGGGTTCGAGACACGGCCGAACGGCCCGCTTCCCATCACCGAGGAGTTCGGCGTCCATTTTGGGGTGAGGCCCAGCATGTCGATGTCCTGTGCCGCACGAATGGCCGTGTTGACCGCGGCGCGAGAGACGTCGTCGGGAGTACCGAAGTCCTCGATCGCCCGGATGAAGGCGTAGAGCCCGACCCAGGAGCGCATCGGGCTCTCCTTCAGCGTGTCGGGCTGCAGCTGCGGTTCGCCGGACGCGCTCAGATCGTCGAGCAGCACGGCGAGCGCCGGCCAGCGCTCCTGGGAGCCGGTTGCTGCGGGCAGGGCGCCGTTGAGCAGAATCTGATCGTTGATATTGGTCAACTCCCGAACGCCTGCGAGGCCGGTGCTACCCGAGCTGGTCGAGAACCAGAGGCCGGTGTCGAGCTGATCGGCGGCGCCGAGCACCTGCAGCACTTCGTTCTCGCCGAGCGGCAGCATGACGCACTCTGCGCCCAGATCTTCCATCGTGATCACGAACTGCTGAAAGTCCGTCGTGCCGGCCGGAACGGGAACGTTGCCGACGAACTCGGCGCCATGCGACTTGAGGACGTTCTCGAGCACCGGGATGAGCAGATCGATACTCGGCGTATCGACATTGATCATGCCGACCTTGGTGAACTCACGGCTCGTGCACGCCGGAGCCATGACGAACGTGGTCCCGGCGCCGCCGGCGGTGAACGGGTAGGAGTTCGTCGCCGCTTCCGCCATCGACTCCGTCCCCGGGCTGAGCGCAAATCGGGCCAGGTCGGCCGGAACCGTCAGATCGAGCCAGCCCTGCGGGTTGAACGCCGTGGTGTCGTTGATCGTCGCAACAATGCTCTCGTCGGCGACGAACTGACGGGCACAGTCGAGCGAGACGTTGGGGTCGCCCTGCTCATCACACGTTGTGATCCTGATGCAGTGACCGGCGATGCCTCCTCTCGCGTTGAAGGCCTCCGCTGACACTTCGAGTGCTGTCACCTGATCGATCAAAGAGAGCACCGGGGTCTCGAACGGCGCCGTGATGCCGAGCCCATATTCCTGCAACGAGGAATCACATTCCCCGTTGTCCCACAGAAGACCCGCGGCGTCCACCGAACTGTCGGCAACGCTGTCGGCGGTGGTGTCGGTGGTGTCGGCGGTGTCGTCGGTGGTGTCGGTGGTGTCGGTGGTGGCGGTGTCGGCGGTGGTGTCGGCGACGACGGCGGTGTCGGCGACACTCGCCGACGACGAGCCGGTGTCGCTTGCATCGTCGTCACTGCCACACGCCCCGGCCACCAGGGCAAGGGCACACACCACTCCCATGGCCTTCATTGACAAGCTCTTCGACATCGTGCTCTCGGGTCCCTTCATCGTCAGGCCGCATGCAGCCCCCATCGTTGAGTTCACTTGTTGCTGCTCGCGCTGCTTCCCCCACAGCACTGAGAACCACACCATAACCTGAAGGCAGTGTCAGAACAGCATCCTGCGCGCGGTGCAGCACAATCGGAACGGTCGACTTTCTTCATGACGTATGTGTCAGATAGATTTCACGGCCGTCCATCGGCTTATGCTGAGCAGTATCGACGGAGCGCCCGAGGCGCCCTGGAAGAGGCCCCGATCATGGTAGACGTCAAGCCCGGAACCCGACTTCAAAGCACGGTCTGCACGACCGAGGTGATCGTCGTCAGGGGGAGCGGTTCGATGGACCTGCGGTGCGGTGGCACGGCCATGGTCGCTGCCGGCGCCGGCGAGCCGGCCGGACCACCCGCTGCCGATGCCGCCGATGGCTCGCTCATGGGCAAGCGCTACACGGATGCCGGTGAGACCGTCGAGGTCCTGGTCACGAAGGCGGGCGAAGGGTCGCTGGGCTTGGACAACACCCTGCTCGAACTGAAGGACTCCAAGCCGCTCCCGGCCTCGGACTAATTCGTTCGCGGGACCTCCGGACCGGCCATTTTCACCGGCTCGAGCGGCGCGAAGAGCGGGACGAACCATTCGCCGTTGGCTTCGAACACGACCCGAACCCGCATCCCGAAGTCGACATCTTCGATCCGGCAGTCGACGATGTTCGTCATCAGACGGATGGTGGGATCCTCGTCGATCTCGACGAGAGCGATCACGTACGGCGGATCGAAGCCGGGCATGAACGGCTGACGGTTGATCGTGAAGGTGGCAACCGTCGCCAGCCCCGACACCGCACGGGCCTCGAGACCGGCCCCGCGACAGTACGGACAACGGGGCGCGGGCGGGTGATGGAGGCGGCCACATGCACGGCAGGTGAGGAACCGGAGCTGCCCGTCCGCGCCTGATCGCCAGAAGAACTCCTCACCCATCTCGGGGGAAATGATCCGCGGCGGGGGCACGCGTCCGTTCACGACAACCCTCTCGTCAACAGCATGCAACCAACCTCCGGCCCGCCCCCGGCGGCCACCACGGCAACCTCCGGCCGACCGCCGATCTGGCGCTCACCGGCGGTGTGTCGCAACTGGAGGACTCCTTCGTGGAGAAAACCGAATCCGTGCAGTCGCCCCCCGGACAACTGCCCACCCCAGGTGTTCAGCGGCAACTCGCCGTCGATGGCAATCCGTTGACCCCCCTCGACGAATTGTCCACCCTGGCCACGACCACAGAACCCCAACGCCTCGAGCCAGGCGATGGTGAGCCAACTGAAGCCGTCGTACAACTGCGCGGTGTCGACATCGGCAGGCCCGAGTTCGGTGCGCTTCCACAGCGAGATCGCAGAATCCCGCATCCCCATTGTGGTGAGATCGTCGAACTGATCCCACGACGGTCTCCCGTGGAGCGCGGTACCGATCGCGTTGACCTGGATCGGCGGGTGCGGCGAATCCGGAGCGAAGTCCCGGTGCGACACGATCACAGCGGTCGATCCGTCGCACGGCACGTCGCAGTCGTACAGGCAGAACGGCTCGCTCACCGGCCGCGCCGACAAATAATCGTCCATCGTCATCGGCTCGGTGTAGATCGCGCTCGGGTTCAAAGCGGCGTTCCTACGGGCGTTGATCGCAATGGCCCCGAGATGCTCCCGGGTGGTACCGAACTCGTACATGTGTCGGTGGGCGTAGCAGGCGATCCAGTTCGCCGCTGAACCCGCTCCGAAGGGGACCAGATTGCGCATTGCCGATGGCAGAGCGCCCGCTGATCGGGTTCGCGTTCCGCTGCCCTCGACCACCGTGCGGAACACGACAACATGTCGGGCCAGGCCGGCCGCGACGGCGAGCACCGCTTTGTGGACGGCGCCGAGTTGTCCGGCGGTCTCCGAGGCGCCGTCCCGCCAGTTCAGTTCGAGACGAAGAGCGTCGTGCAGCTCCGACCCGCTCGCTCCACCGAACGGACCTCCGGAGCCGGGGTAGGTCGAGATCCCGTCGATGTCGTCGAGAGTCAAGCCGGCGTCCTCGACCGCCCGCAAGGTCGCCTCCACCGTCAGATCGAGGCCACTTCGGTACAGGCGTCGGCCGATGTCGGACTGCCCGATGCCGGAGATGATCGTCTGGCGTTCCGGTAGAGATGTCACCGTCGTCGTTCCGATCCAGTTGGCAAGTCTCGTAGCACGCAGACCACCTAGAGGATCGCGCCGCGCTCCTTGAGCGCGGCGATCTCTTCCCAGGAGACCCCGGCGTCGACCAGGAGCAGTTCGGTGTGTTCACCGTGCTCCGGCGCCCGCGTGACCTCGATCGGCGCCTCGTCGAACTGCGCAGGACTGGCGACCAGGTGCACCTCTTGCTCGTTCGCTGTCCGGAACGAAGGGAGATAGCCGTTGGCGATCGCCTGGGGATCGTGATGGAGTTCGCCGAGTGTCTGGTACGGCGACCACACACCGGAGAAATCTGCGAATCGTTCACGCCAGTACGACAGTGGATGAGCACCGAATGTCTCGTCGAGAATCCTGGTGCACTCCTCGCTGTGCGTCCGGCGCGACACGGCGTCGGTGAATCGCACATCGTCTCTCAGCTCTTGACGGTCGAGGCAGTCGACGAACTCGGCCCAATACTTGTCGGGTTGGAGCAGGATGAAGCTGATGAAGCGGTCGTCGGCGGTCCGGTAGGTGTTGACACCCGGGTTAGCCGGCTTCGACCGATCGCTCGCCGGGAACGATTCCATGCCGTAGACACCCGATGCGACGACCATCGGGGAGACCTGCCACATCGCCGTCGCCAGCAGCGAGACGTCGACGATGCTCGTCTCACCTGTGCGATCACGCTTGACGATCGCCGCGGCGATCGCCCCCGCCATCGCCAACCCGCCCATCACGTCGCCGAACGCCGGGCCCATCTGACCCTGCGGGAAGCCGTCGGGCTTGCGTTCTGCTCCTGTCCACACCCCGCCACGGGCCCAGAACGAAGCTCCGTCGTAGCCACCGGCCTCGGAGTCCGGCCCCTTCGGACCCTGGCCGGAGCCCCGACCGATGATGATGTTCGGATTCCGTTCGCGGATGTCGTCGATGTCGATGCGCAGCTTGCGTCGGACCTGCGGCAGGTAGTTGGTGAGGAACACGTCGGCGTCCTCACACAGCTTCAGCAGCACCTCGCGCCCATCAGGATGGGCGAGGTCGATGCCGATCGACTTCTTGCCTCGGTTGGGCTGTTCGATCATGAAGTTGACGGCGCCCGGACCACCGGGGATCAGGCCCGACGTGACGAGACCGCGCTGGGGATCCCCACCCACCACCGGTTCGACCTTGATCACCTCGGCTCCCCAGTCGACGAGGACCGAACCGCCGGACGGAACGAACATCCAGCTGGCAACCTCGATGACCCGAATACCTGCGAGTGCTCCGCTCATGACGCTGTCCTCCTCGTGCTCGTCACGTCGTCACGCATCACGTCGTCACGCATCACGTCGTCACGCATCACATCGTCGAACATCGCATCGTCACGCATCGCGTCATCACGCATCGGCCGGCCAGCCCACGGTCTTGGTCTCGGTGAAGATCTCCAGCCCCTCGATGCCGCACTGACGTCCGATGCCCGAGGACTTGTAGCCGCCGAACGGTGCGTCGGCGCCGTACCAGATCCCACCATTGATCGCGAGTGTCCCGGTGCGGATGCGGCGGGCGACCGACTTGGCACGGTCGAGATCGGCCGAGGTGATGCTTCCGGAGAGGCCGTAGATCGAATCGTTGGCGATTCGTACGGCATCGTCATCGCCGTCGTAACCGATGATCGACAGCACCGGACCGAAGATCTCCTCCTGCGCGATGGTCATCGAATTGTCGACGTCGGCGAAGACGGTCGGCTCCACGAAGTATCCGCGGTCGAGATGACTCGGCGCTTTGCCGCCCGTCACCAGCCGAGCGCCTTCGGCCTTGCCCTTTTCGATGTATCCGAGCACACGTTCTTGTTGACGCCTCGAGACTTGCGGGCCCTGCAGGTTGGCCGGATCGGTCGGATCCCCGTACCCGACGGACTCGAAACCCATCTTCGCCAGTTCGACCGCCTCGTCGTAGCGGGCGTTCGGGACGAGCAGCCGGGTGGCCATCGCGCAGCCCTGGCCGGCGTGCATGCACATTCCGGCGGCGCCGGGCACCGACGTCTCGAGATTGGCGTCGTCGAGGATGAGGTTCACGGACTTGCCGCCGAGCTCGAGGAAGACCGACTTGAGCGTGGCCGACGCCGCCGCCATGATGCGCTGTCCGGTCGCGGTCGAACCGGTGAATGCCACCATGTCGACGTCCCGTGAGGTGGACAGCACCTCGCCGACGAGGTGGTCGCAGGACTGCACGATGTTGACGACGCCCGGCGGGATGTCGGTCTTCTCTGCGATCAGACGGCCGAGCCGAGCGGCGTTCCACGGCGTGTCGGGCGCGGGTTTGAGTACGCAGGTGTTGCCCATCGCCAGCACCGGGCCGATCTTGTTGAGGATGATCTCGATCGGGAAGTTCCACGGCACGATGATCCCGACGACACCGATCGGCTCCTTCCAGATCTCCCGTTCGGCCTCTCTGCCGAGACCGAAGGCGTCCTTGCGGCCGATCGACCGGGACCAGGCGAACGAGTCGATCATCTCCGCCGGCCAGATCAACGATTCACGCAGTGGTGCATCCAACTGGGGGCCGTAGGTGGTGAGCAGCGGACAACCGACTTCGGCGATCAGTTCGGCGCGCAGCTCCTCTCGCTCGGACTCGATCGCCGTCTGGAGTTGCATGAGCATGTCCTTGCGAAAGCCATGGTTGGTCGACCAATCGGTGTCGTCGAAAGCTCGCCGCGCTGCGCTGACCGCACGTTCCATGTCACGTCGAGTGCCATCGGTGGTGACGCCGAGGACTTCTTCGGTAGCCGGATTGATGTTGTCGAAAACGCCGCCGCCTTCGGCCTCGACCAGCTTGCCGTCGATCAACATCCGATGTTCTCCGATTGACATGCGGCCCCCTTGTTCGTCCTGTTGTGTGTCTGATGCGACGTTGGATAGTGCGACGTTGGATAGTGCAGAGTTCGATGTTGCGAAACCTTGTTTCGGGCTCGACCGCGACGACGCAGCTACCAGACCAACTCGAGATTCTCCACCTGCCGCAGCGACTGGGAATAGAGCAACTCGACGCCGTCGGCGACCCGGTACCGCGGAATGCGGCGATGCCATTCTTCGAGTGCGACCCGCAGTTCCATCCGCGCCAAGTGCGAACCGAGGCAGCGATGCACGCCACCGCCGAAGGCCAGGTGCTTGTTGACCGTGCGATCGAAATCCACCGTGTCTGCGTCGTCCCAGAAGCCCTCGTCTGTGTTGGCCGACGCGAGCATGGGAGCAACGAATGACCCCTTGGCGATCGGGCATCCCGAGAGTTCGGTGTCTTGAAGGGCGATCCGCGCGACCCCGGTGACTGGTGTCTCCCAGCGCATCATCTCCTCGATCGCTGCCGGGATGATCTCCGGATCGTCGACAAGGCGCTGCCGATGGTCGGGATGCTGCGCGAGAAATGCGAGGAAGCAGTCCAGTGACGCAGTCACCGTGTCGAGGCCGGCGAGGAAGAAGAGGTAGCAGATGTCGACGACTTCGTCGCGGGTCAGGCGTTCACCGTCGACTTCGCTGTCGAGGAAATCAGAGATGAAGTCGGCGCGTCGACCGGCGGCACGATCGTCGACCACCTCTTCGAGAACGGCGTAGATGCGCGCCCCGGTCTCGGTGACCTTCTCGAGTCGCTCGTCGACGCTGCGAGCGTCGGGCCGGATGATTCCGTCCTTCAGCGCAACGAACTCCTTGGTCCGCGAGACCGGTAGGCCGAGGAGCTCGAGGAAGACCGTGCTCGGCAACGGCTCGGCGACGGCCTCGTGGAAGTTGGCCCGGCCATCGTCGATCACGGCGTCGATCAGGACGTTGACGAGTTCACGGGTACGGCCCTCAAGCTCGGCGATCCGCTTGGGGGCGAAGAGCGGGTCGAGCAGCTTGCGGTACTTGTTGTGGTCGGGCGGGTCGATCTGCAACGGGATGAGCGGGCGGATCTGGCCGATGTGCACAGCGTCGGCGCTCGAGGAGAATACCTCCGGCGTGCGCAGGACGGTGAGGACGTCATCGTGTTTGGCAACGACGGTGGTGTTCATGTTGTTCCGATTGACGTTGACCACCGGAGCCAGGTCGCGCATCATCTTGTAGAGGGGCTGCGGGTTGCGCAGGTTCTCGGGATCCTCGAACGGGCTCGCTTCTTCGGACGATTGGGCTTCGTTGTCACTCATGGCTGTCCCCCTGATACTCGACGATGGCGATCGCGTCTTCCGGGCAGTTCATCGCGCCGAGTCGAGCCTGCTCCTCGAAGCCTTCGGCAACGGCGTCGACCGCGGGGTCGCAGTAGCCGTCGTCGTCGGGCGCGTACACATCGGGGGCGACGGTGTAGCAGCGTCCGTGCCCGGTGCATCGACCTCGATCGACGATGAACTTCATGGTCGGCATGTATAGCCGAAATCTAACGCTCGTGTCATGCTGAACGTGCTTCGACTCACAGCGTCCCGAAGTACGCCCCGGTGACGTTGAGCACTTCGCCGGACACGAATGCCGAGCGGCCCGATGCCAGATAGGCGATCGCCTCGGCGATGTCGTCGACGTTGGCATTGCGCCCCAGCGGGGTGAGCGAGGCGAACTGCCGTGCCGTGTCGGGACGGCTGTCGGCGAACCTGGTTCCCTCGACGTACGCCATGACGACTTCGTTGCACCTGATGCCGAGCGGTCCGACGGCGCGAGCGAGCCCGAGCATCAGCGCCCGTCCTGCCGCCTTCGACATGGCATACGGCGCCTCCCGCTCCGCTGCCCCGATGTTCGGCGCGATCGAGCCGACCAGCACGATCGAACCACCACCGGCCGACTCCATCTGTCGTGCAATGGCGGCGCAGGAGTACCAGCAGTTGGTCACATTGGCGGTGGTGATCCGATCGAACAATTCGGCGTCGTAGTCGAGGATCGGCATCGGCACGTTGAGCGAAGCGTTCCACACGTAGATCCCGACAGGACCCAGGTGTTCGGCCACCTCGGCGAACACCGAGTCGAATTCTGCCCGCTTCTCGATGTCGAGCAGATGACCGTGCGCCCGATGCGGAGGGTTGTCGGAGTTGACAGCTGACACTGCCGCTTCGAGTCGGCCTTCGTGTTTGTCGGTGAGCACCACCGCGGCGCCCGCCGCGGCGAGACGCTTCGCCGTGGCCAACCCGATGCCGGCGCCGGCGCCGGTGATCAACGCGATCCGGCCGTCGAACTCGCCCGCCCAACACGTTGTGGCCGTCATGCCAGTCCCAGCATCGACAGCGTGTTGTCGCGCATGATCTTGCGCACGTCGTCGTCGTCGAAACCGGCGAGCGAATCCAGAAACTGGATCGGCTCGGGCAGGCCCTCCGAGTGCGGGTAGTCCGATCCCATCAAGACGCGATCGACACCGAGGGCAGCCGCCAGAACCTCGATCGGTTCCTCCTGGTACGGCACTACGCGGACGTGTTGCTTGAACACCTCACTCGGGCGGCCACTCACGTAGCCACCCGGCCACGGTCCGTTGCGCCCCATCCCTTTCATCTTGTCCATCACCGACAGCAGATACGGCGCCCACAGTGAGCCGTGCTCGACGCTCAGCACCTGCACGTTCGGGAACCGACCGAACAGGTTGTGGTAGATCATCGAAGCGAGCGTGTGCATGATCGCCGTGTCGCCGTAGGTGCAGGTCCACTGGAAAGCCGACTGCTGATGGGCCGCGGGATTCGGATTCTCCCCCCAGTGGGCGCCGTACATCTCGTTGAGCCCGGTGGGACCGATGTGGAACGCGACGGGAATACCCGCCTCGTTGATCCGCTCCCAGAACGGGTCGTTGTGCGGGTCGCCTGGAGCCCGCCCCCCTTGCGGGCCACACTGCAGATGGACGGCTCGCGTGCCACGCGCAAGGGCCGCGTCGAGATGCTCGACCGCCCGGTCGATGTCGGTGAGGTTCATCAACGGCGGAGCGAACAGCCGGTTGTCGGTGGCATATCCCCACTGCTCGTCGAGCCAGCGGTTGAACGCTGCGAGGTGCGCGTACAGCAGGTCCGCGTCGTCACGCATCAGGAACTCGAAGCAGACGCCGCGTGTCGGGAAGGCGAGTGCGACTTCGACGCCCTGTTGGTCCATCTCCTCGAGCCGTGCGAGCGGGTCACGCCATGACGCCTTGACCGGCACACCGAAGTCGTCGTCCTTCTCGAGACGTCCCGTCTGCTTCAACGCCCGGAACTGCTCCTTGAGCCCGCCGGGCCGCGGCGCACGATCGAAGTCCGCGTGGTGTGTGAGAAACGACATCGGCTCGCTGCCGAACATGATCTGGTCCATATCGTCATCGGTTCGCCTGACGGAGATACAGCGGTCGCGGTATGCCGGATCGATGTACCCACTGATGAAGTCACGCGGCTCGTAGTAGTGCGTGTCGGCGTCGACGAGCGCGTACGAGAGCTGACGCCCGGTCCTGGGCCTGACAGCGCCGGGATTGGTGGTGCCGGGATTGGTGGTGCCGGGATTGGTGGTGCTGCGGGCGGTAGCCATCGGGACTCCTTCAGTCGTCAGGGGAGGTGGCGCCGAGGCGCTCGATGAGTTCGAACTTCATGACCTTGCCGGAGGCATTCTTCGGCAGCTCGTCGACGATGTGCCAGGCGACGGGCGTCTTCTGGCGGGCGACGCCGGCGTGTTCGAGTTCGGCGATGAGCTCGGGCGGAGACGGAACCCGGTCCGCCGATGGAACGACGAACGCCACAGGGACCTCACCGAAACGTCGATCGGGACCGGCGACCACGGCGATCTCGGCCACCGCCGGGTGGCCGACGACGACGTCTTCGATGTCACGAGCCGAGAACTTCTCGCCGCCCCGGTTGATGATGTCCTTGATACGACCGGTGATCGTCACGCAGCCTTCGTCGTCGACCACCCCGAGATCGCCCGTGTGGAACCATCCGTCACCGTCGATCTGGTCGTGGGTCTGCGCCGCGTCGAGATAACGCAACATGCGTTCCGGCCCGCGCACGCGCAACTCACCCTCCGTTCCCGTGGGTCGAGGGGCTCGGGTCTCGGGGTCGACGGCCTCACACTCGCAGCCTGGGGCGATCCTGCCGTCGGTTTGCAGACGCTGACGTGCCGTGTCGGCCGGAGCGGGCATCGTCACGGTCGGCATCTCCGTCATGCCGTAGATGCGGCACGGCCGGATTCCGAGCGCCTCGGCAGCCTCGATGAGTACTGCAGGCACGTTCATGCCGCCGCTGGCGAGTACACGCAGGGGCACCGACGAGATCCCGGCGCGCCGGTACGCCTCGACGAGCAACGGGATGGCATGGGGCGCCATCGCCGTGACGGTGACGCGGTGCTCGACGGTCTCGTCGACCACCTGTTGCAGCGACACGATCCTCGACAGAACGACCGTGCCGCCCCGATACACCGGCACGGTCAACGAGAACAGCACACCGGTGATGTGGGCGATCGGCTTGGGGAGATGCATCCGATCCATCCACCCCATGGACCAGCCGTTCGCCATCTGGATCGTCTCGGCGATCAGGGTTCGGTGGGAGTGAACGGCGCCCTTCGGTAGCGACGTCGTACCCGACGTGAACAGCACGAGCGTCGGGTCATCCGGGCCGACCTTCGCGCGCTCGGCATCGGCGCCGTCATTGTCGATGGCCGCCGACCACGGCGTCCATCCGGGATGGTCGCCCGCGCCCAACGTCACTCGCGCCTTCAGCACGAGGTCCTGCTCGGCGGCCAACTCGTCGAACGCGGCGGCGTGCGCGAAATCCCGGTACTCGGCCACCGTGATCACGACATCCGGTGCGGCCTGGGCGACGATGTGTCGAAGTTCGTGGGTGTGATAAATGTCGACGACCGGATTGATCACCGCCCCGATGCGCCACGCTGCCCAACAGGCGAAGATCACCGCGGCCGAGTTGGGCGCCTGAATCTGCACGACATCGCCCGGCTCCACCCCATTTCGCCGGAGGAAGGTGGCAAAGCGGCGGACAGTGTCGAGGCACTCTGCGTACGTGAACCGCTGCGGGTCCCCGTCACAGAGGTCGACCACGGCGTCGCGGTCAGGGAATCTGGCGGCTGCGCGTTCCAGCAGAATGCCGGTCGTCTCGTCGGAGACGAAGCCGAACGCCCGATACCACGCCGACCCGCTCGCGGGGACGTCCGGGTCTGGGTGGCTCTGGAGCATCGCTACTGCCTTACCTGGTGAGTCATCTCCGCCGAAGCTGTTCCACGGCATCACCCACCGTATCTAACGACCGCGTCACATCTCAACCCGGTGCCCTGTTCACCACGATGAGCCCTCTTCGGACGGTGACCTCGTTCAGGACGGCGGATGTCCGGTCCGTGACATCGTCACACCTGCGCGGCCGACGGTGAGGCGCACTGCGTCGGAAGTCGGCTCGCGCAGCGCGATCGACAACGGGCGATTCAACAGACAGAGACCGGTCTGCTCACCCGTTCGCACGACTCGGCGCACGGTCGGGCGCCTTGGACCACCGAGGAAGAGCGACAACGCCACTGCCGACGACACGCGCTCGGCGGGGCCCAGGACGTCGCCGTGCGTCGTCATGCGATGAACGGCGGCGACTACCGCTCGCCAAGGATCTGGATGACCGAACGGAGCATCGGTCCCCGCCGCCACGCCGATGCCACGATCGAGCAGCGTTGCGCAGCGCCACAGGTGGGGCTGGTCGTGCGTGTCCACATCGACGAGGTAGCGGGCACCTCGTTCGGCGACGAAGTTCGGTTGGGTCACCACCAGCAAGCCGAATGCACCGATCTCGTCGATGAGATCCTCCGGGATCACGCCTCCGTGCTCGATACGGTCGCCCGGACGGACTCCGGCAACGCGCCACGCGGCGATCGCCATGACCAGTCCGATCCGGGTCACGCAGTGCACGGCAACCGAACGCCCCGCAGCGTGTGCCGACATGAAACCCGCAGCGAGTTCGTCAGGGTCGATCCCCCGGCTCTCGATCGGCAGGAACTTGACCGGACCGTGGTCCAGCGTCCGTCCTGCCGCTGGATCGAGACAAGGCCCGCCGCTGATCGTGACCTCGATCGGAAAGTTGGGCGCGCTCACATGCCGCGCGAGCATCTCGACCTCCCCAGCGTCGTCCGTCGGCGTCATGTCGGTGACCCCCGTGATCCCGTACGACGCGAGTTCCCGCCCGACCGCCACGAGATCCGGCTCGCCGACCGTGAGCCGCCTGCGCAGTTCGCCGTCGAATCCGAAGACACGACCGGTCGGCGCGCCGGATGCGTCACGCTCGACGCCGACGTGGTCGACTTCGGCAAGGCCCACGAGTTCGACGGCGCGCCGGTTGAGCATCCAGAGTTGCCCCGATCGATGCTGAACGCGGATCGCGGTGTCATGGCCTGAAGGCACAAGCCGATCGAGCCGCTCGGCATCGAGCGGGCCGGCCACCGACTCGTGGTATCCGATCGCACGAACCCATCCGCCGTTGTTCTCCCGGCACGCCGCGCTCAGCGACGCAGCAAACTCCTCCGCCGAACCCACTGCCGGTGGACCCACCAATGTCGACAGGCGGGCCGCGGCGAGCGCGAGCAGGTGAAGATGGTGATCGTGCAAACCGGGTAACAACGCAGCTCCATCGGCATCGACGATCACCATCTCGCGATCCCCCGGAGCGATGGCCGAACAACCGACGCCGATCCCACGGGCTCCTCGACGAGCCGATTCCTCGACGGCCACCACGACGCCGTCGCGCCAGGCGACGTCGACGATGCGGCCGCCGACCTCGGCGTGACGGATGAGAACCCCATCCGTCACGGCTCGATACCGAACTCGCGCAGAACGGTGCCGGTATCGCGACCAAGGGGCAGAGGCGCACCGGGATCGACGCGCCGCGTCGGAGCTTGCGGCGAGACTGAACTTCGGACCGGCACACCATCGAGTCCCGACGCGCCCGCCGCGACGCGGGACAGGGCGACATCGACCAACCATCGCCCGGAAGCCTCGAGAAGTTGCGCGATCGTCGCGGCAACGGTGAGCCCGGTCAGAGGATCCGCGACCGCGTCCGCGAGGAACGTCGGGGCCTCGCCGACCCAACCGACCAGCCCCCCGGCAGCCGCCGAGTCATCGCCGAAACCGACCCGGTACCCGAGCGGGAGGTCTCGACCGTACCCGGTGATCGTCACCCACAACTTCGGCCCTGATCGCGTGAGCACATGCGCATCGACCCCCATCTGCTCGAGGGCTCGCGGCCGCGAGCCCTCGACCACGACGTCGACGGAGGTGAGCAGCTGTCGCAACTGACCGCGCCCGCGATCGGTGTTCAGCTCGAGCGCAACCGATTCGCAGCGCCCATGCAGGGCCTCGAAGAACGGCGGCTGGTTCCGAGCCCCGTCGGGGCGTGTCGAACTCTCGATGGTGATCACCCGGGCGCCGAGCCGGGCGAGCACATCGCCTGCCAGTGGACCGGCCCAGAGCGAAGCGAGATTGGCCACCACCGTCCCAGCGAGAGGTCTGGGTGGAGCAGGCCCGTGCGGTTCCATGAGCACCGGCCGGGAATCGACGACCTCACCGACCGCAGCGCACGCCAAGCCGAGCTCGATGGCCTGCCCGACGAGCTGATCGCTCGTCTCGGACCGCACAGCAACCTCGATCGAATCCCACGGAGCCTCGCCGATCCCGGTTCCGAGCCAGGCGGGAATCGCGGCGATGTCGTCGGCTCGGGCCATCGTCACCGCGACCCACCCATCGGCCGAACGCAGTAGTCGGCCGGCTCCCCCGCAACTCGTCGTGCCCGACGGCGTCAGCCCGAGCACGGCGGCGCGTTCACCGAGCAGCCCGACCCCCGCGGCGCCGACCAGCCCGGCAAGGCCCGCTCCTCGGGCGTCGAGGAAGGCGACCAGCCCGGCTGCCTCGCGCACCAGGCGTACGGGAACCGCGACCCCACGTGCGGTCAGCCACGCGCAACCTGACTGCTGCCAAAGGTTCGCCGCATCGACATCGGCGCGATCCCACGCGGGCACGAGGGGTTCCCAGGTCACCGGGCCATCTTGGTCGCGTTGTTCTACGCTTCTGACATCAGCTACATCGAACTCACCCCGCTCGAGTACGACGAGTTCATTCGATCGCCGTTCCTCGACGAGCAGATCGCGGGCGACGATCCGATCACCGCCGTCGTGATCATCGGGGAGGCGACAGAGATCGCTTCGCCCGGCGCCCTTCCGCTTGTGGTGTGCTGGATGGGGGCTGAACTGGGCGGCATCGGCCCGCCGAATGCCGATGTCGTACTCGGCGCGGACGACGTGGACGAGGTGACGGCGAGCATCTTGCGTGCCCCTATCGCCGCGGCGACCCTCGCCGTGCTGCTCCGGTCCCAGCACGATCTGTCGGTGGAGCACGGGCTCGCCGCAGAGTCGGCCGCGTACTCCGTACTCCAATCCGGCCCTGAGTTCGCGACGTGGCATGCCGCGGCGACAACCGCTCCAGCGACAGAGACCGGATCGGTCGTCGAGGTGACGCGGCGAGCCGACGAGTTGATCGTGCGGCTCGATCGCCCGCACCGCCACAATGCGATTTCCACGCAACTCCGAAACGAACTGCACGCTGCCTTGACCATCGCCATCGTCGACGACTCGATCGCATCGGTCGTGCTGTGTGGTAACGGGCCATCGTTCTGCAGCGGTGGAGACCTCGGCGAGTTCGGTAGCCGTTCCGACCCGGCGACGGCGCACGTCACGCGCCTCGCCTGCAGCCCGGCGCGCCTGGTCAACCAGTTGGGTGAGCGCACGACCGCCTACATCCATGGGTCGACCCTCGGTGGCGGAATCGAGATCGCCGCGTTCGCGTCGCGACTGATTGCCCATCCCGACACATCGATCGGGCTTCCGGAAATCGGGCTCGGCCTGATCCCCGGGGCCGGCGGTACCGTCAGTGTCTCGCGGCGGATCGGCCGTCAACGCGCGGCCGCCCTCGCGTTGACCGGCAGGATGATCGACGCCGAGACCGCTCTCGCCTGGGGACTGGTGGACGCGATCGCCGAGAACGCCGTCTGACGTCGCACGTTTCACGGCGCGCAGGTATCACGGCTCGAGGGTGTCGCAGAGCTCCTGCAACACGACCCGCCGCAGGAGCTTGCCGGTCTCGGTGTGCGGCAGCTCGTCACGAAAGACGATCAGGTCCGGTGTCTTCGAGCCCCGGAGCTCGGACCGGACGAGTTCGCGCAGCGACTCGGCTTCGACATTGCCGTGTCTGGGAACCACGACCGCGACGATGCGCTGTCCCCACTCGTCGTCCGGCACACCGACGACGCAGACCTCGGCGACGCCGTCGTCCCGGTACAGCACCTCTTCGATCTCGGCGGGGGCGATGTTCTCACCTCCACGGATGATCGTGTCGTCGGCACGACCTTCGATGAACAAGTAGCCATCGGCGTCGACCGCCCCGCGGTCGCGGGTGCAGAACCAGCCATCAGCGTCGAGCACACTGCCGGTGGAGTACTCGCCACTGACTTGTTCGCCGCGTAGATGGATGATCCCGATCTCGCCCGGTGACGCCACTCGGTCGAGATCATCGCGGATCTCGATCTCGATCTCCGGCAGCAGTCGCCCCACCGAGGAGAGCCGACGCCGAACCGAAGGGTCGTCCGACGACAGTGCATCACGATGCTCGGCGGGGCCGAGGACGGCAATCGTGGAAGCCGTCTCGGTCAGACCGTAGGCGTTGACGAATCCGGTTGACGCAAACGCTTCGAGCGCAGCAACGATCACCCGTTCCGACACACTCGCACCGCCATAGGACAGCGAGCGCAGTGACGGCGTGTTCGATGGAGCCCCGCCGAGCGCATCGACGATCCGAGCGAGCATCGTGGGAACGACCATCGCGTGCGTGATCTTCTCGGCCCGCACTGTCTGCAGCCATCTGTTCGCATCGAAGGTCGGCAGGTAGACGAGGCGACGCCCGGCGAACAGGTTCGACAGCAGGTTGGCCATACCCGCGATGTGATACGGCGGAACCGACACGAGCGCCGCCTCGCAAGGAGCTGCTCCACCGAACTCGACCGATCCGAGGAGATACGCCATCAGGTGACGGTGCCGAAGGAGCGCCGCCTTCGGCTCCGACGTCGTGCCACTGGTGTAGAGCACAACGGCAACCTGCTCGTCGTCGTCGGCGGGCCGCGTCCACGACTCCACCTCAGCCAACGAATCGATCCAGTCGTCGAGCGTCAGCACCTTGGGCGCTGTCAGACGGGAAGCCGTCCGCGGATCGGCAAGGACGAGCGCACCTGCCTGGCGGGCAACCAGCGCGTTCAGTTGGTCGTCAGCGAGCCGATAGTTCACGGGCACGAGCGGAACACCTGCCCACGCCGAGGCAAGCAGGGCGATCGGCAGCATGGGGTGGTTCTCCCCGACGTACACGACTACATCGAATGAACCCTCGATGGTTGATGCTCCGGCCCGCGCCAGTCGCCCGATATCGGCTCCTGTCACCGGCGACCCGGTCGTGCCGAGCAGCACCCGGTCGTCGAACGCGGATGCCACCATCTCGACCAACGACGACAAGTGCATACGTTCGATTCTGTACGACCAAGCCGCCTTCCCACAACAGCAGCGCGCGATGAGATGACCTCGAGCATCTGCGCACCGCGGTCATCGACCCGCTCGCCGCCGCCTGATTGCGAGTCACAGCGCCCAGGGACTTTCGGCCCTGTTCACCCAGTCGGCCTACATGCTCTCGTTGTCTCCACGAGACCATCAGGAGGCACCGCTATGGGCGAGTCCAACACGTATCCGAATCTGCCCGACACCTCTCGAATCGGCCAGCCCCTCGACTGGCTTTGGCTCCGGGGCGCCCGCAGCGAGTGGGGGATACATCCCAAGCCGAGCGCGAGGGGCCTCACGATGATGGACATCGCGGTGGGGTCGTACGGCGAGGTGCCCGAGAACCCGACTCACCGATCGATGGCGCCACGGGGCGCCGACATCGACCCCGACACGCCCGACATGGGCTACATCCTCAACCACAAGTCCGACGTCTGGGCTGCGAACGTCAGCGAACTCTACGAGGAGGCCGTGGCCCGCCAGTGGTCGGCCACGCGTGACATCCCGTGGAACGAACTGCAAGAGCTGCCCAACGACTTGGAGCACGCGATGTGCCAGCTGTGCACGACGCTGACCGAGGTCGAAATGATCGCCGCAGACCTGCCGGCCAAGTGGATGTGGCGCATGAACCACGATTTCATCGAAGCGAAGATGTTCCTGTGCACCCAGATCATGGACGAGGCCCGACATGCCGAGGTGTTCCGCAAGCGAGCCCTGGCCAACGGTGGCGGGTTGCTCAAGTCCCGCGCCGGTCCAGCCTCCCTGCTGCGCACGATCATGGAGGCCAAGACGTACACGCAGGCCACAGCCCTGCTGCACCTGCTTGGCGAGGGGTTCATCCTCGACCTCTTCCGCCAGGGCGAGCTGCTGGCGCCGGGCCCCGTCGAGAAGAAGATGTTCAGGATGGCCATGCAGGACGAGGCCCGCCACGTGGCCTATGGCACGATGCACATCCGCTATTCCGTCGAGCACGACCCCGATATTGCGGAGGAGATTCACGAGGCGCTCGATGTGGGCGAGGCGGCGCTGGTCGATTTCGGCGCATCCCCCGACCTCAGCACCGCCATCGCCCTCCTGCTCGCCGGCGGCGCCGACGACGTCGAGAGCAAAGGCTTCCCCATGCAGGCCGAACTGGTCACCAAACAGTTCACTTCGTATCTGTCCCGCTGCGAACGGGCCGGTCTCAGCCGGCTGGAACGCACCAAGCTGCCGCTCGAGAGCCTCGGCATCTCCCGAGGCGACCTCGTCGCGGCGGGCGGGTGAGGGGTGAACGACATGGACGATCACATCGAAGTCGATGACATCCACTTCTTCGAACCACTGGCCACCGAGATGAACGCCCACCCCGAACGCTACGAGATCCTCGGCGACCTCGACGTAGTGCTCGGCGTGGTGATCAACCGGCCGGCCGGCGACGCCTTCCGCGCCCGGCTGACATTCGAGGGCATCCAGTGCATCGACGTGTCCGAGATGGAGCCGGGCGACGAACTCACGACTGACTGCTGGCTCGAAGGAACGCTCGACGCCTGGAGCGACATGGCTGCCGACATCCGCCGCAACGGGCACGCCACCGGGCGCCAAACCCTCAACAGCCTGACGCTCGTCGGCGACGCGATCCGTCTACGCGGTCGCGACGTCATGGGTATCGACAAGTTCTCACGCTTCAACCAGAGCCTGCAGGAGTTTTTCGACGAAGCCGCCCGCCTGCCCGCCCAGCGGGTCGCAAGCTGAAAGGGAGAATCATGGACGCACCGACGTGCCCCCATTGCAACCAGCCGATCGACCGAGCGCTCGACCTGCCCTACGGCTGGTGGGAATGGACAGGCGAACGCTACGAACTCAGAACAGCATCTACCCGTGTCGACGTGGCCCCGTGGGTCCACTACGACTGCTTGGGGGAGCTCCGCCACTTCCACCCCCATGACGCTGTTGCGCCGGCCTGAAGCAACGCCGTCGGGATGAGAGCCGTCGGGATGAGGAGACACAGGTGAGCTTCAAGGTCACCGACGATTGCATCGGTTGTGGGGCCTGCGAATACGCGTGCCCCACCACCGCGTTGACCAAGACCGACTCGTTCCTCGGAGTCTTCACCATCGACCCGTACCTATGTGACGACTGCACGCTCTGCGTTGGCAAGTGCCCGGTCGTGGCGATCGTGAGCGACCCGGCCTGGGCGGTGTGCCGGGGACGGGGATGCCCACTGACCTCACGGCGGCTGGCCGACATCGAGTGTGCCGTGTGGCAGCAGCGATGCCCCGAGTGTGGCACCACCCTGTGGCGCCACGACGCGGACGAATGGACCTGCCCGCGTTGCGGCCTGGGGATGCGGGTCCGATGCCCCAAGACGAACAACCTCGAGGCGGCCACAGCCCCGGGACTCGAGACGGCCACCGCCCCCGTCGGATAGCCGCCCCCGTCGGATAGCCGTCACCCCGGATAGCCGTCACCCCGGTGTTGCCCCCGGTCCGGGGGCTCGAATGCGTGGCCGCCGAAGATGGCGGTTAGGTTCTTGCTTCGGGCGAGCAGAGAACCATGACTGATCAGATCGAGATCTCCGCGCTGCGCGCCGTTGCGATCGTCGGCGCGCTGCCGCACGAGCGCGAGATCGCCCAGCCGCTCCAGATCGATCTGACGCTCGATGTCGATCTCCTCGACGCCGGACGATCCGACGAACTCGACGACACCGTTCACTACGGACTGGTCGCCGATCAGGTCGTCGCGCTGGTCACCGAATCCAAGGACATCCTGCTGGAGCGACTCGCAGCGAGGATCGCCGATGAGGTGCTCACGTTCGAGCGTGTCGAGGCGGTGTCCGTGACGCTGACGAAGCTCCGTCCGCCCATCGCCGTCGATGCCGCGTCGACCGCCGTTCGCATCCGCCGGACGCGATCGACCAGCGCGCTGACCGCACGATCCTCGCACCGGGCCTTCATCGCGCTCGGGTCCAACCTCGGCGACCGTGAAGGGTTCCTGCGCGCCGGTGTCCACGGTCTCGGCGAGGTCGTCGCGATGTCACAGGTCTTCGAGACCGAACCGGTCGGTGGGCCCGAGGACCAGGGCGCTTACCTGAACATGGTCGTCGAGATCGAGACGTCACTCGATCCGTTCGCGCTGTTGCGTCGATGCCAACGCATCGAGGCCGAGGCGATGCGTCAACGCGTCGTCCACTGGGGTCCGCGCACCCTCGACGTCGACATCATCGTGTACGACGACGTCACGGTCGACACGGCTGAACTCGTCATCCCCCATCCACGCTTCGCGGAACGGCGATTCGTGCTCCAGCCACTGTCGGAGATCGCACCCGAGCGTTGTCCACCCGGCTGGGACGAGCGGCTCGACCCAGCGGGGATCCACCCCCGTGGCGCGCTCGACCTCGGCTGACCATGGCCGGTGTCCGAACTTTCGAGGTCGACGACTACACGGCCGAACGCGTCTTGGCTGCCAAGGGCGAGCAGACGGTGTCGATGTGCATTCCCTGTCGCGACGAGGCCGCTACGATCGGGCCCCTGGTCAGCGTGATCCGCTCGGAGTTGATGGGACGAATCGGCGTCGTCGACGAACTGATCGTGCTCGACGACCGCAGCACGGACGACACAGCGCGTGTGGCCGCTCATGCCGGGGCGCGAGTGGTCTCGATCGAAGACGTGCACGCGGCTCACGGCGAGGGGCACGGCAAGGGGAACGCGCTGTGGGCGACATTGCTGGTCAGCCACGGTGATCTCATCGTGTGGTGCGATGGCGACATCACGAACTTCGAGCCGGAGTGGGCGATCCGGCTGCTCTCACCCCTCCTTGACGACCCGTCGGTGTCGCTCGTCAAGGCGCTCTACCACCGCCCGACACGGTATGGCGGAGGGGGACGGACCACCGAACTCGTCGCGCGGCCACTGATGTCGCTGTACTTCCCCGAACTGACCGGCCTCGCTCAGCCGCTGTCAGGCGAATACGCGGGGCGGCGAACGGTGCTGGAACGAATTGTGTTCGTCCAGGGTTGGGGTGTGGAGATCGCGATGCTGATCGACGTCTGTGCGCTGTGCGGGCCGGACTCGATCTCTCAGGTCGACCTCGGAACGAAGGAACACCGGAGCCGCTCCCTGCAGTCGCTGTCGGTGCAGGCAGCCGAGGTGATGGCAACGATGCTGAAGCGCGCCGGCGTCGACACACCGCACGATGTCGACGACCTCGTGCTACGCCGCGCCGACGGTTCCGAGGTGCCGCTGAACCTCCACACTCGTCCGGCCGTGGCAGACCTCGGCGCCGGCGCCTGACACCATCTCGCCTGACACCATGACGACAAACACCATGACGACAACGAGATTCCTGATCGCGCGCCATGGCGAATCGACCTGGAATGCCGCGGGGCGGTGGCAAGGGCAAGCCGACCCGCCCCTGTCATCACATGGCGAGCAGCAGGCACTCAGCGCAGCCGCTGAACTGACCGCGCGCGGTCCGTTCGCGACCGTCGTGACCTCGACACTCCAGCGTGCGCGTCGCACGGGGGAGCTGCTCGCCGAACACTGCTCGATCCGGATGACGAGCACCGTCAGCGGCCTGGTCGAACGCGCCGCCGGGCCCTGGGAGGGTCTGACGCGGTCCGAGATCGAGGAGCGGTATCCGAAATGGCTCGCCGGGCGCCGCCGACCCGTTGGTTACGAGTCCGACGAGTCGATCGTGGCCCGTGCCGGCAAGGCGCTCGGCGAACTCGCCGAGGGGCACCGAGGCAGCAACATCCTCGTCGTGTCACACGGTGGAGTGATCAACGCCCTCGAGCGCCGCTTCGGCGATCCGTGGCGCCGGATCGCCAACCTCGAGGCACGGTGGTTCGAGCACGACGGAGCCGAGTTGCGGCCGACAGGTCATCGCATCCACCTGCTCGAGAGCAGTGAGGTGGTGACCGATCCGGACGAACCGTACGCCTGAACCGTGTGCCCGAACCGTGTGCCCGAGCCGCGTGCCCGAGCCGCGATCCGGCCTCAGAGCACGCCGTGGCTACGCTGCGTGGCGCGGACCTTCGCGGGGTAGTGGGCCCGGCCGAATTCGGGACGCTGCATGACGACGATGTCGAGGAGCTCATCGTGTTGGGCTGTCTGCTTCCACGGAAGCGCGATGTACAACGGAAGTCCGAAGCGACGCAACTGGGCGAGGTTGGAGTAGACGTGCTTCTGGTATACGAAGCGTTCCTCCCACGGCCAGTTCGACGGTGCAAAGCCGGTGCCCGGATCGATGATGCAGCGATCACGCGCGCCGTAGCGGTCGGCGTCGGCGAGGCGTGACTCGAAGAAGTCGATCATCACGCCGATCGGGTCCTGCCGCACCGGTTCCATGGTCCGGGGGGTCGGGCCGGAGAGGAACGGCACGACGATCGGCACGTCGAAGTCGGCAGCGACCTGCCACATCTCCTCGGTCTGCATCCCGTCGGCTGCGTTGATGACGGTCGCGCCTGCCTCGAGCGCGCGCCGGACGACCTCGGGTCGCCAGGAGTCGATGGAGAGCTCGACGCCGCAGGCCGCGAGCGCCGGGACGATCTGTTCGAGCCGCGACCATTCGTCGCGCCAGTCGACGACCGCCGCGATGTCCGTCGACCCCTGACCGCCGAGATCGATCGCGTCCGCGCCATCGGCCAGCAGACACTCGGCGCGCTTCACGGCATCGTCGGGCGTCGTCGCGATCGAGTCGACGGCCAACGAATCAGGGCTGGCGTTGACGACCCCGTAGATGAACACAGACGGCAACCTATCGAGCCGCAGCCGCCGGTCGCGGCTCGTCGAATCGGAACCCGTGCCGGTCGAGATGCGCCCCGGCGATGTCGTGGTGTCAGTTGATCAGCGGATCGCGCGGCAGCCCGAGGATGCGTTCGCCGATCTGGTTGCGCTTGATCTCCGAGGTGCCACCGGCGATCGACATCGCCCGATGCATCAACAGCAGGAGCCCGGATGTCGCGCCTGCTCCGTCCATGAAGGCAGTGTCGGGGCCCGTCTCCTCGGCCATGATCGCCGCCGCGTCGTGACCGAGTTCCGACAGCACGAGCTTGGTCACGTTGCCCTCGGGGCCAGGACCACCACCGGCGACGGCCCGGTGTGCGCTGCGCATGTTCAGCACCGCCATCATCTGATGCGTGGCGATGTACCGGCCGATCCGGCCCGCGCCGCCCGACACCCGCTCGGGGTGGGCGTCGAAGCCGGAGATCAAGGCGTCGCCCGGCATCGTCATCGCGCTCGACCCGCCGCCGATGCTCACACTCTCGTTGCCGAGCGTCGCCCGTGCGACGGTCCAACCGCCATCGACCGGCCCGACGACATCGTCGTCGGGTACGAATACGTCGTTGAAGAACACCTCGTTGAACTCCGAATGACCGGTGATCATCCTCAACGGGCGCACCTCGACGCCTGCGGACTCCATCTCGATGACCATCGTCGTGATGCCATTGTGCTTGGGCGCCTCGGGATCGGTGCGGACCGTTGCCAGACCACGCTTGGCGAGGTGGGCGCCGCTGGTCCAGACCTTCTGACCGTTCACCAGCCAGCCGCCGTCGACCCGGGTCGCACGGGTCTTGACACCTGCGGCATCGGAGCCGGCGTCGGGCTCGCTGAACAGCTGGCACCAGATGAGCTCCTGGTTGAGCGCCGATCGAACCCAACGCGCGACCTGGTCGTCGGTCGCATGCTGGATGAGCGTCAGGATGACCCAGCCGGTGATGCCGTACTCCGGGCGCCTGATCTTCGCCGCGGAGAACTCCTGCTCGATGACGAGCTGCTCGACGGCGCCCGCGCCGCGGCCCCACGGCCGAGGCCAGTGCGGCATGACGTAGCCGGATTCGATCAACCGCTCGCGAAGGGCGACCTCGTCGAGGTCCTTCACCTCGGCGACGAACACCCGCACCTCGTCGCGGATCGCTTCGGCTTCGGGTGGGAGATCGACCGAGCGTTCGCGGCGGGCGCCGGACCTCGTGAGGTCGGTCGTTGCCGTGGCGGCAGCCTCGGGGTCGAGCACCGCTTCGATCGCGGACGCGCGCCGCAGGTAGATGTGGGCGTCGTGCTCCCAGGTGAATCCGATGCCACCGTGTACCTGGATGTTGAGCTGCGCGCACAGGTCTGCCGCGGGAAGCGCCAGGGACGCGGCGATCGCCGCGGCGTAGGAGAACTGGTCGCCGCCGGCGTTCGCCGCGCGCGCGGCATCCCACACGGCAGCAGTGGACAACTCCGTTGCCACGAGCATGTTGGCGCAGTGATGCTTCACCGCCTGGAACATCGCAATCGGGCGGCCGAACTGCTCACGCACCTTGGCGTACTCGGCGGCCTGCTCGGTGCATTCCGCCGCGACCCCGGTCGCCTCGGCGGAGTAGATGGTCCGCGTCAGATCGAGCAACGACTGACGCGCGCCGGCGAGGACGGTCGCGGGAGCGCCATCGAAGTCGACGCGTCCTGCCCGGCGTGTCGGGTCGAGGTTGGGCGGCGATTCGACCGACACTCCGCCTGCCGACACGTCGACGACGGCGACGTCGTCGCCGACCGGAACGAGGAGCACGTCGGCGAGCGCGGCGCCGATCACGATCCCGCCGGAGCCGTGGAGGGCGCCGCCGCGCAGCTCGGCGCTCCCGCCGATGCCGACGGCGCCGCACAAGGCACCGCCGGTGAGACCGGGCAGCCACCGTTGCCTGGCCTCGTCGGTTCCGGCGGCGACGAGTACGGCACCGGCGACGACCGTGGGCACGAAGGCCCCCGGTGCGACGGCCCGCCCGAACTCCTCGACGACGACGACCAACTCCTCGAGCCCGTAGCCCGACCCGCCGAACTCCTCCGGCACGTGCAAACCGAGCCAGCCGAGGGCCGCAACCTCGCGGAAGAACTCGGGATTGGTCTCTGATTCGGCCTCCAGGAGGGCCCTGGCGCCAGCGCGTGACCCGTGCTTGGCGAGAAAGGCCGACACGGTTGCGGCGAGCGCGCGGTGGTCTTCGGTGATGGCAATCGACATGACGGGAACAGTACTTTCGACAGTCCTGCCGACTTCACTCGGTCACACCTGGAGCTTGTCCTGGAAGAACTCGATCACTCGTTGCGCGCTCTCGTCGTCGCGCTGTTCGGTGAGCACCGAGTGGTCCCACCTCTTCGCGCTCGGCAGCTCGATCGCGATGAACGCGTCGCCGAGCAGGTGACGCAGGGTGCTGAAGCGCTCGCCGACCGCTCGGTCTTCGGTGAATCGCAGGCCGAGCACCTGACAGCCCTGCGCTGCCCGTTCGACCACGGCAGCCACATCATCGGGTGACAGGTTCAGGTCGGCGGCGCGGGCCTTCCCCAACGCCAGCGGCATGGCCGGTTGCGACAGCACCGGCGCCAGCATGATGTCGTCGACCATCATCCCGAGCGCGAATCCGCCGGAGAAACACATTCCGACGGCGCCGACACCCGGGCCTCCGACGTCGGCGTGCAGCTTACGCGCCAGCGCACGGAGCCACGAGATGATCGGCGAGGTCTGATTGAGAGCGAACGCCGTGAACTCCTTGGCGACGCACATCTTGATCATCGACGACGCCAGGTAGCCACCACTCGGGGCCTTGCCGGGGGTGCCGAGCAGCGAGGGCATGATCACCGTGAACCCGGCGTCGACCACCTCGTTCGCGAATCTGGTGACGAGCGGTGTGATGCCCGGGATCTCGTGGATCACCACGACGCCCGGTCCGCTGCCACGACGGTAGGTCGGGTACGTCATCCCGGCCGCTGTGAACGAATCGAGCTCCCAGCCTTGCAAGATGTCGTTCGAGATGTCGTTCGAGATGTGCGCCGTCGCGTCGGTCATGTGAGTCTCCTCATTGCGTCGAGGGCCGATTCGGCCAATTGCTCCGTGCCCGTTCTGAACCCTGCGAGCGACCGTTCCTCCATCTGCTGGTCGCCCATCGCCCCGTGCAGGAACCGGGCGTACACACCTTCGACAGATCACGTCCGGTTCGCAGAGCATAACGATCGAGGAGCATCCACCAGCCACCTGCGATGAGTCCGAGCGCGACCTGCCCGCGCCAGAACTCATCGACGACGCCACCCGCGATTCTGCGATGAGTCCGAGCGCGACCTGCCCACGCCGGAACTCATCGACGACGCCACCCGCGATTCTGCGATGAGTCCGAGCGCGACCTGCCCACGCCGGAACTCATCGACGACGCCACCCGCGATTCTGCGATGAGTCCGAGCGCGACCTGCCCGCGCGAGAACTCATCACACGATCAGCCGGGCCGGCCGACGCCGGTGACCTTGCTCCAGTTGACCGCCGACACCTTCACCGACGTGCCGGTGTTGGGCGCGTGCACCAATTGGCCACCGCCGAGGTAGATGCCGACGTGGCTGATCGGGCTGTAATAGAACAGCAGGTCACCGGGCTGAGCTTCGCTCGCCGAAACGTGCGGTACCGTTGCGAACTGCTGGCGTGACTGGTGCGGGAGGTACACGCCCGCCTGAGCCCACGCATAGCCCGTGAGGCCGGAGCAGTCGAACGACACCCCGGGATCCGATGTGGCGTACTTGTAGGCGACACCCTGCTGAGCGAGCGCCGCCGACACGGCGATACCGGCACGCGAGGAGACGGCGGGCGCCGCGAAACCCGAGCCTCCACCCGATGCTGCCGGGCCGGTGGAATTCCCGCCGCCCTGATCGCCACCGCCATCGCCGCCCTGATCGCCACCGCCACCGCCGTTGACGGCGTCGTTGCCATGGCCGGCGGTCGCCTGGCCGACCTGCTGTTGGATCTGACGGGCGGACGCAGCGGCTCGTCGGGCCTCTTCCTGAGCGATCAGGTCGCCCAACTTGGCCTCGGCGTCGGCGCGGGCGCGCTCGTACTCCGACGTGAGCGACTCGGTCTTGGCCTGCTCGGCGACGAGGGTTTCGGCGAGTTGTTCGGCCTGGTCGCGCTTCGACGCCAGGCCGGCCCGTTCGTCGTCCAGGTCGGACACGAGCGCGGTCAGCTCGTCGGCGGTCACGTCGCCGGCGCTCAACGCGATACCCGCCAGAGCGTCGCGCTGCAACGCGTCGTTGAGGTTGGTCGAGTCCTCGAACAGCGGGCCCAGCGGCGCGGCGCCTCCGCCCACGAACGAGCGCAGCGCCATCTGACCCAGGTTGCCCCGGAGTTCGGCGATCTCTGCTTCCTTCACTGCCAGGCGACCCTCGGCGTCGACGATCTCGGCATCGAGTTGGGTCTTGGTGTCGACCGCTTCGACGTAATTCTCGGCGATCTTGTTCGACTGCTCCTCGAGCCGCTCGAGCCGATTGACGATGTCTTCGACCTTCTGGCGCTGGCCATCGACGCTCTGCGCGGACACAGTCATCGCGGGCACCAGGAGGACGGCCGCGAGCGCGACCGGGAGTACGCGAAGGAACAGTCTCATAGAACGTCGGTGATCCTAGCGAATATGACGAATGTGTTGCGAATGTCTGACGAACCAGCTCGTGACGCGCGTCACAGCATGGTCCGAGTCGTTCCGAGCGTTCGGGCCATTCCCGCTCGCGTCACTCCCATTCGATCGTGCCGGGCGGCTTCGACGTGATGTCGTAGGCCACTCGATTGATGCCCGGCACCTCGTTGATGATGCGCTGCGACATCGTCTCGAGCACGTCGTACGGGATGCGCGCCCAGTCGGCCGTCATCGCATCGTCGCTGGTCACGGCCCGGATGATGATCGGGTGGCCGTAGGTGCGCTCGTCGCCCATCACCCCGACCGAGCGGATGTCGGCGAGCACGGCGAACGACTGCCAGATCTCGCGTTCGAGGCCGGCCAGGCGCAACTCCTCGCGGACGATGGCGTCGGCCTCCTGCAACACCGCGACTCGCTCGGGCGTCACCTCTCCGATGATCCGGACACCCAACCCGGGCCCGGGAAACGGTTGCCGCCACACCATCTCATCGGGCAGGCCGAGCTCGATGCCGAGCCGCCGGACCTCGTCCTTGAAGAGGTCACGCAACGGCTCGACCAGCTCCAACGTCATGTCGTCGGGCAGACCGCCGACATTGTGATGGCTCTTGATCACCGACGCCGAACCATCGGCGCCCCCACTCTCGATCAGGTCGGGGTAGAGCGTGCCCTGCACGAGAAACCGCGCCAGCGGCCCCGAGCCACTCGTGAGATCACCGGTGCACTCCTCGAACACCCGGATGAACTGCTCGCCGATGGCCTTGCGTTTCGCTTCCGGCTCGGTGATGCCGGCGAGCGCGGCGAAGAACCGGTCGGCGGCATCGACGTGGATCAACTCGATGCCGAGGTTCCGACGGAACGTCTCGACAACTTGCCCACTCTCCCCCTTGCGCATCAAGCCCGTGTCGACGTACACGCAGGTCAGCTGGTTTCCGATCGCGCGATGTACCAACGCCGCCGCAACGGAGGAGTCGACCCCTCCCGACAGCCCACAGATCGCCCGGCCGTCACCGACCTGCGCGCGGACGGCGGCAACCTGCTCGTCGAGCACCGACCCCATCGCCCACGTCGGAGCGCACGATGCGAGCCGCCACAGGAACTGCTCGAGCACCGCCATCCCGTTCGGGGTGTGGCCCACCTCCGGGTGAAACTGGACCGCCCAGATCTTGCGTTCGGGCGACTCGAAGGCGGCGACGGGCGCATCCGGTGTGGACGCAGTCGCGTGGAAGCCCGGCGGCGTCTCGGTGACGGCGTCGAAGTGACTCATCCAGACGTCCTGTTGGGCCGGCAGGCCGTCGTGCAGCAGCGTCGAATGTGAACCGCTCGTACGGGCCAGCCGGGTGCGCCCGTACTCGCCGCGCAGGCCACGACCGACGGTTCCACCGAGCTGCTGGGCGATCAGCTGCGCGCCGTAACAGATTCCGAGCACCGGGATACCGAGGTCGTAGATCTCCGGATCGAGTGTCGGCGCACCCTCCACATGGACGCTCTTGGGGCCGCCGGACAAGATGATGGCGGCGGGTGCCCGATCCTTGAGTTCGGCCGCGGTGATCCGATGCGGCACGATTTCGGAGTGCACACGCAGCTCGCGCACGCGGCGCGCGATGAGCTGCGCGTACTGCGCGCCGAAATCGACCACGAGCACGGTCTCGCGATCCGACGAGGTGCGGGCGGGTCGATGCGATTGACTCAAGGAGGTGAATCGTAGGGCAGCCCGCCGGCTCGTACCCATCCTCGCCACCATCGCCCTCTTCGGGGGCGGCGACCGGGCCCATGCAGCGATGACCGACACCCCCGCCACCGCTGCCGGCACCGCCCCGGCCCCGGAGCCGCCGCCATCGAGCGGGTTCAGCGAACCACCTGTCGTGACGGCGAACGAGTTCCTCCCCGAGGACCGCGACCTGAGCGCCTGCGTCGGTACGCTCGAAAAGTCGGGCTGCGGCAGCGAGCAGCGGGGCGGGTCGAGCCTGACCGCGGTGTTCATCGTGATGATCGCCGGGATGGCGCTCATCTTCACTCGCATCGCCATCGGTGTCCGCAAGAACCGCGCCGGGATGGACGACACGTGACACCCGAGGAGTTCCGGTCGAGTGGCCACGACCTCGTCGACTGGATCGCCGACTACCTCGATGGCGTGGGAACGCAGCGCGTGCAGTCCGACGTCGAGCCCGGCGAGATACGCGCCGCGCTGCCGGAGCACCCCCCGACCGCTCCCGAGGCATTCACTGCGGTGATGTCCGACGTCGACCGAGTCATCCTCCCCGGCCTCACCCACTGGCAACACCCGGCCTTCTTCGGCTACTTCCCGGCGAACTCCTCGTTCCCGTCGATTCTCGGCGAGTTGCTCTCCGCAGGCCTCGGCGTGCAGGGCATGAGCTGGGTGACCTCACCGGCGTGCACCGAACTCGAGACGTTGATGCTCGATTGGATGCAGGAACTGCTCGATCTTCCCGCGCGGTTCCGTTCGACGAGCGACAACGGCGGCGGTGTCATCCAGGGGTCGGCCAGTGAGGCGTCGCTCGTGGCCGTGCTCTCCGCTCGATGGAGGGCCACGTCGGGCGCCGTCAACGCCGATGGGGACACCACGCGGCTGGTTGCCTATTCCACCTCGCAGGCCCACTCGAGCATCGAGAAGGGTCTCCGGATCGCCGGCATCGGGACGGAACGTATCCGGATCGTGCCGCACGATGCGTCCTTCGCCATGGAGCCCGAGGCGCTCTGGTCGATGATCGCCGCCGACCGAGCGGCGGGCCTCGTGCCGTTCTTCGTCTGCTCGACGCATGGCACGACATCGTCGCTGGCGTTCGACCCGACGGCGGCGCTCGCCGAGATCTGCCGCTCCGAGGGCCTGTGGTTGCACGTCGACGCAGCCATGGCGGGCATCGCCGCGCTCGTCGCGGAGTACCGCTGGGTCAACGACGGTCTGGACCGGGTCGACTCGTACTGCACCGACGGCCACAAGTGGATGGGCGTCAACTTCGACTGCAATCTCTACTGGACGGCGGACCGCACGTCGCTGCTCGGCGCGCTGAGCATCCTGCCGGAATATCTCCGATCAGCAGCCGCCGAACAGGGCGCCGTGATCGACTACCGCGACTGGCAGATACCCCTCGGACGCCGGTTCCGTGCGCTCAAGTTGTGGTTCACCATCCGCTGCGATGGGGTCGAGGCGTTGCGGTCGATGATCCGTTCCCACGTCGGCTTCACCCAGGAGCTGGCGGGAGTCGTGCGCAAGGACGCGCGCTTCGAGATCATGGCCCCCCACGAGTTGAACCTGCTGTGTCTCGCGGTTCGTGATGACCACATCGACGCGGCCAACACCGCGACGGACCGACTGATCGAACGGGCGAACGCCTCCGGAGCGGCCTTGTTCACCCGCACCGTGCTCGATGGGCGTTCGGTGCTGCGCGTCTCGATCGGCAGCCGCGCCACGACGCACGCCGACGTGATGCGGGCGTGGACACTGCTGTCAACGCTCGTTGCCGACGACGCCTGACGCGCCACCGGGCGCGGCCAAGGGCCTTGTGAGCAGATCGACGAGCATGTGGGCCGTGGCGCCCCACACCGTTTCGTCGTCGAGTTCGAAGAAGTGCAGCGGGCGATCCAGAGGTGGCGAACCCCAGTGTTCCATCCGATAGGCGCCCGGCGAGGTGAGATCGCTGATCGGGGTCCACAGGACCCGGTCGACCTCCGCGGCGTGTGCCACGAGCTCAGGCCGGCTCTCCAACGTGGCGACGACGGGCACGATGTAGCTCCGACTGACGATCGTGGTCAGATGATCGAGCTCACCGATGATCCCGGCGAGCGCCGGATCGAGGCCGACCTCCTCGTGGGCTTCGCGCAGTGCGGCCTCGAGCGGTGATTCGCCGACGTCGACACGCCCTCCCGGAAAGCTGATCTCACCGCGATGGTTGCGCAACGCCATCGAACGACGGGTCAGCAACACCTCGACACCATCGGGGCCATCGACGAGCGCGATGAGCACAGCGGACAGCCGCGCGCCGGCGAGGGCGGGAAATGGCGGCGCCGATTCCGTCGGGACCGACGCCACGAGCGCGTCGAGCGTCCAGCTCATGCCATCGGGCCACGGCGTCACGTCGGAACTCGTCCACACCGGCGGGCGTGGGATCTCCTGTGCACCGCCTGGCCGCCTGGAAGCCGGTCGCCCGGAAGCCGGTCGCCCGGAACCTGGTCGCATCGAAACGAGGCTTGCCTGCTCAGGCGATCGGGCTCAGGCGACCGGTTCGGATGGTGTCCAGCCGTCGCGGGCGAGCTGCTCGAGAACCGTGGGCAACCCAGCGGTCTTCATGTTGGCGAGTGTCCGGCCGGCGGTCTGATCGCCGCGCTCCCACTCCTCGAGGGCAGCAATGATCTTCGCGAGATCGGGGGCCGGCTGCTCGAAAGGCATGCCTACAGCCTACACGTTCGCGCCGGGCGCTCACTGCGAGCCGAGCGAATCCTTCCAGCGCTTCAACGAGTTCACACCGTGGCCGACATAGCGACCGGCGGTCTTGCCGATCGCGGCGCTGTCCCTGGCAGTTCGGTCCGCGTCGCTCGACTGGGTCGCTTTGGCCGCCTTGGCCGCCTTGCGGTCGGCGCGATCGGTGAAGTCGCTGTGGAACCAGATGAAGAACATGACGATCGCGATCCCGAACATGATCATTCGGCCCGTCGCGTCGACGCTCAACCACGGCTGGATCGCGGCGAACAACAACATGGCGATCACCACCAGGTCCATGTGCTTGTGGAGCTTGCGCGGCACGAGGCGGAACGCGCCGGCAGGCCCGATCGCGATCGCTGCGTTGAGCAGCACCGCCACGCCCATGACAGCCGGGATCGTCGGCTCCGGTTGCTGGACCGCCGTCATGACCAGCGCGATGCCGAGGATGTACTCGACGACCTGGTGCATCCAGAAGGGTCGCTGAACACGCTCGATCTGCGGCATCGCTCGAAGAGTACCGTGACGGTTCGGAGCACACACGTGCAGGGTCTGATTGCCGCACGTCGTCGCAACGAGCACCGCCCCGGGGTCGGCGTGAGCCAATCCCCGGGGCGGAACAGTCGATGAGCACGAGCGGAGCCCGTCTCCCAGCGTCTGTCGCTGTTTACATCATGCCGCCCATGCCGCCCATGCCGCCACCGGGCATACCGCCGGCGCCTTCCGGTTCGGGCTCGTCGGCGACGAGACACTCGGTGGTGAGGACCATCGCCGCGATCGATGCCGCGTTCTGCAGCGCCGCCCGGGTCACCTTGGCGGGGTCGATGATGCCGGCAGCGATGAGGTCGGTCATCTCGCCCGTCGCGGCGTTCATGCCGATCGGGCCTTCGGCCGCTTCCACCTCGCGAACCACGACGGACCCCTCGAGGCCGGCGTTGTTCGCGATGTTGCGGGCCGGGCGCCGTGAGCGATTCCCACACCACGCGGGCACCGGTCGCCTCGTCGCCCTCGAGCGACGCTGCGACCTTGGCGACAGCGCCGCGGGCCCGGATGAGGGCGGTGCCGCCACCGGCGACGACGCCTTCCTCGATGGCTGCACGGACCGACGACACGGCGTCTTCGATGCGGTGCTTCTTCTCCTTGAGCTCGACCTCGGTGGCGGCGCCGACCTTGATCAGCGCCACGCCGCCGGCCAGCTTCGCGAGACGCTCCTGGAGCTTCTCGCGATCCCAGTCGGAGTCGGTGTTCTCGATCTCGGCCTTGATCTGGTTGATCCGACCCTTGACGTCGTCCTCGGTGCCGCCGCCGTCGACGATGGTCGTGTTGTCCTTGGTGATGACGACGCGCTTGGCCGTGCCGAGCAGGTCGAGGGTGACGTTCTCGAGCTTGAGGCCGACTTCCTCGCTGATGACCTGACCGCCGGTGAGGACGGCCATGTCCTGCAGCATCGCCTTGCGACGATCGCCGAAGCCGGGGGCCTTGACCGCGGCGGCGTTGAACGTGCCACGGATCTTGTTGACGACGAGGGTGGCGAGTGCTTCGCCCTCGATGTCCTCGGCGATGATCACGAGCGGCTTGCCGGTCTGCATCACCGCCTCGAGCGTCGGCAGCATGGCCTGGACGGTCGAGATCTTGGCGCTGTTGAGCAAGCATGTAGGCGTCGTCGAGGACGACTTCCTGGCGCTCGGTGTCGGTGACGAAGTACGGCGACAGGTAGCCCTTGTCGAACTGCATGCCCTCGGTGAAGTCGAGTTCGGTGCCGAACGTGTTCGACTCCTCGACGGTGACGACGCCGTCCTTGCCGACCTTGTCGATGGCCTCGGCGATGACCTCGCCGATCGACGCATCGGCGGCCGAGATGGTGGCGACGCTGGCGATGTCGGACTTGTCGTCGACCTCCTTGGCCTGCGACTGGATCGACTCGACGGCAGCGGCGACGGCCTTCTCGATGCCCTGCTTGACGGCCATCGGGTTGGCGCCGGCAGCGACGTTGCGCATGCCGATCGTGGACCATCGCCTGGGCGAGCACCGTGGCGGTGGTGGTGCCGTCACCGGCGATGTCGTCGGTCTTGGTGGCGACTTCCTTGACGAGCTGGGCGCCCATGTTCTCGAACGGGTCGTCGAGCTCGATCTCCTTGGCGATCGACACGCCGTCGTTGGTGATGGTCGGTGCGCCGAACTTCTTGTCGAGCACGACGTTGCGGCCCTTCGGCCCGAGGGTGACCTTGACGGCGTCGGCCAGCTTGTTGACGCCGGCTTCGAGCGCGCGACGAGCCTCGTCGTCGAATTTCAGAATCTTTGCCATTCGGGATTTCCTCTGCGCTGACTCGTTCGTCACTTCTCGACGACGGCGAGCACGTCGCGGCCGTTGAGTACCAGCAGATCCTCGCCGTCGACGGCGATCTCGGTGCCGCCGTACTTCGAGTAGAGGACGATGTCGCCGACCTTGATGTCGGTGGGAATCAGTTCGCCCGTCGACTCGGCACGCTTGCCGGGGCCGACAGCGAGCACTTCGCCCTGCTGCGGCTTCTCCTTGGCGGTATCGGGGATGACGAGGCCAGATGCGGTTTGCGTCTCGGCCTCGTTGGGACGGACCACGATGCGGTCATCCAGCGGCTTCAGGTTCATTGGTGCAAGCCTCCATTGGCTCTCCCACCTTCGTGGGGTCACGTTGATTGACGTCATGAGCGGGGGAGTTAGCACTCGTCCCGCTCGACTGCCAGGCTATGCCACGCGACCGGCCGTTAGCAACCGCAGGCCGAGAGTGCTAACCGAGAGAGCTCACCGAGAGAGCTCACCGGGCGACCGCTCGCACTGTGCACGGAGCAACCCGATCGTCTCGGCGAGCGGGAGCCCGATCACGTTGCTGACGCTGCCGTCGACTCGTGCGACGAGCGCTCCCCCGGCACCCTGGATGGCGTATCCCCCGGCCTTTCCGAACGGTTCGCCGGTCCCGACGTACCACTCGATCTCGGCGGGCCCGAGCTGTACGAACGTGACGGCCGTGGTGACGACCTGCGTGAGCAGGTTCCGGCCGTGGCGTACGGATACGCCGGTGTGAACTCGATGCGTTGCTCCCGCGAGGAGGCCGAGCATCCGGCGGGCGTCGTCGTCATCGACCGGTTTGGCGAGGATCTGCCCGGCGATCTCCACGGTTGTGTCGGCCGCGATCACGATGTCGTCGCGCTGCGCGGCAACCGCCTCGGCCTTCTCGATCGACAGCCGACGCACATATTCGATCGGGCCCTCGACGGGCCGTACGGATTCGTCGATGCGGCTCGACCGAACGTCGAACTCGAGGCCGATGGAGCGGAGCAGATCGCGGCGTCGCGGTGAAGCCGAGGCCAGCACGAGTCGGGTGCCGGCCGGGATGCCGATCATCCGGTCATCCGCCGGACAGAGCCATCACGTCGTCGTCGTCGGGGACCGAGACGTCGTCGAGGAACGACGGGCGGTGACGATCGTCGAGCCATCCGTCGGGGAGGCTCACCTTGATCGGGCCGTTCGTGTGCCCGCGTTTGACGCGTTCACCCCCGGCCACGATGCGGGCGGTCGGGTCGAGTGAGGCCAGGACATCTTCGAGCTCGCCAAGCGTCGACACGAGGGAGAACCGACGGCGAGCCTCGGGCCCGACCGGGTAACCGCTCATGTACCAGCCGGTGTGCTTGCGGAAGTCACGCATGGCATGTGACTCGCCGAGGTGAGCGGTGAGCAGACGGCCGTGGTCGAGCATCACCGACATCACCTCGCCGAGCAGGCGGCTCGGCGGCACGGCACGCCCCGACAACGCCTCGACGAGATCCCCGAACAGCCATGGCCGACCGAGGCAGCCACGACCGATCACCACACCATCGCATCCGGTCTCGGCCATCATCCGGACCGCGTCGTACGCTTCCCAGATGTCGCCGTTGCCGAGCACCGGAATCGTGCCGACCGTCGTCCTTCAGCTCGGCGATCGCCTCCCAGCGGGCCGGCCCGGAGTAGTGCTGCTGCACCGTTCGTGCGTGCAGTGCGATTGCTGCCACGCCTTCCTCGGCGCATACCTCGCCGGTACGAAGGTGCGTGAGCCAGTCGTCGAACAGTCCCATGCGGAACTTCGCGGTGACCGGCACTGCCGTACGGATCGGCGTTGGACACCGCAGCGCGCACGATGGCGCGGAACAGTTCGGGACGAGCCGGCACCGCCGCTCCACCACCGCGACGGGTGACCTTCGCTGCCGGGCAGCCGAAGTTGATGTCGATGTGATCGACGCGACCTGCGTCGCAGAGCTTGTGTACCGCCTCACCCATGATCTGCGGGTCGCTGCCGTAGAGCTGCAGACTCCGCGGATGCTCGTCGGCAGCGAAGCTGATCATGCGATCGGTCTTGGCGTTGCCGTGCACGACCGGCGTCGCCATCACCATCTCGTTGACGTACACGAGGCCGGGAGCGAACCACCGGCACAGTCTCGCGGAACGGAGCGTTGGTGACGCCCGCCATCGGGGCGAGCACCACCGGCGCCGACAACGCATGTGAACCGATCGAGAACGACATGGGTCGTCAACGGTATCAACCGGCTCGATCCCGGCAACCGGCTCGAGGTCAAGCGGGTCGAGGTCAACCGGATCGAGGTCAATCGGGTCGAGGTCAAGCGAGTCGAGGTCAAGCGGGTCGATCCCGTCGGTGACCGGCGCCGGCGCGACGACGACAGCGCGACGATGCGGCTCAGCCCTTGAACGACAGGCGCAGATTGGGGGTCGCGCCGACGTCGAGCGAGGTCGGACCATCACTGCGGAGTCGATGCCAGCCGGCGGCGGCGATCATCGCGGCATTGTCGGTGCACATCGACCGGCTCGGCAGGAAGCCTTGGATGCCATCTCGCTCACACGTTTCGAGGATCTGCTCACGCAGCAACGAGTTGGCGGCGACGCCACCTCCCAGCACGATGCCGGTTGCGCCGACGGCAGCCGCCGCTCGCCGAGCCTTCGTGACGAGCACGTCGACCACCGCTGTCTGGAACGACGCCGCGACGTCAGCCGACGTCACGTCCGGATGCTTGCGCACGTAGTTCAACACCGATGTCTTGAGGCCGCTGAACGAGAAGTCGAAGCCGTCGTCGAGCATCGCCCGCGGGAAACGGATCGCCCCCGGATCGCCGAGCATCGACGCCTGGTCGATCGCCGGCCCGCCCGGGTATCCGAGGTCGAGAAAGCGTGCCACCTTGTCGAATGCCTCGCCGGCGGCGTCGTCGATGGTCTGGCCGATCAGTCGGTAGTCGCCGTGGCCGCGCATCTCGATGAGCATCGTGTGGCCACCGGACACCAGCAGCACGACCAACGGGAACTCCAGGTTCTGGTCTTCGAGGAATGCCGCGTACAGGTGTGCCTCGAGATGGTTGACACCGACGAACGGAACGTCCCACGCCAACGCGAGCGACTTCGCCGCAGAAACGCCGACGAGCAGCGCCCCGATGAGGCCGGGCCCGATCGTGCAGGCGACGGCATCGACACGCGAATCGTCGATACCGGCTTCGACGAGGGTCCGGGCGATCACCGGGTTGAGGACTTCGAGGTGTGCCCGCGACGCGATCTCCGGCACGACGCCGCCGAACTCGGCATGAAGCTCGACCTGGGTCGAGACCACACTCGACACCACGTCGTACCCGCCCATGACCAGCGCCGCTGCCGTCTCGTCGCAGCTCGTCTCGATCCCGAGCACCAGTGTCGACTCATCGACCATCACGATCCCGACCCACCATCTCGCCCGCCGGCTCCGAGCCCCTTGCGGAGTTCGTCGAGCTGTGACCTGTACTCGGCGCTCATCACATCGCTGCACCACATCACGATCGCGTCCTCGGTGTTTTCGTAGTAGCGCGGCCTGATGCCCGCCGGCACGAATCCGAAGCGCCGGTAGAGCTCCTGCGCGCCGACACTCGACACCCGCACCTCCAGTGTCCAGGCCGCGCACGATCGACGTCGCACCTCATCGGCGAGCGTGAGCAGGAGGTGACTTGCTACTCCCGTTCGCCGCGCATCCGGGCGCACCGCGACGTTGGTCACGTGGGCGTCGCCGGCGCTGAACCACAGCCCGGCATACCCCACGATGTCGCGGCCACGCCGGGCGACGATGTAGTGACGAGACCCCGAACGCATCTGGTCGATCTCGCTGTCGAACACACCCTGCGACCATGGCCGCGGGTAGCTCACGGCTTCGATCGCCAGGATGCCGGCACGAAGATCACGTCGGCGCATCTTCGAGATCGTGATGCCGTCCCGTGGGGCCGAAACGTCGCGTCCGAGGAGCCGCTCGATGACGCTCATGGCCTCGACGTCCTCGTCGACCAGTTGATCTTGGCGTCCGGCGCACGGAGGTAGACCGGCTCGATCTCCCAGGTGTTGACCCATTCCTCGCGTAGCGCCCGTGCGTGCGCGAGCTGAACGAGCGGCGCAGCCGACGGATGGGCGTCACCGCCGAATTCGCAGTGGAAGCCCTCGAGGATCTCATCGCGATAGCGCAGCGCGCCGTCGCCGACGCACAACACGTCCTGGCTGCGGGCGAGGAGATCGGCGACGAACTCCTCGACCGGCCCGACGCGTGGTTCGGCGACTTGTTGGAGACCGCCCGGCACCTGGCGGTACATCGCGTAGAAGACCTCCCCCTTGCGGGCGTCGATGACGGGGACCACGACCCGGTCGGTGTGTCGGCACGGAAACGCCAGGAGGTCGAGCGATGAGATGCCGATCATCGGCACTCGCAACGCCTGCGCAATCGCCTTCGCCGACGCCAGCCCGACACGCATTCCGGTGAAGAGCCCGGGCCCGACATCGACCGCGACGACGCTGATCTCCTCGAGCCCGATGTCGATCCGGCGGCACACGAACTCGATGGCGGGTACGAGGATCTCGACGTGGCGTCGCCCGCGTGTCGCCTCGAACAGGCCGATGACGCCTTCGTGGCCGCCGACGGCGACGCTCACCCGCTCGGTCGCCGTGTCGATGCCGAGGATCAGCACCGGTACGCCTCGCACGCGGTCATGATCCGAGCCCAACGCGCCGCCCACGTCGGGCCGACCCCGGCGATCTCGATCAGGCGGTGGTTGTCGGTCACCTCGGCGTCGGCAGCGTGCGCACCGTCGTGCAGATCCAGTTCACGGGGACCTGTGTCGTCAGAATCCGTGTCGTCGGGATCCGTGTCGTCGACACGCTCGAGATGGACCACGAGATGCTCACCGAGCGTGGCCTCGACGACGTCGCCCCACTCGACGAGCACGATCCCGCCGAACTCGGCCATTTCCTCGAGTGCGAGGTCGGCAACCTCGGCGCTGCGATCGAGACGATAGAGATCGGCGTGGTGCAACGTCACCCGCCCGAGCGGGCCCGCCTTCGGTACGTCGTAGCTGTGCAGCAGCGTGTACGTCGGCGAAGTGATCGGCTCGGTCACCCCGAGCGCACGCCCGAACCCCTGGGCGAAGGCAGTCTTTCCCGCGCCCATCTCACCGGACAGCACGATGGTGTCGCCGGGGCGGGCAAGGGCGGCCAGGGCGGCCGCGATCGCCTGTGTGTCGTTGATCGACGACGCCCGGAGCAGCAACATCGGACGCGATGCTACGGCCGCACGACACGAGGCACGCGGTCGGCGATACCACACACGATCTCGTAACCGATCGTGCCCAGCTGGTTTGCCCACTCGGTCGCGGTGATGTGCTGCACACCGTCAGGCCCTTCCTGTTCGCCGATCAGCACCACCTCCTCGCCGGCACGGATCTCGAGATCACCACAGTCGACCATGAGCTGATCCATCGTGATCGTGCCGACGATCGGGCAGCGGCGACCCCGGATCAACACCTCGCCACCGCGCCGGTCGGTGGCCGAGGACAACCGACGCGAGACGCCATCGGCATAGCCGATCGGAATCGTGGCCACCGTGGTGTCACTCGCGAACTGATATCGACGACCGTAGGAGATCCGGCTCCCGGCGCGGACCTGCTTGACGTAGGAGATCCGGGCCTTCAATGACAATGCCGGGCGCAGCTCGCCAGCGAGATGGTCGACGCCGGGCCCGGGTGAGATGCCGTAGAGCGCGATACCGGCACGGACGAAGGATCGATGGGTTGCCGGGTGGGCGAGCGCCCCTGCGGAGTTCGCGATGTGCACAGCGAGCCCATCGGGCACGTGCGTCAAGGCGTCGTCGAAGCGGGCCACTTGTGTTGCGGTGAACGGATCCTCGGGATCGTCGGCAACGGCCAGATGCGTGCACACGCCGGCCAGGCGGACCGAGGGCGCCCGCTCCTCGATCGACGCCACGATCGCCGCGACCGTGTGCGGGTGGACGCCGACGCGCTGCATACCGGTGTCGATCTTCAGATGGACCGCCAGCTCAGATGACCCCGCAGCAACGAGCGCGTCGACGAATCGTCGCGTGTAGACCGTGGGGGTGAGGCGGTGCTCGACGATCGCTGCTGCTGCATCGGGCGGCTGCTCGGAGAGCACGAGGATCGGCGCCTCGATGCCTGCGTCGCGCAGGGCGATCGCCTCGGAGACCAACGCCACGCACAGCCCCTCGGCGCCCGCGGCCAGCGCCGCAGCCGCCACGTCGATCGCACCGTGGCCATAGCCATCGGCCTTCACGACGGCCCAGACTGCCGACGGCGCCACGGCAGCACGAAGCACGCCGACGTTGTGGATGACGGCGTCGAGGTCGATCTCCGCCCACGCCCAGCGTCGAGGGACGCTCATCGCGATGCACCCCGCAATGACACCGGCCGTGACGAACGCAACGACGACAGCGTCTCCGGGAGACGCTCGACCAGATCACCCGCGACCAGCCCGGCCATCGGCAGGGCGCATCCGGCCTCGGCATGGACCCAGGCGACACTCGCCGCGGCCTGCAGCGGCGGCACGCCGGATGCGAGCAGTGTGCCGATCATTCCGGCCAGGACGTCGCCCGAGCCGGCTGTGGCGAGTCGCTCGTCACCGTGATCGACCACCAACACCTCGCCATCGGCGCCGGCGACCACGGTGGTCGGGCCCTTCAGTAACACGGTGCACCCCAGTTCGAACGCCAACCGTCGCGCCGCCTCCACCCGATCGTCGCCGGGAGGTGCTCCTGTCAACAGGGCGAACTCGCCGTCATGCGGCGTGATCACGGTCGGCAGCACTCGTGATCGCAGCAGGGAGACCGGCCCGTCGGCACTCCATGCCGCGGCAAACAGCGCGTCGCCGTCGACCACGAGTGGCACGGTCGCATCGGCGATCACACGGCGTGTTGCCTCGATGGTCGCCTCGCGTCGCCCGAGGCCCGGCCCGACGACGAGGGCGCCGAAGCGGGCCAGATCGACGAGCACGTCGTCGGCCCAGCCGGACTCGGCGACGGGGGGCTCGATGACCTCGTTGCGGCCGCCGGCCGCGCAGCCCGGGGCGGACAGTGACACCAACCCTGCACCGCTGCGCAGCGCCGCGGCCGAACACAGCCTCGCTGCCCCCAACATGCCGACACTCCCGGCGATGATCCTGACCGCGGTATTCCACTTGTGCGCCCGCGATCCGCGCTGCGGCCACCACCCGACGACATCGGCGCGTTCGACGAGGTGCACCGTCGCGGCCGAGGCGTCGAGTCCGATATCCACCACCTCCACGTCACCCGAGAGGCCCGGCCCATCGGCGAACAACAATCCCGGCTTCATCGCCTGGAACGTGACGGTCCGGTCGGCGGCGAGCACCTCACCGTGGCAACGCCCGGTGAGCGAGTCGAGCCCGCTCGGGATGTCGACCGCCAGCACCGGCGACTCGCCGACGCCGGGAGACGCCCAGGGCTTGCGGGCGCCGGCTTGAGCGCCGTCATCACGGGCGGACCATCGATAACCGGTACCGAACGCCGCATCGATCACGAGGTCGGCGGGCGGCAGCTCAACCGGGCACGACGCCGCCTCGAAGACGCGTACGAGCACGCCACGTCGGCGCAACGACTCCGCAGCAGTTCGGCCATCAGCACCGTTGTTGCCCGCCCCGGCGATCACGTTCACGACTCGTCCGTATGTACCGCCGAGCATGACGACTGCCGAACGCGCGACGGCCCGACCGGCACGTCCGATCAACTCCTCGACGGGCACCGGCGCGGAGGCATCGATCGCGCCCATCTCCTCGGCGGTGACGATCGGGATCACGACACCGAATCTATGCGCGCGGCTCGTTGCGATGAGTTCTGCCGCGACCCGTGCGCGCTCGAACTCATCGCAATTGCGTTTTCGACTCGTTGCGATGAGTTCTACCGCGACCCGTGCGCGCTCGAACTCATCGCGACGGTCGTGGCTGCCTCTACTCGGCGACGACGTAGGCGGCCGCGACATGGTCGCTGTGGGTCAGCGAGAGGTGCCAGCGGGTAACCCCGGCCGCATCGGCGAGCACTGCAGCCGCGCCGGTCACCATCAGCGACGGCACGCCGGCGTCGCTGCGCTCGACCCAGACCTCGTGGAACCCGAACGCTCCGAGGCCGACACCGAGCGCCTTCATCGCCGCTTCGCGTGCCGCGAACCGCGCGGCCAGCGACGGGACCTGGTCGGCCTTCGCAGCGACGTAGGCGAGTTCGACGTCCGTGAACAGCCGTCTGCGCATCGACGGGGTACGTTCGAGCGAACGGCGGAACCGATCGATGTCGACGAGGTCGATGCCGATTCCGATCATCGCCAGTGGTCGGCGGTGTCCGAGATCGGACCGATCAGCAGTTCGCGGACCGGGATCTCGCCGAGGATCGACTCGTCGAAGTGGCCTTCGGTCTCCGTCACCCAGTCGACGAGCCGGTCATAGCGACGGTCGTAGCCCTGCAGCACCCCGCGCATCACGTCGGCCGGGAGCAGATCGTGGAACGACACGTGCAACAACGTGATGCCCGTCGGCTCGCCTGCCTTGATCTCGGGGACGAAGATGACCGTTCGGCCGTCGTTGCGACCGACCGCGACGAGGACCTCGCGTTCGGACGCCACCCGACGCTTCGTGCCACGCAGCTCCCCGTTGCGTTCGACCCGGCTCGGCAGGTCGCGCGAGATGCCGCCGCGGTCGACGATCGAGATCGAACCTCCATCGATGCCGTAGCGCGTGTAGCCGTGCACCTCGGCGACCGCGGGGTCGAGATCGGCGAGCACCTTCATCGTGCGATAGCTGAGGACGTCGCGGCCGGCGCCGGCGGCGAGCACCGCCTGTACGAGTGCACGGTCGATGACGCCCTCGTCGCTTCGGGAGACTCCGACTGTCACCGTCTTGGCCTGATGTTTGATGGTGTCGATGGGCCGGGTGAGTTCGCCGATCGCTTTGGTCAACGCCGCCACAAGATCGTCGATCAGCGCCCCCGGTGTGCCGACCTTGCCCGATTCGCGCTGGTACTGCTCGATCGGCCCTTCGGACAGCACATTGCGCAGCAGACCGGTCAACTTGGTCGCGGAGCTCGCTTCGAGATGACCGTCGTAGAGGCCCGCACGGAGGCCGTCGTTGAAGCGATCGGCGGGGGCCCGCAACTCGGCTCGCAACCGACCCACGATCTTGTCGCCGGTGAGACCCTGGCCGACGAGCTGCTGGATCGACTCACGAGCCTCACGCAATGGGCGCGCCGAGGCATCGATCGCCAGCGCTGCTTCGTAGCCGAACAGGTGGCCGACCATTGCCGAGAGCACGAAAGCGAGCGCCGGATCGACCGCGGGGACACCGATGGTTGCGGCGCCGAGATAGCGGGTCTCACCCTCGTTGGCGATGACGATCGGCGTCGCCTTGTGGGCGCGGAAGATCGCCACTTCCTTGGCGACGTCGTCGGCCGTCGACCCGACGAGCCCGGCCGCGCACACGAGGATGAGCGGCTCGGACGACAGGTCGATGTGCTTCTTGTCCTCGGTCGAGTCACACGCCATCGACTTGTAACACAGCTCGCTGAGCTTGATCCGCACCTCCTCGGCGGCCACCTTGTTGGGGCCGTTGCCGACGATCGCCCAGTAGCGCTTGGAGGGTGCGAGCCGTCGCGCGGTGTCGCCGATCACCTCACGCCGGCTGAGGACCTCGCGCATCGCATCGGGGAGTTCGCGTAGCGCGTCGATGAGCTGTGAACGTCGAGCCGGGTCGCCGATGCCCACTGCTTCGGCGATTGCGCACGACAGCAACGCGCCCGCTGCCACCTGGGCGTAGAACGCCTTGGTCGAAGCGACGCTCATCTCGACATCGCGTCCGTCGGACGTGTAGAGCACTCCATCTGCCTTGTCGGTCAGGTCGCTGCCACGCCGGTTGACGATGCCGATCACCGCCGCGCCACGAGCGCGCAGCAGATCGACGGTGCGGTTGGTGTCGGTGGTGGTGCCGGACTGGCTGACCGCGATTGCCAGGGTGTCGCTCATGTCGAGGCGCATCCCGAAGCCGGACAACTCGGTCGCCGTCGTTGCGTCGACGTCGAGCTGACCGAGCGTCAACTCGTCGAGAATGGCGGCGGTGCTCTGCCCGGCCACCGCAGCAGTGCCCTGGCCGATGACCCGTACACGGCGGATCGTGCCATCCGCGAGCCGGCGGGCGATCGAGTCGGGCAGGGCGACGTGGCCGACGACGGCGCGGAGCAGGCCATCGCGTTCGACGATCTTCCCGCGCAGCGTCGTCGCGAAGCTCACGGGCGCCTCGTTGATCTCCTTGAGCAGGAAGTGCGGCGAATCACCGCGGTTGATGTCACGCGTGGTCACCTCGGCGGTGACGATCTCATCGTCGGCAATGGGGTGTTCGGCGCCGTCGTAGCTGAATCGACGGAAGCTCGCGAGCGTGCCTGCCTGATCATCCGATACGACGATGATCTCACCGCCGTGCTCACCGTCCATCCGGATGTACCGGCTCGTCTCCTCGACGACTCCATACGGCTCGCTCGCCACGATGGTGGAGTCGTCGGCCAACCCGACGTAGAGCCCCTGCCCGCTCCCGCGCAGGGCGAGAAAGATCGTGCCCGGTGAGCCGGCGCAGGCCATCCCGATCGCGACCGAACCCTCGAAGGCGCCCACCGTGCGACGAAATGCCTCGACCGGCTCGACTCCACTCGCGAGCTGCCGCGACACCAGCGTGGGGATCACCTTGGCGTCGGTGGTGATCGGTGTCGGGATGCGCAGGCCGTGGGCGACACGCAGATCGGCGTGGTTGTCGACGTCGCCGTTGAGGGCGGCAACCACGTACGGCGGCGCCGGCTTACCGGCCGGCTGCTCGAGCTCGATCGAGTTCAACGGGTGCGTGTTCGGTTCGCTGATGATGCCGACACTCGCCCAGCGCGTGTGGCCGAGGATCGCGACCCGGCTGTCGGGCGACTCCATCGCACGCCGCAGGAGGGCGTCGGTGACGAGCGCCGAGCGCAGCGCTGCGGTGTTGTCCCCGAGCTCGCCGATCTCCGCTGCCGCCTTGTAGACGAAGGACAAGACGCCATCGGTGGCGACGACCGAGCCGGATTGGAACAGGGGGTCGGTGCCCCGTTCGGCGATCATCTGCGTGAGCGCCGCGCCGGTCAGGTCGTGACCCCACACGAACACGTGGAGGCCGGCCGAGTCGCGTCCACGAACTTCGAGTCGGTCGATCGCCGACAGCGCCTGATGGATCGACAGGTACCCGCCGAGCGTGGGCGGGGTTGCGTCACGACCCGCCAGAGCGACGACGTCGCGAGCGGTGGACAGCCGATCGTGGCGGATAGCCCACAGGGCGTCCTTGAGCGCGATCAGCTCGGCGTTGGCCCGTTCGAGTTGGAGTGCGTCGAGACCGCCGGATGCATAGTCGTTGCCGTCGAGTACGTGTTCGAGGTCTGCCGCGAACGCATCGAGCTGATCGAGCCGCGCGGTGATGGAGGCGACGGTCTCGATATGATCGAGGAGTGCGAGCACGCCGGGGAGGCCGCGCAAGATGGCGTCGACCTCGGCAACCCGAGACGCAACGGCGACGACGTCAGGACGCAGCGCCAGAGCCACATCGAGCCCACCCACGATCTCGTCGGGGCTCGGAGTCGGCCTCGTCGGCGGACGGCTGACGATGCCGATGATTCCACACATGATTCCTCAGGCTACCGACCGCGGCAAAGCCTGGCCGCTCGACCTGCTCAGGCGAATCGGTGTCGAGCGACGGCGGCGAGTTCGTCTGCGGCCCGACCGGCGATCTCGGCAGTCGGAGCCTCGACCATGATGCGCACGAGCGGCTCCGTGCCACTGGCACGCACGAGCACCCGCCCCTCGTCGGCCAACTCCGCGGTGACTCGTGCGATCTCGTCGGACATCTGCTCGACGACATCGGGGACGCGTTGGCCGACTTCGACGTTCACCAGCACTTGCGGGAGCGAGGTCATCGCCGCCGCCGCGAGGTCCGCGAGCCGCCGACCGCTCCGAGCGACCACGTCCAACAATGCGACTGCTGTCAACATGCCGTCGCCGGTCGTCGCGTGGTCACTGAAGATGACGTGTCCGCTCTGTTCCCCGCCGAGCGAGTGGCGACCGGCCGCCAGCGCCTCGAGCACGTAACGATCGCCGACGTCGGTGGTGACAACCCGGATGCCGGCATCACGCATCGCGTGGTGAAATCCGAGATTGGTCATCGTGGTGACGACGACGGTGTCGTTCGCGAGGCGCCCCCGCTCCAACAGATCCAGGGCGGCGATGGCGATCACATGGTCACCGTCGACGACCGCTCCGGTGTGATCCACCGCGATCAGCCGGTCGGCGTCGCCGTCGAGTGCGATACCGATGTCGGCGCCGAGTTCGAGCACGGATGCGGCGACGTGAGTGGGAACCGTGGCGCCACAGCCGTCGTTGATGTTCCTGCCATCAGGGGAAGCGGCGATGACGACCACATCGGCGCCGGACGCCTTGAGGACCGGCCCGGCCAAGTGAGATGCTGCGCCGTTCGCCGCGTCGACGACGACGCGCAGGCCGTCCAGTCGACGCCCTTCGGTGATCGCGAGGACGTGACCCGTGTAGTCGTGCCGCCCCGCTGTGATCCGGGAATCGTCGATGATGATCGAACCTGCGGCGCCCGTCGGGGGCTGCAACGCCTCCAACTCGTACTCGATCGCCGCTTCGATTTCGTCGGACAGCTTGGCGCCCCCAGGAGCGAACAGCTTGATGCCGTTGTCGTAGAAGGGGTTGTGCGACGCGGACACCATGACGCCCATCGCTCCGAGCCGCTGCGCGACGAACGCCAGCATGGGGGTCGGAACGACACCGAGCCGAATGACATCGATCCCTTCTGCGGCGAACCCCGCCGACACCGCAGCGTCGATCATCGGGGTCGACATGCGCGTGTCCCCGCCGATCACGACGTTCGACGCAGCCCCGTTCGGGAACTCAGCGCTCCGGGAAAGCACTCTGGCCGCGGCCCGTCCGAGACGGAGCGAGAACTCAGCGGTCAGCTCGGTGTTGGCTATACCGCGAACACCATCGGTACCGAACTTCACCACCGACACCAGTCCCGCAGTGGGATCAACGCTTGGTGAACTGCGGCGCCTTGCGAGCCTTCTTGAGGCCGTACTTCTTGGATTCCTTCTTCCGCGAATCGCGGGTGAGGAGGCCGGCCTTCTTCAGAACCGGGCGGCTCTCGGGGTCGAGCTCGAGCAGCGAGCGGGCGATGGCCATGCGCAGCGCACCGGCCTGGCCGCTGATGCCACCACCATGGATCGACGCCGTGATGTCGTAGGTCTCACGGGTGTCGGTGACGGTGAGCGCCTCGGAGACGACCATCTGCGAGACCGCCGTCGGGAAGTACACGTCGAGGCTCTTGCCGTTGATGACGAACTGACCGGTGCCGGGGCGCAGCTGAGCCCGGGCCACGGCTTCCTTGCGGCGACCCGTGGTCTGCGTGAGTGGAATGGTTCCCATGTCGATGCCCTCCAGCGAGCTTTCAGCGGGCCTTGGCGCCGGCCACGACGAGCGGCTTGGGCGACTGGGCGGTGTGCGGATGGGTCGGGCCGGCGTAGACCTGCAGCTTGGTGATCTGTTGACGGCCGAGCGGGCCCTTGGGCAGCATGCCGCGGACCGACTTGCGGACCGCCTCGGCGGGTTTGCGGGCGTGCAGGTGGGCGTAGGACTCGGACTTGATGCCACCCGGGTAGCCGCTGTGGGTGTACACCATGGTGCGCTCGGCCTTGTTCGAGGTCATCACGATCTTGTCGGCGTTGACGATGATCACGTGGTCGCCGGTGTCCATGTGCGGCGCGAAGGTGGGCTTGTGCTTACCGCGCAAGATGCGCGCCACCTCGGTGCACAGACGTCCGAGGACCATGCCGTCGGCGTCGACAACGTGCCACTCACGCTGGATCTCACTTGCTTTCGGTGTGTACGTAGCCATGGCGCAATCTCGTTCGATCTGTTGATTCGATGTCGGGACCCGGAAGATCCGTCGGTGCAGGCCGGTCAGCCCGTCTGCTCCAGTGAACCGCGCAATGATACGGGCGCCGATCAGCGTCGCCAACGTCGCGTCGATACGTTGCACCCGAGATGCTCACGCCAGCCGTCCGATCGCGCCGGCCGTCCGATCGTGCCGTTTGCGTCGGGATATTCGTGCACCGTTCCACAGAAATCCCGACGCAAACGGGGTAGCGCGGGGGCGGGGGCGGGGGCGGGGGCGGGGGCGGGGGCGGGGGCGGGGGCGGGGGCGGGGGCAGCGCGGGTGGACCTCAGCGGCGGGCTGTGGCGCCGATGACGCTTCGTATCCAACGCTCGATCCGCTCCGCGAACGCCTCGGTCGAATGTCGGTCCTGCACACTGCGGCGACAGGTCGCCCGGTCGATCGTGCCGATCAGCGCCACGGCGCGGGCCAGTTCGTCGATGTCGTCGGGTGCGACCAGGAAACCGTTCTGGCCGTCGATGACGATCTCGGCGGGCCCGCCTCGGTCGTAGGCGATCACGGGCACGCCGGTCGCCAGTGCCTCGATCGCGACGTTCCCGAACGCCTCGACCCACTTCGGCGTCATGACGAGCGCGCTGCATCGGCCGATCTCGTGCTGCAGTTCGTCGGTCGGCAAGAAGCCCTGGTACTCGAGCGTTGCAGCGGGATGGCGTGCCTGGACGGCCGCCCAGTAGTCCGGATCCTGCACCACTCCCCACACGCGAACCGGCAGACCGGTCCGCTCGGCCAACGAAGCGACGTCGTCGACTCCCTTTTCCGGTGAAAGACGACCGACGAATGCGAGGTGTTCCGGTTCGTCGGCACGGGGCCGGAACTCGTAACGCTCCGTCACGATCCCGTTGCCGACGATCTTGAACACGTCGGGGTGGGGGAAGGTCGCCGCCTGTGCCCGACTGTGCGCGGCGAGGCGGCCCGGATACCGAACGGCGACGTCGCCGATGACGGCATCCATCGCCTCGTTGAGCGACCCCATCGACACGAGGTGAACGACCGGGATGTCGAGGAACCTGGTGAGGTACATCGGGAGCCAGTCGTACGCCAAGTTGACGACGACGTCGTAGGCGCTCTCGATGTCGGCGATGTGGTCCCACATGGCGGCGAGCACCGAACCGACGGGCAGTTCGATCGGCGCGTCGCGCCCGACCGTCTGGCTGCTGAGCTGGAGAGCGCCGTCGATCTGATGGATGCGCTCGCCGACGTGCAGCGAACCGGCGGGGGCGACCACTTCGACCTGGTGACCGAGCGCGCCGAGCCCGTACACCATGCTGTGCAGGGTCAGCTCGACGCCACCACCGATGCCGGAGCCCAGTGGACCGACCGGTGTCGACGCGATCAGGATGCGCAGACGTTCGTTCCCCATGTCGGACGCGTCTGACACGTCGGACACGAGGCCCGCATCGGCCGCGTCGACAAAGCCGTCTGTCGGTTTCGGCGCGATCATGGCGCCACTGTTGTCCATCGTGCCGACCGCTGCACGATCGTGCAGCCTGACGGGTCGAGCCGACCTGAAACCGGATGAGGCCCCGGGTGAGCAGGACGAATCGCCCGGAAAGGGCTCAAGTACATCCGGTGGCAGACCGATAGATGACCGTGGCATCCGCCGAGTCGAGACCTCGCGCCATCTCTGGCCCGCCGTCGTTGGACACCCTCGGTGACCCGGTCTTGGCTGTCACCGCTGATGGCGCACTGCTGTATGCGAACGCCATGGCCGAAAGGGTGCTCGGCTGGGAGGCCGATGAGCTGATCGGAACGTCGGTGCTCGATCTCGTCCACCCGGCCGACTTGGCCGTCGCCACGTCGGCCATGCAGTCCGTCACCGCCAAGACAATCGGCGAGCTGGTCACGATCCGAGCGCGGACTCGCGTCGGTTCTTGGATCTATCTCGAACTGCGTGGCGCCCACCGGATGACGGCGGACAACAACGACAGCGCAGCGGGCAACGACCACGACGACCCTGCCGACGAAAACGGCGATGCGGGAATGATCGTGATCGTCGCGCGCGACGTCACGGACCGCTATCGGCTCGACTTCGAGCACGGCGATGCCGGAGTGCTGCGAACGGTGATGGCAAACATGCACGGCATGGTCGTGCTGGTCGACGAGAACGGTCTCATCCGGTCGGTCAACGGCGCGGTCACCAGACTGCTCGGCTACGACCCCGAGGCCGTTCGCGGCCGATCGATCCTCGACTACCTGCACGATGAAGACCGCGAACTCATCCTCAATACGGTCCGATCGGTCGGGCCGCATTCTTCGTTGACACTCGACGCGCGTCTCGTGACCGGAAGCGGCGACGACGTCCTCTGCGAGTTCACGGTCAACAACCTGCTCGACGACCCTGTCGTGCGCAGCTACGTGATCAGTGCGCAGACCGCGACGGCGCTCACCGACGCCCGGAACCGGGTGAACTTCCTCGCCGAGCACGACAGCCGAACCGGATTGCTGAACCGCGACGGCTTCATGCGCAATGCCAGGGACCTGATAGATCTGGGCGGCGGGCTCGGGATCCTGCTCATCGACATCGTCCACTTCCGCTCGATCAACGAGCTCTACGGGGAGCCGGTCGGCGACGCCGTGCTGAGCGCAGTCGCCGACCGGATCGACAAGATCCGTTGGCCCGACCTCGTCACGGCGCGCCTCGGTGGCGACGAGTTCGTGCTCGCCGTTCGCACCGCGAGCCACGGGGCCGTAGAGATGCTGCGGGATCGAATCCGCCGTGACGTGTCACAGCCGATCGTCGTCGGCGATCAGGAGGTCAACTTCCGGATCCGGACCGCGACCGCATTCGAAGCGCGGCCCGACGGGCTCGACTCGCTGATGGTGAGCGCGAGCAACGAGCTGATGTCCGCAAAGCGATTCGCCGAAGCGGACACGACCGGCATTTCGGTCGATGCCATCAACGAACGACGCCGCCAGCTCGACCAGCTCCGCACCGCCCTCACCAACGGTGAGATCCGGCCGTTCTACCAGCCGATCGTCGACCCGGCGGGCACGATCATCGCTGTCGAGGCGCTGGTGCGATGGGTCCATCCGCTGCGGGGCGTGCTCGGCGTGAGCGAAATCCTTCCGTTGGCGCAAATGGCCGGGCTCGCCGAAGCGGTCGACGACTGTGTCCTCGACCGGGCGCTCGACTTCGCCGTGCAGCTCACCGACGCCGGCCACGGCAGCACCGAAGTGCACGTCAACATCGATCCGAAGGTGATCGCCCAACCGGCGTTCGGGGTGTCGTTCCTCGACCGTTGCCGGCGGGCCGGCGCCAATCCGGCGCAGCTCGTCGTGGAGATCACCGAGACCGATCTGCTTTCGCCCGGAGCGTCGTCATTGGCGAACATGCAGAAGCTGCGCTTCGCCGGCATCCACGTGTCGATCGACGACTTCGGTACCGGCTATTCGAGCCTCGCGCACCTCTTGGAGCTTCCGGTCGACGGCGTGAAGATCGACCGACGTTTCGTCGCCGGCATCGACATCGACCCTGCCGCGACCAACCTGACCACAGCGATCATCGGGTTGAGCGAGAGCCTGCGGCTGACCTGTGTCGCCGAAGGTGTCGAGCAGCCCTACCAGCGTGACCGTCTGGTCGAGCTGGGGTGCTCCGCATTCCAGGGTTGGCTCTATTCCGCGGCCGTGTCGGCCGACGAGATGCTGACGATGATGCCGCGTATCGTGCCGATCGAGCAGGTTCAGACGTTCCAACGCGTTCCCCGGTAGTCGACCGCCCACAGGACGAGCCCGTTGGGTGGCGCCACCGGCCCGGCGGTCGAGCGGTCGAGGGCGCTCATCGTCGCCGCGACGGACGACGATGCGCGCCTGCCGAGCCCGACGTCGACGAGGGTGCCGACGATGCTTCGCACCATCTGGTGGCAGTACGACGTCGCCGTGACCTCGAAGCGGGTCATCGGGCCGTGCGCCGTCTCGATCATCGACCATTCGGCGTCGACGAGGCGGCGCACGAGGCTCGGCGCGTCGTGGCCGACGCGGGGTTTGGGTCGCCTGCAGAACGACGAGAAGTCGTGCTCACCGATGAGCGACCGGGCGCCGATCCGCATCGAGTCGACATCGAGGGGCCACGGCACGTGCCACGACGTCCGCGCGACCAGCGGATTCGGTTCCGGATGGTTCCAGATCTCGTAGCGGTAGGTCCGTGACGTCGCCGAGAATCGTGCGGAGAAGTCGGGTTCGGCCCACTCGACGGAGCGCACGGCGATCGTCGGCGCACACAGTGCGTTGACGCTGCGGGTGAGCCTCGCCAGGTCCGTGGTGTCGGGCAGCAGGCCGCTGACGACCTGGCCCCAGCCGTGTACACCGGCATCGGTCCTCCCGGCGCCGACGAGATCGAGCGGCGAACAGCGCACCACGTCGCTCGATCGCCGTGGTCAGTTCGCCCATTACGGTGGGCGGCTCGCCGCCGACGGCGAATCCGTGGAAATCAGTGCCGTCGTACGCGACCGTCATCCGGACGTTGCGCGTCCGTTGTGACATGCCCGACTAGACGAGCTCGATGCGAGCCATCTGGGCGTTGTCGCCCGAACGCGGGCCCATCTTCAGGATGCGGGTGTACCCGCCGTTGCGCTCGACGTAGCGGGGAGCGACATCGTGGACCAACTTGTAGGTCATCTCCTGGTCGCCGAGGAAGCCCTGGATCTGACGGATCCGGTGAACCTGCATCGGACCGGGCTCTTGTGCCTTCTTGGCCTTGGTGATGAGCTTCTCGGCGATCGGGCGGAGGTGCTTGGCCTTGGCCTCGGTCGTGGTGATGGCCTCGGCGGCGAACAGCGACGCGGCAAGGTTGGCCATCATCAGGCGCTGGTGCGCTGCTGAGTGCCCGAATCGGTTGGAGCGGCGTGGTGTTGGCATGGTTCAGTCGTCTTTCGTAGTTCTCGGCAGCCGACCCGTCGCGGATCAGCCGCGCAGGCTGAGGCCACGCTCGTCGAGCTTGGCCTTCACTTCGTCGAGGCTCTTCTGCCCGAAGTTGGTGATGTTCAGCAGGTCGTCCTCGGTCTTGGTGAGCAGCTCACCGACCGTGTTGACCTGGGCCCGCTTGAGGCAGTTGTTCGGGCGCTCGGAGAGATCGAGTTCTTCGATCGGCAGGTCGAGGTCGGGTGAGCTGACGGTCGGCGTCGACGATCTCGCCGAGTTCGAGGCCCTTGGGTTCGTCGGACATGCCGGCGACGAGATCGACGAGCGAGCGCAGCGTGGCGCCGGCCGAGGCGAGCGCGTTCGGACGGGGTGATCGAACCGTCGGTCTCGATCTCGAGCACCAGACGGTCGTAGTTGGTGGCCTGCTCGACGCGGGTCGGCTCGACGTCGAACGCCACCCGGCGGACCGGGCTGAAGATCGCATCGATCGGGATGACACCGATCGTGCGGCCGTCGTCTTCACGGTTGCTCGACAGGTAGCCACGGCCCTGCTCGACGGTGAGGTCGATGGCGAGGCGGCCCTTCGCGTTGACAGTGGCGATGTGCAGGTCCTTGTTGAGGATCTCGACATCGGCCGGGCACTCGATGTCGGCAGCGGTGACGTCCGCGGGGCCACGTGCGTCGAGACGCAGCGTGACGGGTTCCTCGGCGAACGAGGTGAGCACGATGTCCTTCAAGTTCAGGATCACGTCGGTGACGTCCTCGGCGACACCACTGATCGTGTCGAACTCGTGGAGCGAGTCGTCGAAACGGGCCATGGTGATGGCTGCACCCGGGATCGACGACAGCAGTGTGCGCCGCAGGGAGTTGCCGAGGGTGTGACCGAAGCCCGGCTCGAGCGGCCCGATCGCGAAACGCTGGCGATTGTCGGACTCCTCACCGAGAGCTTCGATGGTGGGGCGCTGCATGACGAGCATTGGTGCCAGGACCTTTCAACGACTTCGTTCGTGTGTTTCGAGTATGGGGTGTTTCGAGTGCGGGTCTCCGGCGTGCCGGGCGACCCGTGCAAGAGCGATTACTTGGAGTAGAGCTCGACGATGAGCGACTCGCGGACGGGGACGTCGATGTGCTCGCGCTCGGGGAGGTTGCGCACGGTGACCTGCTTGCCGCCGTCGCCCGCCTCGAGCCACCCGACGAGGGTCCGATCGAGTACATCGATGTTGTGCTGGATGACGATCATCTTCTGCGCCTTCGGCGACAGCGTGACGACCTGGCCTTTCTTGCAGCGGTAGCTGGCGATGTCGACACGCTTGCCGTCGACACTGATCAGGCCGTGGTTGACGAACTGGCGGGCCTGCGGGCGGCTCGACGCCCAACCGGCGCGGTAGACGACGTTGTCGAGGCGCTGCTCGAGCAGACGCAGCAGGATCTCACCGGTCGGCCCGGGAAGGCGGATCGCTTCTTCGTAGGTCTTGTGGAACTGCTTTTCGAGCACGCCGTAGATGTACTTCGCCTTCTGCTTCTCCTGCATCTGGGCGAGGTATTCACTGCCGGCGTTGCGGCGGCGCGTGCGGCCGTGCTGACCGGGCGGGAAGGGCCGACGATCGAGCGCCTTGCGGCCCTTTTCGTTCTCGAAGATGTTCGTGCCGAGGCGACGCGAGATGCGCACCTTCGGACCGGTGTATCGAGCCATGGTCAGTCGTCTCCTTAGCCGCGCCGGCGCTTCGGCTGGCGGCAACCGTTGTGCGGTACCGGGGTGACATCCTTGATCGAGGTGACCTCGATACCCGTCTGCTGGATGGAGCGGACCGCCGTGTCGCGCCCTGAACCCGGGCCCTTGACCTGGACTTCGGCGCGGCGCATGCCGTGCTCGATGGCGGCCTTGCCGGCCTTTTCCGCCGCGAGCTGCGCGGCGAACGGGGTGCTCTTGCGGCTGCCCTTGTAACCGACGGCGCCGGAGGACGCCCACGCGATGACGTTGCCCTCGGTGTCGGTGATCGAGACGATCGTGTTGTTGAACGAACTCTTGATGTGGACGATACCCGTGCTCACGTTCTTGCGGTCGCGCTTGCGCGGGCGACGCGTTGGCGTTGGCTTGGCCATTACTTCCTCACTGCCTTCTTCTTGTTGGCGACCGTGCGCTTCGGGCCCTTACGGGTGCGGGCGTTGGTGTGGGTGCGCTGCCCGCGGACCGGCAGGCCCTTACGATGCCGGATGCCCTGCAGGCAGCCGATCTCGATCTTGCGCTTGATGTCGCCCTGCACGTCACGGCGCAGGTCACCTTCGATCTTCAGGTTCTGATCGATGTAGGAACGGATCCGGTTGACCTCGTCCTCGGTCAGGTTCGAGACCTTCGTGTTCGGGTCGAGCCCGAGTTCGGCGCAGACCTTCTGCGACGTCGGCAGGCCGATTCCGAAGATGTAGGTGAGGGAGATCTCCAGCCGCTTCTCGCGGGGGATGTCGACGCCGGCAATACGTGCCATGGGGGGGTACTCCTCAGCCCTGCCGCTGCTTGTGGCGGGGGTTCGTGCAGATGACCATGATCCGACGGTGACGACGGATCACCTTGCAGTTGTCGCACATCGGCTTGACGCTCGGCCGTACTTTCATGGTTGCTCTCTACTTGTCATCTACTTGTAGCGGTACGTGATACGACCCCGGGTGAGGTCGTAAGGGGTGAGTTCCACCTGCACCTTGTCGCCGGGAAGGATGCGGATGTAGTGCATCCGCATCTTGCCGGAGATGTGCGCCAGGACTGCATGGCCGTTTTCCAGTTCGACCTTGAACATGGCGTTCGGAAGCGACTCGCGGATCGTGCCTTCGAGCACGATGGCGTCTTCCTTGGGCTTGGGCAGGGGCTTCTCCTCGTTTGCTCCGGCGCAGTGTGCGCTGGAGATTTGACCGTGAATCGGGCACGACAGCAGACCCGGCGGGGTCGAACGGTCGAAGCGGACGTGAACTGACAGACCTGACGACAGGCCGGGAAACAATGCTAGCGGTGGGATTTCACAGTTCCAATGGCCAAATCCGCCTGATTTCACGCTCCCTGTGCTACGCGGGTGGCGCGGATGGGATCAGGCGTGCGTGTGGGTCCACGCCCGATCTCACCGGACTCGTCAGCTCGTGGCGTTCCGCCTTCGTACCACGAGCAACACGGCACCGCAGATAACCGCCGCCGCCGCCGGCACCAGTAGATCATTCGCGTTCGATCCTGTGGCCGGGAGGTAGCCACTCGGGTCGAGGGTCGGCCCCGGCGCAGCGTTACCGGCGAACGGGTCAGGCGTGGCGCCCCCACCTGTCGCGAGTGGGTTCGGCACGGTCGCGGAGGTCGTGCCGGGTGCCGTGGTCGGTGTCGTCGGTGTGGTCGGTGTCGTCGGTGTGGTCGGTGTCGTCGGTGTGGTCGGTGTCGTCGATGTCGTCGATGTCGTCGATGTCGTCGAAGACGAAGAAGACGAAGAAGACGAAGAAGACGAATCGTTCGGGTCTCCCGCAACGACTTCGAAGGTGACCATGTTGTCGGTGCTGGTCGAGGCCACGTTGAGGTTGCCGGCCAGGTCGGCGGCGACTCCGGCCGGGACATCGGCGATCACCGTTCCGTCCCCTGTCATCGCGCTCACGGTGATGGTGTATGTCGCCCCGCTCCCCGACACGAGCGCCGTCGTGGCGCTTGCCGTTCCCGTGAGCGCCACCTCACCGTCGACGAAGCCGGTCACCGGCTCGCTGAACACCGCCGTGAACAGGATCGGCGACGAACTGGTCGGGTCGGCCTGCCCGACCGCCTGGTTGATGCTCACCGTCGGGCCGGTGACGTCATAGGTGACCATATTGTCGACGCTCGTCGACAGGACGTTGTCGTGCAACACCGCGTCCTCGGCGGCGCCGGCCGGCACGGCGGCGATCACCGTGCCACTCGAGGTCATCCCGGTGACGGTGACCGCGTAGGTCGTCCCGCTGCCACTGACGGCCGCGCTCAACGTGCCGCCGGCTGTGCCCGACAGCGTCACGTCGCCGGCCGAGTCGCCGAATCCGTTCACAGATTCGGTGAACACCACGTCGAACACGATCGAAGCGACGTTGGTCGGGTCGAGCTGTGTGGCGCCCTGATCGATGGTCACCGACGGCGGCGTCACGTCACCATCGGGGAAGTCGAACGTCACCGTGTGGTCGTTACTCGTCGACGCCATGTTCTGGTTTCCGGCGGCGTCGGTTGCGCGGTTGGCCAGAATGTCGGCGATCACCGTTCCCTCCCCTGTCATCGCGCTCACGGTGACGGTGTATGTCGCCCCGCTCCCCGACACGAGCGCCGTCGTGGCGCTTGCCGTTCCCGTGAGCGCCACCTCACCGTCGACGAAGCCGGTCACCGGCTCGCTGAACACCGCCGTGAACAGGATCGGCGACGAACTGGTCGGGTCGGCCTGCCCGACCGCCTGGTTGATGGTCACGGTCGGGCGGTCGTTGTCGTAGGTGACCTGATGGTCCGTGCTCGTCGATGCGACGTTGTCCCGCATATCGGCGTCCTTCGCTGCACCCGCCGGAACATCGGCGATCACCGTGCCGCTCGACGTCATGCCGGCGACAGTGACCGTGTAGGTCCCCCCACTGCCCGAGATCGAGGCATTCAGCGGGCCTCCCGCAGTTCCCGACAGCACCACGTCGGTCGCTCCGTCGTCGAACCCGGTGACCACCTTGTCGAACGCGACGTCGAACACGATCGAAGCGCCATTGGTCGGATCGGCCTGTATGGCGCCCTGATTGATCGTGACCGTCGGCGCCACGTCGTCGTTCGTGATCGTGCCGTTACCCGAGGTGTCGCCGCCCAGCGTGACCTCGACCGGATTGCTCACGGCGAGCGTAACCGTCTCGTCACCTTCGATCGCGGTGTCACCGTGGACGACGACGTTCACGGTCGCCGTCGTCGCGCCGTAGGCGAACGTCACCGTCTGCCCGACGATTGCCGTGTAGTCGACGCCCGCGACGGATGGCGCGACACTGCTCGTGTCGACCTGGACCTGCTCGTTGCCATCGGCAGGGCCGTCGAGGCCAAGCGTGAACGTCAGGTTCTGCGTGCCGGAGTCGCCTTCGGTCACCGTCGAATCCGACACCGACGTCAGCGTCCGCACCGGGTCGTCGTCGTCGATGATCACCACGTCTCGGGTCGGGGTCGCCGACGTGATCGCCCAGCCGAGAGGTGGGGCATTCGTCACGACGTCGAGTTCGAACTTGAATGTTTCGTTTCCTTCGTCAAGAGCGTCGCCGAAAACGTTGGTCGCCACAGGGGAAGGAAGCAGCTGACCGGAGATCGGGATGGTCGCCTCGTTCGCGGGGATCGTGAGGGTGTTGTTGAACGTCCCGGCGAAATCATCACCGGGTGTCGCCACCCCGACCGGGATGGGGTCGGGGTCGGTGCTCCTCGGAACGGCGTCCCACTTGATCGTGAATTCGGGGTGGATCGCAGGCGTGATGTGCAGCTCGGCGAGCGCCTCGACCGGTCCCGCGCCTTCATCGACCAGCAGCGGTGCGACGTCGAAACTCACGTCGACTTCCTCGAGATCACCCGTGGTGATCTCGAGCACGTTGAAGTCGAAGCCGAAGAACGGAATCTCGATGCCGAAGGGTTCGCTCGCTGCCAGGTCGGGAAATGGCGTGCCGACATACTGCAGCGGAAGGCCGTTGTTGCCGAGGTCAGTCACGACGGTGACCAATGTGCACGTGTCATTCGGCGCGTTGTGCGTGAAGTAGACGTTGTCGAGCGCGTTCTGGATCTCGTCGATCGACGCGACACCGGCAAACGCCGTCGTGTAGTCGAGTGGACTACTGGTTGCCCACACGAGGTCTTTCAGTTCCGGTGCGATCAAGTCGAGGCCGTCGAGGAAGGCGTCGACCACGAGCTGGTAGTCAGGGTTGTCCGCGAGCGGAAACAGGTCGATCAGCAGATCGTCGATCGTGAGATCGTCGGACTGGAAGATGCTGCTCCCGAAGTGGAAACCCGTACCAGGATCAATGGGTTGCCCACAGTCGAGCCAACCGATGAGCAGCATGTCCTGATCGTCGCCGTCGACAGGGTCGAGACATGGTCCCAGGACTCCACCCGGGTCACCGGCGGGGCACGGCGGTGGCGGAGCATCGTTGTCGACGATCTCGTCGTTGTCTTCGTCGGCAACCGCGAACTCGTTCTGGATCACCAGTTCGATCTGCGCGTCGGCCGCCTTCGCCGTCGGCCCATCATGGCTCGGGAAGTCATTGACATCGAGCACCCGGATCTGGATGTCGATCGAGTCCGTAGCGGTCGAGTCGGGCGGGTCGACGTCGTCGCTGTTGCCGGGGACGACGACGATGTTCAAGGTTTCGCCCGGTCCACCGGTGTAGTGGTAGCCATCATCCGGCGTGTACACGAGATCTCCGAGCGCGTCATTCAGTTGATCGGGTGTGCCGTTGATCCCGAGGGAGAACGAGCCTGCGGCGACCTGATACGGCTGATCGATCCGGGCTCCGCTGGGCAGCTTGTAGACGGTGATCCCGGGGCCACCACCGTTGGCGATCGTGGTGATCGCACCCATGTGCAACCGCCCGTGGCTCACGCCGCTGAGCGTGATCCGGGAGCAGTCGTTGATGTCGTACGGGGGTTGGGTCAGGTCGCACCCCGCGTCACCGTTCACCGTGTCGACGGTGATCGTGCGCACGTCCTGGGAGATCAGGTCCGTGGAACCGTCGAACTTCAACACCTCGACCGGCACGGCGAGCGCGGCGATCTCGGCGGGAAGCGGTGTGAGTGGGTTTTCCGGCAGCATGTAGAGCCGCTCGGGCGCGGCGGTGAACCCGGCGGCGACCGCGGCGCCGCCGGTCACGAACACCAGGCCAACCGCCACGAGACCGAGTGTTGCGGCAAGACGACCGATCCCGGAGCGGGCGACCGGGCCCACGACAGCATCGAGACGACGATTACGAACGTTCATCGGTTGACCTACTTCCGGTGGCTTTTGACGCGCTACGCGACCCGGACCCGGCACGGCGCATCTCGCCCACGCCATACCGGGTCCGGGTCGTCGTGACAGCGTTTCACCGGCGACGAACGGCGTCAGTACCGATGTAGTCCCACTTTCGACCGTGGGCCGTCTCAGGTGTCGCGATTCAACCCGGGCGGGACCGGCGCGCGGCGATCTCGTCTCCGAGACGGCTCGTCGCCGACTGCAGGCGACGGAAGTAGGCCGACCGGCTCAGATGGAATCGTCGCGCGATCACTTCGTGCGATGCGCCGTCGCCGAGATACGCAGCTTCGATGATCGCCCGCGCCAGCTCGTCATCGCGATGGTTGCCGAACACGACGAGTGCGTCCCGGATCATCGTTCGCAGGTTCTCGAGCCGTTCCGACGGCGTCGAACCCAGCCAGTCGGGACCAAGCCCGAGACCGTTCGGGTCGCGCAGCAATCGGACCAACCGGCCGGGATCGGGTTCGGCGGCGTCGCTCGGTGGCACTGCACCCGACTCGCGGTAGATCCAGTCCCGCTGGAACCCGAGCAATCCTCGTGCGCCGAAGTCGACGATGTGACATTCGAGATGCATCCCGTGGGCGTCGAGGTCGAGTGCCGGGACGTGGCGGGCGCCCAGCGACTCGCTGAACGCGCGCGCGGCAGGGACCTCGGGCGCGATCGGCAGCACGCCGTACCGCGGATTGATCACGCCGGTTCCGAGAATGCCGCCCGCACCGAGCAGGGCCGTCACCTGCCCCATCTCGCCGGTCAGATCGACCGCCTCCCGCCACAGCACCGCGCTATTGGAGCGCAACGTGGTGCGCACATAGCGGAGCCACGGGCCGAGCAACACGTCGCGTTCGGCGGCCTCGGGAGCGTTGGCGGGCGAGACGGCGACGTAATAGCCACCGACGCGTCCGTCACCGTCACGGGCGATCCCGACGAATTGGGGATGCTCGCGGAAGAACACCGACGTGACGTTCCACCAGTCGTCGAGCCCCACGGAGTGCAGCACGCTGCTGATGTGCTCGATGTCACCGTCGCGCACCTCGTCGACGCGGTACTTGCTCCCGATGTCGGCCGAGAAGCCCCAACGCACATTCCGGTCGACGACGAGGTGCTGGAGATCGGCCGACAGAGCGAACTGACCCGCCAGCGCTCGCTCGTACACCTGGTCGGCGATCTTGCGTCGAAGTGCTGCTTCGCCCGCTGGATCCTGCCGGCGCAGGACGCGACGCACCGAGTCCGAGACCAGGGCATGCAGTGCGATGCCATCGGCGAGCGGCTCGCTGAACGAGCGGTCGGCGAGCCACTTGTAGCTCTCGTAACCGTCGGTGCCCGGCTGCACCGATTCGAGCAGTTCCGGCGTCGTCACTCGGGCAATCGCGGCCACCGCCAGCGTGCGGTAGCGGTCGGAATCGACCTCGTTGCCGAGCAGTCGGGCGGCTAGTTCGGCGGCCGAGCCTCCGGGACCGTCCTGCGCCCCGACGACGAGGGCGAGCGGTGATCCGTGCACGTGCGGCAGCAGTGCATCCACCGAGGCTTCGTCCAGGCCGTAGGCCGCGCCCATCGAACGGAGCTCACTCGGGGAGAGACCAGCGAGCGGCATCGACTCGAACACCGAGTCCCATCCGGCGTCGAACCACCCGACCGACGGCCGCATCCGTGAAGCGAACACGACGATCGTCGTCTCCGGAAGGCGGGGTATCACGATGTCGCGCAGGTGCCCGTCGAGCGAGCTGATCATCTCGTATGAGTCGACGACGACGATTGCACGACCGTGCTCCGCGATCGGGGCCAGGGCCGTGTCGAGCACCGTTGGGAACGGCGGGACATCACGACCATCGAGCCACACAGAGGCGTAGCCGAGAGCCGTTGCTCGCCGAACGACCTCACGGAGCAGCGCGCTCTTGCCGATCCCACCGACACCGCTGACGTGCACGACGTGGACGCGGCCGCCCGCCAGGATCGCGTCGAAGCGCTCGATTTCGCGAATACGCCCGACGAACCGTTCGCTGTCACGCTGTTCGACACGGTCGCCGAGCGTCGCCATCCGGTGCGAGCGTAGTCGAGAGGGGTCAGACCTGCCTGCAGAACGCGGCCCGGTCGCGTCAGTTCCGGTTGGCTTCGACCGCGTTGACGAGACGATCGAACACGTCGTCGGGATGGCCGATGCCGTTGACGACCACGAGGCGACGATCGTCGTTGTAGTACTTGATCAGCGGGAAGGTCTGTTCCTCGTAGAGGTCGAGACGGCGATTGACGGAGTCGGGCGTGTCGTCGGCTCGCTGCTTGACGTCGCCACCGCACACGTCGCAGATCCACGGGTCCGGGTCGTCGCCTGTCGCGGTGTAGTTCGTCCCGCAGTCGCGACACACCCGTCGCGCCGAGATACGTTCGAGCACGATCTCGCGCGGCACGTTCAAATCGAGCACCACGTCGATCGGGCGGTCACCGGCGATCCTGTCGAGCGCCTCGGCCTGCTCGATCGTGCGTGGGAACCCGTCGAGGATGTAACCGCGAGTGGTCGCGTCAGGTGCGTGGACACGCTGCTCGACGAGCCCGATCATGATCTCGTCGCCGACGAGTCCGCCCGCGTCCATCACCCGCTTGGCCATCGCGCCGAGTTCGGTGCCCTCGCGTACGGCTGTTCGCAGCATGTCGCCGGTGGAGATGTGCGGAACGACAAAATGCCGGGACAATCGCACGCACTGCGTGCCCTTGCCGGCGCCCTGTCGCCCGAGAATGATGAGGCGGGCGCCCGGGATCACGGCAGGCCTACTTCAGGAATCCCTCGTAGTTGCGCAGCGTGAGCTGACTGTCGATCTGACGCATGAGTTCGAGCGCCACACCGACCGAGATCAGCACGCTGGTGCCGGCGAAGGCAAAGGTGTTGACGTCGGCGATGATCAGCAGGATGTACGGCAGGACCGCGATGATCGCGATGAACACCGCACCGGGCAGGGTGATCCGGTTGACGGCCTTGGCCGAGGTAACGCTCGGTCTGCGGCCCGGGACGGACACCGGGGATGAAGCCGCCCTGTCGACGCAACTGGTCGGCCTGCCGCACCGGGTCGAAGGCGATCGAGTTGTAGAAGTAGGCGAAGGCGATGATCAACAACGAGAAGATCGTGATGTACACGAAGTTCTGCGGATTGACGATATAGGTGTTGACGAAGTCGACGATCTGGCCCCGCCAGCCCTCACCCGACCCGAGGAACTGCACCAGGATCACCGGGAGGAGCAGAATCGAGCTGGCAAAGATGATCGGGATCACGCCGGACTGGTTCACCTTGAGCGGGATGTAGGTGTTCTGGCCGCCCATCATCCGGCGGCCGACCACACGTTTGGCGAACTGGACCGGGATCCGCCGCTGACCGAGCTCGACGTAGACGACGGCGATGATGATGCCGATCGTCAACAGCACGATCGCGACGAACCAGAACACCTTGTCGAGAACGAGGATGCTGTAATAACCCTGCGGCAGACGGGACACGACCGACGCGAAGATGATCATCGACATGCCGTTACCGATACCCCGCTCGGAGATCAGCTCGGAGATCCACATGAGCACGGCAGTTCCCGCGACGAGCGTCGGGATGATCAGGTACCCGCGCGGCCAGACGCCATCGGGAAGCAGCGGAACGGTGGGCGCGTTGGCGCCCGCTCCGAAGTAGGCCGTGCCACGACCGGTGCCGAAGATGAACACCAGCCCGGTCGCCTGCAGAGTGGCGAGACTCAGGGCGACGTAGCGGGTGTACTGGGTGATCTTGCGCTGACCGACCGCACCCTCCTGCTGGAGCTCTTCGAGCTTCGGGATCACGACGCCGAGCACCTGCATGATGATGCTTGCCGTGATGTACGGCAGGATCCCGAGCGCGAAGATCGAGAAGCTCTCGAAGGCGCCGCCGGAGAACAGGTTCAAGAACCCGAGGGCGCCCTGCTGGTTCGCCGACTCACGCAACTGTTGGATGGCGATCGCGTCGACGCCGGGCACGCGAATGTGCACGCCGAGCCGGTACACGGCAACCATCGCGACGACGAACAGGATCTTGTTCCGAAGGTCGGAGACCTTGAAGATGTTCGCCAATTTCGAGAACACGCTGGCGGCTCCTTTGAAGTCGCTTCGTTACCGTTGGTCGATGTGGGGTAGGGACGATCGGACAATGCGAACAGTGAGCGTCACCGGTTGGTGAACTGGTTGCCCTTCACCGCTGGTCGACCCGCGTGACCCTCGGCCATGAACGGAAGCTCGACGAGCGTCACCGTACCGCCTGCGGCGATGATCGCCGATTCGGCCATCTTCGACACGGCGTGCGCATGCACGTCGACCTTGGTCGAGATCTCGCCGCGGGCGAGGACCTTCACATAGGCGCCCTTGCGCACGACGCCGTGCGCAACGAGGACGTCGGGGGTGACGGTCGCATCACCCAACTTCTCGACGAGGTCGCCGAGCGTGTGGACATTGACGGCTTGGTACTCGACGCGGAAGGGGTTCGTAAACCCCTTCAACTTGGGCACGCGCTGCTTGAGCGGCATCTGGCCGCCCTCGAAGCCTCGGGCGACAGTGTTGCGCGCCCGCTGGCCCTTGGTACCGCGACCGGCGGTCTTGCCACCCTTGCCACCCGTACCGCGTCCGACGCGCTTGGCGTTCTTCGTGGAACCGGGCGCCGGCGCCAGATCATGAACCTTCATGGTCAGTTCTCCTTGCCGCTCGACGCGCCCGACGCGCCCGAGGTGGCGGTGCTCGACGCCGACACGTCGATCAGGTGGGGTACCCGGGCGATCATGCCGCGAATCTCGGGGCGGTCGGGAAGTGTGTTCATCTGGCCGATCCGGCCGAGCCCGAGCGCGCGCAGCGTGCCGCGGTGCTTGGGCTTGGCGCCGATCGACGACCTGATCTGGGTGACGATGAGAGTTCCTTCGCTCATGACGTGCTCCCTGCACTGGTGGCATCGACCGCCGCGCTGTGCGCGCGCCGGCGCTCGTTGTAGGCATCGAGCAGACCCTTGGGCACGAACTCCGCCGGGTCGAGACCACGCCGCTTGGCGATGTCGTCGGGGCGCTGCAGCGACTTGAGCCCGTCGATGGTGGCGCGAGCCACGTTGATGTGGTTCGCCGAGCCCAGCGACTTGCAGAGCACGTCGTGCACACCGGCCTCTTCGAGGATGACACGGGCTGCGCCACCGGCGATCACTCCGGTACCGGGGGCGGCCGGCTTCATCATCACCTTGCCGCCGCCCGTCGTACCGAGCACGGGATGGATGATCGTGCTTCCGGCCATCGGCACCTCGAACAGGTTGCGCTTGGCTTCCTCGGTGCCCTTCTGGATGGCGAGTGGGCACTTCCTTGGCCTTGCCGTAGCCGAGCCCGACGCGGCCGTTGCCGTCGCCGACGACGACGAGCGCCGTGAACGAGAACCGGCGGCCGCCCTTGACGACCTTGGCGACGCGGTTGATGGTGATCACCCGCGACTCGCGCAGACCACCGTCGTTCTCGTCCCGGCGATCCCGACCCTGGCCGCGATCGCCGCGGTCGCCACGATCGCCGCGGGAGTCGCGGGAATCACGGCTGCCGTCGGTGCGGGGGGCGTTGGGGTTGGTGTTGTTGTCGAATGCCATCAGAACTCCAGACCAGCTTCACGGGCGGCAGACGCCACCGCAGCGATACGGCCGTGGTAGGCGAACCCGCCTCGGTCGAACACGACCTTGTCGATACCGGCGGCCTTGGCACGTTCGGCGACGAGTGTGCCGACACGGGCGGCTGCCTCGACGCTCGCGCCGGAACCGGCAGCCCGCAACTCGGCCTCGTTGGTCGAGGCGGCGGCCAGGGTGACCCCGGCGTCGTCGTCGATCAACTGCGCCGACAAGTGCTTGTTGGTGCGGAAGACCGCCAGACGCGGACGCAGCGCAGTTCCGTGGATCTTCTTGCGGACGCGGCGGTGACGGCGGATGCGCCCGGTGCGTCGTGCTTGTGCGATCTTGCTCATCAGAGACTCCGATACTTCCTGTCGTTCACTTCTTGCCGGCCTTGCCGGCCTTTCGCAGTACACGCTCGCCGGCGTAACGGACGCCCTTGCCCTTGTAGGGCTCGGGCTTGCGGATGCTGCGGATGTCAGCGGCCACCTGGCCGACGACCTCCTTGTCGATACCGCTCACGATGATCTGTGTCTGCACCGGCACCTCGAAGGTGATGCCGTCGGGCGCCTTCACGTCGACCGGGTGGCTGAACCCGAGGTTCAATCGCAGTGCGCTCGGCCCCTGCGCCTCGGCGCGATAGCCGACGCCGACGATCTCGAGCTTCTTCTTGAAACCCTCGGTGACGCCGATGACCATGTTGTTCACCAGGCTACGGGTGAGCCCGTGCATGGCCTTGACCTTGTTCTCGTCGTTGGGACGTTCCACCGTGAGGGTGTCGCCATCCTGGCTGACCGTGATGGTGCCGGGGATCTGACGTTCGAGGGCGCCCTTGGGACCCTTGACCGAGATCCGGCGACCGTCGACGGTGACGTCGACGCCTGCCGGCACCGTGATAGGTGCTCTACCGATTCGAGACATGGTTACGAACTCTCCTTCACCCTATTGGTGTGCATGCAGCGCCTGGTGTGCGTGCAGCGCTCGGTGTGCATGCAGCGCTTGGTGTGCGTGCAGCGCTCGGTGTGCATCCGGCGGCATGAGTTCACCAGACGAAACACATGACCTCGCCGCCGACGTGGCGCTTGCGCGCCTCGCGGTCGGTCATGAGGCCGTGGGAGGTGGACAGGACGGCGACTCCGAGGCCACCGAGCACGCGTGGCACGGTGCCGGCATCGCGATACACGCGTAGGCCGGGAGTCGAGATGCGTCGCAGGCCCGAGATCGTGCGATCCCGGTCGGGCGAGTACTTGAGTTGGATCGTGAGGATCTCACCGACGCCACGTGGCGACGGTGAGGTTTCGAAGCTCCCGATGTATCCCTCCTTCTGGAGGACTTCGGCGAGCGCGAGCTTCTGTTTCGACGAGGGCATACGCACCTCGTCGTGCTTGGCGGTGTTCGCGTTGCGGACACGCGTGAGCATGTCGGCGATGGGATCGGTCATCATGGTGGTATCTCCTCAGCGGCCCGTCGTCACCAGGACGACTTCGTCAGGCCGGGGATCTCGCCGGCATGCGCGAGCTCACGCAGGCACAACCGGCAGAGACCGAACTTGCGATAGACGGAACGGGCGCGGCCGCATCGGCGGCACCGGGTGTAGCCGCGAACCTTGAACTTCGGCTTCGCGTTGGCCTTGTTGATGAGTGCTTTCTTTGCCATGTCGTCGCCTCAGCTCATTTCCCGCCGTAGCGCGGGCCACGGGACTTCTTCTTGCGCGGCTCGTTCTCGGCGTCGGCGCCCTTCTTGAAGGGGAACCCGTACGCGTCGAGCAGTGCCTTGCCGGTGTCGTTGTCGCCTGCCGTGGTGACGATCGTGATGTCCATACCACGGGCGTGGTCGGCCTTGTCCGGGTCGATCTCGGCGAACATCGTCTGCTCGCTGAGCCCGAAGGTGTAGTTGCCCTTGCCGTCCCACGAGTGGGCGGGCAGGCCGCGGAAGTCACGGATTCGGGGAATCGCAACCGAGATCAGTCGGTCGAGGAACTCCCACATGCGGTCGCCGCGCAGCGTGACCTTCACGCCGATGGCCTGGCCCTCACGCAACTTGAAGTTGGCGATCGAGGTCTTGGCCTTGGTGACCACCGGCTTCTGGCCTGCGATCACGGTGAGGTCGGCAACGGCAGCCTCGATGAGCGAAGGCTGGCCGGCGGCGCGTCCGACACCCATGTTGATGACGATCTTTTCGAGTGTCGGCACCTGCATGACGTTCTGGATGCCCAGGTCCGCCTGCAGTTGCGCCTTGATCTCGTCCTGGTACCGCGCCTTGAGACGGGGCACGGTCGGCGCTGCTCGCGGCGCGGTGGCCGCGGTGTCGGTGCTGTCGATGACAGTCACTTGATCACCTCGCCGCTCGGTCGCGCGATGCGCACCTTCTTACCGTCGTCGCCGATGCGGTAACCGACTCGAACCGTCTTGCCCTTGTGAACCAGCATCACGTTGCTCGCGTGGAAGGGGAGGTCCTTTTCGATGATGCCACCGGGCTCATTGGCCCGGCGGGCCTTCTGGTGCTTGGACGCCACGTTGACGCCGTTCACGATGATCTTGTCGATCTTCGGGAAGACGAAGGCGATCTCGCCCCGCTTGCCCTTGTCCTTGCCGGTGATCACCTCGACGGTGTCACCC
>CAVPET010000020.1:0-33612 GCA_963703525.1 Ilumatobacteraceae bacterium | reverse complement strand
AAAGCAGGAGACCACCTACCGGGAGGCGATGCGGGAGGCGATCGAAGATGCGCTGCGCACCGATGAGAGGGTCATCGTGATGGGGGAGGACGTCGCGGACTACGGCGGTACCTATGCGGTCACGAAGGGACTGTTCGAGGAGTTCGGGCGAGATCGCGTCCGCAACACACCGCTGTCCGAGTCCGGATTCGTCGGGGCGGGGATCGGTGCGGCGCTCGGCGGTATGCGACCGATCGTCGAGATCATGACCGTCAACTTCAGCCTGCTCGCCCTCGACCAGATCGTCAACACGGCGGCGACGCTGCTGCACATGTCGGGGGGGCAGTTCAACGTTCCCGTCGTCATCCGAATGACGACCGGCGCCGGTCGTCAGCTCGCCGCACAGCACTCGCACAGCCTCGAGGGGTGGTATGCCCACATCCCCGGCCTCAAGGTGGTCGCGCCTGCCACGGTGGAGGATGCCCGCTGGATGCTGCCCACGGCGCTCGCCGACCCCAACCCGGTGATCATCTTCGAACACAATGCCCTGTACGCCGAGCGGGCCCGGCTCGACCCGGCGGGCGGACCGGTCGATCTCGAGCGTGCCGCCGTTCGCCGCGGCGGTGACGACGTCACGGTGATCGCCTCTGCCGGCATGGTCCCCAAGGCCCTCGATGCGGCCGAACTGCTCGCGGCTCGCGGTGTCAGCGCCGAGGTGATCGACCTTCGTTCGCTGCGACCGCTCGACACCGCAACGCTGACCGCGTCGGTGGCGCGAACCCATCAGGCGCTGGTCGTGGACGAGGGCTGGCGAACCGGGGGGCTCAGTGCCGAGGTCGCGGCATCGGTGACCGAGTCGTGCTTCTGGTCGCTCGACGCCCCTGTCCGCCGTCTGGCGGCTGCAGAGGTACCGATCCCGTACGCCCGGCATCTCGAACTCCACGCAATCCCCCAGGTCGCCGACATCGTCGACGCCGCCGTCTCCCTCCTCGAGGACGGACGATGACGCCGGGCAACGACGCCGTGGACACCGCGCAGGGGGGCGACGTCGGCGGCGCCGCCGAATCGAGGGAGCCGAGCGGCATCTTCGACTACGCCATGCCCTCCCTCGGAGCCGACATGGACGAGGGGCAGATCGTCGAATGGCAGGTCGCCGTCGGTGACGTCGTCGCGCGGGAGATGTGGTTGCCCGCGTCGAAACGGAGAAGTCGGACATCGACATCGAGATCTGGCGCGACGGTGTGGTTCGCGAGTTGCTCGTCGACCTCAACCGAACGGTCGCCGTCGGCACGCCGATCATGCGCCTCGCGGCGACGAGGGCGGGCAGTGCATCGGCCGCCGTCGAGTTCGAGCCGGCGCGCGACACCGGTGCTGCGCCGGCCGTCGTGCCCGTGTCCGCCGTCGTGCCCGCTCCCGCCGTCGTGCCCGTGTCCGCCGTCGTGCCCGCTCCCGCCGTCCGATCTACGCCCGCCGTTCAGCCCGAGCGGGCGACAGAGGCGGTCGTGGCTCGCGAACATCCGCCGCCGGCATCACCGCTCGCCCGACGCACGGCCCAGCAGCGCGGTATCCAGCTCTCCGAGGTGGTGGGGTCGGGGCCCGCCGGAGCGGTCCGTCGCCGCGACGTCGAGGCCCATGTTCCGGTGACGCCGATCGACGTGGTCGAACCGGCGGCTCCGGCGGCGCCGGCGGGTGGGGCTCCCGATCGGGCAGCGCGCATGCGTTCGTGGATCGCGGAGCGGATGTCACGGTCGAATCGAGAAATCCCGCACTACTACCTCGAGCGACAGGTCGACCTCGGCGCGCTCATCGCGTGGCTCGCACGGGTGAACGAGCCCAACCCCGTCGATCGTCGCATCCTGCCGGCGGCCGCGTTCGTTCGGGCGACCGCACTCGCCGCGGCCCGCCACCCCGAGCTGAACGGCCGGTGGATCGAGAACCGGTTCCAACCCGGCGACGGGGTGAACGTCGCAGTGGCGATCTCGCTCCGGGGTGGTGGTCTCGTCACTCCGTACATCGAGCACGCCGACGAGGTTCCGCTCGATCAGACGATGCAGAAGTTGCGTGATTTCGCCACCGCCGCGCGTAGCGGGTCGCTGCGCTCGGAGTGGACGGGTGGCGCCGCCACCATCACCATCACCAACCTGGGCGAACGAGGCGCCGACCTCGTCCACGGGGTGATCTCACCACCCGAGGTGGCCCTCGTCGGCTTCGGGCGTATCGTCGATCGGCCCTGGGTGGTCGACGGCGAAATCGTCATCCGACCGATCGTTGCCGTGACGCTCGCTGCCGACCACCGTGCGACCGACGGGGCGCTCGGCAGCCGTTTGCTGTCGACATTGGCGAACGCGCTCGAACACCCGGAGGAACTGTGAGCCCGAATGACACGACAGACCCGATCGATGAGGTACTCCAACAGTTGACGGCAGCAATCGGCGCCGTTGCTCCCGATGTCGTCGACGAAGTCGGCACGGTCGACCCTGACATCGACCTGTTCGAGGAATTCGGGCTCGATTCGATGGACCGCCTGACCATCATGTCCGCACTGGCCGCCTCGAGCGGCCGGCCGATCCCCGAGCAGCTCTATGCGCATCTGACGACTGTCAACCGGATCCGCGCTCACCTGCGGTGATCGATTCGGGCGCAGCCCGCCCGGGACCCCGGCTCACCGGGCAGAGTTCCGCGGGCTGATTTGCCGAGTGGGCTCACCGGGTATCGGGGTGGTGCGGAAGTCGTACGACCAGCACCGGACACTTCGCGTTGCGGATGTAGCCCGACGTGACACTCCCCGCCGTGAGGCGTGACCATCCCGTCCGGCCGTGCGACGAGGTCACGATCAGCGCGGCGCCGAGTTGTTCGGCGAAATCCGGAACGGAAACGGCCGGGTTCGCTTCGTGGAGTTCGGTGAACTCGACGCGATGCCCGGATTGTCGTTGCAGATCATGGGCAAGTCGGGCGGTGTACGCGGTGTCGAGTACGTCCCCGCCTTGTATCGCCGCCGGCGTCATGCCGGATGCATGCACGACCCAGAGTTCGGAGCGCAGCTCGATCGCCCAAGCGGCGGCGAGTGGGAGGGCGGCCTCGGACTCCTGCGAGCCGTCGACCGAGACGACCATCGCACCGGAGAAGTCGTCGGGCCCGACGTGCGGCCCGACGATCATGATCGGCCCGAACGTCTGGGCGAGCACCTGCTCGGCGATGCTCCCGATGAGAGCGGCCGAACGACCTCGCCCGTGTGACGCCATCACGATCGTCGCTTCGGGATGCTCGTGAACCTTCGCGTCGATCTGTGACGCCACCGAACCTTCGGTGAACTCGACATCGACCGCGACCTCGACGCCACCCACGTCCCGCTGGGAGAGCAGATCGTGAGCGCGAGCAAGCACCGGTTCGACTTCGGCGGCAGAGAAGACCACCTCGAAGATCTGAACGTCGGCATCGCATCGTCGCGCCAGAGCGAGCGCCACGTCGACGGCGCTCCACGAGGTGTTCGAACCATCGACCGGAACAATCAGATGCTGGACCATGGTGCAGGCTCCTTGCTTGCGGTTGTTCGCTGTGACGCTGTGTCGATCCTCATCGGCGATCGCCGCTCACTCGTGCGGGAGCTCACGTGGCTCCAGTCCGGCAATCATCTCGGCGTGCTCCGGGTGATCGTGGCGGACGTGGTCCACCACTTCGGTGTGGTAGCGAAACACGAGATCGCAATACGGGCACATGTGCGTTTCGTGGGTGGTCATACGTTCAGTGAAGCCGGAAAGGTCGGCGGGGCGCCAGGACCGAAAGTCCTCATTCGCCAACGACACTCCTGACTTCCGCAGAATTGAGGCACACGATGTGCCCGGAAGCGGCGGTTGAGCTGGTGTTTTGGGCGTGTTGGGGCCGGGGGGTCGTGTTACTACGCGCCCGGGTTGAGGCCTGGTGGTGGCTACTTGTGGGCGGGGGTGAAGTCGAAGAACCGGGGCGGCTCGGGCAGGTCGAGTGCCCGCAGGATCGAGCGTTGGCCGGCGGTGAGTTCGCTGCGTTGGGCGACTTGGCCTTCGCTGGTGGCGAGGGTGACGAGGTGCATGCGTTCGAGTTCGTCGCGGATGTTGCGCCAGGTGTCGCCGGCGGCGGTCTCGGCGACGCGTAGCAGCAGCAGGGCGAGCCATTGGATTTGGATGTGGGCGCGGATGCGGTCTTCGCGGTGGTGGTAGACGGGGCGTAGATCGATGGTGGACTTGAGGTCGCGCCATCCTCGTTCGGCTTCGTAGAGGCCTTTGTAGCCCTGGGCGATGTCGGCGGCGGTGAGGCTCTCGTCGCTGGTGCGCAGCAGGAACTTGCCGTCGAAGTTGGCGTCGGCGCGCACCTTGGCCCGGTCGATGCGCAGCAGGCCGCCGGGGGTGGTGCGCAGGAACCGGGCGAACGCCGGCTTGGTCTTGAGTCGCCCGGCGAGCTCGGCCCGTTTGCGGGCCGCCAGCGTGTCGGTGCCGGCGATGCGTTCGGTCGAGACGGGCAACGATCTGGTCGCGCACGGCGGCGTCGCGGGTGGCGGCGTCGGGGTTGTGGCAGATCACGAACCGGTCCCGGGCGGCGCCGTCGTCGACGCGGACTTCCTTGACTCGCAGGTTGTCGGCGACGGTCCGGTAGCGGCCCTGGCGTGACAGCGCGGCGGCGGCTTCGGCGGAGTCGCCGCGCAGCTTCTCGCCGACGATGTAGTGCCCGCCGCCGCGTTGCAGGTAGCGGCGGTTGGCGGCCGAGGTGAACCCTCGGTCGAGCGCCCAGATGACCCGGTTGAGCTGCCAGGACGACAGGTCGTCCTTGACGGTGCGGATCAGGACCTGGTCGCTGGTGTCACCGGGGAAGGTCCACACCCGCACCGGGATCCCTTCGCGGGTGACGGCCATGCCGATCACGATCTGGGGCAGGTCGGGCCGGTGGTCCTTGGAGTGCCCGTAGGTGCGCCACGCCCCCTCCACGGCCCGGGCGACCTCATCGCCGCGGTCCTCGTCGTCATCGAGGAGGGCGTCGTCGGTCGAGTCGGTCTCCCAGTAGGTCGAGGACGTGTCGAAGAACAAGATGTCGACCTCGAGGTTCAACAGGTTCGCGACGGTGAAGAACACCGCTTCTTGCAGCTCGGCGAGCGTGGTCAAGAACAAGTCCATGGCCCGGTAGCAGGCGTCGTCGGACACCTCGGCCAGCCCGTCGATGAACACCCGATCGGCGACCCACGAACAGCCGGCCAGCTTCGACAACGGCGTCGGTGACAGCCGGTTGGCGACCATCGAGAAGATCACCCGCTCCACCACCGCGGGGTCCACACGTCGGCCCCGGCCGCGCCGGCGTTCGGCGACCTCGATGATCTGGCGGCCGATCCCCAGGCGTTCCCACAGCCGGTCCGCGACCCAGGCGGCGCCCATGGGCCGGGAGTCGAGTACCCGCACCTCGCCGGCACCGGCGGTGGCGGCCACCGCGTCGGCCGGATCGAGGAACCGGCTGATCGAGCGGACCAGCCGGGCCAGGCCGTCGCGGTCCACCAGGTCGGCCCGCCCGAAGTTGTGGATGATCTTCGCCTTGGGCATGCCCGTGTCGGCGTCACGCTCGTTGTGGGCCAACGCCAGGTAGGCGACCTCGCTGCCGTCCCGGTTCCGGCGCCGAGTCTCCCGCAAGTACATGTCTACAAGACTACAGAACTACCGAACGTTTGTCGATCATATCTGCCATGTCGTGTGTCTACAGGTTTCCGGCTGTCGGGCAGCCCTGCAACCCTGTGACCAGCACAAACGCCTCGACCATCACCCGAATCTGCCTACATTCTGCGGAAGTCAGGACACTGCGAGCGACGCTATGGCCGACGTCATGGCCGACGTCATGGCCGGGCCGTGGTTCGAGGTCGATGGGGTCGTTCGGCCCTTGCAAATACGCCGCGTTACTGCGACGGTGAGGACATGGCGAAGGATTGGGTGGTGGGAGTCGACGGTTCGACGAGTGGGCGCGCCGCTCTGGGGTGGGCGGCAGCGACTGCATCGCAGCGAGAGGAACGCGTCACCGCCGTGGCAGTCGTGCACCTGCCCGTGTCGATTGCGGCATTCGCGGTGGATCGGGACGCCGACCGCTACCGCGACGGTCTGGAGTCCGATGCCCGACGAATCGCGATCGAGCAGATCCGATCGGTGAACGACCCGGCCGTGATCGAGCAACCGTTGGTCGTCGAAGGACATCCCGCGGCGATACTGCTCGAACACACGGGCCCGAATGCGATCGTGGTCGTCGGTCGTCGTGGGATCAGCGTGCTCAAGCACCGCTTGCTCGGATCGGTCAGTCAGTATCTCGGCACCCATGCCCTCGGACCCGTGGTGATCGTGCCCGAGACATGGGCCTCGACGACCCTCCAACGGATCGTCGTCGGGTTCGACGGCAGCGAGCACGCCGCCGCTGCGCTGCGCTGGGCGATCGACATCGCCCCGACCGATGCCGAGGTGACTGCGCTGATCGCTGTGGACGTCATCCCGTGGCTGCGGCCGGAACTCGTCCAGCAGCGGCATCCCGAAGACATCGAAGCCGCCCAGAAGCGCCTCCTCGCGGCGGCCGACGAGGCCGACCCCGCGGGCCGAGCGACCCGCACGTTGGTCTTGCACAGCCCCCATCAAGCGCTCGCCGAAGCGTGCGGCGACGCCGATCTCGTCGTGGTCGGGCCTCGAGGCCTCGGCGGCATCGCCCGCACGGTGCTCGGATCGGTGACAGCGTGGCTGCTGCACGAAGCGCCGTGCCCTGTCGCCGTGGTTCCGAGTCTCTGATCGGGTCGCGGATCACTCATCGGGTTCCGAATCACTCATCGGGTCGCGGATCACTCATCGGGTCGCGCTGACCACCCGTTTGCGTCGGGATTTCGGTGAACCGTCGCGCGCGAATCCCGACGCAAACGGGGTTCGGCGCGTACCGCTCCGGCATGATTCCACCGCCACCTGACGGAGCGACTCGACGAGGTCGCGCAGTGGGTCGCGCAGTGGGTCGCGCAGTGGGTCGCGGTCATCGCCGGCCACGTCGGCAAGAATGGTCATATGCGGGTCGTGTACGCCACTGCGGAGCTGTCGCCGGTGGCGGTGGTCGGTGGGCTGGCGTGGGCTTCGGCAGGCCTCGGCGCCGAACTCCGTCGGCGCGGCGTCGATGTCGAGTTGGTGCTGCCGGACTATGGCGATGTCACACTCGTCGGCGAGACATCTTCCACGATCAAGGCGCCCGGGTGGGTCGGCGCAGCCAGATTGCGGGTCGGCGTGCACCCGGATGCCGGGCGTTTGCACCTCGTCTCGGTGCCGCGGCTGGCCCGGCCGCATCCATATCTGCAGCCCGACGGTCACGGCTGGCACGACAACAGCGAACGGTTCTTCCGATTCGCCCGTGCGGTGGCCGAGTACGTGCGTGCTGATCCGCCCGACGTGTTGCATCTGAACGACTGGCACACCGGGACGGTCCTGGCGGCACTCGGCTCGCCTCCGCCGACCGTGCTGTCCATTCACAACCTGGCGTACCAGGGCGTCACCGACGGGTCGTGGCTCGCCAAGCTCGGCGTTAATGCGGCCCACTACGAGTGGTGGGGCGACACCAACCCGCTGTCGGGCGCCATCGCGCTTGCCGACCGGGTCGTCGCGGTCTCGCCGAACTACGCGCATGAGATCACCACCAGCGAGGGCGGGTTCGGGCTCGATCAGCAGTTGCGCAATCGGGGGGATGCCCTGGTCGGCATCCTCAACGGGATCGACACCGACGTCTGGAATCCGGCCACCGACCCGCATCTCGAGGCGAACTTCACCATGGCGACGCTCGGAGCGCGCGATGCGAATCGCCTGGCGTTGCTCGACCGGCTCGGTTTCCCGATCGACGACGTCGCGCTGGCAACCGTCGTCACCCGCCTGACCTACCAGAAGGGGATCGATCTGCTCATACCGCTCGTGCCGTTGCTCGATCAGATTCCGATGCGCTTGGCGGTGCTCGGCTCCGGCGATGCGGTACTGGCCGATCACCTCTACCACCTCGCGGCCGCTCACCCCGACACGCTCGTGTTCGTCGACGGATACGACGAGGCCCTGTCGCACCAGCTCTTTGCCGGTGGCGACCTGTTCGTGATGCCGAGCCGTTTCGAGCCGTGCGGTCTCACACAGATGCAGGCGATGCGTTACGGGTCGATTCCCGTCGTGACCGCCGTCGGAGGCCTCGTCGACACCGTGCCCGACGCCGATGCCAACCCACGCACCGGCCTCGGCTTCGTCGCCGATCGGGCCGAGACGGTCGACATGCTCGCCGCCCTGTTCAGGGCATCACGGCGGATCCGGGACGGTCGACGACGTACGGCGCTCCAGAAACGGATGATGTCGATCGACTGGTCGTGGGCGGCGCCTGCCGCGCACTACCACGACCTCTACGACGACTTGGTCGGCTCACGCGGCTGATCAGTCTGTACGGTGGTCGGCGATGGGTGCTGAACCGACCATTCTCGTGATCGTGTTGGCCGGAGGCGAGGGCAAACGGCTCCAACCGCTCACCAACGACCGAGCGAAGCCGGCGGTGCCGTTCGCCGGCACCTATCGACTGATCGACTTCGCGTTGTCGAACTTCGCGAACGCCGGCTATCTGAAGATCGTCGTGCTCACCCAGTACAAGAGCCACAGCCTCGACCTGTCACATCTCCCAGACGTGGCGCTTCTCGGCGATGCTCGACAACTACGTCACCCCCGTCCCGGCCCAGATGCGGCGCGGGCCGTACTGGTTCCAGGGGTCGGCCGACGCTATCTATCAGAACCTCAACCTGATCCACGACGAGCGGCCCGACATCGTGTGTGTGTTCGGCGCCGATCACATCTATCGGATGGATCCCCGGCAGATGGTGAACGAGCACATCGAGAGCGGCGCCGGAGTCACCGTGGCGGCGATCCCCGTGCCGAGGCACGAAGCGACCGAGTTCGGCGTGATCGAGTCCGACGTCGACGGCAGGATCGTGGCGTTCCACGAGAAGGTCGCCGCGCCTCCGACCATGCCCGGTGACGACTCGCGGTGCCTGGCCAGCATGGGCAACTACGTGTTCGACACCGAGACACTGATCGATGTCGTCACACCCCGTGAGAATCAGTACACCGACCTCGGGAGCCACGTCATCCCGGCGCTCACCAAATTGGGCGTCGCCAGGGTGTACGACTTCTCGCAGAACATCGTGCCCGGCCAGGACGAACGGGAGAAGGGGTACTGGCGTGACGTCGGGACCCTCGACTCCTTCTACCACGCCAACATGGACCTGATCACCCCGGTACCGGTCTTCAACCTCTACAACGACCGCTGGCCCGTGTACACGACCCGCAACGCGCTCCCGCCGGCGAAGGTGTCGAGGGGGAGGGGCGGCGAACCATCGTTCGTCGACGGCAGCCTGCTGTGCCAGGGGTCCATCGTGTCGGGCTCGCACGTCGAGAGATCGATTGTCGGCCCGAGCTGCTTCGTCGACCACGACGCGCACGTCACCGACTCGATCATCTTCCCGGGGGTGCGGATCGGCCCGGGCGCCCGGTTGCATCGCTGCATCGTCGACAAGAACGTGTTCATTCCCGACTTGAGTCGAATCGGGCTCGAACCAGAGTTCGACCGTGGACGATTCACGGTCAGCGACGAGGGCGTCGTCGTCATCGAAAAGGGTCGGGACCTCACACGCGACTGACCCGGCGTGGCCCGAGCCGGTCGACTGACCCGGCGTGGCCCGAGCCGGGTGTTTGCGCCGCGCCGGGTGTTTGCGACGCGTTTTCCGGGCGCAAACACCCGACACCGGGCGACCACGGGGTCAGGTGCCGGCGAGTCGGGCCACGGGGTCAGGTGCCGGCGAGTCGGGCCACGGGGTCAGGTGCCGGCGAGTCGGGCGACCACGGGTGCGAAATCGTCGAGTTCACCCGCCCCGACGGTCACGTAGCTGAAGCCGTATTGTGCGCGTCGCTCGAGGAGATCGTCCGCGATCTCGGCCGGGCTGCCGATCAGGGCGAATGGCGACGCCTCGATGCTCGCCGGTTCGACACCGATCAGTCCGGCCACCTCCGCGACACGTTTGGCGCGATCGCCGGTCACACTGACGAAGAACGCCCGAATGTTCAGCTCGATGTGGTCGAGCCGGCCCGCGGCGGCGGCCGCATCGGCGACGATCGTCACCTTCTCGGTGACCGCGTCGGCGTTCATCGTGGCAGTCGCCTCCGGGCCGATCACCCCGGCATGCAGTGTGCCGTTGATGCCGACGATGTCGGCCTCCCGGGCGGCGATCGACAGTACCCGTCTGCCACCTCCGCCGACGATGATCGGCGGGCACGGCTGTTGCACCGGCTTTGGGAAGCCGTCGAAGTCGGCGATCGTGTAGTGGACGCCCGAGAACGAGAACGGGCCCGGACCCAGCGCCCCTCGGATCACGGCGAGACCCTCGACGAACCGGTCGATTCGCACCCCAGCCGAGTCGTAGGGCATCCCGGCGCGCTCGTAGTCGGCGGCCATCCACCCGGCGCCGAGGCCGATCTCCACCCGGCCGTCTGAGAGCACGTCCATCGTGGCGAGCTCCTTGGCGAGCACGACAGGATGCCGGTAGTCGTTGTCGAACACCAGAGCGCCTGCACGCAGCGTGGTCGTCGTATCGAGGATCGCCTGGAGTGCGGGCATCGGCGCGAACTGTTCGTCGAAGTGGTCGGGCATCGTTGCGATCGAGTACCCGAGACTCTCCACCCGTCGGGCCTGTTCCACCCATTCGCGTCGATTCGACGTGGCGGCGACCTGCACACCGAAACGGAACGGCTTGACGGGAAACGGTGACGACACGAACTCACCATAGTGACGCCACGGCGAGCCGCTGGGCCGCTGGGCCGCTGGGCCGGCTGGGCCGCTGGGCCGCTGGGCCGCTGGGCCGCTGGTGGGCTGGTGGGCTGGTGGCTGGTGGCTGGTGGCTGGTGGCTGGTGGCTGGTGGTCGGTGGGTCCGAGCTGCCGTCGTCGGCCGTGAAGGCGCAAGTAGCGTGGCGGACACTGTGCGTGCTCTCGGCTGGGTTCCTCGACTGGTGCTGTTGGTTGCAGGTGGAGCCCTGCTCATCGTCGCGATGGTGATCGGTGTCGCGCCGCGCGTCTGGACCGCCGCCAACGCCCACGAACAACTTCCCCTCGAGCTGCCCCAGTTCGAGGCGCTGGCCCAACGCACCTACGTCTACGACGTGAACGGCAACGAGATCGCGGTCTACGAACTGGAGAACTCCCAGCCGATCCCGTACGCCGACATCCCACCCCAGGTCGTGCAGGCATTTCTGGTCGTGGAGGACAAGGAGTTCTTCACCCACAAGGGCGTCAACCTGCGTAGTCTGATCAGAGCGACGCTGTCGAACTTCGCGTCCGAAGCGCCGCAGCAGGGAGCGTCGACGATCACCATGCAGGTCGTCAAGAACGACTTCCTCGCCGGCCTGGAACGAGACGGCCGCTACAAGCTGTTGCAGATCCACTACGCCCGCATGCTCGAAAACGAGATGCCGAAAGAGCAGATCCTCGAGCGCTACTTGAACACGGTGTTCTTCGGCAACAACGCCTATGGCATCCAGGCGGCGGCCGAGACGTACTTCGGAAAGACCGCCGCCGAGCTCACCTTCGTCGAGGCGGCGTTCCTCGCCGGTCTCGTCCGGTCGCCCTCCGGGTTCGACCCGATCAACGCGCCCGAGCGCAGTCGCGCTCGGTGGCAACAAGTGCTCGACCGGCTCGTCGCCGAGGAGTACCTCACCCAGCAGGAGGCCGATCAGCTCGAGAGCGATTTCGTCCTGCCCGAGCGTGTGCGCGCGATCCCGACCCGCGCGATCCAACGCAGCTACTTCAGCGAAGCGCTGCGTGACTACCTGCTCAACAAGTCGACGATCCTCGGCGACACGTACGAGCAGCGGTACAACCAGTTGTTCCGCGGCGGCCTGCGAATCCACACGACGTTCGACCAAGCGCTGCAGCAACAGGCAGAGGTGGCGCGCAACAATCTGCCGGACAACGCTCAGGGTTTCGATGCCGCAATCGTGTCGCTCGATTCCAAGACCGCGGGGATTCGTGTGATGGTCGGCGGTCGGGGATTCATACCGAACCAGCGTGAGACCAACATGGCGCTGGCGCCACGCCAGACCGGGTCGAGCATCAAGTTCTTCATCCTTGCCGCTGCCGTGCAGGCCGGCGCGCAACCCGGAGATGTGATCGACGGTGTTCGTGGCTGCGTGCTTCCCAACCCGGGCAACGAACGCGAACCGTTCGTCATCACGGGTGGCGCGGCCGGAAGCGTCGCGACACTCGCCGAGCAGACGTGGCTGTCGATCAACTGCGCGTTCGCCCGGCTCTCGCAGATCGTCGGGTTGAATCGCGTCGTCGACACCCTGTACCGCATGGCGGAGTCGCCATACCTGTACAAGGGACAGCCGTCCTCGGAGCACCGACCGATCGAACCCTTCGCGAGCTTTGCGACCGGCGCCAACGAGATGAGCCCGCTCGACATGGCCGCGGGCATCCAGACACTGGCCAACGACGGCGTCCATCACCAGCCGTACTACGTCGACTTCATCGACGACGCCGCTGGACAGCGCTTGTACACGCATCTCGATCCCGGCACGAAGGTGCTCGAACCCGAGGCGGCTCGTCAGACCGTCGACATCCTGAAAGGTGTACTCCAGCGGGGCACGGCTCGCCGGCATCCGCTGGAGAACGGGCGCCCGGCGTTCGGTAAGACCGGGACACAGGAGGACAACACGAACGCCTGGTTCGCCGGGGCCACGCCGCAATTGTCGACGGCGGTGTGGGTCGGCGACCCCGACGCGTACACGCCGATGGTGCGGGTGCCGGAGTTCCTGGCAGATGGCGTGGGCAACGTGCAGGGCGCCTCGTACCCGGCCGAGATCTGGAAGGCGTACATGGATGCCGCGCATGCGGCGCTGCCGGTCGAGGATTGGGCACGCCCGCCGGCGCCGGCCCGGCCGAATGCCCGTCTGTTCCTGCCGGGCGCCGAATGTGTGGTGACCGCGGTCGTGCCGGCGCCGATCGACCCGGTCGACCCGGCCGCACCAGCGACCACCGTCGATCCGGCCGCACCAGCGGCGACCGTACCGCCGCCGGCCGTGGTGGTCGAGAGGGTCGGTACCACGATCGCACCCGATGTGCTCGATCCCAAGGCGCCGCTGCCGACGATCGCGCTCAGCAAGACGATCGGGCCATGTTGACCTGTCACACTGGTCGCTGATGACCTCCTTGGCCGATCAGCTACTCGAACTCCAACGGATCGATACGGTTGCGGATCAACTTGCCGTCCAACGAGAGCGTTCACCGCTGCGCACGGCGTCGCTCGGGGCGACGGAGGCGCTGCGCACATGGGAGCAACAACGTGCCCGCATCGGTGGCCGCATCGAGGCCTTGAACGACGAGATCGCACGCGACGAGGAGCGAGGGGCCGAACTCGCCACCCACCTGGCGAGACTCGAGCGCCAACTGAAGACCGTGATCGCCCCACGCGAAGCCGAAGCTCTCATGCACGAGATCGCGGCGCTCACGGCCGAACGGGATGATCTCGACCTCCGTGAGCTCGAGGCGATGGAGGAGCAGGCGCCACTCGAGACCGAGCTGGCAACCCACCTGCAGGACGAGCCTGCGTTGCGGGCGGAGGCGAAATCGGCCGGCGATGCGCTCGCCAGTGCCACCGCCGACATCGATCAGCAACTCGGGGGTTTGCAGGTCGAACGAATGGCCATCCTCGAGGTGATTCCCCGCGACCTCGTCGTGCGGTACGAACGTGGGCGACCGCAACTCGGTGTCGTCGTCTCGCGGCTCAACGGCAAGCAGTGCACGGGTTGCCACCTCGATCTGTCGGCAGCCGAGATCGACACAGCCCGCGCCGGCGCGGCCGCGGATGGCTACACCGATTGCCCACAGTGCGGCCGGATACTCGTTGTCTGAGGCTCCCGACCCGACGCGACCGGGGGGTCGTTAGCCTGCCCGCGTGTTCTTCTGGTTCATCGGCACGGCGGCGCTCGCGGTCGGGTTCGTGTTCCGCGACCCCCGCTTCGACTACCGGTTGCTGATCGTCGGTTCGGTGCTCCCGCTCGTCGATGGTGTCTTCGGGGGGGCCCGGGCGCTGCACAGCATCACGCTGACGATCGCCGTGCTGGTCGTCGTGATGCTTGCGACGGTCGGCCGCCGGCAACTGCGGCGAACCATGCTCGGACTCCCGATCGGCATGTTCCTCCACCTCGTGTTCGATGGCGCGTGGACCAACACCGAGGTGTTCTGGTGGCCGTTCACGGGTTGGGCATTCGGCGACGAATCCCTCCCGCCGATCAGCCGCGGGCTGTGGAGCGTGGTGCTCGAGCTGGTCGGGATCGTGCTGTGTTCGTGGATCTGGCGAACCAATGCCATGTCGGAGCGCGCGCGGCGGCGGGAGTTCGCCCGCGACGGTCAGCTCTCGTTGCCCGTGTTCACCTGAACCCGTTCAATTGCACCCGTGCACCCGTGCGCCTGCACCCGTGCACCTGACCCAGCAGCGGAACTGTCTGCCTGGCAGCGACCGTCAGGCGATGTGGCACACTCGGCGCGTGTTGATCCTTGTGCGTCACGGTCGAACGGCAGCCAATGAGGCTGGGTTGTTGCAGGGCCGACTCGACCAGGATCTCGACGAGCTGGGCCGCCGCCAGGCCGGCGCGATCGCGGCGTTGGTGATGTCGCAGACGACGATCGATTCGGTGATCTCGAGCCCACTGCGGCGGGCAGCGCAGACCGCGGAGCAGTTCGGCATGCCGTACGAGCTCGACGAGCGATGGGTCGAGTTGGCCTATGGCGAGTACGAGGGCGTCCCGCACACCGATGTGCCGTCGGAGGTGTGGCAGCGCTGGAAGCTCGACACCCGTTTCGTGCCCACGGGCGGCGAATCGTTGGCCGCACTCGATCAACGAGTCCGCGACGCGTGCGGCCAACTGATCGAGCGGGCGGAGCGCACGAACGTCGTCGTGGTGAGTCATGTCTCGCCGATGAAGTCAGCTGTTGCATGGGCGCTCGGCGTCGACGTCGGCATCTCATGGAACTGTCACCTCGACCACGCATCGGTGTGCCGGATCGTGTTCCGTGGAGGGCATCCGCTCCTGCAGACGTTCAACGAGACCGCACGCCTCGACTGACCGGGCGTTCGCACCGGGCCGTTCGCACCCGACGATGAGTATGAGCGCGCACAGGTCGCGCTCATACTCATCGCAACCTGTGGGAGTCGTGGACCGGGAGACTACGGTGAGGGGTCAGCGCACACCATCGGAAGGAACCTCCACCATGAAGAAGCTCGCCCCGTTTCTGATCCTCGCGGTGATCGCCGCGATCGCCTACGCCCTCATCTCCCGCAGAGACTCCAGCGCGGTCTGACGCAGTCGAGTCGGCGTCGACTCGCTGGTTGCGGGCGACGATCGACACCGTGCCTCGATGAGCTGCGCTCGGAATGGGCGCGGATGGTGCGCGATCGGTTTGATTGACCGATCACCCTTGGTCAGGTCAGGGGTTGTGTGACGGTGAGGTGGTCTGTAAGCGGGATTCTGTGGGCCGGAACCGAAGCTCCGACCCGGTGGCCATCCATCTGTGCGGCCTACCCGAGGGATGTCCATGACCCGGAGGTCACCGACGAACGGGCAGTTCGTTCCCTCTGCTCGGCCTTGCTCCGGATGGGGTTTACCGAGCCGGTGACGTCACCGCCACCGCTGGTGCGCTCTTACCGCACCGTTTCACCCTCACCTGTGACCGATCCGTCTTGCAACGGTTCGGCCCATCGGCGGTCTGCTCTCTGTTGCACTTGTCCGTCAGGTCACCCCGACCTGGCTCTCGCCAGCATCCTGCCCTGAGGAGTCCCGACTTTCCTCGACGATGCAGCACGCACCGCCGCGACCACCCGGCCACCTCACCATCGTCGACAGTCTACGGCTCCCGATCAGCAGGTCGGCTCGAGCTCGTTGTAGATGTACGAGTTCGCGGCGGGTGTCTGGACCGTGAAGCTCTCGCGGGTACCGGTGTCGTTCGGTGCGCCGACGATCAACTGGAATTGCGCGATCGAACCGAACCGGGACGGGATCGCATACTGCAGTGGCACGCCGTCGGCATCGGTCCCGAGTTCGAGGCCGAACAGTGCCGGGCTGACGTAGCCATCGGAACCGTCGACGGCGATGACGAGCCTCGCCGACTGGCGCGAGTCCTGCGCTGCGGCCTCGATGACGGCGGTGCGTTGCTCGACCTCGGTGAGCTCGATCGAGAACTGCTGGTATGTCGCCGCGCCCAGGTTCTCGAAGCTCACCGCGACGTTGTAGATGTCGCGCAGCTGGTTGTCGCTGCCCTTGATCGCATCGACGACCGGCACGAGGAAACGTTCCTCCATCCACGGGTTGGCGCACGGCCACACCTCACCGCCGGCAGCGACGGTGAGGTCGGCCATGACCTGGTCGATCGCCCGGTGGTTCTTCACGAGTCGCTCGAAGAGCTTCGTCCGGTCAGCGTCGAGGACACCGAGATCGAGGACCGCCTCGTAGACCATGATGGTCGACTGCTCCAGCGAGGTGGCGGTGCGGAGCAGGACCGCATCATCGACGGGATAGTCGGCCGGAGAGGTGATCGGAGGCGCATTTCCGACGCGGCCCGGGGCGGAACCACCGGTCGACGTCGTGCCGCAAGCTGCTGCGATCGCCCCGAGCGAGATCGTGAGACCGCCGACGCGCAGCAGATCACGCCGACCGAGGCGAGTCGAGACGTCGACACCGAGTTGATTGTTCATGCGCCGTCCTCCCCGGACTGAACGAGCGTGGTCAGTTCGAGTGCGGTCGCATCGGTCGCATTGAGCACGTCGACATCGTCGAGAAAGCCGCCGACATCGGCGAGGACCATCGCCTGACGCGCCTCGACGACGAGAATCGACGCGACGAGGTTGATGGGCTCGATCGCCTCGAAGCCGCTGGTGGCCTCGGTGTGCGTGGCGACGAACGTCGACTCGAACTCGTATGCGGCTTTCGTCCACGTCTCGATGTCGCTCGTCGCGAATGGTGACTCGAATTGCTTGTACACGCTCGCGATCCCTGCTGTCGCCGACAGCCCGGAGATCCCCGCGATGGCCTCGGCGCATGCCTGGTGATTGTCCGCGAACGTCGACGCGAGGTCACCGGCGACGCCGTCGAGTCCGGCGCCAACGCTCGCGCGGTACAGATCCCGGGCCGTCAGCTCGAGCCGCATCAGCACGTCGAGACGACTGCGGTCCGCCTCGGTCGGTGTATACGGAGCGGCGTTGGCTTGGTGAGCCATCGCCAGCGCGCCGACGGCCGCGGCAAGGCCGACGGCGCCGACGGCGCCGATCATGCGTCGCCGCGTCGTAGCGGGCTCAGCGGGGTCGAGGTCCACGGGGGTGAGTCCTTTCGAGGTTCATGCTCACGACAGCCTTGCCCCTGGTGGAGCATCGGAGCAACTCTAGATGATCCGGTCCAAGGCGCGAGGGTCCTCGCTCGGCGTGTGCGGTGTGGAAACCGGAGGAATACCCGCCCGGTGAGTCATGTGGTTGCGGGCTCCTGGGCGCTGGGCGTCGGTGTGTCGCCGCGGCGGGTGAGGAGCGGAACGAGGAAGGCGAGAAACCGTGTGGTCAGCGCGATACCGATTCCGAGGCTGAGCACAGTCGTGGCCCGTGCGACGGTGACGGGGAGAGCCGACTGGTAGTAGCCGGCGGTGAGGACGTCGAAGCGGTCGAGCCCACCCATGACGGTCAGGATCACCCCGGCGGCGAACATCGCCAACGTGGGGTCGGGTGTGCGCCGGCGGGCGTGGACACCGAGACGGATCAGCGCGCCGGCGGCCAAGGCGCTGGAGAGGTACGCCCCGGCGCCACCGGCGAGCGTGCCGTTCATCTCTGCCACGAAACCGACGGTGTCGACGGTGATCGCGATCGTGCCGATCGCTGCCAGGAGCGCGGCGGCGAGTTGCCAGACTCGGGACCACAGCATGACGCCGGCGGCGGCGGCGATGATCGCAGCGGCTGCGAGCCAGGCCGGCATCGATGGGGGTGGTGACCAGGTGAGATCGCCGGCGATGACCGCGGCGGTGTCGTCGACGGTGAGGGGGATCTCCCAGCGATCGAAGATCACCTGGCTGCGGTCGTCGGCCTGTTGCACCTGAAGTGGCGGGGTGGTGCTCATCCAGTGGGTGCGGTGGTCGTGCCAGCTGTATCGGTGGGCGCTGGTGACGAGTTGCCAGTCGGGTGGTGCGTCGGCGTCGGTGGTGTCGGGCAGTGCGACTCTGGCGTAACGGTCCTGGTTGAGATAGGTGGCGGGTGAGCGCAGGTTCCGGGCGACGCCGGTGGGGTCGATGCGCAGGTACGGCTCGCCTTCGTAGCCGAAGACGACGACGGCGCCGGCGCCGCTCCAGGTGAGTTCGACGGAGCCGTCGATGTCGATGATCCGGGCACTCAGCCCGTCGATGTCGGTGACGTCGGTGATACGGGTCCGGTAGTCGGAGGTGACGTCGGAGTCACTGCCGCCGTGCGCGTTCACCGGCGCCGCCGGTGCGAGCACGGCGACGAACGCGACGAACGCGACGAACGCGATGAGCGCGGCGGGCGAGTACCGGCGGGTCACGGCGCACCGATCGCGACGTCGGTGGTGAACACGACCTGGTCGAACTCGCCGTAGCGGGCGGTGACGGTGATGGTCCAGCGGCCGGGAATCGGGAAGTCGGCCTCGTTCGCGATGACGTGGTTCGGCCCGGCGGGCACGGTGGGGATCTTCGAGCGGGCCGACCTGCCGGTCGGTGAGTGCTGCGGTGACGGCGATGTCGTCGGCGCGGTCGAGGCCACCACGCGGTGAGGTGATGGTGACGTGCATGGTCGTGCCGCCGGTGGTGGCGGGGAGGAGGTCGATCTGCGCGATCCGGTCGCCCTGGATGACCGACACGGTCACGTCGCCCGCTGCCGCTGTGGCGCCCGCTGCCGTGGCAGCGCGAGGTGGGGCCGCGCCGGTGAGGCACGCGGTGGCGGCCAGGATCACGACCATGCCGATGGCTTCGACGATGACGCTGCGCCGCAGCGTGGGGTCGACGGCGGCTCGCGCTTTCGCGTCGGCGTTCACGTCACCCACGCCGTTGGCCGGTCCGGCCTCGACGCTGCCGGGCCGGCCGGCCGATACGGTGCGGTCGATGAGCCGTCGGGTGACGGCCGCGACGGCGACGACCGCGGCGACGATGACGAGCTTGACGACGAGCCAGCGCCCGTAGCTCGAGTCGGTGATCCCGGCGAGGCTGCCGACCTGTCGCCAGCCGTTGATGGCGCCGCTGACGACCAACGCGACCACGGAGCCGAGCGCGAACGGGGAGAATAGCGCCGCAGTCGGCCACAGGCGATCCCGGGTGACGACGAACACGAGCAGGCACAGCCCACCGACCCACAGCGACATCGCTGCGAGGTGAACGATGGTGGCCGCGAACCCGATGCCGACGGCTCGACCCGACACGGCGTGGCCTCCGGCGGCAACCACGGTGAACAGGCCGAGCGCCCCGACCGCTGCGATCACCCGCATCGGGAGATGTCGCAGGAGATGTCGCCAATGCACGGCTGGCGTCATGAGGGCGACGGTGACGAGACGGATCGCCCACCAGCGACCGGAACGAGTGTCGGTGACCGCGGCGACGTCGGTGTACGAGCCGCTGATCGTGTGTGCCTGAGCGGCGATCATCACCGCCGTGCCGACCATCGCGATGACGCCACCAGCGACGACAACGTGGGCGGCACGGCGCGTCTGCAGCAGAAATGGAGCGATCAGGGCCGTGGCGGCGAGTGTGCCGACGAGCCCGGCGAGACCGGTGTAGCCGGCGAATCGCCCGACCCCGACCCACAGGTCACTCACTGTGGACGTGTCGGCCTCGGTGAGCACCTGGTCGACGAGACCGGATGCACCAGGCGACGGGGCGCCGACGGAGAAGACGAACGCACCGCGGATCGGATGGGAGTCGGCAGACACGGCCGCCCACGCCACGACGTAGCTGCCGTCGGTGATTTCGTCGGGCACGAGGGCGGTGATCGTGTCGGACCCGCCGTCCTGGGTGATCGAGCCGAGCACGACCGGTGTGCCGTCGGCGGCGACGAGCCGGACGGCGTTGTCGACCGGGTCGACCGGCTCGGTGAAGGTCAGCACGATCTCGGCCGGCGACGCCGCGAGCACGCTGTCAGCCGGCGGGTCGCTGCTCACCAGATCGGCGTGGGCGCTCACGGTTCGCGCCCCGCCGAGCACGGCGAGCACGGCGATTGCGACGAACGAGGCGAACGTCCACCGTCGCCGGCGCGTCACGGTCGACGTCGCCGAGCCCGAAGCGCCACGATGCCGGCGACTGCGGCGATCACCGCGAGCATCACGAAGAACACCGCGGAGCCCGCCAGGTTGTCGTCGGAGGCTCCGCTCGATGCCTCGCCGGTGTCTGCCGACGCAGAGCTCGATCCGATCGATGATTCGGTGGGCGACGGCGAGGTGGACGTTGCGGCCGAGCTGGTGGGTGGGACGACGGAAGTGGGTGGGACGACGGAAGTGGATGGGATCGACGGTGGCGGATGGGATCGACGGTGGCGGATGGGATCGCGGTGGCGGATGGGATAGCACCGGCGGGCGGGGTCGTCGCCGGGGCCGGCTCGGCGATGGCGACCGGGCCGAACAGGTTCATGGCGGGAGCGGGTTCGTCCAGTTCGGCGCCCGAGCCGTCGGCGGGGATGTCGATCCAGGCGATCTCGCCGACCTCGCAGCGCTGAACGAACGGGAAGTAGATCGTCGTGTCGGACGTCGGCGGCAGGGTCATGCGCACGCGGAACGTCAGCTCCTGGTCGTCGGGGAGGGGCCCGCCCAGGAAGGTGACGACGTCGCCGTCGACGTTGCCGGTCCAACCGGTGGGTGGTTCGGGGGTCGGGTTGGCAGTGCCGTCGGGTAGGCGCATGTCGAGTTGCACGGTTGGCGAACCCTCGCAGCCATGCTGGACGGTGAACCCGACCGATTGCTCGCTGCCGGCCTGAGCGTCGGTGGGGTCGGGGTCGATATGGGCAAAGGCCGGTGTAGCGACGGCGAGAACGCCGACGATCGAGAGCGCGGCGATGGTGACAGGACGATGCTTCATCGGGGTTGCTTCCTCGGGGGTCAGGTGTGGGCTCAGGTGTGGGGCCAGGTGTGGGCTCAGGTGTGGCGGAGACGGTGGGCTGGGTGTGAGGGGTCGACGTGTGGCCTGAGCCGACGTGGCGCGGGTCGGCCTGCGAGCATCCATACCAGCACGAGGCCGGCGAACTCGATGAGGTGGTGGGCTTCAGCGAGCGAGGTGGTACGCCGGTTGGCGATGTCGACGGTGGCGGTCACGGCGATCGTGAGGGCGAGAGCGGTGACGATCGGCAGGATCCCGTAGGCGCGGGCCGGTCGCCACGCGACGTACAGCAGGCCGATCGACACCGCTGCCCCGAACGATCCGAGGTGACGTGCATCATGCATCGACGCCGCGCCCTCACCGGCGATCAATCCGGGCGCCGTGAGGATCAACTCCGCTGCCGCGACCAGCGCCAATGACACCCGCACCCACTGGCCTCGGCCGACCCGAGGTGGATGGGCGCGGGCGAGGACCGGCGTGGCGATGTCGGGTACGGCTTCGGCGAGCCGGACCCGCAGCAGCCTGTTGACCCGTCCCACGTCGCTGCTCCACGACTGGCAATGGGCGCATCGGCCGAGGTGCGAGTTCGCGGCAGCGGTCTCTGCGCCGGAGGTCTCCTGGTCGAATTGGGCCGACAACAGCTCGCGGGCGAGTTCGCAATCCATGTACAACAGGTGACTTCGGCGACCCGGGAAGTTCCCGTCACTTACGCCACACTGGAGGGATGCTCGACCTGGACCGCCTCGCGGCCGCTGCCCGCGACGGCGACCGGATCGCTCTCGATCGGTTCATCCGGGCGGTCCAGGCCGATGTCTGGCGGTTCAGCGCCCATCTCACTCACCCCAGCGATGCCGACGACCTCGCACAGGACGCGTTGGTGCGGGTGATCACCCACCTCGACCGTTGGGAGCGCGGCCCGGTGCTGACCTGGGTGCTCGGCGTCACCCGCAACGTCTGTCTCGAACACATCCGTAAGCGAACGCGGCGCCGAACCGATCCCGACGCAGACCCGCCGATGCCTGCGGCTCCGGACGTCAACGGCGAGGTCGAAACCGTGTTGCTCCTCGCCGCGTTGCCCCCAGACCAGCGCGAGGCGCTGGTGCTGACGCAACTCATCGGCCTCCCGTACGCCGACGCCGCGGATGTGGTCGGCTGCCCGATCGGCACCATCCGCTCACGCGTTGCGCGTGGCCGTACCGCGCTGATCGACGCACTTCGCGCCGGCGACGGCATTGCGCGACTCGACTGACACCTCGGCGCGTATACGGGGACCAGGATGCCCGACGTGTCAGAACCGCAACGCGGACAACTCGGGGATCCAGCCGACGGCTTCGAGCGACCCCCTCCTGCCATCGGGCCCGCAACTTCGCGTGCTCGACGTCGGGTGATGGCTCGACGACGCGGGCCGGCTGCCACAGTCGATCGAGGTCGTCCATGCTGCCGAAGATGCCGACCCCGAGCCCGGCGACGAATGCTGCTCCGGTGGTGGTCGATTCGGCGTGCGGTGACACCTCGATCGGGCGTCCAGTGGCGTCGGCGAGCGCCTGCACGAAGGTCGGATTCGCGCTCATGCCACCGTCGATGCGGACCGTGTCGACGTCGACGCCGGTGTCGGCGATCGCCGCGTCGAGCAGATCGGCGCCCCGATGAGCGATGCCCTTGAGCACGGCGTGTACCACGTGTGCGCGGTCCGAACCCCGGGTGAGTCCGAGCAGTGTGCCACGTGCCCCGTAGTCCCAATGTGGCGTGCCGAGGCCGAGGAGGGCCGGGACGTACAACACCCCACCGCTGTCAGCACAGCGGCTCGCGACCTCGTGGCTCTCGGCGGCCGTCGAGATGAGTGCGAGGTCGTCACGCAACCACTCGACGTTCGTGCCCGCCGACAGCATGATGCCCTCGACCCCCCACGTCAGTGTCCCGTCGTGTGACCACAGCGGGAGCGGGTAGGTGCCGGCGGCGGAACGAGCGGTGGTCGCCGGCGCCGGGGTGGAGGTGCAGAGATCCAACATGCCCCCGGTGCCGAAGGTGATCTTCGCCCGACCGGCCACGACGCAGCTCTGGCCGACGAGCGACGCCTGCTGGTCGCCGAGCATGCCTGCAATCGGCGGCCGGCCGGGAAGCACGCTCGCCACGCCGCAGACCCCGATGGAATCGACGACGTCGGGGAGAAGCGAGCGGGGGATCGAGAACGCGTCGAGCACGTCCTGGTCCCAGTCCGACCCGTCGACAAGCCGGAGGCCACCCGTCGTCGCCGACGCGTTGGTCTGGTCGCTGATGTGCGCCGCGCCGCCCGACAGGACCCACGCCACCCAACTGTCCACGGTCCCGAAGCACAGCTGACGACCTGTCAGGTCGCCGCTGTTGGCCAGGATCCAGGCCAGCTTGGTGACCGCCTGATTCGGGGACAGCGACCAGCCGTGCTCAGCCTTCGCGATCATGCACTCACCGATGGTGCGCAGGTCCTGCCAGCCGAGACCGGGCCCGATCGGTTCACCGCTCGAGCGGTCCCACACCGCCGTGCTCGCGTGCTGATTCGTGATGCCGACCGCAGCGACCGGTTCGCCGACTCGATCGATGACGGTGTTCGCCGCGTCGAGCACTTTGGCGGCGATGTCCCGCGTGTCGAACTCGACGAGTCCGGGGGCGGGCGTGGACGGCGGGCACGGTCGGTACTCGAGCGCGCGGAGACGCAACGCCTCGTCGACGATGGCGGCGCGTAAGCCGGTCGTGCCGACGTCGATCGACAGCAGCGCGGTCACTGCGACCTCGATGGTGGCGGCTGCGTGATCGTCGGCCACGGCGCTGGGCCGAACACCGACGTGAAACCCATCTTGCCGGGGTTGAGGATGCCGTGCGGGTCGAGTGCGTCCTTGATCGCCTGGAGCACGGCGAATGATGTGCCGAGTGCTTCGGGCATGAAGCGGGCCCGGTTGAGGCCAACGCCGTGGTGGTGCGACAGGTTGCCGCCGGCAGCGAGCACCGCCCGCTGGCCCGCGTCCCACAGCGCCACGTAGGTCGCCTCGATGTCGTCGGGTGGGGGAGTGGCCGCGAACGTGAAATAGAGACACGCGCCGTCGGTGTAGCTGTGCGACAGGTGACACGTGGCGGCACGCGCGGTGCGAACCGCGAGCAACGCGGTTCGCACCTCTTCGAACAAGCGGGGGAGCGCCGACCACGCAGCGGCGACCTCCATCGTGTCGACCACGAAGCCCTTGCGGGTGAGGCCCTGCAGCGACGAGGTGTCGTTGCGGTGTTCGAGCCATGCCGCCACCAGCGCCGGATCGCCGGCAGTTCCGTGTGCATCGGCACACGCCGACGCAACGATCGACATCGTTGCATCGACGAGCGCTGCGTCACCCTCGTCGAGCACCAGCAGGACACACGTTGCGCCGTCACCCCCTCGGCCGCGGGCGGACTCCTCGGCGTCGTAGAGCCGCAGCACCGCTGGTGTCGCACCGCGCCGCATTGTGAGGCGACACGCTTCGATACCGTCGCCGAAGGAGTCGAAGAGATACGCCGCCTGCCGCTCGACCGGGGGCAGCGGGTGCGTGCGCAACCACACCCGCGTGATGATGGCGAGCGTGCCCTCCGAGCCGAGGAGCAATTGGGTGATGTCGGGCCCGGCGGCAGCAGCGGGGGCCCCGCCGGTCCGGATGACGGCGCCGTCGGCCAGTACTGCTTCGAGCCCCACGACCATGTCCTCGACCTTGCCGTAGCGCGTCGAGTACTGGCCGGCGCCGCGACATGCCACCCATCCGCCGACGGTTGCCAGGTCGAAGCTCTGTGGGAAGTGGCCGACCGACAAACCATGGCGGCTTTGCAACATCGCTTCGAGGTCGGGACCGAACGTGCCGGCCAGCACCTCGACGACACCCGACACCTCGTCGACCGAGCAGACACCGGCGAGTGCGGTCGTGTCGAGGACCACACCTCCGAAGATCGGGACCGCCGCCCCGCACACCCCGCTGCGCCCACCGGCGACGGTCAGGGGCACGCGCGCGATGCTGCACGCACGGGCCAGCGCGGCGACCTGTTGTGTGGTCGCGGGACGAGCGAGCAGGTCGGCCATCTGGGGGACCTCACCGGCGATCGACCAGTGCAGTGCGAGCGGCCACCAGTCGCGGCTCGATTCAGCGAGTCGGCCTTCGTCGTCGGTGACGACTTCACAGATCGCCGCAATCGTGTCGATCAGGTCGTCGGGGAGTTCGATGCCGTCGCCGGCGAAATGCGAGCCGTGGCCGGCGAGCTCAATGGGTGGCGTTGGCGAACTGGTCACCGGCTGCCTCCTCCGCCGCGCACCGCGCCCGATAGTCCTCGAGTTGACGATCGGTCTCGGTGTCGTCCCAGCCGAGTTCGTCCTGCAGGATCAGCGCGACATCGGGCGCCGCGGCGAGCGTCGCGGCCCGCTCGGCGAGGTGGGCCCGTGTCCGGCGAACCAGCACATCATCGAGCGTCGTTGCCATCTCGTGGCGAGCGGCGTAGACCGCTTCGGCTCGCAGATACGCCAGGCCCGGCACCAACGGTTCGCCGAGCGTCGAATCGAAGGCGACGAGGGCCCGGACCTCGTCGGCGAGTGACCCGTACCGTCGCACGAGGTGCTGGTCGGTCATCGATGCGGTCGGCCTGGCGGGAGCGGTCGCTCCGAGCAGCTTCAGCCGGTAGGTCGACGTTCGCGCGGCGGAACCCTTCGGCAGGAACCGCAACACGGCATCGACGGCGTCGTCGGCCATCTGCCGGTAGGTGGTGAGCTTCCCGCCGGTCACGGTTACTACGCCCGAGTCGCTGATCCCGACCTGGTGGCGACGCGAGAGGTCCTTCGTGGAGCCGGACTCGGCGTCTTGCGCAGACTCGACGAGAGGGCGCAGCCCGGCCCACACGCCGGTGATGGCGGCGCGGGTGATCACGCCGTTCGTCGCGGTGTCGAGGGATTCGTTCAGCGCCTCGAGGATGTAATCGATGTCGTCACCGGTCGTCTGCGGGTCGTCCATCGAGCCGTCGTAATCGGAATCCGTGGTGCCGACGTAGACGTGGCGGAAGGCGCCGTCGTCGAGGGGTCCAGATGGCACCACGAACAGGCTTCGCTTGTCGCGCCGTACCGGGATGATCACCGCGATGTCATTGCGTACGAGCGACCACGGCAACGTGATGTGCACGCCCTTGGCCGGTCGAATCGAGTCGGGATGTCGATCCTCGTCGAGGGCGCGCACGTCGTCAGCCCACACGCCGGTCGCGTTGACGATGGATCGACATCCCGACTCGATTCGACCGGCCAAGGGCGTGCACATCACGTTGCCGTGGTCGCTCGTACGCAATGCACATCGCGGTGATCGTCCCGGTACGGCGCGACAAGCGAAGCCTGTTCGTGGTGCCATCTGGACCCCTCGACGACGGCGCCTTCCGCCACGTCTACGTCGGCACCACGGATTCCGATTACCGGACGGCTCGATGGACGACCCGCAGACGACCGGTGACGACATCGACTACATCCTTGAAGGCGCTGAACGAATCCCTCGACACCGCGACGAACGGCGTGATCACCCGCGCCGCCATCACCGGCGTGTGGGCCGGGCTGCGCCCTCTCGTCAAGTCTGCGCAAGACGCCGAGTCCGGCTCCACGAAGGACCTCCGCGTCGCCACCAGGTCGGGATCAGCGACTCGGGCGTAGTGACCGTGACCGGCGGGAAGCTCACCACCTACCGGCAGATGGCCGACGACGCCGTCGATGCCGTGTTGCGGTTCCTGCCGAAGGGTTCCGCCGCACGAACGTCGACCTGCCGGCTGAAGCTGCTCGGAGCGACCGCTCCCGCCAGGCCGACCGCATCGACGACCGACCAGCACCTCGTGCGACGGTACGGGTCACTCGCCGACGAGGTCCGGGCCCTCGTCGCCTTCGATTCGACGCTCGGCGAACCGTTGGTGCCGGGCCTGGCGTATCTGCGAGCCGAAGCGGTCTACGCCGCTCGCCACGAGATGGCAACGACGCTCGATGATGTGCTGGTTCGCCGGACACGGGCCCACCTCGCCGAGCGGGCCGCGACGCTCGCCGCGGCGCCCGATATCGCGCTGCTCCTGCAGGACGAACTCGGCTGGGACGACACCGAGACCGATCGTCAACTCGAGGACTATCGGGCGCGGTGCGCGGCGGAGGAGGCAGCCGGTGACCAGTTCGCCAACGCCACCCATTGAGCTCGCCGGTCACGGCTCGCATTTCGCCGGCGACGGCATCGAACTCCCCGACGACCTGATCGACACGATTGCGGCGATCTGTGAAGTCGTCACCGACGACGAAGGCCGACTCGCCGAATCGAGCCGCGACTGGTGGCCGCTCGCACTGCACTGGTCGATCGCCGGTGAGGTCCCGCAGATGGCCGACCTGCTCGCTCGTCCCGCGACCACACAACAGGTCGCCGCGCTGGCCCGTGCGTGCAGCATCGCGCGCGTGCCCCTGACCGTCGCCGGTGGGCGCAGCGGGGTGTGCGGGGCGGCGGTCCCGATCTTCGGAGGTGTGGTCCTCGACACGACCGCACTCGCCGGTGTCTGCTCGGTCGACGAGGTGTCGGGTGTCGTCGAGGTACTGGCCGGCACGTTCGGTCCCGACCTCGAAGCGATGTTGCAAAGCCGCCATGGTTTGTCGGTCGGCCACTTCCCGCAAAGCTTCGACATCGCCACCGTCGGCGGATGGGTGGCATGTCCGCGGCGCCGGCCAATACTCGACCCGCTACGGCAAGATCGAAGACATCGTGGCCGGGCTCGAGGTGGTGCTGGCCGACGGCACGGTCGTGCGCACGGGCGGCGCGCCGCGCGCCGCGGTCGGGCCCGACCTCACCCAGCTGTTCACCGGAGCGGAGGGCACCCTCGGCGTGATCACCCGCGCCTGGTTGCGCGTGCACCCCGTGCCTGCCGGCGAGCGGCGGGCGCGTGGTGGTTCCCCACGTTCGGCACCGGGCTCGACGCCTGCCGGCGGATCCTGCAGGGCGGCGCGACCCCTGCCGTGCTGCGCCTGTACGACGCCGACGAGGCCGCCCGCAGCCATGGCGGCGACGGCCGGCGCAGCCTGCTGCTGGTGCTCGACGAATCCGACCCCCTGATCATCGGCGCCACGTTCGGCGTCGTCGACCGCGAATGCACGGCCGCCGGCGGAGTCGCGGCCGACGTGGCGCTGGTGGCAGAGTGGCTGGAGCACCGCAACGACACCAGCGCCCTGCAGGCGTTGGTGCGCAAGGGCTTCGTGGTCGACACGATGGAGATCGCCGGGCGCTGGAAGGTGCTGCCCGACGTGTTCGAGGCCGCCCGGGTGGCGATCCTGGCCGTGCCCCACGCACTGGTGGCGACGTGCCACGCCAGTCACAGCTACCTCGACGGCGCGTGCCTGTACTTCACGTTCGCGGCCGCTCCCCCGCCCGCCGAGGTCGACACGACCTACCGCCGGTTGTGGGACGCGGGCACCCGGGCGGTCCTCGACGCCGGCGGCAACCTGAGCCACCACCACGGCGTCGGGCTCAACCGGGCCCGGTTCGTCGCCGCGCGCTCGGGGCAGGGCACCAGGTGCTGCGGTCGGTGAAGGACACGCTGGACCCGAATGGCATCCTCAACCCCGGCAAGCTCGGGCTGCCGTCGCCGTTCGGCCCAGCGCCGTGGCCGACGATCACGCAGCCGCCACCATCGAGGTCGCAGTGACCGCGCTGCTGTCGATCGACGTCGGCACGACCGGCTTACACGCCGCCATCGTCGACGAGGCGTTGCGTCTACGCCTGGCTGAAGTACCGACCGTGCCCGCCGTCCACGCCCGCCCGGACTCGTCGAGTTCGACACCGCGCGGGACATCGCCGCCAAAGTGCTCGACGCGGCGAACACCGTCATCGATCGAGTCGGCGAACCGGTCGCTGCGGTCGGCATCACGAATCAGCGCGCGAGCACGGCGGTGTGGGACCGCTTCGAGCGGTGAACCGATCGGGCCCGGTCTCGGCTGGCAGGACCTGCGCACCATCGGTGAGTGCATGATCGCGAAGGCTGAGCACGGCTGGTCGCTGTCCCCGAATCAGGCGGTCACCAAGCTGGCCTGGATCCTGGCCAACAGCGGCGACCTGACAGGTCGTCAGCTGTGCTTCGGGACCGTGGACAGTTGGGTGGCGTGGGTCCTGTCGGGCGGCGCGGCGCACATCAGCGACCAGACCAACGCGTCGGCGACGACGGGTGGCCTCCGGCTTGTCGACGGGTCGGACTGGGACCAGGACGTGCTCGACGCGTTCTCGATCCCCCGCTCGCTTCTCCCCGACGTCGTCGATTCCATCGGGGTCTGCGGCGTGGCGAGCGTGCTTCCCGGCCGGCCGCCGATTGCAGGCATGCTCGGCGACCAGCAGGCGTCGCTCGTCGGCCAGAGCTGCGTCGTGGCCGGTCGGGCGAAGATCACCTTCGGCACCGGGGGCATGTTGGATCTCTGCACCTCCACCCCGGCGCCGGCGACCACCGCTCGTTCCGCCGCCGGCACCTACCCGCTCCCGCTGTGGTCACGCGACGGGACACTGACGTGGGGGGTCGAGGGCATCATGCTGTCGGCGGGCACGAACGTCGAGTGGTTGCGTGACGACCTCGCACTCATCTCGACGGCCGCCGAGAGCCACGAGGTCGCGAGCCGCTGTGCTGACAGCGGTGGGGTGTTGTACGTCCCGGCCCTCCTCGGCCTCGGCACGCCACATTGGGACTACGGGGCGCGTGGCACACTGCTCGGACTCACCCGGGGTTCGGACCGCGGACACGTGGTACGTGCCGTGCTCGAGGGCATCGCTCATCGGGGCGCCGATCTGCTCGACGCGGCGATCGCCGACACCGGCGTCGACGTCGACACGGTCCGCATCGACGGTGGCATGAGCGCGAATCCGACCTTCGTGCAGGCGCTCGCCGACGCCACTGGACGCCCGATCGAGGTGTCACCGCACGCCGAATCGACCACCACCGGAGCAGCATTCGTCGCCGGGCTCGGGGTCGGCATCTTCGGCAGCATGGACGACCTCGATCGACTGTGGCAGCCGGCCCGCGTCGTCGAGCCATCACCCGACGTCGAGCACGCGAAGTTGCGGGCCCGATGGCAGGAGGGGGTCGCTCGAGCCGTCGGCTGGATCCCCGAGTCGTCCGTGTTGCGGTTCTGACACGTCGGGCATCCTGGTCCCCGTATACGCGCCGAGGTGTCAGTCGAGTCGCGGAATGCCGTCGCCGGCGCGAAGTGCGTCGATCAGCGCGGTACGGCCGTGCGCAACGCGTGAGCGGATGGTGCCGATCGGGCAGCCGACCACATCCGCGGCGTCGGCGTACGGGAGGCCGATGAGTTGCGTCAGCACCAGCGCCTCGCGCTGGTCTGGGGGCAACGCGGCGAGGAGCAACACGGTTTCGACCTCGCCGTTGACGTCCGGAGCCGCAGGCATCGGCGGGTCTGCGTCGGGATCGGTTCGGCGCCGCGTTCGCTTACGGATGTGTTCGAGACAGACGTTGCGGGTGACGCCGAGCACCCAGGTCAGCACCGGGCCGCGCTCCCAACGGTCGAGGTGGGTGATCACCCGCACCAACGCGTCCTGTGCGAGGTCGTCGGCATCGCTGGGGTGAGTGAGATGGGCGCTGAACCGCCAGACATCGGCCTGGACCGCCCGGATGAACCGATCGAGAGCGATCCGGTCGCCGTCGCGGGCAGCGGCCGCGAGGCGGTCCAGGTCGAGCATCCCTCCAGTGTGGCGTAAGTGACGGGAACTTCCCGGGTCGCCGAAGTCACCTGTTGTACATGGATTGCGAACTCGCCCGCGAGCTGTTGTCGGCCCAATTCGACCAGGAGACCTCCGGCGCAGAGACCGCTGCCGCGAACTCGCACCTCGGCCGATGCGCCCATTGCCAGTCGTGGAGCAGCGACGTGGGACGGGTCAACAGGCTGCTGCGGGTCCGGCTCGCCGAAGCCGTACCCGACATCGCCACGCCGGTCCTCGCCCGCGCCCATCCACCTCGGGTCGGCCGAGGCCAGTGGGTGCGGGTGTCATTGGCGCTGGTCGCGGCAGCGGAGTTGATCCTCACGGCGCCCGGATTGATCGCCGGTGAGGGCGCGGCGTCGATGCATGATGCACGTCACCTCGGATCGTTCGGGGCAGCGGTGTCGATCGGCCTGCTGTACGTCGCGTGGCGACCGGCCCGCGCCTACGGGATCCTGCCGATCGTCACCGCTCTCGCCCTCACGATCGCCGTGACCGCCACCGTCGACATCGCCAACCGGCGTACCACCTCGCTCGCTGAAGCCCACCACCTCATCGAGTTCGCCGGCCTCGTGCTGGTATGGATGCTCGCAGGCCGACCCGCGCCACGTCGGCTCAGGCCACGCGTCGACCCCTCACACCCAGCCCACCGTCTCCGCCACACCTGAGCCCACACCTGGCCCCACACCTGAGCCCACACCTGACCCCCGAGGAAGCAACCCCGATGAAGCATCGTCCTGTCACCATCGCCGCGCTCTCGATCGTCGGCGTTCTCGCCGTCGCTACACCGGCCTTTGCCCATATCGACCCCGACCCCACCGACGCTCAGGCCGGCAGCGAGCAATCGGTCGGGTTCACCGTCCAGCATGGCTGCGAGGGTTCGCCAACCGTGCAACTCGACATGCGCCTACCCGACGGCACTGCCAACCCGACCCCCGAACCACCCACCGGTTGGACCGGCAACGTCGACGGCGACGTCGTCACCTTCCTGGGCGGGCCCCTCCCCGACGACCAGGAGCTGACGTTCCGCGTGCGCATGACCCTGCCGCCGACGTCCGACACGACGATCTACTTCCCGTTCGTTCAGCGCTGCGAGGTCGGCGAGATCGCCTGGATCGACATCCCCGCCGACGGCTCGGGCGCCGAACTGGACGAACCCGCTCCCGCCATGAACCTGTTCGGCCCGGTCGCCATCGCCGAGCCGGCCCCGGCGACGACCCCGCCCGCCGGTGCTATCCCATCCGCCACCGCGATCCCATCCGCCACCGCGATCCCATCCGCCACCGCGATCCCATCCACTTCCGTCGTCCCACCCACTTCCGTCGTCCCACCCACCAGCTCGGCCGCAACGTCCACCTCGCCGTCGCCCACCGAATCATCGATCGGATCGAGCTCTGCGTCGGCAAACACCGGCGAGGCATCGAGCGGAGCCTCCGACGACAACCTGGCGGGCTCCGCGGTGTTCTTCGTGATGCTCGCGGTGATCGCCGCAGTCGCCGGCATCGTGGCGCTTCGGGCTCGGCGACGTCGACCGTGACGCGCCGGCGACGGTGGACGTTCGCCTCGTTCGTCGCAATCGCCGTGCTCGCCGTGCTCGGCGGGGCGCGAACCGTGAGCGCCCACGCCGATCTGGTGAGCAGCGACCCGCCGGCTGACAGCGTGCTCGCGGCGTCGCCGGCCGAGATCGTGCTGACCTTCACCGAGCCGGTCGACCCGGTCGACAACGCCGTCCGGCTCGTCGCCGCCGACGGCACACCGGTCGTGCTCGGCTCGATCACCCAGGACGGCGGGTCCGACACGATCACCGCCCTCGTGCCCGACGAAATCACCGACGGCAGCTACGTCGTGGCGTGGGCGGCCGTGTCTGCCGACTCCCATCCGATCCGCGGTGCGTTCGTCTTCTCCGTCGGCGCCCCGTCGCCTGGTGCATCCGGTCTCGTCGACCAGGTGCTCACCGAGGCCGACACGTCCACAGTGAGTGACCTGTGGGTCGGGGTCGGGCGATTCGCCGGCTACACCGGTCTCGCCGGGCTCGTCGGCACACTCGCCGCCACGGCCCTGATCGCTCCGTTTCTGCTGCAGACGCGCCGTGCCGCCCACCTTGTCGTCGCTGGTGGCGTCATCGCGATGGTCGGCACGGCGGTGATGATCGCCGCTCAGGCACACACGATCAGCGGCTCGTACACCGACGTCGCCGCGGTCACCGACACTCGTTCCGGTCGCTGGTGGGCGATCCGTCTCGTCACCGTCGCCCTCATCACGCCGGCCGTGCATTGGCGACATCTCCTCCGACATCGCCCGATGCGGGTGATCGCAGCGATCGGGGCGCTCGGCCTGTTCGCCGTGGTTGCCGCCGGAGGCCACGCCGTGTCGGGTCGAGCGGTCGGCATCGGGTTCGCGGCCACCATCGTTCACCTCGCAGCGATGTCACTGTGGGTCGGTGGGCTGTGCCTGCTCGTGTTCGTCGTCACCCGGGATCGCCTGTGGCCGACTGCGGCGCGATTCTCCCCGTTCGTGCTCGGCTCCGTGGTCGCGTTGGTCGTCAGCGGCGCCATCAACGGCTGGCGACAGGTCGGCAGCCTCGCCGGGATCACCGACTGGAGGACCGGGCGCTGGCTCGTCGTCAAGCTCGTCATCGTCGCCGCGGTCGTCGCGTACGCGGCCGTCACCCGACGGCTCATCGACCGCACCGTATCGGCCGGCCGGCCCGGCAGCGACGAGGCCGGACCGGCCAACGGCGTGGGCGCCGTGAAC
>CAVPET010000019.1:0-16161 GCA_963703525.1 Ilumatobacteraceae bacterium | reverse complement strand
CGATGCGTTCGACCGTGGCCGCGTCGAGGCCGTGGTGGACGAAGCGCTCGATGCGCCCCGAGTCGTCGTAGATCCCGAGGGCCGCGTAGCGGGCGCCGGCGACGTCAGCCGCGCAGTGCGCCATCCGCCCGAGGATCTCCTCGAGGTCATGGTCACCGGCCAGGTCGAGCGCGGCGCGCAGGAGCGGTAAGTAGCGGGCTTCGTCGGCGTCTCCACCCGCGGTCGGTGGTGGCTCCAAGAACTCCGACATCGTGTCGGAGACCCTAGCGTACGTCCGATTTCGAGGTGGCCCTCGGGCATCGGGATCCGTAGTTCACCCAGGGCGCGTTCGGTAGCCGCACCGGATGCCGGAGCACCTCCGGCAGCCGATGATGGAGCCATCAGTGAGACGATCCGGAGGTCGACATGAAAACCCAACAGATGGCCAAGCTAGCCCTGGTCGCCGGAGCCCTACTGGTCGCCCTCGTCGTCGCCGGCCTGCCGGTCGCCTCCCTGGGCTTCCTCGTGCTCATCCTCGCCTGCCCGCTCATGATGTTCTTCATGATGCGCGGCATGGGAGGCATGGGCCACGGGGCCGGGGGCCGGCACGACGACGTGCACGACCACGATCACGACGTGCACGACCACGACCGTGCCGGCCACGGGCGCCCCGGCGAGCGCTGATCTCAGGAGGGCGACGAGATGCGGATCACGTTCTGGGGAGCGGCAGGCACCGTCACCAGGTCACGCTTCGTGATCGACACCGGCGGGCACATCCTCGGCGCCGCCTCCGTGCGACTGCCCGACGACTCCACGTCGGTCGTGTTCACCGGGGACGTCGGACGGCCCGCCGACCCGGTGATGCGACCGCCGGAACCGCTCCCCATCGCCGACCATGTCGTGACCGAGTCCACCTACGGCAACCGGACCCATGCTCCGACCGATCCCCTCGACGAGCTCGCCGAGGTCGCCAACCGCACCCTCGACCGTGGTGGTGCGCTCCTGATCCGGTGTTCGCGGTCGGGCGCGAAGGTGACTCCCCTCGGCGGGCCGATGATCGCGCTGTCGGCCAGTGGCATGGCCGGCGGCGGGCCGGGTCCTGCACCACCTCGAACGCCTGGCGCCCGATCACCGCAACACCGTCCTGTTCGTCGGCTACCAGGCCGCCGGCACCCGGGGTCAGGCCATGCTCGCCGGCGAGGACCGCATCAAGATCTTCGGCTCCTACGTGCCGGGCCGAGCCGAGGCCGCCGGCATCGACGGCCTCTCGGTCCACGCCGGCAGTGACGAACTCACCGACTGGCTCGGCCACGCCGTGACGCCGCCGAAGGCCGTCGCGGTGATGAACCGCCGGCCGGTTCGCTGCGGTCACCGACCAGGGACCTCAGCGCGTGCCGAGCGATGCCCCGTCGCGATTGAATGGAACGATACACTGACCCGACGGGAACCCGATGGGCCGTGAGATCGAGCCGGCCTGATGAAAGGCGTCCCATGAGGATTCGCGTCGTCATCGCCATCGCGGTGCTGGTGGTGTTCGGCTTCGCCATCCCCCGGGTCGCCGACTACGGCGAGGCGTGGGACGCGATCGTGGCGATGACCGCACCCGAGCTGGCGGTACTGGCGATCGCCGGCCTGTGGAACCTCTTCACGTACTGGCCCGTCCTCATGCTCGCCCAACCGGGCCTCCGTCTGCGCGAGGCCGCCGTGGTGAACCAGGCGAGCACCGCGGTCGCCAACACCGTGCCTGCCGGGAGCGCGTTTGCCGTCGCCGTGACGTTCCGCATCCTGCGCGACTGGGGCTTCACGACCGAATCGATCACCAATCAGACCGTGCTCACCGGCGTCTGGAACCAACTCGTGAAGCTCGCCATGCCGGTGGTCGCGGTGCTGATCGTGGCGGCCACGGGCGAGCTGCAAGGTCGATTCGTCGACCTGGCCCTGTGGGGCGTGGCGGTCCTCTGCGTGTTCATCGTGGTCTCGTTCGTCGTGCTGCGGATCCCCCGGGCCACCGAGCGGGTCGGCGCCGCGCTCGATCGGTGGGTGTCCTGCCTGCTGGGCGTCGTGGGCCGCCCACGGACCACGACGATCCAGCCGTGGCTGGTGCGGCTGCGGGCGCAGATGATCGGGCTGTTGCGCCATCGTGCGCCGGCCCTGAGCGCGGCGGCGATCGTCAGCCATCTGTCGCTCTACCTCATGCTGCTGGCCTGCATCAGGGTGATCGGCGTCTCGGCCGGGGAGCTGAGCTGGTCCAAGGTGCTGGTCGGTTTCGCGCTGGTCCGGCTGCTGTCCGCCATCCCGATCACCCCGGGGGGTGTGGGCGTGGTGGAGCTCGGCTACGTCGGCTTCCTGGCCACCGGCGATGCCGACGGCCTCGAGAGCGCCATCACCGCTGCCGTCTTGGTCTTCCGGGCCATCACCTACGCGCTGCCCGTGGCGCTCGGCGCCCTGGCCTGGATCTTGTACCAGGGCGCCGACAGCTGGCGGCATCCCCCGAACAGCCGTGGCACGGTGTGGCTCGAACCGGGGGTGCTGACGCCGTGACGGACACCGAGACCGACACCCGCACCGACGCCGACGTCCGGCCGAATCCGATCTGCCTCCTCGTCGTGTCCCTCGTCGCGATCGGCCGGCTGCGGATGAACATCGCGTGGAAGGTGGCCGCCGGCAGATCGTTGCACGACGAAGGGTTCCATCCCACGGTGCTCACGTTGTGGCGCAACAAGCTGCGTGCCAGTGATCGACCCCAGCGGATCATCGACGCAGTTCGTGAAGTGATCGACGCAACGAACATCTTGGCGGGCAAGACCCGTCGAGCATTGGATTCCGCGGTGCTCGATGACGCTGTCACCCGCCAGGACGCGATCATGCAGCTGGTCGCTCAGATCCGCCGGGTCCGACGCCTCGTTCCAGCGGCCAAACAACTCGAGCTGGTGGCCCACGACTACGACATCGATGCGGGCAAACCGGTGTGCGCGTGGAACGACCGTGGCGATATCGACCGGGTCGTCACCGAGTTGGTGACCGATGCTCACACGATCCTTACCGCCCTCGACAGTGCCGCGTTGAACGACACCCAGACCGAAGCGGTCGGGCTGTTGGCGCTCGTCGCCGGCCGATATGTCGGCGGCTGGTTCACGTCGGTACCTGGATTATTGAGCGCCGATATCGAGTCGACACCGACTGCGGGCTCGCGCGTTGGCGTCGTGGGGTAGCGTTTCGTTGATGGCAACGAAGTCGGAAGATCTTCGGCGGGAGGCACTGGGTCTTTCGGATGTCGAACGCGCCGATCTGGCCGCCGAACTGCTCGTCAGTCTTGAGACTCCGATCGGCGAGGACTCTTCCGACGTCCGGTCGCTCTGGGCGGTCGAGATCGAACGGCGCGCTCGACGTGTGATTTCGGGCGACGTCAAGGGCGAAGACTGGAACGTCGTTCGGCAACGATTCGCTGACGCGCTCGGCGAGTGACCACCCAAGTCCGTTTCGTCGACGAAGCCGTCGCCGAAGTCAACGACGCGATGCGATGCGATGGTACGAGGACCGTAGCGGCGGCCTCGGGCTCGCGTTTCTTGCCGCCGTCGATCGTGCTGCCGAGTCGATCACACGCTGGTTCGACGGCGCGACGACCGAGCAGCGGATCACCCAGCCTCGAGTTCGACCATCGGTGCATCTTGCTCGAGACCTTGACCTGACCGTGGAACACCCCATCCGGTTCCATGAACCTCGAATCGGGTTCGGAGCTGCCGGCACGCGATGCGTCAGGGTCCGCTCAGTTTGGGTCTGCTTGGGCGAGCCGCCACGTCTCGAGTGCGAAGTGGTGTGAAGATTGTGGCGGTGAATCGTTCACTGCGGGGTCATAGGGGTGTGATCATCGGCGAACCGGATCTGGCAGCGTCTCCCTCGGCGGCCCACGACCCCTTCGAACAGGATCGGGACCTCACGGTACGCGTCGACGTTTCTGGCACACAGACGGTGGAGGAGTTGTACGTCGACTTGGCGCCGGAGCTCATCAGGTTCGCGGTGACTCTTGTCGGTCCCTCGGACGCTGAGGATCTGCTCGGATCGGCCGTCGCCAAGGCGATCGCGTCGACCCGCTTCGATCGCGCCGACAACAAACGCGCCTATCTGTACCGGATGCTCCTCAACGAGGCGCACAAGTCCCGACGCAGCACCGGGCGCCGACTCAACCGCGAACTCCGTGTCGTGCATCGCGACGCCATCGAGATGCAACAGGGGCTCGATCCGGATGTTCTCGCTGCGCTGAAGCGTCTGAGCGTGCGCCAACGAGCGGTCATCCATCTCACCTATTGGGCCGACCTGGCACCGCAACAGGTGGCCGACACCCTCGGTACGTCGCTGCGAACGGTGGAACGCGAACTGACCAATGCCCGCACCCGACTGGAAGCGATCCTCTCATGAACCCAACGACCATTGACCTCGACGACAAGATCCGCGACCTCCTCGACCAACTCGACCACGCCACGCCGACACCGCCGGCGTTCGCCGAACTTCATCACTACGGTCGCGGCGGCCCGTCGCGAGTGGTGCCGCTCACCGCTGCCGCGGCGGTCGTCGCGATCGGTGTCGGTGGACTCGTCGCAGTCACCGCGCGCAACGACGGCTCCGCGACGCAACCGGCGGCACCTCCCGCAGCGTCACAGGCTGCCCCGTCAGAGTCGCAGCCCGCGCCCGCGTCGACGAGTGGACCGTTGCTGTCAACGCCGCTCGACGCGTCATCAGCCCCGTTCGTCGTGCTCGACCAACCCGGCTGGCCACTGACAGCAGCCCTCGGTCAGGTCAGCTCACCGTTGAGCGGCGGCTTCGAAGGATCAACCGTGCTGATCGGCGACGGACCGCTGTACGACGCACCACTGTTCGCCGCGACCGTCGTCGACACCGTCGGAGCGGACACGACGACACAGGCCACGGTGCCATCGGCGAGCACTCTGATCGAGATGGGCGACCCGATCGAGGTCGCCGGCACCACCGGTTCGATCGAGGTCACGGAGACCGACCAAGACAGCGGCCTCGACGGACCGGTCGTCGTGATGTTCTGGCCGCTCGACGACGGACACGTCGCCCGCGTGAACTCGGTCCGACTCACCGTCGACGAAGCCGTCAGCGATGGCCAACCAGCTCACGCTCGTCGACGGATCACTGACCATGACCGCACCCGACGGCTACCGGACACTCGACACGCCATTGGGCGGCGATCGCCGGTACGTCAGCTACCAGTGGGCGAACGGCAACGCCGAGTTCGAACTGAACGCCGAGAACCGCGGGGTCGCCAGCCTGCTCGGCCGGATTGCAGGCGAGGTTCGAACGACTCGTGTCGTGAATGGCACAGAGGTCGCCTATCGCCCGCAACCCGATCGGCCGGGTGAGTACTGGGTGGACTGGCAGGTCGGAGACTGGTCCTACTACGTGATCGCATCCGGTTTCGCCGACGAAGACACGTTCTTTGCAGCGCTGTCATCGCTCACACTCACGGACCCCGCAACGTTCGAGGCGACCGGAGCTGACATCGGCATCGTCATGCCCGGTCAGCACCGCGAACTCGCCGATCAAGTCCTGTCGCAAGTCGACCTCAGCGACGATGCGCTCCTGCAAGCAGCGACGACCCAAGTGCCGATGTCACTCGACAGCTACGCCTTCGACCTCTTCCGAGGCGCCACCTGCATCTGGTCCGCGGACTGGACCAACGCCGTGAACACCGGCGACCAAGCCGCCCAGGCCGAACTCGCCACCGCAGTCGCCGCCACGATCGCCGCCGCCAACGGAACCGGATTCGAGCGAGCAGCCACCGTGGTCGCCGAACCGCTCCTGCAGACCATCAACGGAGAAGTCCCGTCCACCGAAAACGACTACACCACCGAGTGCCCTGACTGGGCCCTCAACAGCTGACGCCTCTCGACAACTGCCGGCCCCGGTGCTCTCCGACGCCAATGGCCTGCCGGCCCACCTCGAGTCCGGAGCGATGTCGCGCCTGGGTCCGCGGGGTAGGTGAGTGCGTTGTTCCGTCACCACCGAGAGCCGGCCGACTGGCGGTCTCGCCGCGCGACCTGCGCGCAGAATGTCCCAGCCGCACACGAGACGAACCCGACCGAGAACGGCACGTATCGCTCCACCGATCCCCGCACGCACCCGAGCGATAGTCCCGCGGGGGAAGCGCTCTGGTGCGCGCCGCACCGCCGGCGAAGTGTTTGAGGTGCGGGCTTCACTGACCTGCCGCATAATCACGTTCGTCGGGCTGGTGCATCAGCCGGCGGGGAGCGACGCAGACAGGCGAGCGGGAACCTCCGTCCGAGCAGGCGCGGCACTTTGTCAGATGACTTCGATGCTGACGCGATCGGCGTGAGCGGCAAGTGCCCCGATGTCGGCTCGATCTCGGGTGAGGACCGTGCCTCCTGGTTCGGCGATCGCGACCACCAGTGCGTCGACAGCCGAGCCGGTACAGGCACGTCGGCGGAGTTCGGCAGCCCGGCGGGCGACGTCCGCACTGACGGTCGATTCGATGATGCACGTCTTCGGAAATCGGTTGGTGTTGGCATCGCGGCCGGAATCGCCGTGCAGCGACTCGACGAGCACCATCGTGGGAACCAGCGGTGGCCACAACTCTTGCGCTGTCAATGCCCGGATGACCGAGACCGACGTCTTCGTGCGCGCTGCGAGGCGCGAGAGTCCTCCGCTGTCGAGAACGAGCACGTTCAGCTGACTCGATTGAGCGATCGATCCCGGATGCGTCGTGCGATGGCGTCGGCCTGCGACTGCTGCCGTGTGCTCGGCTCTCCGACCTCCGCCACGAGTTCCTCGAGATACCGGGCCGTCTCGTCGAGCGCGTCTTGGCGTTCGAGTTCGGCGCGCAGGGCGACCTGGAGGAGTTCCGACGCCGGCAGGCCGCGCTTCTTCAGCTCGTCGTGAAGGTCATCGGGGAGGTACACCTGGACGCGTGGCATACGCCTAACCATACGCATATCCTGAACGCCAGGCAAGCAGTCGTTCACGCTGGGTCGTGCCTGTGGACGCCCGTCGGGCCTCGGCGGTCGTCTGATCGGGCGAGGCCCAATGCGGCATGCCGCCGAAGCCGTCATTACCGTTGCCCTCACGCGCCGAACCCGAACCGACTGATTGATTGATTGGGAGTGACTGATGGCTGGCCTCGAATCGACACCGGAGATGTTCGACCTGCGGATGTCCGAGCAAGCCCGCCCGCTCTACGACGCCGTGAAGAAGTTCATCGCCGCCGAGGTGGAGCCGATCACGGCGGAGTTCTTCCGGCTCGGCGACGCACGCATCGATCGGTGGTCGTATGCGCCAGGCCAACTCGAACTCCTCGAGTCGGTGAAGGACAAGGCCAGACAGCAGGGCCTGTGGAACTTCTTCCTGCCCGACGCCGAGACCGGCGAAGGCCTGAAGAACCTCGACTATGCCTACATCGCGATGGAGCTCGGCAAGAACCCGCTCGCGTCGGAGTCGATGAACTGCGCGGCGCCCGACACCGGCAACATGGAGGTGCTCGAACGTGTCGGTACTCCCGAGCAGAAGAAGCAGTGGCTCGAACCGCTGCTGCGTGGCGAGATCCGCTCGGCGTTCGCGATGACCGAACCCGATCGTGGCCTCGTCGGATGCGAAGAACATCGCGTGCACGGCCGTGCGTGACGGCGACGAGTGGGTGATCACCGGCGAGAAGTACTACATCTCCGGCGCCGGTGACCCACGCTGCAAGATCATGATCACGATGGTGCAGACGAGCCCCGACGGCCCGGCCCACCTGCGTCAGTCACAGATCCTCGTGCCGATCGACACGCCCGGTGTCGAGATCGTCGGCCCGATGCACGTGTTCGGCAAGGACGACGCACCACACGGCCACATGCACATCCGCTTCAACGACGTGCGAGTCCCGTACGGGAACATCCTGCTCGGCGAAGGCCGCGGCTTCGAGATCTCACAGGTCCGCCTCGGCCCGGGTCGCATCCACCACTGCATGCGGGCCGTCGGCTCGGCCGAGCGGGCACTCGAGCTGATGGTCAAGCGCGGCCTCAGCCGTGAGGCGTTCGGCAAGCGCCTGTCCAACCTGGGTGGCAACGTGGAGATGATCGCCAAGGCTCGTGTCGAGATCGAGTCGATGCGCCTGATGGTGCTGACGGCGGCCAAGGCGATGGACGTCCTCGGCAACGCCGAAGCTCGGGTGTGGGTCAGCGCGGTCAAGGCCATGGTCCCCATCCGCGTATCGCAGATCATCGACGACGCGATCCAGATGCACGGCGCCACCGGCGTGTCGCAGTGGACCCCGCTCGCCGACATGTACACAGCGAACCGCACGCTGCGCCTCGCCGACGGCCCCGACGAGGTGCACTGGTTCGTGGTCGGCCGCTCCGAGCTCGCACGTTGGGAGCAGCAGGGTGGTCCCGCCTACGACCCCAAGGCACAGTACATGTCCCATCGCGACCGCATCTCCTCCGGGACCTGAGGCCAGTCGGCCACGTCCCACCCATCACGAACCCTCCCTCCCCGATCCCTCCCTCCCCGATCCCTCACGAACCCTGCGATGAGGATGAGCGCGCACAGGTCGCGCGAGAACTCATCGGTGCGGGCAGTACGTGAGTTGCGATGAGGATGAGCGCGCACAGGTCGCGCGGGAACTCATCGGGGCGGGGTGGCACGGTGCGGGCGGTGCGTGAGTTGCGATGAGGATGAGCGCGCACAGGTCGCGCGGAGAACTCATCGGGGCGGGGTGGCACGGTGCGGGCGGTGCGTGAGTTGCGATGAGGATGAGCGCGCACAGGTCGCGCGAGAACTCATCGGGGCGGGGTGGGTCAGAAGTACGAGCCGCAGAAGGGCATCGGACGCACGGCGAACTGCGTGTCGAGCGTGATGAGGACATGTCGGTCGACGTCGCATCCTGCCGTTCCCGATGCCGCGAGGCTCTGCCAGGAGACGCCCCCGAGATAGGCGGCCGACAGCGTGGCGATGTCGACGGCGATATCGAAGTCGGCATCGATCGGCCAGGCCCCACCGAACTCGACGCGCCAGGTGCCGCAATTGTCGGCGAACAGCGGGTCGGTCACCTTGATGTTCACGCCGGCGAAGGCCGGAACGAACGTGCGGGAACGGAGCGCGGTATCCACGTCGAGGATGCGGAGCCACTGCTCGTCGATGATCCGGCGCGTCTCGTAGGCGCGGATGTCGTGCAGCGCGCGTCGGATTGCGTCGTCGACCGGTCGAGCGCTCGCCGTCCACGTCGTGGCGAGGTCGAGATCGAACACGTACTGCCACAGTGCGAGTTCGACGGCATCGGTCGCGCCCCACACCTCGCGGATGATCCCGGCGCCGGCCGAGTTCGTCGCGAACTGATCGCCGAACTCGGTTTCGTAGTGGACGTACCCGTCGTCGGCGCTGGACGGGTCGGTGTGCACGGCCACGAAGACGCCCTTGCCGAACGGCGCCGGTGACGGCTCGGTCGCCTCCTTCAAGTACCGCTTCCACATCCATTCCGGACGCCCGATCGTGCCGACCCGCCGACGGGCCACACGGTCGTACAGCGGCGGGATGACATCGAGGACCTCATCCATCATGAGCAGCCGCATCGAGCCGGGAGCGCGATGGCCACCGAGTGGTCGGGCGCCGGCCCGTGTGATGAGCGCGGCGACGGAATCGCCGGCCAGACCGAAGCCGAACCGGCCATAGATCGGCGCCTCGCTCGCGCGCAGGCCGGCGAGCACCTGGCCGCGCTCGCGCGCCTCGCGCAGGCCCCGCTGCATCAACTGCGTCAGCAGGCCGCGCCGCGTATGGGTGGGGAGCACCCCGACTCGCGACACTCCGGCCGTCGCCAGACGTGCACCACCGGGCACGGTGGTGTCGAAGTGGAACGCCCCGAGGTTCGCGACACATCGGTCACCGTCCCACGCGGCGAGCCAGTCGCCGTCGTCCCACGAATCGTGACCGCTCTCGAAGAACTCGTCGTTGATCGGCGACGTAAGCATCGCGGCGCGGAACGCGTCGGACGCGGCCCGACGCTCGTGGAGCTCGACCGGACGGATGTCGATGTCGCGCATCCCGGCAGACTGCCATACGTCGGTGGCCCGACGCTGCGGAATGTCGGCCCATGGCCGTCGAGCGCGGCGACTCGGCGACCGGCGAAACGGCGAGCGACGAAACGGCGAGCGACGAAACGGCGAGTGTTGAAACGGCGAGTGTTGAATCAGACGGCGAGGAGGTCGCGGGCGCCGGTGTCGCTCGATGGGTGACGCAGCTTGCTCATCGCCCGGGCTTCGATCTGGCGGATTCGCTCGCGGGTGAGGTTGAAATGCTCCCCGACCTCTTCGAGGGTGCGCGGCTCGCCGCGGTCGAGACCGAAGCGCAACTTGAGGATCTCGCGTTCGCGCTCGTCGAGCGGTGCGAGCAGGCGGGCGATCTCGTCGGGCAGCAGCGCAGTGGCGGCGACCTCGAACGGTGACTCGGCCGAACGATCTTCGACCACGTCGCCGAGTTCGGCGTCGCCGTCTTCACGCAGTGGTTCGGACAGTGACAATGGCTCGGCGGCGAAGCGCAGGGCCTCGGTGACCTTGTCCTCCGGCATCTCGACTTCGCGCGCGAGTTCGGAGAGTGTGGCCGGGCGGCCATACTTCAGCTCGAGGCGCGAGCGCGCCTTCTGCAGTCGGGCGAGCGTGTCGCCGGCGTGGACGGGGAGCCGGATCGTGCGCCCGGTGTTGGCGATGCCGCGGGTGATGGCCTGGCGGATCCACCACGTCGCGTACGTGGAGAACTTGAAGCCCTTGCGCCAGTCGAACTTCTCGACGGCGTGCATCAGGCCCGAGGTTGCCCTCCTGGATCAGGTCGAGCAGCGGCAGGCCCGACGCCTGGTACTTCTTGGCGATCGACACGACCAGGCGCAGGTTGGACTGCACGAACTGACGCTCGGCCTCCTCGCCCTGGCGAGCGGTGCGGCGCAGTTCGCGCTTCTTGGCGGGCGAGCAGATCCTTGCCGGCCGCGTCGAGAGCGGCGAGCGCCTCGTTGCCGGCTTCGATGGCTTTGGCGAGTCGGACCTCGTCGTCCTTGGTCAGCAGCGTGTACTGCCCGATGTCGGTGAGGTAGAGACGGACGAGGTCTTCGTCGTCCCGATCGACGCGATCTTTGGCCACCGGCGGCTCCCTCAGTGTGGGTCGACGTCATTGCGGCCTGTTCGACCGGTTCCGACGTGGATGACGTTTACGAATGATTCAGCGTGCGAATGTGTCACATGATTTTCCGACGACCCAACGACGGCGGAGGTCACATGACAGCCGCCACGATACCGAGGCGCTGTGCGCCGCCCACCTGTGGACGAAAGCCGACGCGTGCATATCGCTGGTCGAGATGTCGCAGAGCCGGCCATCTACATGAGCGATGATCCATATGAGCGACGATGAAGGAATCGTCCGGGCCGCACCGGCTGTTGACGCGGTCGACGCGCCGGCCGACGTGACGATGGACGCGACGGTCGACGTCGACTTGACGGTTGTGACGCTGCGATTCGATGCGTCCGACGACGCCTCGCTGCTCTCCGTGCTGTCGAAGTACATCGTGCTGACGAGGATGGAGCCGGGATGCCGCAACGTGGATCTCATCTCGAGCGTCATGCATCCGGGCCGGCATCTCGTGATCGAGAAGTGGGAGACGCCGGAGCACCAGCGACGTCACTTCGATTCGGCAGGCATGGTCGAGATGGCGACAGCGTGTGGCGGGCTGCTCAGCCGACCACCGGAGATCGAACTCTGGGAGGCCACCAGCGCGCACGATCTGCGTTGATCGACCCGACTGCACCCGGCACGAGCGCGGCCATCGCGACGATGGTTGGCGGTACAATGCCGGGACTATGCCGAATCCAGTATTCAACGAGAGTTCGCTGAACAGCGCATCGCAGACCTGGGCCGCGCCGGTCGCCGGCTCCCACGTCCAGACGAGGCCCATCTCCGACGGTCCGGTCACACCTTGGCAGAGGGCGATGACCCTCAATGGCACGATCACCGCGTCAGCGGTCCTGCTCGTCATCCTGCTCGTGGCCGCCACGTTCGGGTGGAACGCGGCGTCCGGCCCGACCACCCTCGACGGTGTCGAGACCTACCAGTTCCCTGCGCTCGGCATGCTCGGCGTCGTCGTCGGCTTCGTCGCCGTCATGGTCGCCATGCGCAAGCCGACGCTGGCCAAGTACCTCGGCCCGGTCTACGCGATCGGCTACGGCTTCGCGGTGGGAGCGATCTCGAAGGGCTACGAGACCCTCTACAACGGCATCGTCCTGCAAGCGGTGCTCGCCACCGCCTCGGTCTTCGCCGTGATGCTCGTGCTCTACCGCACCCGGATCATCAAGGTGACAGACAAGTTCCGTCGCGCGGTCATCTTCGCCACCCTCGGCGTCATGGTGCTGTACCTCGGTTCGTTCATCTTCAGCCTCTTCGGCGGCTCGCTGCCGTTCCTCAACGGCGACAACCCAGGGCTCAGCATCCTGTTCTCGGTGTTCGTGTGCGGCCTCGCCTCCATGAACCTGGCGCTCGACTTCGACCTCATCGAGCGCGGGACGAAGACGGGCATGCCGCAGGCCTACGAATGGGTCGCTGCGCTCGGGCTCGTGGTCACCCTCGTGTGGCTCTACCTGGAGATCCTGCGTCTCCTGTCGTATCTGCGCAACTGATCGATCGAACGAACGATGACCGCTGACGACGGCGGCAGCTTCTCGGAGGCTGCCGCCGTCGGCGTTCTCGGGGCGGCCATGGGGGCAGCGGTCGGGGCTCCGTTCGGGCTGGCCGTGCCGCTCGGGCTGGTCGCCGCCGTCAACGGTGTCGTGGCGGGCCGGCGGCGGATCTACGACTGGAACTGTTCGACGGGGCTCGTGGCGTTCACGCTCGACTCCACCTGGGCTGCGCCGATGACCGCGGCGGGACTCATCGTCAATGGCGTCGGAACGCTGACTCACGGGGGGTACGTCGACGACTTGAGCCGACGTTCGAACCGCCATGTGTACCAACGGGGTTTCATGCCCCGGCGTGGGTTCGCGATCACGGTCGGCAACGTGATCAGCGGGGCGGGTGATACGACCTCGTCCCGGCGCCGCCGACTCGTCACCGACCACGAAGACGTGCACGTGTGGCAAGCGCGTTGGCTCGGGCCGCTCTACCCGGTGTTGTACGGCGGGTGGACCGTGATCGCGGGCGGCATCGGGATGCTCGCGTGGATGACTCGTCACCGCACTCGGCCGTTCTCGAAGGTCGTCGAGACCTACGGCTACTACCTCAACCCGTTCGAGTGGTGGGCGTACAGCCGTGACGGTCACTGGCCGCCTGCGGGAAAGGTGGCCGGCATCGGGTGGAGGCGCCCGATGGTGCGGCCGTTCGGAACGGCCCGGCACGGCTGACGGGCATCGCCCGGCGTGTGGCGTCACTGTCAGACGGGGTGACAGCCGGATCGGTCGGCGGTCGGATCGGTCGACAGCCGGATCGGTCGGCGCTCAGACGGGTTGGTCGAGTTCGGCCCAGCCGAGGTCGTCGGCAGCCCACAGTTGGTCGAACCGGGTATCGGCGGCGTCGCTGAAACCGAACCGGTTGCGATAGTTGTAACGCCAGCGCTGCGGGTTGCTCCTGATCCCGAGCCGTTCGAGACGGCCGACCACGTAGGTGTTCCAAGCGGCTTCCTGCGGCATCGTCAACGAACCGTCGTCGGGAGCGTCGGCGAAATCGGGGCGCATCCGGTCACGGGCGCGCAGCATCATCCGGCCGAGCGACAGAGCAGCCTGATCGCGGCCGAAGTTGGTGGGATGTCTGGTGTCTTCGAGCGCGCCGCTCTCGACATGGATCGTGATGGTCGAGTCTGACGACGTTCCATCCATCGACGAGGTCATCCTCGCCAGTGGGGTGGTCTCGTCGACCACGACACGAATCGGGTTGGCGACTCCGAGCCGTTCGGCGAGATCCGCGACGACCGACGCGATCTCGCCCGCGTCGTAGTTGACGAGCTTGAACTCCTCCGGCGTGACCGTGACCTTGGAGCCTTCGCGCACGGAGTTCGCGGCGGTAGTGGAGTTGCTCACGCCGGTCGCTCGTCAGGGCCGATGGTGACGGTCGGACTGGCGCCGGTCAGACCGCAGCGACGGCGCCGACGGCTTCCTGGGCGAGACGGACAGCGGCCTTGCGTTCTTCGAGCGCGTCGTGGTCCATCTTGGCGATGATGTCGACTTCGTCGTCGGTGAACCCTGCCAGTTCGCGGAACCGGCGGGCCAAACCGATCGGGCTCTCGTCGCTCTCGCCGCGTGCGCCACCGAAGCTGAACAGCTTGTCGACGACCTGTTGGAACTCGAGCGCCTTGGCTCGACGGCCCGGATCTTTCTCGGTCACCTTGCGCAACCAGTCCGAGCCCATCTTCACGTGGGTGACCTCGTCGGCGAGCATCCAGTCCTCGCAGAACTCGAGGTACGGGTCGCCGGCGACGTCGCCGAACTCCTTCATCTGCGTGAACACGTCGCTCTGGCAATCGACGTGTTCACGCAGATGAAGGAGTTCGGCGACGTCGCCGGCGACCCGTACCTCAAGTTCTGCGAAGACTGGATGCTCGCCGACGAGGTCACCCACGTGAAGATGGGCTCGGACTGGTTGCAGCAAGTGACCGAGAAAGATCCCCGGGGCCGCGCGCTGGAAGTTCCAACAGTGATCAACAAGCTGTTCCACTTCAGTGGCGCACGCGCGAGCGGACGAGAGCCCGATCGGTTTGGCCCGCCGGTTCCACCGAACTGGCAGGGTTCACCGACGACGAAGTCGACATCATCGCCAAGATGGACCACGACGCGCTCGAAGAACGCAAGGCCGCTGTCCGTCTCGCCCAGGAAGCCGTCGGCGCCGTCGCTGCGGTCTGACCGGCGCCAGTCCGACCGTCGCCGTCGCCGTGAGCAGCAACTCCACTACCGGCCGCTGCCATTAGCGAAGGCTCCAAGGTCACGGTCACGCCGGAGACTTCGTCAACTACGACAGGCGGGGAGTACGCGTCGGTCGTAGCGGATCTCGCCGAACGGCTCGGAGTCGCCAACCCGATTCGTGTGCCGTGGTCGACGAGACCACCCCACTGGCGAGGATGACCTCGTCGATGGATGGAACGTGGTCAGACTCGACCATCACGATCCATGTCGAGAGCGGCGCGCTCGACACCAGACGTCCGCCAACTCCGCACGATGGTGCTCTCTGTCGCTCGGCCGGATGATGCTCGCGCCCGTGACCGGATGCCCGCCGATTTCGCCGACGCTCCCGACGACGGTTCGTTGACGATGCCGCAGGAAGCCGCTTGGAACACCTACGTGGTCGGCCGTCTCGAACGGCTCGGGATCAGGAGCAATCCGCAGCGCTGGCCGCTCGTTTTCAGCGACGCCGCCCATACCCGGTTCGACCAACTGTGGGCTGCCGACGACCTCACCGAGACTTCGACCAACCCGTGCGCCGACCGATCCGGCTGTCGACCGATCCGACCGCCGACCGATCCGGCTGTCACCCGTCTGGCGGTGGACGCCGCACGCCACGAAGTCAGCCGTGCCGGGCAGGTGAACGGCCGCACCATCGGGCGCCTCCACCCGATGCCGGCCGCCTCTCCGCAGGCGGCCAGGCTGTACGCCCACCACTCGAACGGGTTGAGGTAGTAGCCGTAGGTCTCGACGACCTTCGAGAGAACAGCCGAGTGCGGTGAGCGTCATCCACGCGAGCATCCCGATGCCGCCCGCGATCACGGTCCACCCGCCGCAGACGCCAGGATAGCGGCCCGAGCCAACGCGCTTGCCACACGTGCACGTCTTCGTGGTCGGTGACGAGTCGGCGGCGCCGGGACGAGGTCGTATCACCCGCCCCGCTGATCACGTTGCCGACGATCGCGAACCCACACCGGGGCATGAAACTCCCGTTGGTACACGTGGCAGTTCGAACGTCGGCTCAAGTCGTCGACGTGCCCGTGAGTCAGCGTTTCAACACCATGACGATGAGTCCCGCCGGCGGCCGGGTGGATCGAGCGTGAACGCCACGAGAACAGTTCGGTCGTTCATCCGCCGCCGGCCCGCCACGACAGCGGCGGCCCGAACGGTCCGTCCCCCATGGCCGCCCCGAGAACGCCGACGGGGCGGCCTCCGAGAAGCTGCCGCCGTCGTCAGCGGTCGATGCGAAGCCGTTGCGATCGATGAGTTG
>CAVPET010000018.1:0-28722 GCA_963703525.1 Ilumatobacteraceae bacterium | reverse complement strand
CGGGTCGATCTCGGCGAACATCGTCTGCTCGCTGAGCCCGAACGTGTAGTTGCCCTGGCCGTCCCACGAGTGGGCGGGCAGGCCGCGGAAGTCGCGGATTCGGGGAATCGCGACCGAGATCAGTCGGTCGAGGAACTCCCACATCCGGTCGCCGCGCAGCGTGACCTTGACGCCGATGGCCTGGCCCTCACGCAACTTGAAGTTGGCGATCGAGGTCTTGGCCTTGGTGACCACCGGCTTCTGGCCTGCGATCACGGTGAGGTCGGCGACGGCAGCCTCGATCAGCGACGGCTGGCCGGCGGCGCGTCCGACGCCCATGTTGATGACGATCTTCTCGAGTGTCGGGACCTGCATGACGTTCTGGATGCCCAGGTCCGCCTGCAGTTGCGCCTTGATCTCGTCGTTGTACCGCGCCTTGAGACGAGGCACGGTCGGCGCTGCTGCGGCGCGGTGGCCGCGGTGTCGGTGCTGTCGATGACATCACTTGATCACCTCGCCGCTCGGTCGACGCGATGCGCACCTTCTTGCCGTCGTCGCCGATGCGGTAACCGACTCGAACCGTCTTGCCCTTGTGGACGCAGCATCACGTTGCTCGCGTCGAAGGGCAGGTCCTTTTCGATGATGCCACCGGGCTCATTGGCCCGGCGGGCCTTCTGGTGCTTGGACGCCATGTTGACGCCGTTCACGATGATCTTGTCGATCTTCGGGAAGACGAAGGCGATCTCGCCTCGCTTGCCCTTGTCCTTGCCGGTGATCACCTCGACGGTGTCACCCTTCTTCAGTTTCATCTCACAACACCTCCGGTGCCAGCGACACGATGCGCATGAACTTGCGGTCACGCAGCTCGCGGCCGACCGGGCCGAAGATGCGGGTGCCGCGTGGGGTGAGGTCGTCCTTGATCAGCACGGCCGCGTTCTCGTCGAAGCGGATGTAGCTGCCGTCGGGACGACGCTTCTCCTTCTTGGTGCGTACGACGACGCACTTGACGACGTCGCCCTTCTTGACGCCGGCGCCCGGCATCGCATCTTTGACCGTGGCGACGAAGATGTCGCCGATCGAGGCGTAGCGACGGCGGGTGCCACCGAGCACCTTGATGCAGAGCACTTCCTTGGCGCCGCGAGTTGTCGGCGACGCGGAGCCGTGGATTCCTGCTGGATCATTTCGCCCGCTCCAGCACGTCGGTGATGCGCCAGCGCTTGTTCTTGCTCAGCGGCCGGGTCTCCATCACGCGCACCTTGTCGCCGATGTTGACGTCGTTGGTCTCGTCGTGCACGTACAACTTCTTCGTCTGGAGGACGAACTTGTTGTACTTCGCGTGACGAACACGATCGACCACGGCGACCACCGCAGTCTTGTCCATCTTGTTCGACACGACCGTGCCCTCGCGTACCTTGCGGCGGGCGCGAACGACGGTCTGGTCGCTCGCCGTGTCGTTGCTCGTTGATTCTGGCATGTCTGTCACCGTCACTGTCCGGCCTCGGCCGCCACGATTTCTCGCTGACGGATGAGGGTGTTGATACGGGCGATCTGCTTGCGAACCTTGCCGATCTCGGCAGTGTTCTCGAGCTGGCCCGTGGCGTTGCGGAAGCGCAGGTTGAGCGCCTCCTGCTTGGTTGCGCGGAGCTCGTCGATCAGTTCACCGAGGCTGAGCTCGATCAGGTCGTTGTTCTTGGCGGCCATGTCAGATCTCCTCCTCACGGGTGATGATGCGAGCCTTGATCGGAAGCTTCTGGATCGCCTTTTCGAGCGCGATCCTGGCCTGCGCCTCGTCAGGGAACGAGAGCTCGAACAACGTCCGGCCGGGCTTCACGACGGCAACCCAGAACTCGGGGTTGCCCTTCCCCGAACCCATCCGGGTCTCGGCGGGCTTCTTCGTGACGGGCTTGTCCGGGAAGACGTTGATCCACACCTTGCCGCCGCGCTTGATCGCGCGGGTCATGGCGATACGAGCAGCTTCGATCTGACGGGCAGAGAGCCAGCCGGGCTCGAGCGCCTGGATGCCGTACTCGCCGAAGTGCAGGCCGGAGCCGCCCTTGGTCATTCCCTTGGTGCGGCCGCGGTGGTGCTTGCGATGGGCGACCTTGCGAGGCATCAGCATGAGTCGGTCCCCTTTCAGTCCTCGCCGCGGAAGTGCGGCGTCTCGTGGCCTTCGCCCTGCGCGGTACGCCGGGCGATTGCCTCTTCCTCATCGAGCAGCTTCTCGAGCTCGGGGTCGGCTTCCTTGATCAACGGCTGGGTCTCGGCCTCGACGGCCGCGAGGGCCACCCGACGACACGACCCTGCGGGGCAGTGCGCCCTGGCCGGACGTCTCGCCGACGGCCATGGCCGCCTCACGGGCGATCTTGTCCTCGTTGAGCTTCTTGTACGGCAGGATGTCGCCCTTGTAGATCCACACCTTGACGCCGACACGGCCGCTGGTGGTCTTGGCCTCGCGCATGCCGTAGTCGATGTCGGCACGCAGCGTGTGCAGCGGCACCCGACCTTCGCGATACCACTCGGTACGGCTCATCTCGGCGCCGCCGAGGCGGCCCGAGCACTGCACCCGGATGCCGAGGGCGCCGGCGCGCTGAGCGTTCTGCACGGCGCGCTTCATGGCGCGACGGAAGGCGATGCGGTTGACGAGCTGGTCGGCCACGCCCTGGGCGATCAGCGCTGCGTCGAGTTCGGGGTTCTTGATCTCGACGATGTTGAGCTGCACCTTCGGGTTACCGGTGATCTTGGTGATCATCTGACGCAGCTCGTCGGCCTGGGCATCCCCGGCGACCGATCACGATGCCCGGGCGAGCCGTGTGGACGTCGACGCGGAGCTTGTCACGGGTGCGCTCGACCTCGATGCGGCTGATGGCCGCCGACTCGAGCTTGTCCATGATGTCGCGACGGATCGTCCAGTCCTCGGTGAGGTACTGCTTGTACTCACGTTCGGAGAACCAACGCGACTTCCAGTCGGTCGTCACTCCCAGACGGAAGCCGTACGGATTGATCTTCTGACCCATCAGACGGCTCCCTCGGCATCCGCTTCGCTTCCGCCTCGCGACGCTTCCGCCTCGTCGCTCGCGCTTGCCTCAGTGGCTGTGCTCGGGTTGTCGGTCGCTGTCACGGTCTCCTCGGGTACGGTCGCCTCGGCCACGGTCTCGGTGTTCACGGTGTCGGTGTTCACGGTCCCGGTGTTCACGGTCTCGGTGTTCACGGTCTCGGTGTTCACGGTCTCGGTGTTCACGGTCTCGGTGTTCACGGTGTCGCCGGCGGACTTGGCCCGGCTGCGTTCGACGCGGGCACGACGGCTGGCTGCCGAACTCTGCGGGCGACCGCGTCCGGTGGCGCCCCCGCCGCGTTCCTGGCGGGCCTGGATGACGGCGATGCGCTCGTCGCTCATACGGGTGACGATGACGGTGATGTGGCAGGAACGCTTGTTGATACGACTCGCGCGGCCCCGGGCACGGGGACGGAAACGCTTGAGCGTCGGGCCCTCGTCGGCGAAGCAGGCCACGACGTACAGCTCGTCGGCGTCCTGGTCGTCGTTGTTGACCGCGTTGGCGACGGCGCTGGCGAGCACCTTGCGGACGTCGCGGGCAATGTGGCGATCGGTGAACTGCAACACCTGGTCGGCGTAGTTGACGTCGAGCCCGCGGATCAGGTCGAGCACCACCCGGGCCTTCGAGGCCGAGGCACGGACGTAGCGAGCGGTGGCCTTGGTGCCGGAGCGTTCGCCGACGACGAAGGACTTCTCGTTGAGCTTCGGACCGGTCATCAGCGGCGACCCTTCGTGTTGCGTTCCTGGCCGGCGTGGAACTTGAAGGTACGAGTCGGGCTGAACTCACCGAGCTTGTGGCCGACCATCGACTCGGTCACGTAGACCGGGACGTGCTTGCGGCCGTCGTGGACGGCGATGGTATGGCCGACCATGTCGGGGATGATGGTGGAGCGACGCGACCAGGTCTTGACGACCTTGCGTTCTCCGGCCGCATTCTGAGTGTCGATCTTCTTGAGAAGATGATCGTCGACGAACGGGCCCTTCTTCAGGCTGCGGGTCATGGGGTGTCGATACCTTTACTTCGATCTGGCTGCATTGGTCCGGACGGCCGCGTCAGCGGCGACCCTTGCTCGTGCGACGGCGACGGATGATCAGCTGCTGGCTGGACTTCTTCTTGTTGCGGGTACGGCCTTCGGGCTTGCCCCACGGTGACACGGCCGGACGTCCACCGGAGGTCTTGCCTTCGCCACCACCGAGTGGGTGGTCGACCGGGTTCATGGCGACACCACGGGTCTGGGGCTTCTTGCCCTTCCAGCGATTGCGGCCGGCCTTGCCGATCTTGATCAGCTCGTGCTGCGCTGTTGCCGACCTCGCCGACGGTGGCGCGACAGTCGATGAGCACACGGCGCATCTCGGTCGAGGGCATGCGCAGCGTGGCGTAGTCGCCGTCCTTGGCGACCAGCTGCACGGCGATGCCGGCCGAGCGGCCGATCTTGCCGCCCTGGCCGGGGCGCAGCTCGACGTTGTGCACCGTGGTGCCGACGGGGATGAAGCGCAGCGGCAGGGCGTTGCCCGGCTTGATGTCGGCGCCCTGGCCGCTCTCGACCCGGTCGCCCACGTTCAGCCCACGGGGAGCGAGGATGTAGGCCTTCTCGCCGTCGGCATAGTGGAGCAGGGCGATGCGGCACGTGCGGTTCGGGTCGTACTCGATGGCGGCGACCTTGGCCGTCACGCCGTCCTTGACGCGCTTGAAGTCGATGATGCGGTACTGCTGCTTGTGACCGCCGCCACGATGGCGGGCGGTCTTGCGGCCGTAGCTGTTGCGGCCGCCGGTCTTCGACTTCGCGGCCAGCAGCGACTTCTCGGGCGTCGTCTTCGTGATCTCGCTGAAGTCGGAGCTCGTCTGGAAGCGACGGCCGGGGCTGGTGGGCTTGCGGGAACGGATGGCCATGATGCGCTCAGTTCTCGAACAGCGGGATTTCGCCCGCCGCCAGTGTGACGATGGCCCGCTTGGTGTCGGGCTTCTGACCGATGCGATTGGTGCCACGGGTGCGCTTGCGCTTGCCGTTGCGATTCAGACGTGTTCACCTTGAGCACCTCGACGCCCCAGATCGCCTCGACGGCGTCGCGGATCTCGGGCTTGGAGGCCGACGGGCGAACCTTGAACGTGTAGACGCCCTGTTCGATGAGGGCGTAGCTCTTCTCCGATACGACCGGAGCGAGGATGATGTCGCGAGGATCCTTCATTTTCAGACGTCGCCTTTCTTGGTGGCGGGCTCGACGGCCGCTCCGCTTTCGTCTCGCGCCGCGTCCGCCTCGCCGCTCGCGCTTGCCTCGACGGTGGTGGCGGGCTCGACGGCCGCTCCGCTTTCGTCTCGCGCCGCGTCCGCCTCGCCGCTCGCGCTTGCCTCGACGGTGGTGGCGGCGGGCTCGACGGCTCGTGCGACTGCGCTCGGCAGGACGTCCTGGGTGAACACGATCCACTCGTTGCACAGCACGTCGTAGGCGTTCAACTCGCCGGGGCCGATCAGCTGCACGGTGGGCAGGTTGCGGAAGCTCATCGCCGCTGCGGCGTCGTCGCGGCCGACCACCACGAGCGCCGTGCCGGTCGATGCCGAGAGCGTCGAGCGCCTGCTTGGCGGCCTTGGTCTTGGGGGTCTCGATGCCCCACGTGTCGACGACGACGACCCTGCCCTCGCTGGCCCGGTCGGACAACGCCGAGCGCAGCGCGAGCCTTGATCATCTTCTTCGGGGTCTTCTGGTCGTACTTGCGCGGCTTCGGGCCGAGCGCCACGCCACCACCGGTGAAGTGCGGTGCACGGATCGAGCCCTGGCGGGCGTTGCCGGTGCCCTTCTGGGCGTAGGGCTTGCGTCCGCCACCGGAGACGTCGGCACGGGTCTTGGTGCTCTGCGTGCCGGAGCGACGGGCAGCGAGCTGCGCCGTGACGACCTGGTGCATCACCGGGACGTTGGGTTGGACGGCGAACAGTTCGTCGTCGAGTTCGATGGTGCCGGCGTCGTTGCCGGACACGTTCTTCAATGTGAGCGTTGCCATGTTCAGCGTCCCCTTCCAGCAATCGGGCCGGCCATCTTCACGGCGTTGCGGACGATGACCACACCACCGGCAGGGCCCGGCACCGAGCCCTTGATCAGCAGCAGGTTGCGCTCGACGTCGGATTGCACGACTTCGAGGTTCTGCGTGGTGACCTGCTCGTGGCCCATGTGGCCGGCCATGCGCTGACCCTTGAAGACACGCGGCCAGGGAATGCGCACGAACCGATGGCGCCGGGCTTGCGATGGCTCTTGTGGTTACCGTGCGATGCCGGCTGGCCCTTGAAGTTGTGACGCTTCATGACTCCGGCGAAGCCCTTGCCCCGGCTGGTACCCGTGACGTCGACGAGCGAGCCGGCGGCGATCTGCTCAACGGTGATCTCCTGGCCGACCTCGAATCCGTCGACGGAGTCGAGGCGGAGTTCGACGAGGCGCTTGCCGGGGGCAACTCCAGCCTTGCTGAAGTGACCGGCGTCGGGACGGTTCAGCTTCTTCGCGTCCTTATGGCCGTAGGTGACCTGGAGGGCGGTGTAGCCGTCGCGTTCGTTGGTCTTGATCTGCACGATGCGCATCGGCTCGACGCGCAGCACGGTGACCGGTACGACCTTGTCGTCCACCCACGTCTGTGTCATGCCGACCTTCTCGCCGACGATCGATTGTTGTGCCATGGCGGCGTTTCCTCTTCCGTTGTCCAAGCCGTCCCGCTCACCCGGGAGGTGAGTTTGGGCTCTCCACGCAAATGCTCCGCCGCCCCATGATCAGACCCAGGGCGTGCGGAGCACGAAGTCAGGTTGTCGCCGTGTGGTTCCGGACCCGAACAGCGCGGGCGGCCTTCACGGACATCAGTTGCAAAGTGTGATGGCGCTCGGAATGCCTCCCGAACACGGCCTGGTAATGCTATGGCCGCGTATGCGGGCTTCCAACCTGCCGATCCTGTCCGTCACCCACCAGTGGCATCTTCCCCCACCAGTGGCATCTTCCCCCACCAATGGCATCTTCCCCCACCCACACCTCGCCCCCACACGTTTGCGTCGGGATTTCGGAGGAGCGGGTCTCCGAAATCCCGACGCAAACGGCGAGTGTCAGGAATCGGGGCGATCTGTGAGGGTGACCGTGAGTGTCTGCTGCTCGCCGGCCCTGACGATGGTGAGAGTCGTCGTATCGCCAGGTTCGAGGTCGCGGATGGCAGCGATCAGGCCGGCGGAGCCGTCGATCGGGGCGCCGTCGACGGCGACGATGAGATCGTCGGCCTCGACACCGGCGCGCTCCGCGGGAGTACCCGGTTCGACGCCGGTCACGATGGCGCCTTGGCCGCCGTCACGACGGTCACCGAGGCCGACACCGAGATAGGCTTCGGCGCGTTCGGTCCCGTTGGCCTGTGCGCGCAGGGCATCGATCACGGGGAGTGCCTCACGAACCGAGATGGCGAAACCGACGTTCGTCGCCGCAGTCGTCGAGTTGCCGCGAGCGACCGCCGTGTTGATGCCGACGACCTCACCAGCCGCATTCACCAGCGGACCACCGGAATTGCCCGATGAGATCGCCGCGTCGGTCTGGATGAGGCCGTCGAGGAACGCGCCGTCGGTTCCGATGGTGCGGTCGAGTGCCGACACGATGCCGAGCGTCACCGACGGATCGCCATCGAGTCCGAGCGCGAACCCGATCGCGATGACATCGTCGCCGATGTGGATGCTGTCGGGATCGGCAAATGTCGCAGCTTCGAATCCGCTGCCGTCCATGCGCAGCAGTGCAAGATCGTTGCCAGGGTCGACGGACAGCAGGTTGACCTCACGTGGTTCGGTCTCGCCGGCGAGCCGCACACGAATCTTCGTTGCCCCATCGACGACATGTGCGTTGGTGAGGATCTCGCCGTCAGACGAGACGATCACCCCGGTGCCCAGTGACTGGCCATCACCGACGTCGGCACTGATGGTCACGACCGACGATGCGACATAATCGACGACTCGGGCGATGTCGATGCGGCGTTCACTGGCGTCGCGGGGTGCAGCGACGTTGATCGCCTTGTCCGACGACCGGGTCGGAGGTTCGTTCCTCCAGTCCGAGATCTCGTTACCGAGCAATGCACCGGCCATCGCGGCGATCAGCGCTACACACGCCACCACCGTGACGATCAGGAACGAGCGTGATCTCGGCGCCTTCGGTGTCGGTCCCGTTGATTCGGGCTCGACGCCGGGCGACACCGTCGGCGGCGACGACGGGTTCGGAGCGGACCACGGCGAGGGGGGTGACATCGGGGTCATAGGTGACTGTCTACCCACGGCGAGCGACGCGATCAGCTGTGGGCCAGGTTTCACACCTATCTCACAACTCCGCGTTCAGCACTCGCTCCTGACGAGTCAGAACCTCGTTTGCGTCGGGATTTCGGAGACCCGCTGCTCCACTATCCCGACGCAAACACGATTCCGACGCAAAACACGATTCCGACGCAAAACACGATCGCGACGGAAACGAGGTTCTGAACGTCAGGCGTTCTGGATCTTGATCTCGATGTCGACACCGGCTGGGCAGTTCGATGCGCTGCAGGCTGTCGATCGTCTTGCCGTTGGGGTTCACGATGTCGATGAGGCGCTTGTGCACCCGCATCTCGAAGTGCTCGCGTGAGTCCTTGTCGACGTGCGGCCCACGGATCACCGTGTAGCGGTGCTTGTCGGTCGGCAGTGGGATCGGCCCGCGGACGGTGGCGTCGGTACGGGTGACGGTCTCGACGATCTTCTTCGTCGATTGGTCGATGATCTCGTGGTCGAATGCCTTGAGTCGGATGCGGATGGTCTGTGCCATGTCGATGCTGCTTCTCTCGTCGGTTTCGTGTCAGTTCGCAACGGTTGCTTGAGGATCTTGGTTCACTTGAGGATCTTGGTGACTCGGCCGGCGCCCACCGTGCGACCACCCTCACGAATCGCGAACCGCAAACCCTCATCCATCGCGATCGGCTTACCCAACTCCACCGTCATCTCCACATTGTCACCCGGCATCACCATCTCCGTCCCCGACGGCAACTCGATCGTGCCAGTCACATCCGTCGTCCGGAAAAAGAACTGCGGCCGATAATTGTTGAAAAACGGCTTATGACGACCACCCTCATCCTTCGTTCAACACATACACCTGACCCTCGAAATTCGTGTGCGGCGTGATACTGCCCGGCTTACACAACACCTGACCCACGCTCCACATCATCCTTCCCCGTCCCCCGCAACAACGCACCGATGTTGTCACCCGCCTGACCCTCATCCAACAACTTGCGGAACATCTCCACACCCGTACACGTCGTCTTCTGCGTCGCACGCAACCCGACGATCTCGATCTCATCACCGGTGTGAATCACCCCCTGCTCCACCTTGCCCGTCACCACCGTGCCACGACCCGTGATCGTGAACACATCCTCGATCGGCATCAAGAACGGCTTGTCCAACTCACGCACCGGCTCAGGAATGATACGAATCGGCAGCAGCCATCAACTCCATGATCTTCTCCTGCCACACCGGATCACCCTCCAACGCCTTCAACGCCGACACCTGCACCACCGGCACATCGTCACCATCGAACTCATACTCGTTCAACAGCTCACGCACCTCGAGCTCCACCAACTCCAACAACTCCTCATCATCAACCATGTCCGCCTTGTTCAACGCCACGATGATCGACGGCACCCCCACCTGACGGGCCAACAACACATGCTCACGAGTCTGCGGCATCGGACCATCCGTCGCCGCCACCACCAAAATCGCGCCATCCACCTGCGCCGCACCCGTAATCATATTCTTGATGTAATCCGCATGCCCCGGCATATCAACATGCGCATAATGCCGATTCTCCGTCTCATACTCGATATGAGCAATCGAAATCGTAATACCACGCGCCTTCTCCTCCGGCGCCTTGTCAATCGTGTCAAACGACGGCAAACTCCGCCAACCCACGCTCCGACAACGTCTTCGAAATCGCCGCCGTCAACGTCGTCTTCCCATGATCAATATGACCCATCGTCCCAATATTCACATGAGGCTTCGTACGCTCAAACTTCTGCTTACCCATGACGCTGCGGCTCCAATTTCTTTCGTTTGTCTAGATGTGGATTGTCAAAGAACTGCGGATCCGAGAGATCGGTCCGGGTGGTGTGCGTCGGGTGGCGTGAGTCGGACCCGGCGATCACTCGCCGCGGACCCGCTTCACGATTTCTTGTGCGATTGCATCGGGCACCTGCTGGTACTCGGAGAACTGCATGGTGTACGTGGCGCGCCCCTGAGTGCGTGAACGAAGGTCGGTACTGTAGCCGAACATCTCCGACAGCGGCACCGTGGCGTTGACGACCTGGGTGTTGCCCCGGGCCTCCATGCTTCCGATGCGGCCTCGACGGCTGGACAGGTCGCCCATCACGTCGCCCATGTAGTCCTCGGGGGTGACGACCTCGACGGCCATGATCGGCTCCATGAGCACGGGCTTGGCCATCTCGGCGGCCTTGCGGAACGCCATCTGACCGGCGATCTTGAAGGCCATCTCGGACGAGTCGACGTCGTGATACTGACCGTCGACGAGCTGCACCTTGACGTCGACCGTCGGGTAGCCGGCGAGGACGCCGTTGTCGAGCGAGCTCTGCAGACCCTGGTTGGTCGGGTTGATGTACTCGCGGGGGATCTTGCCGCCGCTGATCTTGTCTTCGAACTCGTAGCCGCCGCCAGGATTGGGCATCATGTTGATCTTCACGACGGCGAACTGGCCCGAGCCACCGGACTGCTTGATGTGCCGGTATTCGACGTTGGTGACTTCCTTGGTGATGGTCTCGCGGTAGGCGACCTGTGGCTTGCCGACGGTGGCCTCGACGGCGTACTCACGTTGCATCCGGTCGACGAGCACCTCGAGGTGCAGTTCGCCCATGCCGGAGATGACGGTCTGGCCGGTCTCCTCGTCGGAGCGGATCCGGAACGTCGGGTCCTCGTCGGACAGCGCCTTGAGCGCCTTACCGAGCTTTTCCTGATCGGACTTCGTCTTCGGCTCGATGGCGACGTGGATGACCGGCTCGGGGAACTCCATGCGCTCGAGGATGATCGGATGGTTGCGATCGCAGAGCGTGTCGCCGGTGGTGACGTTCTTGAAGCCGAGCCCGGCCACGATGTCGCCGGCCATCGCGACGTCGAGATCCTCGCGCTGGTTGGCGTGCATCAGCAGGATTCGACCGAGACGCTCGCGGTCCTCCTTGACCGAGTTGTAGACCTCTTCGCCCTTGCTGATCTCGCCCGAATAGACCCGGAAGTAGGTGAGCTTGCCGAACGGGTCGGACACGATCTTGAACGCCAGCGCCGCGAACTCCTTGTCGTTCGGGCCGCGGTAGAGGTCTTCGTCACCCTTCATGTTGGTGCCGTGCGCCGGCGGGATGTCGAGCGGGCTCGGCAGGTAGTCGATGACGGCGTCGAGCATCGGCTGGACACCCTTGTTCTTGAACGCCGAACCGCACAGGATCGGCACGAAGTCGAACGCCAGTGTGCCCTTGCGGATGGCGGCCTTGATCTCGGCTTCGGAGACCTCCTCGCCTCCGAGGTACTTGTCCATCAGGACTTCGTCCTGCGTGGCGATGGTCTCCATCATCTGCTCGCGATAGTCGTTGGCCTGATCGATCATGTCGTCGGGAATGTCGATCTCGTCCCACTTGGCGCCGAGTTCTTCGTCGATCCAGATCAGCGCCTTCATCTTCACGAGGTCGATGAGCCCGACGAACGGTTTGGTGGCCTCGGGGCCACCCGCGCCGACGGGAAGCTGGACCACGAGCGGGTTGGCCTGCAGACGGTCGATGACCATCTGGACGGTGCGGTAGAAGTCGGCGCCGATACGGTCCATCTTGTTGACGAAGCACATGCGCGGCACGCTTGTACGTGTTGGCCTGACGCCACACCGTCTCGGTCTGCGGCTCGACGCCGGCGACCGAGTCGAACACCGTGACGGCGCCGTCGAGCACGCGCAGCGAGCGCTCGACTTCGATGGTGAAGTCGACGTGGCCCGGGGTGTCGATGATGTTGATCCGGTGGTCTGTTCCACACGCAGGTGGTGGCAGCGGAGGTGATCGTGATGCCGCGTTCTTGCTCCTGAGCCATGTGGTCCATGGTCGCCGCGCCGTCGTGCACCTCGCCGATCTTGTAGCTCTTGCCGGTGTAGTAGAGGATGCGCTCGGTCGTGGTGGTCTTGCCGGCGTCGATGTGGGCCATGATGCCGATGTTGCGTGTGCGATCCAGAGGGAACTCGCGCTTGGCCATCTTCTCTACTTCACTTCCGTATCAAGGTGCGACTACAGGACTACAGGACTACACGGACTACAGGACTACAGGACTAGAGGGGGTCGGGCTGCACCACCGGCGCAAGCACGGCTGTCGAGTGTACCGGCGCGTGGCGCCGCTTCATACGAGTACCCGGTCAGTACGAGCGGGGAAGTCCGAGCACGTGCTCGGACACATAGTTGAGGATCATCTCCTGCGAGATCGGCGCGATCTTCATCACCCTCACCTCGCGCCAGTAGCGCTCGACGTCGTACTCGAGCGCATAGCCCATTCCGCCGAGCGTCTGGACCGCCTGATCGGCCGCCTGGTACCCGGCATCGGCGGCCAGCCACTTGGCGATGTTCGCCTGCTCGCCGCACGGCAGCCCGTTGTCGTAACGCCACGCAGCCTCGCGAACCGAGTAGGAGGCGGCCTGCAGCCGCGTGTAGGCCTCGGCGAGCGGGAAGGCGAGGCCCTGGTTCTGGCCGATCGGCCGACCGAAGACAACCCGTTGCTTCGCGTAGTCGACGGCCCTGCGCAGTGCCGCTCGCCCGACGCCCAGTGCCTCGGCGGCGATCAGGATCCGTTCGGGGTTCAGACCGTCGATCAGGTAGTGGAACCCACGCCCTTCCTCGCCGACTCGATCCGCCACGTCGACGGGCAGGTCGTCGTAGCGCACCTCACACGACGCGACCGCGTTGCGCCCCGACTTCGGGATCGGCCGAATGTCGACCTCGGGGCGACGGAGATCCGCCAGCAGCAGCGTCATGCCGTCCGTGCGTTTGGCACAACTCGCGAGCGGCGTGGTGCGCACGAGCAACAGCACCTTTTCCGATTCGAGCGCCTTCGACGTCCAGATCTTGCGCCCGCGGACGACGTAGTGGTCGCCGTCGAGCACCGCGCGCGTGGTGATCGACGTCGTATCGGTACCGGCGTCGGGTTCCGTGACGCCGAACGCAACGTGCAGGTCGCCGGAGGCGACCCGAGGGAGATAGCGCGCCTTCATCGCCGCCGACCCGTGCTTGAGCACCGGGTTCATGCCGAAGATCGACAGGTGGATCGCAGTGCACCCGTTCATCGCCGCGCCGGACGCGGCGACTTCCTCGAGCACCAGCGCCGCCTCCGTGATTCCCCGGCCTCCTCCGCCGTACTCCTCCGGGATCGCGATACCGACCCACCCGCCCTCGGCCATCGCGGCGTAGAACTCCCACGGGAACGCATGCCCCTCGTCGCAGTCGCGCCAGTACGCGTCGGGGAAGCGCTCGCACAACTTGCGAACCGCATCGCGGATGACCTCGTGATCGGGATCAGGGGTGAGATCCATTGCCCTCCTCGTCGATCGGACCCATCGTACGACTCCGCGGCCGGCGGCGAGGCGAAGCTCGTGCCGCGCGCACGCGCTTGCAGAGGTCAACGGTTGGAGGACGTCTGATCCCGATCTTCGTCGCCGTGGATGAGGTCGGGGACGTCGGCGTTGTCCTCGACGAAGGCCGTCTCGAACGTCGCGCCGAGGCCCTCGCCGGTCGTGATCATGGGTTCCGCGCCGGCAATCGAGCCGCGCAGCGCGAGCTCTGGCAGGAACAGCACGATGATGAACCCGAGCACGGCGACCGGCGCCGCGACGAGATAGACGTCCGACAGGCTGTCGGCGAACCCGGCGAGGACGGCGTCGCGGACCGGGCCGTCGAGAGCCCCGATGGCCGCCGGGGTGCCGAGCAGCTCGCCGCTGGGCGGCTCGAGGTCGGCCTTGGCCAACTGTTGCGGGATGTGCGCGGCGAGACGGCTCGACAGGATCGCGCCGAACACTGCCACGCCGAGAGCGCCGCCCATCGACCTGAAGAACGTGGCCGACGAGGTGGCCGTACCGAGATCGCGGTGATCGACGGCGTTCTGCACCGCGAGCACCAGCACCTGATTGACCATTCCGAGCCCGGCTCCCAGCACCAACATCGCCACAGCGGCAAGCGGCAGCGGGGTGTCCACGCCGAACAGCGAGAACCCGTACAGGCCGATGGCCACCAGCGGAAGACCCATCACGGGGAACCGTTTGTAGCGGCCGGTGTGCGTGATGATCCGCCCCGAGAGGATCGACGTGCCGACCAGCCCGATCATCAGGGGCACCGTCTCCAGGCCCGACCGGGTCGGGGTTTGGCCCTTGACGATCTGCAGGTACTGGGGCAGGTAGACCGTGGCGCCGAACATCGCCATCCCGGTGATGAACCCGACCATGCTGCTGATCCGGAACGTGGGGTTGGCGAACAGATGCGGCGGGATGATCGGCTCGACCGCCCTCCGTTCCTGGAACACGGCGAGAATCAGCAAGATCACACCAATGGCCGCGATACCGAAGACTTCGGGTGACGCCCATTCGAACTCCTTGCCCCCGAGCGACAGCACGAGCAGCACGGCCGACACGCCGCCGACGATGAGCGCCGCGCCGAGGTAGTCGATCTGGTGATCACGGCGCTGGATGTCGACACGAAGCACGCGGCTGGTGACGAAGAACGCCGCGATCCCGACGGGAATGACCACGTAGAAGCACCATCTCCACCCTGGGCCGTCGACGAGGAACCCGCCGATGAGCGGGCCTCCGACGCTGGCGACGCCGAACACCGAGCCGAGGTATCCCTGGTACCGGCCCCGCTGGCGAGGCGGGACGATGTCGCCGATGATCGCCTGCGACAGGGCCATCAGCCCGCCGATGCCGATGCCCTGGATCGCCCGGAAGGCGATCAGCTGCGTCATCGTCTGCGACAACCCCGACAGAATCGAGCCCAGCAGGAACACACCGATCGCCGCCTGGAACAAGGGCTTGCGGCCGTAGAGGTCGCTGAGTTTGCCCCACAGGGGGGTCGAGGCGGTCGACGTCAGCAGAGTCGCACTGACAACCCAGGCAAGCTGATCCTGGCCACCGAGCTCACCGACGATCGTCGGGAGTGCGGTCGCCACCACGGTCTGGCCCAGCGCGGCGACCAGCATGCCGAGCATCAGCCCGGTCAACACACGCTGGATCTCACGATGGGAGAGCTCTCGAGGCTCTGGTATGTCAACGTCGCTCATCGGCGCCTTCGACTCTCGATGTCAGCGAGAGGACACGTCCACCGACGGTCGGCTCCGCCGCGTGCCCATCTTCGTACGAACTTTCCTTGTACCCTACAATCATGCTCGGAAGTTCGACATCATCGAACGGCGTGTCCTCCCCCTCGACGACGAACGTCGCCGTCGAGATCACAGAGGCCCTCGGGCGAATCGCTCGTCAGGCGACCCTTCCTCGCTTCGGGGAACAGGTGGCGAGGCGATCTGGCGTCGAGCTGGACCGTTCGGCATTCGTCTTGTTGGCCCGCCTCGACGAGCAGCCACACAGGATCACCGAACTCGCCGAGATTGTCAGCCTCGACGTGTCGACCGTCAGCCGGCAGGTCGACGGCCTCGAGCAATCGGGGCTCGCCAACCGCGTCCGCCTTCCGACCGATCGCCGCGGCCGGCTGGTCGTCACCACAAAGCTCGGGCGCGACACCCTCGATGCCCACCGCCAGGCCCGGCGCTCGATCTTCCTCGGCCTGCTCGACGATGTCGACCCCGATCAACTCGCCGCGGCCGCCGCCGTCCTCACCCATCTCGCCGATCGGATCGAGACATCCGGCCCGAGCTGAGCAGCCAGGTGCGCTATGCGCGACCGTGGATGTAGTCGTGGAGCTGATTGTTCTCCTGCTCGAGTTCGCCGAGGCGAGCCTTCACCACATCACCGATCGAAACGATGCCGGCGAGTTCGCGAGCGACGTCGAGGACCGGTAGGTGACGGATACGACGGTCGGTCATCATCGCCATCAGCTGCTCGACCGTGTCGTCGGGCCGGCACACCACGACATTGGCCGACATCGCCGACGACACATCACGCCCCAACGTCGAGCTGCCGTGCGCCGCGAGCGCACGCACGACATCACGTTCGGACAAGATGCCGTCGATCGTGCGGCCGTTGGCACTCACGACCAAGGCGCCCACACCATGATCGCGGAACGAGGCGGTCGCCTGGGCGAGCGTCTGGTCGGGTCGAACCGTCGCCACAGCAGCTCCCTTGCGGGCCAGGATCGCCTGAACGTTCATCGAGAACCCCTCTCGTCGGCAACTCGTGGACGTGTCCCCGAGGGCGAGCCTAGTGCATTCCTGAAATGGCGGCGACAAGCAGACCGTGACCGGCGCCCGACCTCACCGGCGCCCGACCTCACCAGCGATAGTGCGCGAACGCCTTGTTCGAGTCGGCCATCTTCTGGATGTCGTCGCGCTTCTTCATCGCGGCGCCGAGGCCGTTGGCCGCATCCATCATTTCGTTGGCGAGACACTCGGCCATCGTCTTTTCACGGCGGGCACGCGAGTAGTCGACGATCCAACGGATCGACAACGTCGTCGAGCGGCGAGGACGCACTTCGACCGGCACCTGGTAGGTGGCGCCGCCGACACGACGGCTGCGCACTTCGAGCGGCGGCTTGACGTTGTCGATCGCCCGCTTGACGGTGTCGATCGCCTGATCCTCACCCTCGAGCTTGCCTTGGATGATGGTCATTGCGTCGTACACGATCTTCTCGGCGACGGTGCGCTTGCCGTGCAACATGACCTTGTTGATCAACTGAGTGACGAGGACCGACTTGTGGATCGGATCGGCGACGAGTTCACGCCGTGGTGCTGGACCCTTACGAGGCATGACTCAACTCACTTCTCTTTCTTTGCGCCGTAGCGGCTGCGTGACTGCTTGCGGTTCTTCACGCCGACTGCGTCGAGCGCGCCCCGGATGATCTTGTAGCGAACGCCGGGCAGGTCGCGGACACGACCGCCGCGAACGAGCACGATCGAGTGCTCCTGCAGGTTGTGTCCCTCGCCGGGGATGTACGCGGTGACCTCGATGCCGGAGTTGAGGCGGACACGGGCGACCTTGCGGAGCGCAGAGTTCGGCTTCTTCGGGGTGGTCGTGTACACGCGGGTGCAGACGCCACGACGCTGGGGTGAGCCCTTGAGCGCCGGCGTCTTCGACTTGGTGACTTTCGAGCTGCGACCCTGACGGACGAGCTGCTGAATTGTTGGCACGAATGAGACCTCGTTCGTTGGTCGTTCCGGCGGCGCCTTCGGCTACCGGAATGTGGTGGATTGAGTGGGTTGGAGCCGCGGCTCGGACCCGCCCGCCGTACACCGGTGACCCGGTGAGAGGACCCGGCAAGGTTATGGCCGGATCGGAGCACACGCAACGCCGACGACTGCTGGAACCGCGCCGTGGCTCATCTACGGAGCTCCGAGCGGTTCAGCCGACCGGTTCAGCCGACCGGTTCAGCCGAGCGGTTCGGCGGACGCGGGTTCGCCGACGAAGGCAGCGTCGGTCGAATACGACCCGTGCAAGCTCGACAGGAACGCTGCGGGATCCTCTTCGCCCGAATCGCTCGAATAGAACGTCATCGGCTCGTAGTCCGGTGCTTCGATACCGAACTCGCGGTAGCGCATCATGCCGGTACCGGCCGGGATGAGCTTGCCGATGATGATGTTCTCCTTGAGGCCGATCAGGTGGTCGCCGCGGCCGTCGATGGCTGCCTCGGTGAGCACCCGGGTGGTCTCCTGGAACGATGCCGCCGACAGCCACGATTCCGTAGCCAGCGAGGCCTTCGTGATGCCCATCAGTTCGGGGCGGCCTTCGGCGGGGCGGACCCCGTCTTCGACCATCCGGCGGTTCGTGTCGCGGAACACCTTGGAGTCGACACGCTCACCCGGCAGAAACCCGGTGGCGCCCGGCTCCTGCACGCCGACCCGGCGGGTCATCTGGCGCACGATCAACTCGATGTGCTTGTCGGAGATCGACACGCCCTGATCGCGGTACACCCGCTGCACTTCCTCCACGAGGTAGAGCTGGGTCTCACGGATGCCCTTGATCTCCATGATCTCCTTCGGATCGAAGGGACCATCGGTGAGCGGCTCGCCGGCCTTGATGTCCTGACCGTCGACGACGATCGGACGAGCACCGAGCGGCAGCAGCGACTTCGTGCTCGTCACCCTGAGTCGTCGACCACCACGACCGGGATGCCCTTGCCCTCGTCCTCACGCAGGTGCAGCACACCCGACGCCCTGGCGAGACGGGCCGACCCCTTGGGTGTACGAGCCTCGAAGAGCTCGACCACGCGGGGCAGACCGCCGGCGATGTCCTTGCCGGCCACACCACCGGTGTGGAAGGTACGCATCGTGAGCTGGGTACCGGGCTCGCCGATTGACTGGGCGGCGATGACGCCGACCGCCTCACCGAGTTCGATCATCTTGCCGGTGGCGAGCGAACGGCCGTAGCACATCGCACACACACCGAGTTCCGCGTCACAGGTGAGCACCGAGCGCACACGCAACCGCTCGATCTTCGGGTCGTCGCGCAGCGCGGCCATCTCGTCGTCGCCGACGATGGCGTTGCGCGGCAGCATCGTGCGACCGTCTTCCATCGGGCTGACGAGCTCGGTGTCGTTGAGCAGCGCACGACCGAACAGCTTCGTTTCCAGGTAGGAGCGACGATTCGCCGTGTCGGGACCGACGTTCTCGATCCAGACGCCGAGCGTCGAACCGCAGTCGTCCTCACGGACGATCAGCTCCTGGGCGACGTCGACGAGACGACGCGTCAGATAGCCCGAGTCGGCGGTACGCAGCGCGGTGTCCACGAGGCCCTTGCGGGCGCCCGGCGTGGCGATGAAGTACTCGAGCGTCTCGAGACCCTCACGGAAGTTCGACTTGATCGGGCGAGGGATCATGTCGCCGCGTGGGTTGGCGACCAGACCGCGCATGCCGGCGATCTGACGCATCTGGGTCATGTTGCCGCGGGCACCCGATCCGACCATCATGTCGATCGGGTTGAACTGCTGCTGCCTTGAACTCCTTCTCCATGGCGGCCTGCACGTCGGCGGTGGCATCGGTCCAGATGCGCACCTCCTGCTGGCGGCGCTCGCCGTCGGTGATGATGCCGCGGCGGAACTGGTTCTCGACCTTGTCGGCCTGCGCCTCGTAGCCGTCGAGCAGCGCCCGCTTCGCCTTCGGGCGTGCGAACGTCGTCGATCGACACCGTCAGGCCCGACTGCGTCGCGAACCGGTAGCAGAGGTTCTTGATGTTGTCGAGTGCCTCGGCGACGACAGCCTTGTCGTAGTTGTCGGAGAGACGCTCCACGATGACGCCGATCTCCTTCTTCTTCACCGTGTCGTTGATGTGGCCGAACTGCCCGGGGTAGTCGGCAGGCAGTGCCTCTTCGAACAGCACCCGGCCCGCCGTCGTGTCGAACCGATCGCCGGCCGGCGTGCGCATCGTGATCGCCGCGTGCAGGTCGAGCGCACCCTCGTCGTAGGCCCGGAGGACTTCCCACAGGTGACGGAACGTACGGCCTGTTCCCTTGACTCCGTCCATCAGTTCGGTCAGGTAGTAGCCGCCGATGACGAGGTCCTGCGGCGGGGTCACGATCGGGCGACCCGAGGCCGGCGACAGGATGTTGTTCGCGCTCAGCATGAGCACGCGGGCCTCGGCCTGTGCCTCGGCCGACAGCGGCACGTGGATGGCCATCTGGTCGCCGTCGAAGTCGGCGTTGAACGCCGTGCAGACGAGCGGGTGGATCTGCAGCGCCTTGCCCTCGACCAGCACCGGCTCGAAGGCCTGGATGCCGAGGCGGTGCAGTGTGGGTGCGCGGTTGAGCAGCACCGGGTGCTCCTTGATCACGTCTTCGAGCACGTCCCACACCTGCGGGCGACGCCGCTCGACCATGCGCTTGGCGGTCTTGATGTTCTGTGCCAGTTCGAGATCGACCAGGCGCTTCATGACGAACGGCTTGAACAACTCGAGCGCCATCAGCTTGGGCAGGCCGCACTGGTGCAGGCGCAAGGTCGGGCCGGCCACGATAACCGAACGACCCGAGTAGTCGACGCGCTTGCCGAGCAGGTTCTGGCGGAACCGGCCCTGCTTGCCCTTCAACATGTCGGACAACGACTTGAGCGGACGGTTGCCGGGCCCGGTGACCGGTCGGCCGCGGCGGCCGTTGTCGAACAGTGCGTCGACGGCCTCCTGCAGCATGCGCTTTTCGTTGTTGATGATGATCTCGGGAGCACCGAGGTTCAGCAGGCGCTCGAGCCGGTTGTTGCGGTTGATCACGCGACGGTAGAGGTCGTTGAGGTCGGACGTGGCGAAGCGGCCACCGTCGAGCTGGACCATCGGGCGCAGCTCCGGTGGGATCACCGGCACCGCGTCGAGGATCATCGCCTTGGGGTCGTTGCTGCGGCGCCCGTGCTCGTCGCGGCGGTTGAACGACGCGACGATCTTCAGTCGCTTGATGGCCTTCTGCTTACGCTGCGCGCTCAGCGGCTTGCGACCGGAGTCGCCCGGGTCGATCGCGTTGCGGAGCTTGATCTCCTCCTCGTCGAAGTCGATCCGGTCGATCAGCGATTTGATCGCCTCCGCGCCGGTGCCACCCTCGAAGTACTCGCCGTACTTGTCGCGCATCTCGCGCCACAACATCTCGTCTTCGATGATCTTGCGCGAGTGCAGCGTGCGGAACTCGTCCCAGGTGCGCGCGATGAGATCGAGTTCGATCTCGTAGCGCTCGCGAATGCCTTCGATCTCCTTGTCGGCTTCCTTCTGGATCTTCTTGATGTCGGCAGCCTTGGCGTCTTCCTTCTCGGCCTCGGCAGCCGAAACCTCGAGCTCCTTGTACCGACGGTCGATGGCGAGTTCCATCTCCTTTTGGATCGCGTCGCGCTCTTCGAGGTATTCCGCCTCGAGGCTCGGCAACGCCTCGTGGCGCGCATCCTCGTCGACCCAGCTCACGAGGTGGGCCGCGAAGTAGATGACCTTCTCGAGCTGCTTGGCCTTGAGCTCTTCCTTCGGCTCGATGCCGGCGAGGAGGTACGCGAGCCACGACCGGGTCCCACGCAGGTACCAGATGTGCACTGCCGGCGCGGCCAGCTCGATGTGGCCCATGCGGTCACGGCGGACCTTGGAACGGGTGACCTCGACACCACAGCGCTCACAGATGATGCCCTTGAAGCGGACGCGCTTGTACTTGCCGCAGTAGCACTCCCAGTCACGGGTGGGCCCGAAGATCTTCTCGCAGAACAGGCCGTCCTTCTCCGGGACGCAGCGTTCGGTAGTTGATCGTTTCGGGCTTCTTCACCTCGCCGTGGCTCCAGGTGCGGATCTGGTCGGCGGTGGCCAGCCGGATCTTCAGCTGGTCGAACATGTTGACGTCAAGCATGTGAGTGGATCTTTCGTTCGGTGTTCGTTCTCTTCGTGTTCAGCGGATTGCTCGGAGCAGCGAGGGAAGCGCCGGCGCCGAGCTGCAGGGAGGGAGCAGCCGAAGCGAAGCGGCGGCCAGTCCCTCCCCACCAGATCAGTAGCTCACGCGTTCGCGGCGCTCACGCTCGCGACGGGCGTCGTCTTCGTCGGTTCCCCGCTCCGGGCGGGAGATGTCGATGCCGAGTTCCTCGGCGGCGCGGTACACCTCGTCGTCGAGGTCACGCAGTTCGATCTCGTGACCGTCTTCGGTGAGTACCTCGACGTTGATGCACAGCGCCTGCATCTCTTTCATCAGCACCTTGAAGCTCTCCGGCACGCCCGGTTCGGGGATGTTGTCGCCCTTGACGATCGCTTCGTACACCCGGACCCGGCCGAGCACGTCGTCGGACTTGATGGTGAGCAGCTCCTGCAAGCAGTAGGCCGCGCCGTAGGCCTCGAGAGCCCACACTTCCATCTCACCGAACCGTTGGCCGCCGAACTGGGCCTTACCACCGAGCGGCTGCTGGGTGATCATCGAGTACGGGCCGGTCGAGCGGGCATGGATCTTGTCGTCGACCAGGTGGGCCAGCTTCAAGATGTACATGTAGCCAACGGTGATCTGGTTGTCGTACGGCTCACCGGTGCGGCCGTTGTACAGCGTCGACCTTGCCGTCGATGCCGACCAGACGCTCACCGCTCGACCGCTTCCGGGTTCAGCCGCTCGAGGATCTCCTGGATCGTCGGCAGATCGCCCGACTTCTCCTTCTCGTCCCAGTTGGCGCCGTCGAACACCGGCGTGGCCACGAACGTGGACGGCGTGGTGTTCGGTCGGGTCTTGGTCTCCGTACCGCGGATCGGATCGTCACCGATCCTGGCGCCGTCCGGGTTGGTCCATCCCCAGCGGGCGCAGTACCCGAGGTGGGCTTCGAGCACCTGGCCGACGTTCATGCGGCTCGGCACGCCGAGCGGGTTCAGGATGATGTCGACCGGCTGGCCGTCGGCCGTGTACGGCATGTCCTCGATCGGCAGGATCTTGGAGATGACACCCTTGTTCCCGTGGCGGCCGGCGAGCTTGTCACCGACGCTGATCTTGCGCTTCTGGGCGACGTAGACCCGCACCAGCTGGTTCACGCCGGGCGGCAGCTCGTCGCCGTCGTCACGGTTGAAGACCTTGACGTCGATGACCTTGCCGACTTCGCCGTGGGGCACCTTGAGGCTGGTGTCGCGGACCTCACGGGCCTTCTCACCGAAGATCGCGCGCAGGAGGCGCTCTTCGGGGGTCAGCTCGGTTTCGCCCTTCGGCGTCACCTTGCCGACGAGCACGTCACCGGGACCGACTTCGGCGCCGACGCGGATGATCCCGCGGTCGTCGAGGTCGGCGAGGATGTCGTCGCTCAGGTTCGGGATGTCGCGCGAGATCTCCTCCGGCCCGAGCTTGGTGTCGCGGGCGTCGACCTCGTGCTCCTTGATGTGGATCGACGTGAGCACGTCGTCTTTCACCAGGCGCTCGGAGAGGATGATCGCGTCCTCGAAGTTGTAGCCCTCCCACGGCATGAACGCCACGAGCAGGTTCTTGCCGAGCGCCAGTTCGCCGTAGTCGGTCGACGGGCCGTCGGCGATGATCTGGCCCTTGACGATCTTGTCGCCTTCGACGACGCGTGGCCGCTGGTTGATGCACGTGTCCTGGTTGGAGCGACGGAACTTCGACAGGTGGTAGACCCGCTTGCCCTCGTTCTTGTACTGCACGGTGATGCTGTCGCCCGAGACCTCGGTGACCTCGCCGTCGTCGAGCGCCTGGATCAGATCGGCCGCGTCGCGCGCCGCACGATTCTCGATGCCGGTGCCGATGTACGGCGCCTCGGCCCGCAGCAGCGGCACGGCCTGGCGCTGCATGTTGGCGCCCATGAGCGCCCGGTTGGCATCGTCGTGCTCGAGGAACGGGATCAGCGCCGTGGCAACCGACACGATCTGCTTCGGCGAGACGTCGATGAAGTCGACCTCGTTCGGCGGCACGTAGCCGATGTCGGTGGTGGCGCCGAAGAAGCTCTCGGCCTCGAGCATCTTGCGCAGGTCCTCGAGGCTGGCGGCCTGCGGTGAGCGGCGCACGAGCGTGCGCGGGGCGAGGATCTCGCCGGCATCGCCGAGCGGCGTGTTGGCCTGGGCGACGACGTAGTTCTCCTCCTCGTCGGCTGCCATGTAGACGATCTTGCCGGTGACCTTGCCGTCTTTGACCTCACGGTACGGGCTCTCGATGAAGCCGAACTCGTTCACGCGGGCATAGGTGGACAGACCACCGATGAGGCCGATGTTCGGGCCTTCCGGCGTCTCGATCGGGCACATGCGGCCGTAGTGGCTGAAGTGCACGTCGCGCACTTCGAAGCCCGCTCGTTCGCGCGACAGGCCGCCGGGGCCGAGCGCCGACAGTCGACGGCGATGGGTCAGGCCCGACAGCGGGTTCACCTGGTCCATGAACTGCGACAGCTGGGACGTTCCGAAGAACTCCTTGATCGCGGCGACGACCGGGCGGATGTTGATCAGCGTCTGCGGCGTGATCGCCTCGACGTCCTGGGTGGTCATGCGCTCACGAACGACGCGCTCCATGCGGCTGAGGCCGATGCGCACCTGGTTCTGGATCAGCTCGCCGACCGAGCGGATGCGGCGGTTGGCGAAGTGGTCCTGGTCGTCGAGGCGGTAGCCGGGCTCCTGCTTGACGAGGTGCAGCATGTAGCTGATCGAGGCGAGCACCTCACATCGGCTGAGCACGTTCTGGTTCTCGTCGGGGTAGTCGAGCAGCGGCTCGCCCTCGGCGTTGACCGCGCCGTCGAGGCCGAACAGCGCACCGAGCTGGGCCACCTCGCTGCCGAGCTTGCGGTTGAGCTTGTAGCGACCGACGCGACTGAGGTCGTAGCGACGGCTCTCGAAGAACGCGTTGCGGAAGTAGGCCGTGGCCGACTCGACCGTGGGCGGCTCGCCCGGGCGGGCCCGCTTGTAGATCTCGACGAGTGCCTCGTCCTGGGTCGGAGCGATGTCGCGCTCCTTGTCCCACTGGCCCTCGAGGAAGTCGAAGTGGTCGACGAAGCGGTCGAGGAAACCGGGGGCGTTCTCCTCGTCGTAGCCGAGCGCACGCAGCATCGTGAAGATGCCGAGCCGGCGCTTGCGGGCGACGCGAGTGCCGGCGGTGACGTCCTTGCCGGGCTTGTGCTCGACGTCGAACTCCATCCACTCACCGCGGTACGGGTGGATGGTGCCCTTGACGAGCTGGTGCTTGGTGAGGTTGCGGAGGCGGAAGCGCTCGCCCGGCTCGAAGATCACGCCGGGGCTGCGCACCAGCTGCTGACCGACGACACGCTCGGTGCCGTTGACGATGAACGTGCCCTTGTCGGTCATGATCGGGAAGTCGCCCATGAACACGGTCTGCTCTTTGATCTCGCCCGTGTTGCGATTCATGAACCGGGCGCGCACGAACACCGGCGCCGAGTAGGTCATGTCCTTTTCCTTGCACTCCTCCACCGTGAACTTCGGCGGTGGGCGCAGGTCTTCGTCGAACGGGTCGAACTCGAGCTCGAGCTGGAGCGACTCGGAGAAGTCCTTGATCGGGCTGATGTCGCGGAAGGTGTTCGCGAGCCCCTCGTTGAGGAACCACTCGAAACTCTCCCGCTGAATGGCGATCAGGTCGGGAAGCTCGAGCGGCTCCTTGAGATTGCCGAACGAATAACGTTCACGGGACACGGGACGAGTCGCCACGGATCACTCTCCAGAAGATCGAGGTCGGCAGTCGCAGTTCGCTGCGAGCTGGAGCTGGGCGCGCTGAACCAGACCGAATGGAAGACGGTGGAACAGGGAACGCACGGCAACAGACGATGCTATCCCCACGGGGCGACCAATATCAACCGCAGCCGGCGTCGATTCGTCGGACGGGAAGGGCGCCATCTGGTGGGCCATCTGGCGCATGGTCGACTGAATTGCGGGTCAACTGAATTGGGGGTCAAGGTAGAGAAACCGCGTCCGGATGTCAAGCACCGTCTGATCGACCTGGCCCGCGACACGGCCCGGCGATCATCGCCGGGCCGTGCACAGTGTTCGTGATATCGGCAAGTCCGAGCGCCGAGGCGCCGGGCTCACTTCAGTTCGACGGTGGCGCCGACCTCTTCGAGCTTGGCCTTGGCTGCATCGGCATCGGCCTTGGTGGCCTTTTCGATGATGGCCTTGGGGGCAGCATCGACGAGATCCTTGGCGTCCTTCAGACCGACGCCGAGGAGGTCCTTGACGACCTTCACGACTTGGATCTTCTGCTGGCCGGCGCCGGCGAGCACGACGTCGAACTCGTCCTTTTCCTCCTCGGCGGCAGCCTCGCCGCCACCACCGGCCGGAGCGGCCGCAGCGACCGCCATCGGAGCGGCAGCGGTGACTTCGAACTTCTCTTCGAAGGCGTCGAGTAGTTCCTTGAGCTCGATCACCGTCATGTTGCCGATCGCGTCGAGGATGTCTTCCTTGGTTGCCATGGTGGCGTTCTCCTTGTTTCAGTTCTTGGTTTGTTCAGTGCTTGGGTTGTTCAGTTCTTGGTTTGTTCAGTGCTTGGGTTGATCAGTGCTTGGGTTGGTCAGGCGGCGTTGGCCGACTGCTTCTCGATGAGCGCCGACAGCCCGTAGGCGAAGTTCCGGGGCAGTGCCTGGAGCAGGCCGGCGGTCTTGACCAGCGGCGCCTGGAACGCCCCGGCGAGCCGCGCCAACAATTCCTCGCGTGAGGGCAGGCTGGCGAGGGCCTTGACGTCGTCGGCGGTCAGCAGGCTGGAGCCCAGCATCCCGCCCTTGATGACGAGCTGCGGGGTTGTCCTGGCGAGATCGGCGAGCGCCTTGGCTGCCGCCACCGAGTCACCGGTGACGAACGTGAGGGCGGTTGGCCCCGTCAGGTACTCGTGCAGGCTCTCGTGCCCGGCGGCGGTGGCGGCGAGACGGACCAGCGTGTTCTTGTAGACCTTGTGCTCGGCGCCGGCCCCGCGCAACGGGGCTCGCAGGTTGGCGAGGGCGCCGACCGACATTCCCCGGTACTCCGAGACGAAGACCGACACGCTGTTGTTCAGCTTGGCGGTGATCTCTTCGACGATCGCAACCTTCTCGGGTCGCGGTGCAGTTTGCGTTGTCATGTGTGCATACCTCCTTTCACTCGACTCGTGGTGCTCGCATCTGATGCGAACACCGACGAGGAGCGCATGACAGGGCTCATCGGAGCCTCGTCATGGATCTTCGGCGATATGCGCCTCGGTTGGCGACGCTGTCGACGATGACGTGTTGTCAGGCGTCTCGAGCGGCATTACCCACATTCGTGGACCAACGGTCTTGGGCGAGCGACCGATATGGGTTGTAACGAACAATGAGGTTAGGGCGCCAGACGGCCGGTTCCTCCGTTGCCGACGCACAGCCGGCAGGACGCGGGCGCGAACGACGGCGCGAACGTCATTCCGGGCGCAGCCGGCCGGTGTCGATGTGGACGCCCGGGCCCATCGTCGACGACACGGTGATCTTGCGCAGGTACCTGCCCTTGGCCGATGCCGGCTTCGCGCGCTGCAGTTCGTCGATCACCGCACGGAAGTTCTCCTCGAGTGCGGCCGGCTCGAAGCTGGCCTTGCCGAGCGGCACGTGCACGTTGCCGTAGCGATCGGTGCGGTACTCGACCTTGCCGCCCTTGAACTCGCCGACGGCCTTGCCGACATCGGTGGTGACCGTGCCGGTCTTGGGGTTCGGCATCAGGCCGCGTGGGCCGAGCACACGGCCGAGACGACCGACGCAGCGGCATCATGTCGGGCGTGGCGATCACCAGATCGAAGTCCATCTTGCCGGACTCGACGTCGGCGGCGAGGTCGTCGGCACCGACGATGTCGGCACCGGCCGCACGGGCCTCGTCGGCGGCATCGCCGGTAGCGAACACCGCGACGCGGACGTCCTTGCCGGTGCCGGCATGGCAGCGCGACGGTGCCACGGACCATCTGGTCGGCCTTGCGCGGGTCGACGCCGAGGCGCACCGCGACGTCGACGCCTTCGTCGAACTTGGCCGACGCCATGGTCTTGACCAGCCCGAGGGCCTCGGTGGGTGCGTAGAACTGGTCGCGATCGAATTTCTTGAGCGCGTCAGCGAACTTCTTGCCGGACATGGGTGTCTCCCTCGGTGATAGAGCCTGCCGAGCGAGGTCGTCTCGGTCATGGCATTGATTGTTGCGATTGGGTGTTGCGATTGGGTGTTGCGATTGGGTGTTGCGATTGGGTGTTGCGATTGGGTGTTGCGATTGATTGTGTTCGTGGAGCGTGATCGTGGAGCGTGTTCGATGCGCGGGCGGATCAGCCGAATCCGACCGCGGGTCAGACGACCTTGATGCCCATCGAGCGGGCCGTACCACGGCCGGCCGGATTGGTCACGCGGAAGGTCACCAGGTCGAAAGGAATGCCGCCGATGAAGTTGGTCGAAGTGGTCTGGTAGTACTGCTGCTGCAGCGAGGGCGCGTGAAAGCCGGTCGAGGCGGTGGCGCGCAGGGCGATGGCGTCGTTGAACGCGTAGCGGCCGGTCAGCTTACCGGTGGCGGTGTCGCCGAAGTCGCTGTAGTCCTCGTAGCGCACCGCGATGCCGGCCGACAGCTTCTCGGTGAGATCGCCTTCCAGTCCGAGGTAGTACGAAAGGTTATTGCGGTCGAAGGTGCCGCTGTCGCTGGGACGGAAGCCCGGGAACACCTGCGCGCCGCCGCCGCCTCCCGCGCCGGAACTGCCGCCGCAACTGGCCATGTGGCTCAATACGCTCGAGGAGGCGCGGCTGCGCGACGAGGAGGACTATCCCAAGGGGCAGCATCAGCGCATCGTCTATGTATTGGCGCCGGAGGCGAACCGGCAGGGCGTTGCAAGCCTCGAACTGAAAGTCATGACGACGCGCCTCCTCAAGGACGGCGCCCTGTCGCAAAGCGCCCATAATTTCGAGCCGCGCACGGCGCTGAACTCCTCCAGTCCCGCCAAATATCTGCGCCCCTCGGATTTCCGCATCTTTCGCAAGATCATGATGGCGCGCGGCGGAAATGGCTATTACAGCGCCAACCCGCCGTTCATGACGACGACGGCTCGATCTGTTGCAGGACATTCTCGCGACAAACCGCGCGCGGTGGCTGGAGGTCGAAGGCCCGGCGCTGTCGGAGGGGCCGC
>CAVPET010000017.1:0-23500 GCA_963703525.1 Ilumatobacteraceae bacterium | reverse complement strand
AATCTTGCTCTTTTTGAAAAACAAAAGACGCAGGGAAAAATCAATCACATCGCGGAAAAGTTGGCGGCTGGTGCGCAACGATTCTGGGTGCACCCAAACGTCGGCGATATCCGGCAGGAAGGGGTGATGCTGGCCATCGAACTCGTGGAGGATTTTGCGACACGACGCAGTTTTGATTTTAAAAGACGCGTGGGTGGAAAAGTCTGCGAAGAAGCACGGAAGCACGGGCTCATGACGCGCCCGAGTGGCGACGTTCTCTTCCTCATGCCTCCCGCCTGCACCACCGATTCGGAAATCGATCAGATGCTGGAAGCTCTCTGGCGCGGCCTGCGGGATGTCCTCCCCAGCTGATTCAGGTCGTTGGGAAAAAATACTGGAGAGCTTCGGCGATGCCGCGGTCGGCTGGACCATGAGCGATTCGGTGTTCGAACGAGCCGACCAGACGGTGTTCGTCGACGGCGAGCGAGGTGACGACGACGGCGACGGGACAAGGGTCTCGCCCTATCGGACGCTGCGCCACGCAGCCGATGCGGCGAGTGGACGTGATGTGTACATCCGGTCGGTCGGGACCTACGACACGTCGGACGCGCCAGTGCTGCTCGATCCGACGACGAGCCTGTACGGCGGTTACGACGACCACTGGCTACGTGACGTGTCGAGCCGAGCGAACGTCAGGGCAGCCTTCGTCGGACTGTCCTACGTCGATGCGGCGACGGTGACGCTGTCTGCGCTCGACGTCGTGTCGGTCGACGCTGCGGAGGGCGAACGCGCCGTCGCGGTCGACGTGAAGGGCGGCGGGGACGTCTCGATCCTCGACAGTCGGATCTCGGCGGGCGCCGGCGGCAGCGGTGTCGCCGGCCGACCCGGTCAGTCGAGCGCAGGGATCTCGGCGGTCGACGTCGAAAACCTCGCCATCGTTCGCTCGACGGTGAACGCCGGTCGCGGAGGGATCGGTGGCGTGGGAGCGGCGCCGGTCACTTCGTCTGCGGGGACGCCGGGCAAGGGAGGCGATGCAGCCCAGGACGCCCCCGGCGCAGGAGGGCAAGGGGTCACACCCGCCGCCCGGAGTGCGGGCGCGGCGGGCGGGTCCGGCGGTGTCGCCGGAAATGGGCTGCCGGGTGTGATCGTCGACGGGGCTTCGGCCGCCGGCGGAACGAGTTCGAGCCGCGCTGGTTCCCCCGGATCAGGCGGCGCGGGCGGCGCGGGCGGTAGCGGTGGGTCGGGCGGGATCGGTTCGGTTGCCGCCACCGACGACACGACCATTCTCACCGGCGCCGCCGGTCAGTCCGGAGCGAACGGCGCCGATGGAGTCGGTGGAAACGGTGGCGGTGGAGGGTTTGGCACTGCGTCCGGTCGAGGTGGCGGCGGTGGTGGTGGCGGTGGCGCCGGTGGGGGAGCGGTCGGCGGGCCCGGCGGACTCGGTGGCGGCGCCTCGGTCGGCGTGGTGGCCGCCAGGGTCGAGCGGGTGCAGATCGTCGAGTCGCTGATCGCCGGAGGCGTGGCGGGGGATGGCGGAACCGGCGCGGCCGGTTCGCCGCTCCCTGCTCCCGGCGCGGGTGGGGGGCGAGGCGGTGTTGCGACTTGCAGTCCAGCTCCTTGTGCCGGACCCGATGTGCCGGGAACGGGCGGCGCCGGCGGCGCCGGCGGCTCAGGTGGTGAAGGCGGTCAGGGAGGCGGTGGCGCCGGTGGGCCGTCGATCGCTCTGCTGACGTCGTCGACCGACACGGTGGAGATCCGCTCGTCGACACTGCGGGGCGGCGCCGGCGGGCAGGGTGCGTCAGGCGGGATCGCCGGGCGCAATGGGGCCGTCGGAGCGAACGGCGTCGGCTCGGCGGGCGCTTCTCCGACGGGGGCCGTCGGAGAACGAACTGCATCTCAGGGCGTCGGCGCCGGTGGCGGGTCTGCGTACGGCTGGTTCGACGACGGCGATACGGGCGAGATCACCGACGACGAGACCATCGAGCCGGGCGCGCCCGGCCCCGGCGGACCGGGCCGGACATCGGGCCCTGCCGGTGAAGCCGAACCGACGAATCGATAGTCGGCGCGCCCGGCGGGTGGGGTTTGGTCCCCATGGGCGCCAGGTCACAACATCCGGGCGCCGGGAGGACAGCCGGTACATTGACGTCGTCAGCCCTCGTAGCTCAGCTGGACAGAGCAACGGCCTTCTAATCCGTAGCGCGGAGGTTCGAATCCTGCCGAGGGCGCCATGTGAAGTCGCGCGCTGCGACGTCGCCATGTCGTCTGAACCGGTGATGCCGACTCGAATCGAATCGTGTGGCGACTCGGTAGAATGGAAGATCGTTGCGAGCGATCGCGGCGTCCCCCGACGAGGCGAGGTTCTGCGTGAAGTTCAAGAAGGGCGAAACCGTCATCTACCCCCAGCACGGGGCGTGTGTGGTGCAGGGGACCAAGAAGATGGAGTTCTTCGGTGAGAAGGAGGAGTACCTCATTCTCAAGACGGTGATCAACGAGATGACGTTGAAGGTGCCGATCGACAAGACCGACGATGTCGGCGTGCGGCCTCCGGTGTCGGCCGACGAGCTCGAGGACCTGGTGGCCGTGTTGGCCAAGCCCGACCCGCGCGTGCCGTCCAACTGGAGTCGCCGGTTCAAGAACCATCAGGAGAAGCTGAAGAGCGGTGACGTGTACCAGGTCGCCGAGGTCGTGCGGAACCTGGCTGCCCGCAACCGTGATGCGTCGTTGTCGGCTGCCGAACGAACGATGTACGAGCGTGCCCGGGTGAACCTGATCTCCGAGATCTCGCCGGCACTCAAGGTGACGGCAGAAGAAGCCGAGGCCTATCTCGACGATGCCCTGGCCAAGGGCGTGCTCAAGACGCCGGCCGCGGCGAAGCCGAAGTGACCCGAGCCTGAATCGACTGGTCGGTGCGTCGGCGCCCGACCCACGCACCGACTCCTCAGTGATCGCCCGACCTGGCAGACTCGGCGGTCATGAGCAGGGTCGCATTCCTGGGTTTGGGCACGATGGGCGCGCCGATGGCGCGACATCTCGCCGGCGCCGGCCACGAGGTCGTCGTGTACAACCGCACCCCATCGAAGGCACTGGCCTGGGTGGCGCTCCACGGCGGCCGGGCAGCCCCGACGCCGGCCGAGGCGGCACAGGGAGCCGAGGTCGTGGCGCTGTGCGTCGGCAATGACGACGACGTTCGCGAGGTGACGCTCACTCCGACGGGCGCGCTGGCGGGAATGGGCCACGGGTCGGTGCTCGTCGACCACACGACGGCGTCGGCGGGCATCGCCCGAGAACTGGCCGAGGTCTGCGCGCGACAAGGTGTCGGATTCGTGGATGCGCCGGTGTCAGGCGGTCAAGCCGGAGCGGAGAACGGTCAGCTCACGATCATGTGCGGCGCCGACGACCCCGAGGTCTTCGATCGGGCGCAAGCGGTGATCAGCGCCTACGCCCGATCGTGTGAGCGGCTCGGACCGGCCGGGTCCGGCCAGGTCACCAAGATGGTCAACCAGATCTGCATCGCCGGGCTCGTGCAGGGACTGGCCGAGGGTGTGAACTTCGCGCAGCGCGCCGGGCTCGATGTCGACCAGGTCATCGACGTGATCGGCAAGGGCGCCGCGCAGAGTTGGCAGATGGACAATCGGGCCCACACGATGGCGGCCGGCGAGTTCGGCTTCGGCTTCGCCGTCGAATGGATGCGCAAGGACCTCGGGATCTGTCTCGAGGAAGCGGAACGCAACGGCGCCCGCCTTCCGGTGACCGCGCTCGTCGACCAGTTCTACAGACACGTCGTCGCCCGCGGCGGCGACCGGTGGGACACGAGCAGCCTGATCGAACTGCTCCAACGCCCCTGAGGACGACGACCGACCGGCGCGCTCACGGCGAGCCCGTCGACCCGACGTCCGGTTCGGCCAGGGATTCGGCGACCACATCGACGATCCGATCGATCTGTTGATCGGAGATGACGAGCGGAGGGCAGAAGGTGATCGTGTCGGATCCGATCGCCCGGGCGATCACGCCACGTCGGAGCATCCGGTCGCGCACGGCCATTGCGTCGTGGTCCGGTCGCAGCCCTGCGCCGTAGACGGCGCCCTCACCGCGGACGTGGTCGATGAGCCCGTCAGCGGCGAGTGAGCGGAGCCCATCACCGAGCCGTGTGCCGATGCGTCCGACGGATTCGATGAGGCCCTCGCGTTCGATGATGTCGAGGTTCGCCATCGCCGCGGCACATACCGATGCGTGGCCGGAGTACGTGTACCCGTGGCGCAGCACGAACGAGGGGTCGGATTCGAGGGCATCGCGAACAGTGCGACCCACGACCACACCGCCGAGTGGCAGGTAGCCGGAGGTGACGGCTTTGGCGAATGTGGTCAGATCGGGGATCACGCCGTAGTGCCCCGATGCGAACCATGAACCGAGGCGACCGAACCCGGTGATCACTTCGTCGAAGATCAGGAGTGCGCCGTGGCGGTCGCACAACTCTCGAGTCGCGGCCAAGTAGCCCGCGGTCGGCGGGAAGACTCCGGCTGCGCCCTGCACGGGTTCGGTGAGGACCGCGGCGATCTCGTCGGAACGCTCGGACATCAGCAGCGACAGTGCCTCGATGTCGTCGCTCGGCACTTGGACCACGTCGGTGAGCAGCTCGCCGTACCCCTCCTTGTTCGCTGCAATGCCCTGGGCGCTCGTGCCCCCGTAGTTGACGCCGTGGTAGCCGCGCTCGCGTGAGATGATCAACCGGCGCTCGGGATGGCCGGCGAGCACATGCGTGAGCCGGGCCAGCTTCATCGCCGAGTCGACTGCCTCCGAGCCGGAGCCGGCGAAGAAGATGCGCGCGTCCGGCACGGGGCTGAGCGCCGCGATGCGTTCGGCGAGCCGGTCAGCCGGATCGTTGGTGAACGGATCGAAACACGAGTACGACTCGATCGTGCGAATCTGGCCGGCCACCGCGTCGGCGATCTCACCCCGGCCGTGCCCGACGTTGCAGTACCACAGGCTCGCCATCGCATCGATCAACTCGTTGCCGTCGCTGTCCCACAGCAACGCCCCGTCGCCTCGTGCGATGGTGATGAAGTGCTCGCGCGTGGGTTTGGCGAACGGGTGGAGGAAACGTGAAGGCACCACCCAATCCAACCACGACTTCGCTGTTCCACCGTTATCCTCGCTCGCCATGCGCAAGCCCGACGTGACCATCCCCGACGAAGCTCCGCCCGCGGAGCTCCACCTGCACGACGAATCCGTCGGTGAGGGCGACGAGGCCGTGGCCGGAACGAGCGTGACGGTCCACTACGTCGGCATTTCGTGGTCGACCGGCGAGCAGTTCGACGCATCGTGGGACCGGCTGGAACCCTTCCGCTTCGGCCTCGGCGAGGGTCAGGTGATCAAGGGCTGGGATGCCGGCGTGCAGGGCATGAAGGTCGGCGGCCGTCGACGGCTGACGATCCCGCCTCACATGGGATACGGCGCAGCGGGAGCCGGCGCGGTGATCGGTCCGAACGAGACGCTCGTCTTCGTCGTCGATCTCATCGCCGTCGACTGACCGTCGACCGAGCCGAAGCACCGTGCACGATCCCGAGGTGTCCCGACACGTGCGGGCCTCGCTGCCGTCGGTCTGGCACTCGCCACCCGTGCGAAACACGCCTTCGCTTGGGTCGTTCCCGCCACCGTGCAATCAATCCAGTTCGACAACGAGTCGCAGCGCCTCATCGAGGGCGACCAGTTCATTGTGCGTCAGCCGTCCGGCGAACTCACCGGGTCGCTCTGGCGCAACAGCCGAGGTCTGCAACAAGCGGCCCCGAGGATCGAGGTTAGTGAGGTGTGGAGCGGACGACGAGGATCGAACTCGCATCATCAGCTTGGAAGGCTGAGGTTCTAGCCGTTGAACTACGTCCGCAAGGCTCGCCACCATACCGCCCGTCGTCCATCACTCACCATGAGGCTCGTCACCATGGGTTCGATCACCGAGCATCTCGGGCGGTGCGCAACGTGGCTATGGGCTGAGCAACGCCACGCCCCGCGAGAGCGGTGGTGGTTCTCATCGCGAGATGCTGTCGCTTCCAGTCCGGACGTATCGTCGCCCACGGTGACCGTATGACGGCGACTACCCCGAGCGCTTCGCTCCCAAACTCCGATGACGATGAGGCTTTGCTGCAGCGCGTTCGCAAGCTGTTCGAGAAGGCCAAGGCCACGACCAATCCGCACGAGGCAGAGGCGTTCTCCCACAAGGCGGCCGAGTTGGTCGCTCGGCACCGCATCGACCCCGAACGGCTGGCGGCATCGGCAGCCGGCAACCCCATCGTGATGCGAGAACTCCCCCTGGGTCGGGGTGCGTACGTTCGGGCCCGCCTGGCGCTGCTCACCACCATCGGCGATCACCACGACGTACGCGTCGTGTTCAAGACGCAGCAGACCGGCATGGTGGCCTATCTCGCCGGCTTCCGGTCCGACGTCGACGTCGTCGAATTGTTGTACCACTCCTTGCACCAACAGGCAGCCGCTCAGATGGCGGTGATCTCCCGGGGGACACCAGCGGCGACGCAGCGCTTTCGGCGGTCGTTCCTGATGGGGTTCGCACACCGCGCCGGAGATCTGCTCGACGAGACCCAGCGTGATGCCGACCGCAGGATGGACCAGACGATGGTCGACTCGACCGCGGTTGCGCTTCGCGAGCGCGCGGAGCTGGTGAACGACTTCCTTGAACAGTCGTTCGGTCGGATTCGTTCGGCACGGCCGGCCAGTTCCGCCCAGGTGAGTGGGTGGCAGGCAGGGGTGGCCGCGGCCGAGCGCGCCGACGTCGGGCGCGAGCGAATTGCGGCCCGTCCCGCTCTCGGTCGATGACGAACGGGCGAGACATCCGGTGATCGCCGACGGGCGACCGATCACGGGCGATCACGGCCGAGCAGCGGTCTACGCCGCGGAGATCACCGCGTTCGACGGCACCGACCTCGAGGAGGTCAGGAGTCATGGCGAAATCGTCTCGCTGATCGATCGAGTCACGTCAGGTTCGTGGTGGCCCGGCCCACGGCTGACTGTCGTGAGGTCGCGTCGGGGCGCCGAGTCGTCGGCCACGCACGGCCCGCCGACGGAGCTGTCATCGGGCGCCGTCACCGTTCGCCTCGTGGCAACCCAGGCGACCGTGGCCACGGCAGCACACGAGTTGGCGCATGCCCTGGCCGGTGTGGGCCACGGCCACGACGAGATCTTCCGCCGCGCCTACCTCGATGTCGTGGCCGTCATCACCAACCTCGACTCGTCGGACCGGCGCCACGACGTGCACGTCGGCCAGCTCAGCGACGCCTTCGCGGCCGCGGGGTTGAGGGTCGGGGAGCGAGCGTGGTTGCCGCCTGGCGACTCGTCCGGCCAGGCGATCGCGCTCTGATCACCGCCGACGAGGGGCCCGTTGGGGCGAGCCGGTCAGTAGGCTGCGCAGCGTTGTCCGGGATGTAGCGCAGCTTGGTTAGCGCGCCTGCTTTGGGAGCAGGAGGCCGGGAGTTCGAATCTCCCCATCCCGACCACATCTACCAGGTGTGATGCGATCAGCTGATCGTCCGAGGAGTCGACGCGGGGACGGGTCAGCACCGTCCGAGACAGTTCGGCACGTTCAATTCGCAGCGCTCGGCGCTCGCTGCGGCCCGGTCGACCCGGGCCGAGGATCGTTCGACCGAACGAGGCACGGTGAGTTGGCTCGTTCGCCGCTACGTGGCCGGACGTACCGACATCACGCTCAAGTCGCGTGAGCAGTACGAGTGGGCGATCCCGCACATCGAGAACGGTCTCGGAGCGATCCAACTCTCGTTGCTCGACCGCGACGACGTCGCCACGTGGATCGGCAACCTCGCCGAGGGCGGCAAGCTCTCGCGGCGAGGCGTGCAGATCTGTCGCAACGTGCTGCGGGCGTCGCTTCGCGAGGCCGTCGACGAGGGATTGATCCCACGGAGTCCAGCCGCCCGTGTCGGCCTCCCCCGAACGGTCGCCAAGCCCGACCGGGTCAAGGAGACCGACGCATGGACTGCGGCCGAGGTCGACCGCTTCCTCGATGCCTCTGCGAGCCACCGCTGGGCGGTCGGCTTCCGGCTCGGCGTGCCGTACGGGCTGCGCCGCAGTGAGATCCTCGCACTGCGATGGGACGACCTCGACACCAGGGCCGGAACGCTGCGAATCGACGAGAGCCTCGTGGCCACGCGCACCGGCGCGGCATCGAGCAACGCCAAGAACGAGCGATCGCGTCGGATCATCCCGCTCGACGACGAAACACTCCGAGAGTTCGCCCGGCGCCGATCAGCACAGGCCGCGGAACGGCTGGCAGCCGGCGAGGCCTGGGAGGACGAGGATCTGATCATCACGACGCGAGCCGGTCGGCTCGTGCTGCCCCGCTCGTTCGATCGTGCACTCGAGCGGCTCGTTGCCGCCAACGAGTTCCCGCGCCTCACCTCGCATGGGCTGCGACACACGGCAGCGACCCGCATGGTGCAAGGAGCGACCGACCTCGGCGAATTGCGGGCCATCGCCGACCTGCTCGGACACTGCCCCGAGATGCTGATGAACACCTACGCCCACGCATTGCCGCAGAGCCAGTCGGCGGTCGTCGAGCGAATCGGTCGCCGGACCACCTGACGGCTTCGCCGGAGATCAGTCAGGGTCGAGCGAGTCGACGATCGCTTGGAGGCCGTGCAGGATGGCCGGCACGTCACGCTTGACGACGTCACCGATGATGTCCTGATCCACGTGGAAGTACGCGTGGGCGAGGATCACGCGGGTGCCGATGATCTCTCGCCACGGGATCTCGGGGTGGGCTGAGCGGAGTTCGTCGGAGAGGTGGGTGGCGGCTTCGCCGAGCACCTCGATCCATCGCTGTGCTGCCGCTTGGACGACGGGATCGGTCGCCAGCGTCTCGTCGTCGGAGGCATGCGCGATGAGCAAGTTGCACATCTCCACCATGTCGAGGAGCCGATCCCGGTCGCTTCTCACAACTCGACTGCGTCGTCCAACACCCGTTGCGCAACTCGAGATCGCAGACCGGCCTCGGTGACCACGTCGACGTTGTGCCCGAGGAGTTCTTGCAGATCCATCAGGAGCCCTCCGAGGTCGAAGAGTCCGCGATCGTCGTCGAGGTCGACGAGGAAGTCGATGTCGCTCGTCTCGGTGGCGTCCCCCCGTGCGACCGACCCGAAGACGCGCACGCGCGAGGCGCCGCGGGCGCGAGCGGTCGCGAGGATCTCGCTGCGACGATTTCGCAGGTCAGACAACATCGGCGCGCCCACGAGGCACAGGTTAGATCCGCCGGCTGGCGGCCGGGTCCCGAATTGGGCTCCGGAATGTTTGCCCGTTTGGGGCTCTCGATGCCCGTTGAGAAGCGTGGGTTGTCAGCGCTGTTCGAGGAATGGCTCGGCTTTCGGATCACGGTGTGGCCGCCGCCCGAAGCACCCGACGATGACGACGTCGCGTTCATCGCCCCGGCCACGGTCGAACCCGTCCCACGACTGCCCCGTCCCGTCGTCGTTCGAAGACTGCGGCGCAGTCGTCGCGTCTGTTCAGCGTGTAGGCCCGCTGATGGAACACATCGTCTGGTTCGACTCGCGAGGTAGCAATGACAGACAGGTGCCCGCGGGCTGGTGGGAGTTGTCGTGTTGAGGGTCTCGACGCTGTACGCGGACACCTCGGTAGCCACCGCGGCCTACTACACGCGTCTATCTGACCCGGGCCGACGGTGAACAACCCGGCCGTTGGACCGGGCGTCAGGCGGCGCTGCTGGGGTTGAGCGGGGAGGTCACGACCGAAGACCTGCAGGCGTTGTTGGAGGGCCGCGATCCGCGCAGTGGGATGTCGTTGGGGTCGCCGTTCGTGAATCGGGTGACGTCGTCGGGTCGTGTGGTGCGGGCGGTGGCGGGCTTCGATGCGACGCTGTCGGCGCCGAAGTCGTTGTCGGTGTGGTGGGCGCTGTCGGGCGATGATGGCCTCGCCGAGTGTCATGACGTCGCGGTCCGGGCGGTGGTGGACTGTGTCGAACGGTTCGGGTCCACGACCCGGGTCCGTTCGAACGGTGCCCGGTTGCATCCGGAGTCGCAGGGCTTGACGGTCGCAGTGTTCCGCCAGACCACGTCCCGGCTGGACGACCCGCAGTTGCATTCTCATGTGGTGATCTCCTCGAAGGTGCAAACCCCGGACGGGCGCTGGCTCGCCCTTGATGCCCGCCCGTTGAAGGGGTTCCAGCGGTCGTTGGGTGGGTTGTATCAGTCGGTGCTGCGCGCCGAGCTGACCTCCCGCTACGGGGTGGTGTTCGGTGAGATCGTGAAGGGTCAGGCGGAGATCGCCGGGATGCCCGAGGGGTTGTTGGAGGGGTTCTCGAAGCGGACGGTGCAGGTCGAACGCGCCTATCAGCGTCTGCTGGCTGACTTCTACGCCCGTGAGGGTCGTGACCCGACCTCGAAGGAAGCGGGCGCGATGCGCCGCCAGGCTGCGGCGGACACTCGAGGCCACAAGTCCGGTCACGGTGCCGGTGATCTGCGGTCACGGTGGCTGGCCGAGGCCGCCACGGTCGGCGTCACCGCGGAGACGCTGACCGACAGCATCCGCACGGCGGCGGACAACCGGCCGGAGGCCGAGCAGTCGGTAACGGTCGGCGAGGTGATCGGAGCGGTCGCCGAGCAGCGCTCCGCGTGGCATCGCTTCGACGTCCTCCAAGCCATCTGCGACGTCGCTCGTCCGCAGCCGGGGATGGACGGCAACCAGTGGGCGCAGACGCTCCACGATGCTCGCCGCCGCCGTCGACGACCTCACCCAGCAGGGACGGGTGGTGTTCGGGGTGGCGCCGACGGCGAAGGCGGCCCATGTGCTGGAATCCGAAATCGCCATGGCGTCGGACACGGTGGCCAAGTTGTTGCATGAGTGGCGCCGAACGGATCGGCCTCCCGAGCACCCGTGGCGGCTGCCGGTGGGGGCGACGGTGATCGTCGACGAGGCCGGCATGATCAACACCGGCGACCTCCACCAACTCACCCACTTGGCCGACGCCCAACAGTGGCGTCTGGTGTTGGTCGGTGACCCCCACCAGTTGCAGGTGGAACCCCGACGAAATTGCTGGACTCGACCGGACGCCGCAGAACGCGAACGTGCAGGTAGATGGCTTTTCGTGGATCAGCCAGGTAGTGCCCGGACGGCACCGGACGAGACGGACGCGGACAAACCGCGGACAAGAACGCGTTGGAAGAGTCCCAGCCCGATGCGTCGGAGGCGGCGACCAAGACGCGGGGTGTACGCTTCGGGTATGTCGTCTCCGGCCGTCGCCAAGAGCACCAGGCGCGAGCAAGCGCGTGAAGCTCTGCGCGAATCGATCGCGGAAGGTGAGCGTTCGGAACTGATCGAGGTCACCGACATCGCTGCGTTCGTCGACGATGTTCGGGCCGAGGCCCGCTCCGCCGTCGGCGCTGCCGGCTGACTTGCGCACACTCCGGGTTCGACGCAAGGCGCGCGACGACGTCGCAGCGATCGCCACCGACTATCTGCTTGGCGGTGGCGTCGCCCTCAGCGACAGATTCGCTGCTGCGCTCGAGCACACCTTGCGCAAGATCCAGACCTTCCCCAACGCTGGCTCACCGTTCTACGGTGAGGAGATCGGCGATTCGACACTTCGGGCCCGACGCACCGGGCGCTTCCCGCATGTCGTCTTCTACCGATCGACCGACACCACCGTGACCGTCATCAGGGTTCTCCCCGAGCGCAGTGACATCATCGCAGTGCTCCGCAATCAAGACATGCCGTAGCGGTGTCCGCTCCTCGCAGCGTGGGTGGGAGCGGTCACGCATCGTCGATGTATTGGTCGCGGCGCCAGCTCCGCCGTTGTGATGTCAGCGCCTTTCCGCTCGTGCTCGAACGTTGTCGGCGCGCCCTGGTCGACCCCAACGGTCGGTTGCGGCCGCGGCGCGAGCGCTGTCAGACCCGACTTCGCTGTTGTCCGGCGTGGGGGCATCAACCGGTCGTTCGGACCTCGCCGTGTTCGTTCCTCGACGATGTCGCCTGTCTCCGTCGTGGCCGGTCCCGCGCATTGTCCGCTTGCTTGCGGCCTGCTCCGGTAGTCCGCCAGCTTCTCGGCAGCGTTACCTACGGTCCCCGTCCGGGTGTTCGAGTTGGCAGTGCCCGGCCCTGAATTCGGGTCACACATTGGCATCATTGATGCGGAATCTCGTTTTCCGTGTCCAAAACCGTGGTGGAACGTCACGTTGTAAGCGTGATGGTCGCCAGCGTTGGACGAATCACGACGGATGCCGGGTACGAGTACCTGACCCGCGCGGTGGCGACGTCGAAGCACGACTACTACACCGGCTCGGGTGAAGCCGCCGGCCAGTGGACCGGCCGCGGCGCCGCCCTGCTCGGGCTGGCCGGCGACGTCGACCCGGACGACATGGCCGCCCTGTACGGCCGGTTCGTGGTCCCGGCGACCGCCGGCGGCAAACGGCTCCCGTCTGGGCGGATCATGCACGAGGTCGTGCTCGGCCAGAAACCGGCCCGCCGCCCGCGCCCCGACGGGACGATCGCCGAACCCCTGGCGGCGCTGGATGTGACGTTCTCGCCGTCCAAATCGGTGTCGCTGCTGTGGGCGCTGACGTCGGACCCCAAGGTCCAGGCGGCCGTGTTGGACGCCCACGAGGACGCCGTCGTCGAGGCGTTGGGCTGGTTGGACGCGCACGCCGGGCACACCCGCGCCGGGCGCAACGGGGTCCGCAAGGTGGCCGGGGAGGGGTTCGTGATAGCCCAGTTCCGGCACCGCACCGCCCGCTCGACCGACCCGTCACGCCGGGCCGGCGACCCGCAGCTGCACTCGCACTGCCGCGATCTTGAACCGCGTCCAAGGCGCCGACGGCAAGTGGCGCACACTCGACTCGAAGGCGATCTACCGGCACGCCCATCATCGTGCTGAGCTTGATGTTCGTGATCTCGACGTTGAAACTGTGGACGGCCGGTCGGGAAAGAGGCGCGCCCCCAGAAGACCCGGCCGGTGACCGTTCTCCGCGTCGACCCTCACCCCTTTCAGCCGAGCACCGCAATCGAAAGACAGCTACCCGGAACCTGACGCGCTGCAGTCACCGCGGTCAGCCCTTCACGCGCCGCCGAGGACTTTTGTCTGCTCGCCAAGCCGCCAGGAGTTCGGCGTAGGCACCCTTCGAGGACGACGGATCAGCTCGCTCTCCGCTCATTCGATCCATCGATCGCCCACTCGCATACCGGCGCACTGCCTGGCTACGTGAGCGGTATCGGCGCAGGTGCTTCAGGCAGCGGAGTCTTTGCCGAGATGCACCGGGACCCGACGATCCTCGTCGTCGAACACCGCGACGAGTTCGAGACGTGCACCGAGCGCTTCGAGGTACTGGCGAAGCGTCGAAACCCGAACGTCCTCGGAGTGCTCCAGCTTGGAAATCGCCCCCTGAGTGACGTCGAGTCGACCGGCCAATTCTGCTTGGCTGATTGCTTCGCCGTGGCGGAGTTCGTACAACCGGATCTCCTCGAGGGTGTCGCGTCGAAGCTCGGCGAGACGTTCGGGTGCACCAGGGCGGGCGACGACTTGGTCACGGAGTTCGGAGAATTTGGTTCTGGCCATCAGATCAGTCCTTCGCTTCGGAGTTCGTCGAGATATTGGTCATAGAGGTCATCGGCGAGCGGTACCGCCCACTCGTACCAGTCGTTCCATTCGCCGGTCTTGTCGCCGCCGAACAGCAGGATCGCTTGGCGACGCGGATCGAAGCTGAACAACACCCGCAGCGCACCGCCCTTGGCCGCTCGGAGTTCCTTCATCGAATGATGACGCGACGCGTGGATTCTGTCGACGATCGGACGACCGAGATCGGGTCCTCGTTCGGCGAGCACGTCGACTCGATCGGTGACCGCTTCTTGTTGCTCGATGGTCAGCGTCGACCACCAGTCGACGAACTCGTCGGTGACCTCAACCTCCCACACGCTCACCAGTATGAGCTATAGCTCATAATGAGTCAAGACTCATGTAGACCCGCACAGTTTGCTCTACCGATCCAGAATGACGACCACTCGCGTACCGGCGAAGTGTGGGACCTTCCGGCCTGATCTGGCCACCGCATAATCCCGACACGCCTCCGGCCGGCGGTAGTACGAAGCCTGGCGCCAGGTGCCAACATCCCTCGTCTGTATCAGCAACGGACGGATGTATCAGCGTCTCCTTCAGCGGAAGTCAGAGGGCCGCTGCGGAGCCCTTCGCCGAGCGTCCTCGGTCGGCAGAAGGTTCGACCGACCGGTGAAGCGAGGTCGTCCTCGAGTCGTCGATGTATCAGAGATGTATCAATCCGAGGTGCACCGGGCTGTGTCAGCCTGTCCGGACAGTGTCAACCCGTCCACACATCGTCCCTGCTAAACGGTATGATTCGACACGATCCGGTACGAGTCGGATCTCACCGATATTGCGCTCATTCAGATTTGGGAGCAGGAGGTCGGGAGTTCGAATCTCCCCATCCCGACAGGATTTCCGAATATTGGGGGATGCCACACGACCGATGTTGTGGTCGTCGCGGCCTCGAGTGGTGCTTGGTGATCCCGTCTCAGTTGGCGGTCCTCAACCGGACGGCGCCGATGCCTCCACGAAGCCAGGGTGGTTCACTCGACGCCTCAGGTTGCCTGGCCCGACTTGGGAAAGGTCGTCTCTCCTAGAGGGTCCCCGCGGATCCCGAACTGGCCCTCGTGAATGGGGAGTTGTGATCGCCGCGCGGCCGTCGCGCTGTCTGATCGGATGGGGGTGAGAGGAGAACCTTGGGGCGTCGTGGGTTGTTCGGGTGCCTCGGCTGAGTGAGTTCTACGGGATCGCGATCTACATGTACTTCGCGGATCACAACCCGCCTCACTTCCATGCGATCTACGCCGAGCACGAAGCACTGATCCGTATCGACGATGGCGCCACGAGCGGAGGTGACCTCCCCAGGACCGCAGCGCGCCTGGTCGAGCAGTGGCGAACACTTCACCACGACGAACTGCTTGCGAACTGGCTGTCGGCCCAAGAGCCAGCAGCCCTGTCGCGGATCGAGCCGCTCCAGTAGCGTGTGGTCATGACCGCTCTCGCCCGCGTCACAACCGTCGAGCATCTCGGCGCGCGGCTCTTGCGTGTCACTTTCTCCGATGGCCTCGTGCGGGAACTCGACTTCGCCGACGCTCTGCCTGGCGTGCTCGCAACGATCGACGATGATGAGGTCTTCGCTGGAGTCGCGGTCGATGCGGTTGCCGGCACGATCTCCTGGCCGAATGGCATTGACCTGGACCCCGACGTCCTGCACGGCGACGATGCGTCAGCGTCGGTCATCCAGCCGCGGATCGTGCGCGAGTACCGGTTGCAACAGACAAGCTGAACGAAGCCAATTCGAACCAACGCACGGACGAAGTCGTGGTCGTTGCTGCCTCGAGTGACACTTGCTGATCCCGTCTCAGAAGCGGGTCCCCAACCGGACACCTCAGCTCGAAGGTGAGGATGCAGTGGGCCGCTCGAGCCAGGAGGCGACTGAATTCGCCGGAATGATGGCGCGTGATCGAGCGTTCTCGGCCGCTATTTCGAGCGGGGCGAGCATGGAGATCCGGCGATCTGAAGTGCCGCTTGCGCTCGCGCGACCGGCTGTTGCGCGTGGAGACATGGGCGGATCGGGTGACCGGATCAGTCAGCGTCGTCAGGTGCTGGTGTCGTCGAAGTGCTGGCGGATCTGCCTTTCGAGATGTGGCAAGTCGTGCTCCATGGTGTCCCACAACACGTCGAGATCGACCTCGGGGTATCGGTGGATCGTCCGGTCGCGCATGCCCGCGATAGCGCGCCATGGAACGCCCGGGATGGCATCGGTGGTGTCGGACGACAGCGCTTTGGTCGCTTCGCCGATCTCGGTGACGATGTTCTTCGCCGCCCGAACCACCAGCGGGTCGGCATCGAACGCTGCTCGGCCGCGTCGAACGATGAGTGCGGCGTCGCCGGTTGCGGCGACGATGTCGTCGAGCCGCCGACGATCGTCGTTCACAACACGACTGCGGCGTCGACGATGTGTGCCATCCGGCCGTGTGCGGCACCACTCGTCACGACATCGACTCGCCAGGGGACGACTGCTTCGATCGCCTCAGCGATTCGCTCGACAGTGATCAAGCCGGTACCGGCAGGGACATCGATCAACAGATCGATGTCGGATTCGTCGTGGGCGTCGCCACGTGCGACCGACCCGAATACCCGCACGTTGCTACCGCCGAACGACTCGACGATCTCGGCGATCGCCTTGCGGTGGGAGCGCAACTCGGCCAGGGTCGGTCGTGTTGAGCGCGGTGAGATGACGACGTCGAGTTGGTTTCCCGACGCCTCGAGCAGCCGCCCGAGCATCGCAATGGTCGGATTGACCTCGCCGCGCTCGATCCGGGTCACCGTCGACGCCGAGACGCCCGACGCGGCGGCCAGATCACGAGCCGACATGTGGGCTTGCTCGCGAGCTGACCGGACGAGCAGTGCTGCATCAACCATGCGCGTAGCATATACGCAACGTGTAGCTCCGGCCATGGCTACATGGAGCGGCACGTCCACGAGAACGCTCCGCCACTGATGCCGTTCCCGGACGGTCCCGCTATGCGGGGTGGCGTGAGCGATGCGTGCCCACGTCGGCACGTTTGGCAACGTCGTGGGTGACCCTGGTCTCCGGCTCGGTCCGCGACGGGTCTCAACTGAGACGTGAGCAGCGAGGGTTGCCAGAGCGAAGTTGCCGTCGGCCTCGTTTGGCGTGTCCGGGCGCTGCATCCGGTTCAGCCCCCGGCTTCATTCTGCGTTGGCAAGTATCTTGGGTTGCCCCGCGGAACTGGTTCACGGAAGGGGCGGGCATAACCGCCGCAATCGAGCGCTCGGTAGTTGTCCGATTGGGGGACGCCACAAGAACGATGTTGTGGTCGTCGCGGTCTCGAGTGGCGCTTGGTGGTCCCGTCTCAGATACCGGTGCCCAACTGTGGGCCTCCAAGATGTCGGTCGACATGATGGGGCACGAGCGGGACGACCTGTTCGACGAGGTCATCGACGTCATCAACGTCAGCGAGTTCATCGAGTTCTCCGACGGCGCCCGGATCGACTTCCTCTGATCCGTGCACTCACGGCAGGCGGTCACGATGACGTGAACGCGGCCGGCGACCAGGGACACCCTCTCGCCCGCTAGATGGGAACGGCACAACGTTGTAATCTCGCGGCGCGGCGACACTTTGCTCAGGGAGGCAGAAATGGTGGACCGACGATCATTCCTGAAGGGAACCACCGCTGCGGCGGCCGGGTTCGCGCTGGGTGGACCATTCCAGGGTTTCTTGGCCCGCTCGGTTGGCGCTGCCGGCCCGCCGGTGCCGGCGCCTCCGCTGATGCCGGTAGCCGACCTGCGTGACGGTGTCGCGCGGCTCGCGCTGCCGCCGGGATTCGCCTACCGGTCATTCGACCCCACCGGCGCGCCGATGGCTTTCGGCGGCAACCTGCCCGGCAATCATGACGGGATGGGGGCCTTCGTCGCCGGTGGCCGGCGTGTGCTGCTGATCCGCAACCACGAGGTCAACGGCTCCACCGGCGCGTACACGAGCGCCGCGGGGGTGCCGGTGTACGACTCGGCTGCCCGCGGTGGCAACACCTATGTGCTCGTCGACCTGTGGGGCAACGTCGAGCGCACGTGGCCGGCGTTGGCCGGTACCCAGATGAACTGCGCCGGTGGATCGACGCCTTGGGGGTCGTGGATCAGCTGCGAGGAGACCGTCAATGGCCCGGACGTCTTCGACGACTTCACGCGAGGCACGAGCCCACCCACCACCTACGCGCAGAACGTCAGGCTGGGCGAGACGCATGGCTACATCTTCGAGGTCCCCGCGAACGGCGTCGCCTCGGCGGAGCCCGTCACACAAGCGGGCCGGTTCGCCCACGAAGCGGCTGTGTTCGATCCGATCAGCGGGTCGATCTACCTGACGGAGGACAACTTCGGATACGGCAGCGGGCTCTACCGCTACGACCCGCCCGCCGACCCGCGCCGGTCAAAGCGCATCGAGGACGACGGGACGCTCTGGATGCTCGGCATCGAGGGTGGCCCCGCCAACCTCTCAGGCAACCAGTCGCGAGGCACGCAGTACTCGGTGCGCTGGGTGAAGATCGACGAGCCGAACCCTCAGTTCCCGATGGAAAACGGCATGCCGACGACGATCAACAACAGGGCGATCGTCAATATCGGCGAGCAGGGCTGGGGCGCCGGTGGCGCGGTGTTCAGTCGTCTCGAAGGCATCACGGTCGACAAGGGCGTCGTCTACTTCACCTCGACCCAAGGTGGCGGCGTTGCGGAGTCGATCGATTGGATCAACTCGGCCGAGAGCCGGGGAGGTTTCGGTCGCGGCACGGGCCAGGTGTGGGCGCTGCATCCCCAGAGGGGCATCCTCGACGTGGTGTACCAATCGACGAGCACCGCCGACCTGCGCCTGCCCGACAACGTCACGGCGAGCCCCCGTGGCACCCTCATCCTGTGCGAGGACAACACCGGCCCGAACCGCCTGCAGGCGCTGAACCGATGGGGTGGCCTCACCACGTTCGCTCAGCGGAACGACCTGCCCGCGGTGGAGTTCGCCGGCGCCTGCTTCAGTCCCAACGGACAGACGATGTACGTCAACCTCAACGCCGGGTCTGCCCTGACGGTCGCCATCTGGGGGCCCTGGCACACGCTCGGTATCTGACGACGTCCTCCCCGGCCGACGACATGGGCCCGATCCTCACGCACGGTGGTATCCGCGGGTCATCGCGATTGGCGACGATCTCGTTCCGGTGAGCGAGCGCCGCTCCCGGGTCCGCCTCGCCGCACTGGTCGTAGGTGCGGTGATTGCCGTCGTGATCACGGTCGTGGTCGTCACCAGCGGTTCCGACGACGACTCGCGGCTTGACGAACTGGCGAACGATCCAATCCTCGTCGATACGCCGGTCACCGCCGAGGTGCGCCAACCGGCCATCGTCAATCCCGCGCGGGAAGAGGCGTTCGGAGTCCGCGAGGAGTTCCATACGGCCGGCGCCCGATGGTCGGTCCCTCTTGGACTGGACGCCGCCGTTGCTGCATGGGCGAACTCGTTGGTCGACGACGACGTCTGGCACGACGTGGTCGCTGTCTGCCGGGTGCACACCGACGGACTACCGCCATATCGGGCTCGGGGCTCGCCGGTCAGTCAACGGATACACCATATCGGCGAGCATCGACCTTGTGGCGGCCGATGCCGACACGACACAGGTGAGCGTCAATCTGTTCGTGCCGGTCGACGGCGACGGCGAGCCCACAACGGCCGCACCGCCCGATCTCGCTCGACGTGAACCTGCCAGGCCGCGCCGGTCCAATCCTCACCGCGGCGGGCTATGACGTCGACTCCGTCGAAGACGAGGGCCTTGCTGGTGCCGACGATCCGACGGTATCGGAGGCGGCTACTGCGGACGGTCGATTGGTCATCACCATGGACCGTGGGTTCGGCGACATCCAGCGCTATCCACCCGGATCTCACGGGGAGTATCCGCGTCTTGCGTGTCGACGACCCATCCGCAATGTCAGTCGCGGACACGCTCAGCAGACTTGTTGCATCGACCGATCTCACTGGCCTCCGTGAGTGCGTAGCCGTGTACTGAAACGGGGATTTGAGAGTCCGCCGACCCTCCGCGGGCCGACGATCCTTATGACCCACCCGACAATCCCGACGCACGAAGCACCGTCGTCCGCCACACGTCGCATGCGAAGTGTTCTCGACCCGCTGATCGGACGGCCCACAGTCACCCGTCGCTCACGGGCCGCCGTCCAGTAGTCGGTCCTCAGCCGGACGCTTCAGGTCGACAGTGATTATGCGGTGCCCTGGCGACAGGAAGGAGCGACCGACTTCGCCGGATACCGGCTGTCGTAGCTCGTGCGCGCGCATCAAGTCGGTTGGCCGTCGGCACGAACTGTGTTTGTCGCTCATGGGCAGACCCCTGAGCGATCCGGCCCTCCGTCTTCTCGATCGTCGTCGCACCGCCGTGCGCGTAGGATCGACGGTGGTGCGTTCCGTATCGGCCGATTTCCTCGTCGTCGGTGCGGGCGCGATGGGTATGGCGTTCACCGACGCCTTGATCGATCATGCCGATGTCGACGTCGTCCTCGTCGACCACCGCCATGCCGCGGGCGGCCACTGGCTGGATACTCGGCTTCGACGAGGTCGGAAACATCATCGAGACATTGCCCGGCACCTTCGTCACGATCGGCGATGGCGAATTTGCGTCGGTGACCGGCGGACCGGGCATCACCGATCCGTTTGCGGTAACCATCACGGGCATCACGACCGGGGCGTTCACTCTCGAGGTGACGCGCACGGCCGACGGTAAACGGTCAACGATGGTCTACCCGGCGGTTCCCGTCGACAAGGGCACCGTCGCGACGGTCACGGTCGATGCCGGCGCCGCCACTTCAGCCACGATGAGTGTTGTGACCGGCGCGAAGACCACGTTCGTGGAGGCCGAGGGCGGGGAGGGTCCCGATGACGGTTGGTCGACACGCGTGGTGCTGGGTGTCGCGATCGTGGCGCTCGCCGCGGTGATCCTCGCAGGCGTGCTTATCGCTCGTCATCGCACGCGGCGACCCTCTTTGTGAGGGCCATCGGCAGGTAGTCGGGGGGACGAGCCCGTCGAGCAGACCAACACAGTTGCCCACCCGGGAAGCGGATGTCCCGGTAAGCAGACCACGCATGATTCCGGCCGCAATTGAACCTTCCTCCCATGACGCACGACCCGAGCCAGAATCCGGCCTTTGCCGTGACCGTCGGTATCGCCTGTGAGCGATCATTGAAAACTGACATTCACGATCATTGAAAACCGACATGGGTGTCGGGGTCTTCTGGCCGGCATCCACCACTCGAGAGGGTGGCTCCTCCAGCGTGTCAAGCGACCAAGCACGACACGAGCCGGAGGAGCCGCTTTCCATGATGACCCAGGAGAACTACGTGAATATCAATGACCTGCACCAGCAGGGATGGACGATCCTCGAGATCGCCGAAGCGACCGGTTGGCATCGAACCACGGTCAGCAACTATTTGAAGAACGGTCCACCATCAGAGTCGCGTCCGACTGAGGCGACGGTGATGACCGAGCATTGGCAGGCGCGCATCTCGTCGATGCTCGAGTCGTGGCCGAGGCTGCAGTCGGTGAGCATTCACAACAAGCTTGCTGCGACCGGCTTTCCCGGTTCGTATCCGACCGTCGTGAGAGCGGTCCGCGACATTCGCGGCCCTCGGTTCCGGGCGGCGGATTCGGTGTCGGTGCCGATCCACACTGATCCGGGCGAGGAAGCCCAGTTCGATTTCTGCGATCTGTCCGACTGGGCGACACGCTTCGGATGGAAGATCAGTCTGGTGTGTTTCGGGATGATCTTGTCGTGGTCGCGGTATCGGATGTGGTGGTTCACCACCTCGGAAGATCGCCATCACACGTTCGAAGGCATCGCCCGGTTCTTCGAGACGATCGGCGGTGTTCCGACGGCGTGTCGCACCGATCGGATGGGAGCACTCGGCCGATCCCAAGGACGACGCTTCGAGCTGCACGCGCCGACGGTCGGTTTCGCGGCGCATCACTCCACGAAGATCACCTCGTGTCAGGCCGGCGACGCGAAACGCAAAGGCAAGGTCGAGCGGCCGTTCCGGTCGTTGCAAGAGACGTTCCTGCCCGAGGTCGAATACGACGGCATCCCGGTCGATCTCGACGACCTCAACCGGCGAGCAGTCGTGTGGCTCGACGAACGAGTCCACGCCGTCGAGTCACGCACGACCGGCGAAACACCGGCCGATCGGCTCGTGGTCGAGCAGGACTTCCTCGGTCCGTTGCCGAGGGTCCGGTTCGATTCGGACTATGTGGAGGTGCGTCGGGTGCACAACGTGTTGCCGTTCGTGTCGATCGACGCCAACCGTTACTCGGTGCCCCCCGAGGCGTTGGGTCACAAGGTCGAGATCCGCCGCAAAGTCAACGGCGTCAACGTCGAGATCCGCCTCGCCGGGCGACTCATCGCCACGCACCGCCTCGTCGCCGGGCGACGTGTTGACGTGTGGATTCCCGAGCATCGCGCCGCCGCCGAAGCGCTCGCGCTCGGCTGGCACAGCGACCGACCCGACCTGCGACTCGTCGCCCACGACGACGACCAGCCCGTTGTCGAGCGACTCGAACTCGACGGCGACTACGACGTCGCACCACCCGATCTCGACGACCGCTACGCCATCACCATCGACGCTGCCGACCCCATCAACAACAACGGGGAGGTGTCGGCATGAGCGGCCTCTACGAACAGATCAAAGCCGACCTCGGCTACCTCAAGCTGGACGCCGCCGCCAGCGTGTTCGCCACCCTCGCCGACCAAGCCCGCACCGAGGACTGGTCGCACATCGAGTTCCTCGCCCGCCTCGTCGCCGAGCAGACCACCGCCGACCGAGACCGTCGCCTGGCGGCCCGGCTGCGTTACGCAAGGTTCCCACACCGGCGCAGCATCGACGACTTCGACTACGACTTCCAACCGAGCGTCGACCGCAAACTCGTCGAGGACTTGGCGACGTTGCGGTTCATCGACGAGAACCGACCCATCCTGTTCCTCGGTCAACCCGGCTGCGGCAAAACCCACCTCGCCGTCGCCCTCGCCACCATCGCCGTCGAGGCCGGCTACCGCGGCTACTTCACCACCGCCGACAACCTCTGCCGCACCCTCGTCAGGGCATCCATCGAAGGCAACCTGGCATCCAAAATGAAAGCCTTCACCGCACCCACCGTCTTGGTGATCGATGACGTCGGACTTCTCCCGATCGGCGGCACCGAAGCCAGCAGCGTGTTCTTCCAAGTCGTCAACACCCGCTACGAGAAAGGCCACCCCACCATCGTCACCACCAACCGCGGACTACCCGACTGGGGCACCATCTTCGGCGACACCGTCGTCGCCGCCGCCGTCCTCGACCGCCTCATGCACAACGCCATCGTGTTCAACATCAAAGGCCCGTCATGGCGGCTACGCGAGCACAACGGCCTCGAGATCGCCACCACCAACCCCACCGAACGCAGAACCAGCTAACCTCACCAACCACCGGCCGAAGCACCGACTCCATGTCGGTTTTCGATGATCCCCGATGACGGGTTTCCCTGATCACTCACATCGCCCTGCTCACAATTGTTGACGGCGTCGTCGTCCCCCTCGCACAGCGCGTCGGACTGTTCGGGCCGCAGTATGGATTTGACGGACGTTGCCGAGCTTCGTGGCGAGGGTCTCCTGGCTCCATGACCGAGACGACCGACGAGTACGGCGATCTCGACGATACGGCCGCAGCCGAGCTCTCCAAGCCGTTGCCGCACTTGACGACAGCATCGAATCGAAGACGATCGCCAACCGAGCGAAAGATCGCGAAGCGCTCTCCGAACTCCACGAGTTGCGAGCAGCGCGGTCATCTCCGTCGCCCAGCTCTGGGCGTCGGTCTCGCCGGCGGCGTCGAGTTCACGAAGGTGATGAGCGTTATGGAGAATTCTCCATAACGC
>CAVPET010000016.1:0-30385 GCA_963703525.1 Ilumatobacteraceae bacterium | reverse complement strand
GCTCGTCCATCCTCCCCGAGAAGCTTGGCAACTTGGAACCACCGCGCGCTTCATCATGGTCTTCTGGAAGAAAAGGTCTGGCTGGAAACTCTTCGGAACCTCAATCAATCGAAGGACTCTACGCCAGAGGAGCTCTCTGCTCCACATGCAGTCCTGGACCTCTCTCTCTACGGAAAATTCTCTTGGGAAGAAGGTGCAGTCGCCGCGTCGCCTGGCCGGCCGGTATGCGGAGGCGCTCGAGCAGCGCGAGCGCCACTTCGCTCTGCATCGCGAGATCTTCACCGATGCCGCGGATCTCCGTTTGCGAACCTTGCAGATCGCGCACGACAACGAGACCGCCCGGCACCAGATGGAGATCACGAGGCTGAAGTCGTCCGGACTCGTGGTGGGTGCGGCTTCGGCCGCGCACGTCGATGCCGATGCATACCACCTCGAAGCATTCGAACGTCTCGCCGCTCTCGCCGAGATCCGCGGTGGGAACTCCACGCGCCACACCGCCGATGTCGGCGATCTCGCCGCCGAGATCGGCCACGCCATCGGTCAGCAGCCCGAGTGGTGTGAACGACTTCGATTGGCTGCCCGGCTGCACGACATCGGCAAGGTGGCCGTTGCCGACACAACGCTGCTCAAGCCGGGGCCGCTGACCGTCGAGGAGTTCGAAGACGTGAAGCAGCACACCGTACTCGGGCGTCGATTGCTGTCGGGGGTGTCGACCGAGCTCTTCGCACTCGCCGCCGAGGCGGCATGGTCCCACCACGAGTGGTGGGACGGATCGGGATACCCGAACGGCTTGCAGGGCGACGCGATCCCACTGTCCGGGCGCATCGTGGCGATCGCCGACGTCTACGACTCGCTCGCCACCCGGCGCGTGTACAAGCGGGAATGGAACATCGCCGAGTCCGTCAGGTTCGTCATGTCGGGCACCGGCTCGCAGTTCCAACCTGACCTCGTGGCGGCATTCGTGACGGTGATGACCGCTCGGAACCCGGGCTTGATCGACGACCTCATGTGAGCCCGCCGCAATCTACACTCGGGCGGATGGCGGGGACTCGCGACGAGCGCATCACGGCCAGGACGCGCAACCCGAAATGGCGCAACGTGCCGCTGCGCATCGAGATGGCAGAGTGCATCAACTGCGACGCGTGCCTGCGTGCGTGCCCACCGACGTTCGGGGCGATCTTCAATCACGGCCCCGATGTCGTCATCCTGCCCGAGCTCTGCAGCGGATGCGACAAGTGCCTGCCCGCCTGCCCGGTCAACTGCATCTACCCCGATCCGAACTGGCAGTCGACGCCAGTGCCCGACGACTGGTGGGACGAACCCGGTGGCCCCGATGATCCCTATGATCCCCATGTCTGATCAGTGATCCCTATGTCTGATCAGCGGCGGCCTCGTCGACCTGGTGCGTCGGTGCGTGACCCCAACGCACCAACTGATGCCGGCGCCGACCGTAAACCACCCCGGGCCGAGTAGAACAATGGGATGAGCGCAGTGATCATGGACGGCGCCGAGCCGTACTCCAACGACGGCACGACGACGACCGGCGTGTTGGTGCTGCACGGCTTCACCGGCAATCCGTCGTCGATGCGGGCGATCGCACAGGCCATGGCCGATCACGGCCACCACGTCGAGCTGCCCCGACTTCCCGGGCACGGCACGGTCGTCGAGGACATGCTCGACACCGTGTGGGGTGACTGGACCGCGGAAGTCGACGCCGCGTACGAGCGACTCGCTGCACGAACCGACGAGGTCGTCGTCGCCGGCCTCAGCATGGGCGGCTCGCTGACGCTGTGGACGGCGCTCGAGCACCCCGAGGTCGCCGGCATCGTGTGCATCAACCCGGCGACGATGCCGCAACCGGCCGACATGCTGGACATGATCCGCGAGATGGCCGGCGACGGCCACGAGGTGATTCCGGGAATCGGTGGGGACATCGCCGACCCGGACGTTGTCGAATCGGCCTACGAGGGCACGCCGCTGCGGCCGCTGTTGTCGTTCATGATCGAGGGGCTCGAGCCGATGACCGAGCGCTACGGTGAGCTGACGATGCCGCTGCTCGTCATCACGTCACGGCAGGACCACGTCGTCGAACCGGCCAACAGCGAACATCTCGTGGCCACACTATCGGGGCCGGTCGAACACGTCTGGCTCGAGCGCAGCTACCACGTCGCCACACAGGACTACGACCGCGACGCGATCGTCACGATGGTCGGCGATTTCGTTGCCCGAGTCGCGGCGACCCGATCGACGCACCGATCGGACCCACCCGATGATTGCAGCTTCCCGAGCCCGTCGTTCAACTCGATCGAGATCGGGCCGTTCAGCCTGAACATGTACGGACTGATGATCGCGCTCGGCGTGGTTGCGGCCGTGTGGCTGCTCGGACGACGGTTCGAAGAGCGTGGGGTCGGGACCCGCGACGACGCCAGCTCGATCGCCATCTGGGCCGTGCTGGCAGGCGTCATCGGGGCGCGGCTGTACCACGTCGCCACCGATTGGGACCTGTTCGCCGACGACCTCGGTCGCATCCCGCAGATCTGGAAGGGCGGCCTCGGCATCCCCGGCGGGCTGCTGCTCGGTGTGCCGGTCGGGCTGTATCTGGCGAAGCGACGGGGGATTTCGGCCGCGGTCGCCGCCACCTGCGCCGCGCCCGCCATCCCGCTCGCCCAGGCGATCGGACGGTGGGGCAACTACTTCAACCAGGAGCTCTACGGCCGCCCCACCGACCTGCCCTGGGCGCTCGGATCGACGCACAGCACCTCGACACGACCATCGCCGTCGGCACCACGTTCCATCCGACGTTCCTGTACGAGTCGCTGTGGAGTCTGGCCCTGCCTGCTGTCCTGCTCTGGATCGATCGACGCTTTCGTCCGGCTCCCGGGCAACTGTTCGTGATGTACGTCATCGGCTACGGAATCGGGCGTTTCTGGGTCGAGGGTCTGCGCATCGACGAAGCCGATCACGTGCGGGACTGCGTTGGAACCAGTGGGTTGCGGTTGCTTTCGTCGTCGGGGGAGCGATCGCGCTGGCGATCATGCGCAAGTACCCGTGGCCCGAACCGGACATCAGTCGGGTAGTCGAAGACCCGACACCGGATCGAACAGATGCGGAGTACCCGGCGACGGAATGAGGCTCACCAGGTCGCCTCGCCGGATTCCGCTGAGGCCGTCGACTCGCGCCACGACATGTTGCTCGGCGCCCGAAACGGTGCAGTAGAGGAACGCCTCGGTGCCAAGCTCTTCGACGACATCGACGATCGCGTCGAGCCCGCCGGTGGTTGCGACCGCGAGATCGTTGGGCCTCACGCCGATGGTGACGGCGCCCGTGCCTGCTGCGGCTCGTTGATCGGCGGTCATCGGCACCGTCAGCGTTGCGTATGTGGCGCCGAGGTCGCCCACGACTCCGTCGAGCAGGTTCATCGCCGGTGAGCCGATGAAGCCCGCGACGAACGCGTTCACCGGATGCTTGAACAGCTCTCGTGGTGTAGCGCACTGCTGCAGCACGCCTTCGTTCATCACGGCAACCCGGTCGCCCATGGTCATCGCCTCGATCTGGTCGTGTGTGACGTACAAGGTGGTGACCTGGAGCTCGCGCTGGAGCGCAGCGATCTGGGTCCGCGTCTGAACCCGGAGTTGGGCGTCGAGGTTCGAGAGCGGCTCGTCCATGAGGAACACCCGCGGCTCGCGCACGATCGCTCTCGAACCTCGACGCCCAACTCCGGGTTCAGACGCCGGACCCCAGATCGCTGCGCTCCAGACGCGAGCTCCAGGTCACCACCTTGTACGTCACACACGACCAGATCGAGGCGATGACCATGGGCGACCGGGTTGCCGTGATGAACGAAGGCGTGCTGCAGCAGTGCGCTACACCACGAGAGCTGTTCAAGCATCCGGTGAACGCGTTCGTCGCGGGCTTCATCGGCTCACCGGCGATGAACCTGCTCGACGGAGTCGTGGGCGACCTCGGCGCCACATACGCAACGCTGACGGTGCCGATGACCGCCGATCAACGAGCCGCAGCAGGCACGGGCGCCGTCACCATCGGCGTGAGGCCCAACGATCTCGCGGTCGCAACCACCGGCGGGCTCGACGCGATCGTCGATGTCGTCGAAGAGCTTGGCACCGAGGCGTTCCTCTACTGCACCGTTTCGGGCGCCGAGCAACATGTCGTGGCGCGAGTCGACGGCCTCAGCGGAATCCGGCGAGGCGACCTGGTGAGCCTCATTCCGTCGCCGGGTACTCCGCATCTGTTCGATCCGGTGTCGGGTCTTCGACTACCCGACTGATGTCCGGTTCGGGCCACGGGTACTTGCGCATGATCGCCAGCGCGATCGCTCCCCCGACGACGAAAGCAACCGCAACCCACTGGTTCCAACGCAGTCCCGCGACGTGATCGGCTTCGTCGATGCGCAGACCCTCGACCCAGAAACGCCCGAGGCCGTATCCCATGATGTACACCGCGAACAGTTGCCCGGGGGCCGGACGAAAGCGTCGATCGATCCAGAGCAGGACACCGCACAGGGCCAGACTCCACAGCGATTCGTACAGGAACGTCGGATGGAACGTGGCGCCGATGGCCAAGCCCTTCTCCAAGTTCTCCGCGTCGATCCGCAATGCCCACGGCAGACTGGTCGGGCGGCCGTAGAGTTCCTGATTGAAGTAGTTGCCCCAGCGACCGATCGCCTGTGCGAGCGCGATGGCCGGCGCCGCGCAGGTGGCCGCGACCGCGGCCGGGATGTGACGGCGGTGCGCCATGTACATCCCGACCGGCACGCCGAGCAGCAGCCCGCCCGGAATTCCGAGACCGCCTTCCCAGATCTGAGCAATCCTCCACCAGTCGCCCCGGAACTTCTCGATGTCGGTGGCGACGTGGTAGAGCCGCGCTCCGATCACACCCGCCAGCACCGCCCACACGGCGATGGCACTGGCGTCGTCACGGGTGCCGATCCCACGCTCTTCCAAGCGCCTGCCGAACAACCAGACCGCGGCCACGACGCCGAGCGCGATCATCAACCCATAGATGTTGAGGCTCAGTGGCCCGATCTCGATGGTGTTGAACGACGGGCTCGGGAAGCTGGCAATCATCGTAGGTGGGTCCGATCAGGTGCGTCGATCGGCGTCATCCGGCGACTCGGGCAACGAAATCGCCGACCATCGTGATGATCGCTTCGCGGTCGTAGTCCTGTGTGGCGACGTGGTAGCTCCGCTCGAGCCAGACGTGTTCGACCGGCCCCGAGAGTGTGGCCACGAGATGTTCGCTGTTGGCCGGTTCCACGACGTGATCCTGGCGTGACGTGATGACGAGCGCAGGCATCGTCAGCTCACCGTAGCGCTGGGTCATCGGCTCGAGCCCCTCGATCATGAACGACAACAGCGGCCGCAGCGGCGTGCCCTCGTAGGCCGATTCGACAACGTCCGGGTCGGCGATGTCCCCACCGATTCCCGGAATCACCTCGTGGCCGTCGCCGGCCATCTCGCGGATCATGTCCAGCATGTCGGCCGGTTGCGGCATCGTCGCCGGGTTGATGCACACGATGCCGGCGACCTCGGGGTGCTCGAGCGCCGTCCACAGCGTCAGCGAGCCGCCCATGCTGAGGCCGGCGACGACGACTTCGTCGGTTCGTGCAGCGAGTCGCTCGTACGCGGCGTCGACTTCCGCGGTCCAGTCACCCCACCCGGTGTCGAGCATGTCCTCGACGACGGTGCCGTGCCCGGGAAGTCGGGGCAGCTCGACGTGGTGGCCGTGATCGGCCATGGCCTGTGCGATCGCCCGCATCGACGACGGATTGCCGGTGAAGCCGTGCAGCACCAACACGCCTGTCGTCGTCGTGCCGTCGTTGGAGTACGGCTCGGCGCCGTCCATGATCACTGCGCTCATCCCATTGTTCTACTCGGCCCGGGGTGGTTTACGGTCGGCGCCGGCATCAGTTGGTGCGTTGGGGTCACGCACCGACGCACCAGGTCGACGGGGCCGCCGCTGATCAGACATAGGGATCACTGATCAGACATGGGGATCATAGGGATCATCGGGGCCACCGGGTTCGTCCCACCAGTCGTCGGGCACTGGCGTCGACTGCCAGTTCGGATCGGGGTAGATGCAGTTGACCGGGCAGGCGGGCAGGCACTTGTCGCATCCACTGCAGAGCTCGGGCAGGATGACGACATCGGGGCCGTGATTGAAGATCGCCCCGAACGTCGGTGGGCACGCACGCAGGCACGCGTCGCAGTTGATGCACTCTGCCATCTCGATGCGCAGCGGCACGTTGCGCCATTTCGGGTTGCGCGTCCTGGCCGTGATGCGCTCGTCGCGAGTCCCCACCATCCGCCCGAGTGTAGATTGCGGCGGGCTCACATGATGTCGTCGATCAAGCCCGGGTTCCGAGCGGTCATCACCGTCACGAATGCCGCCACGAGGTCAGGTTGGAACTGCGAGCCGGTGCCCGACATGACGAACCTGACGGACTCGGCGATGTTCCATTCCCGCTTGTACACGCGCCGGGTGGCGAGCGAGTCGTAGACGTCGGCGATCGCCACGATGCGCCCCGACAGTGGGATCGCGTCGCCCTGCAAGCCGTTCGGGTATCCCGATCCGTCCCACCACTCGTGGTGGGACCATGCCGCCTCGGCGGCGAGTGCGAAGAGTTCGGTCGACACCCCCGACAGCAATCGACGCCCGAGTACGGTGTGCTGCTTCACGTCTTCGAACTCCTCGACGGTCAGCGGCCCCGGCTTGAGCAGCGTTGTGTCGGCAACGGCCACCTTGCCGATGTCGTGCAGCCGGGCAGCCAATCGAAGTCGTTCACACCACTCGGGCTGCTGACCGATGGCGTGGCCGATCTCGGCGGCGAGATCGCCGACATCGGCGGTGTGGCGCGTGGAGTTCCCACCGCGCATCTCGGCGAGAGCGGCGAGACGTTCGAATGCGTCGAGGTGGTATGCATCGGCATCGACGTGCGCGGCCGCGAAGTCGACCACGAGTCCGGACGACTTCAGCCTCGTGATCTCCATCTGGTGCCGGGCGGTCTCGTTGTCGTGCGCGATCTGCAAGGTTCGCAAACGGAGATCCGCGGCATCGGTGAAGATCTCGCGATGCAGAGCGAAGTGGCGCTCGCGCTGCTCGAGCGCCTCCGCATACCGGCCGGCCAGGCGATACGCCGCCGACAGCACGTCATGGATCTCCAGTTCTAGCCGGCGATTGTCGGTTCGATCAGCCAGGTCGAGGGCGGTCGAGAGCGTGACGATCGCCTCGTCGAGATGTCCGCTGCGGAGTGCCACACGGCCCTGCGACAACATGACGCCGAGCTGCTCGGATGGCGGCAACTCGCCGCCGCTCGCGCGCCGTTGCGCCCAGTCATCGCGGGCCAGCGCGAAACACGCCAACGCGTTGGGTTCGTCTCCGATCCCCATGTAGGACTCCGCCAGATCCGCGAGCACGCTGCCCACCAGCGTCGGTGCACTGGTACGGGCGACCTCGAGGGCTTGCTGTCCGATCTCGATGGCTTCCGTGTGCCGGCCACGGCGCCCGAGGAGACGGGCGAGATTGCCCAGCACCATCGCGTCGATATCCGCACGGCAGAGTGTCTCGTTGACCGCCAATGCCTGTCGATACGTGGCGATCGCTCGTTCGTGATCGGCCATCGACTGGTAGACCGCCGCGATCGTGTGCAGGATCCGCGCTTCGTCCGCCACGGCGTCGGTCGCCCGGTAGATCTGCAGCGCGCGTAGACAGTGCTCGAGCGCGGCAGCGAAATTACCGGCCTGGTAATAGATGATGCCGATCAGGTGCAGTGACCACGCGAGCGTGACGCTGACCTCGTTCGGTTCGGCAATCGCGACCGCTTCGGACGCGAGGGCAAATGCATCGTCGCTGTCAGCGGCATGATGCGCGAGGAGCGCCTGCTGGTACAAGGCCTCACCTTCGAGCGGCCGGAATGCCCCGGCGCGAGCGGCCACCCGGGCCTCGAGCACGAGTTGTCGAGCCCTGTCGGGGTCGGTCGAAGTCCATCGGGCCGAATCATCGAGCAACTCACGAACATGCGCCTCGGTCACGCTCAGTTCCTGCATCGTCATTGTTCCGTCCACGTTCCCTCGTACGCCCGCATCGTTCTCGGGCGCGATGCGTCCCGCGGCACCATCATGACGGTCGGCCCGACACTTCGCCAGCACCCCGGCGGATTCCAGACGAGGTCTTGAGGCTCGGTCGTATCCTCTCAGCAGGATGGACGAACATCGAGGGTCACGGAGAGTACAGGGCGCCACGCTCTGGGCGTTCGTCCCGCTGGCCCCGATAGCCCCGTTCAGTCTGCTCGCACTGGCCGTGTTCTGGTTCCCGTTCGGCTTGTTGTTCGGGGCCTCGTACTGGTCGTTCGTCGGCGTCTTCCTCGTCGCCGGCCTGCTGCTGCTGTTCGTCCGACCGTTCCAGGTGCTGGTGCTGACCCCACTTCTCGGCGCGAGGCGAGCGACGTCGAGTGAGGCCGACGTGATCGAGCCGATGTGGGCGCACATCGCCGAGGCGACCGGGCTGCCCGCCGGCCGCTACGTCGTGCGAGTCGTCGACTCCGACGAGGTGAACGCCTTCGCCTGTGGTGGTCATCTCGTCGTCGTCACGACGTTTGCCCTGACCGAGCTCTCGGACAACCAGCTCCGAGGAGTACTGGCACACGAGCTGAGCCATCACCTCGGCCTGCACACCGTGGCTCTGACGTTCGGCCACTGGTTGTCGGTTCCTGTGGTCCTGCTCGCACGCATCGGTTTCTACCTGGAGAACGTGGCCCACGCGGCATCGAGCAGTTTCGGGCGCGGCTCACCGCTTGTGGCGGCGCTGGGCAGCGTGGCGGCTGCGGTGTTCAGCGGGCTGGCCTGGGTGTTCACCGCCGCAATCCGTGGAAGCGATGCCGCCACCAACATCGTCGGCTACTCCTCGGAGTTCGAGGCCGACCAACTCGCCGTCAAGTTGGGGTTCGGCGCCGACCTCGCGAGCGCACTGCGCTACGTGCTGTCGCAGGGCCACGGCGCTCGACCGATCGGTTGGCGGGCACGACTTGCTGCATCCCACCCGCCGGCACGAACGCGAGTTGCCCGGATCGAGGCGTTGATGCGCCACCCGGCGCACTGAGACGGTCGCCCGCCGGAGTGGTGATCGGCACCGGGTCACGCAGCGACCCTGATCGGCACGGTGTCACGCAGCGACCCTGATCGGCACGGTGTCACGCAGCGACCCTGATCGGCACGGTGTCACGCGGTGATCGGGGCCACCATGGCGTCGACGAGAGCCACCAGGTCAGCCGGCGCCAGGGCGACGTCCATGCCGCGTCTGCCACCGCTGACATAGATCCGATCGAAGAGCTCCGCCGATTCATCGACGACCGTCGGTAGCACCCGGCGCTGACCGAGCGGGCTGATTCCTCCCACCACATAGCCACTCGATCGTTCGGCAGCACGCTGGTCGGCGAGGACGACCCGCTTCACGCCGAACGCAGCCGCGACGAGCTTCATCGAGAGTTGGCAACTGACGGGGAGCACGGCGACCGCGAGCCCGTGGTCGATCGTGACCACCAGCGTCTTGAACACCTGCTCGTAGGGCAGCCCGAGTGCCTGGGCGGCCTCACGACCGAAGTCCTTCAGTTCGTCACCACGGTCGTACTCGTGGATCGAGAACTCGACGCCCGCTTCCTCCAACAATCGCACGGCAGGTGTCATCGCGACGTCAGTATGGCCGACCATCACAACGCGATCACGACGTCATCACAACGCGATCACGACGCGATCACGACGTCATCACGTCCCGATCACCTTCTCATCACCTCCTCATCACCTCCTCAGCACCTCCTCATCACCTCCTCAGCACGGCGAGTCGAGCCCACCGATCCGACCGGTCGCTAACGTCGGCTCGTGCGTCTCTCGATCGACCCGTCCACCTCAGCGGCCGACTACGACTTCGTCCACCGGATCCGGGTTCGCTTCGTGGAGACCGACGCGATGGGAATCGTCCACCACAGCAACTACCTCGCCTACTTCGAAGAGGCCCGGGTGGCATACCTGCGCGACATCGGCCATCCATTCACCGAATGGCGTGACGAGGGGCTCGAATCCCCGGTGTTGGAGTCGTACGTGCGGTATCGCCGGCCGGTGCGCTTCGACGATCAGATCGACGTGTGGCTGCGTCTGGCCGATGTCACCCGCGCCACGTTCCAGATGGCGTACCTCGTCACGATCGACGACGCCTCGGGCGCACCGCGAGCACATGCCACGGGTGTCACCGTGCATGGCTGCGTGACGACGAGCGGCCACCCGACCCGGTTGCCCGCGTGGTTCGTCGAACTCGGCGAAACCGCGACCGGGTGACTACCGTCGGGACCATGGCTGAAACCGCAACACGAGTACCCGTCGTCGACTACCTCGTTCTCGACGACGGCGACCCACATCTCGTCGCACACGAGTGCACGTCGTGCGGGGCCCGATACTTCGACCGTCGCAACGCGTGTGCCTCCTGCTTCGCCACCGAGTTCACGCGCGTGGCGATCCCGACCGAAGGGGTCCTACGGACCTTCACGATCGTTGCATTCGCCGCACCGGGCGTGGACGTTCCGTACGCCGCGGGCGTCATCGACTGTGACGGCACGAGCGTGCGCGGCAACCTGCGCAACGTCGACCCTGATCCTGCCCACGTGTCGACGGGCATGAAGGTACGTCTGATGACCTACTCCCTCGGCGCCGACGACAACGGCGTCGAAGCCATCAGCTTCGGCTTCGAACCCGTCTGACGCGAAAGCATCGTTTGCGTCGGGATTTCGGGGGACCGCCCCTCCGAAAGCCCGACGCAAACGGGAATTGACCTACGACAACACCTACGACAACACCCACCTACGACACGGAGCAAGATGAGATGAGCGCGAGCGACGAAATCTGGATTCTCGGAATCAACATGACCAAGTTCGGCAAGCACACCGAGCGAGACGTCGTCGACCTCGGGTCCGAGGCCGTCATGGCCGCGTTCGCCGATGGAGGCGTCACGATGGCCGACATGGGCGTGATGGCCGCAGGCAACCTGCTCGGGGCGGCCACCGGCGTCGGCCAGCAGATCCAAAAGCAGGTCGGCCAGACCGGCATTCCGGTCTTCAACGTGGCGAACGCGTGCGCCACCGGCGCCACCGCGCTGCGCACGGTGATCATGGCGCTCAAGGCCGGCGAGTGCGACATGGGCCTCGCCGTCGGGGTCGAGAAGCTCGCCGGCGCCGGCCTCCTCGGCGGAGGAGGCAAGCCGAAGAAGGACTCGAACGAGTGGACGCCTGAGGGTCGCTACGGCGCCGTCGCCCCGACCGACGGACGGATCGGCACCGACTCCATGCCCGGCGTGTTCGCTCAGGTCGGCATGGAGTACGACCACAAGTACGGTGGCGCCGACTTCGAGTTGTTCGCCCGGATCTCGGAGAAGAACCACGCGCACTCCACCCTCAATCCGCTCGCTGCATACCAGAAGCGGTTCACGGTCGAGGAGATCATGGGCGACATGATGATCGCCTACCCGAATACCCGCCCGATGTGCTCAGCCAACTGCGACGGCGCCGCTGCCGCCGTCGTCGTGACCGGCGAGAAGCTCAAGACGCTGTCGCTCGAGCAGCAGCGTCGTGCCGTCAAGGTGTCGGCATCGGTGCTCACGTCCGACCCGTGGCAGGAGGCGTGCCAGATTCTGCCCGACGTCAACACACTCACCCGCAATGCGGCCAAGCAGGCATACGAGCAGGCCGGTGTCGGCCCGGACGACCTCGACCTGGTGGAACTGCACGACTGCTTCGCCACCGCCGAGTTGGTGCACTACGACAACCTCGGTCTGTGCGAAGAGGGCGGCGCCGTCGACTTCTTCAAGTCCGGCGCTCCATGGCGTGACGGGTCGATGCCCGTCAACGTCTCGGGCGGACTGGAGTCGAAGGGACACCCGATCGCGGCGACCGGGATCGCCAACATCTGGGAGGTCTGTCACCACCTGCGCGGTGAGGCGGGTGACCGACAGATCGAGGGCGCGAAGGTTGGGCTCGCCCACGTGATCGGCCTCGGTTCGGCCTGCGGGATCCACATCCTGGAGAAGTCGGCCGTCTGAGATCTGGACGGGTTCAGCGGCCGAGACGATCAGCGGGCGGCACGACCACCACCGAGTGGCCACAGTGGTGGACGAGATACGTGCTCGTGCTCCCCAACGAGACCTCGTCTCGGGCACCCCGCGAACCCACGACGACGAACGACGCTGCGAGATCATCGGCCTTGGTCATGAGTACGTCGGTCGGGCTGCCGAGCACGATCTCGGCCATCCAGTGCAGGTCGGCGTCGCCCTGCAGAACCGAGCACCACTGCTCGCCCATCACCTGCTCGATCTCGTCGTGGTGACCCTCGGATGGCACGTGCTCGCCGTTGATCACCGTCATCAGCCCGAGCGCATGGAACACCGCGAGTTCGGTGTCGAGTGCCCGTGCGAGCCGGGCGGCGACCAACAGCGCGCGTGTTGCGTTGCTCGACCCGTCGACACCGACGACCACGGGCCCCGCAAGGTCACCCGCATTCTCAGCACTGCTGCTCGTCATCGTCATGTCTCCGCTCACTCCTCGATCGCGGGTGATCTTAGGCGCACAGCCGAGGGTCGAACGGCGAGCCCACCGAGTGCCACGATCGCCGATGTCACACCCTGCCGGTGACCTTGTGCCCTTCCCGAATGAGATCCTTGGACCGACAATGAAGCCATGGTCAACACCAATCACACCGACCTTGCAGTGACGACCGAACTCACCTCGGTCGCCGATGTCCTCGAGCGGTATCAATCCGAGGGCCCTCATGCCACAGCCGTGATGCCACTGGCGACACCCGGACAGCGAGGTGACGATCGTCACATCCGCTGGCACGCGATGCGCACCGATCTGCACCACCTCGGCGCCGACGGCGAGATGCTCGCTCGACTCGATCACGTCGTCAAGACGCTGGAGCCCAAGGGAATCCCCGTGCTGATCACGGCGAGCCCGACCGGCTCCGCATTCTGTTGGCTCAGCGACGAGTCGGCGCCGTCGGTGACCCACTTCGGCGTCCACCCGGCGCTCATCCCCGTTCTCGTCGAGCTCGCCGGCCGAGCGCCCGTGGTCGGCGCGGTCGTCGACCGCTTCGGCGCCGACCTGTTCGAGTTCGGTCATCTCGGCTTCGTGCAGACGGGTACGGTGACGGGCGATGAGGAGTTCGCCGAGCGCGGCGCCGGTGGCGACCAGGCAAGCTTCCAACGCCGTGTCGAACTCGGGCTCGAACGAACCGCCGCCGACGCGGCAACCGCGCTCGCGAATCTGGCCGGCTCGGCCGGTGCTTCGTTGATTGTGCTCACCGGAGACGATCGGGCCGTGGCAGCAGTGGAGCACCATCTCGGGCGCCACGAGGTGCTGGTGCGTCACGTCCAGGCAGGCGGCCGCCACGAGCCGTCAACCCCCGAGCGACTGCACCGTGCCGCACGAGACGAGGTCGGCCGCGAGCATGAACGCCAGGTGGCCGATGCAGTCGACCACCTGATGCGAGAACTCGCCACACACGACCGGGCCATCGCCGGGCACGTCGCAACCTTCGAAGCGATCGAAGAGGGACGCGTCGACACGCTGTTCCTCGATGCGGGAACCACCGCCGGACTGACCGATGCCGACGCGTTGGTGAAAGAGGTGCTGTCGATGGGCGGCTCCGTGATCGTCGCTGCCGACCTGCAGGTACCTGACGGCACTGCGGCGTTGCTTCGCTTCGCCTACAACTGACTGGAAGACGACATGACCTCGAACGACACGACCATCCTCGATGAAACGGAATGCTGGGACCTGCTACGCGCAGCGATGGTCGGGCGGCTGGCAGTCGACATCGCGGGGCAGCCGGACATCTTCCCGATCAACCATCTCGTCGATGGCGAGACCCTCGTGTTCCGCAGCGCAGCGGGAACCAAGCTCGCCGGCGCAGTCCTCAACGGGCATGTCGCGTTCGAGATCGACGGCTACGAACCCGAACAGCGAACTGCCTGGAGCGTGGTCGTGAAGGGCACCGCCGCCACGATCGAACGGATGCAGGAAGTGTTCGACGCCGAAGATCTGCCCTTGTTCCCATGGCTGGCCTCTCCGAAGCCGAACTTCGTCCGCATCCATCCGACATCGGTCACGGGGCGCCGTTTCCACATCATCGACGAAGTGACGCCGGACTCCTCGATCGGCTGGCGGGGTAGCGACGAACATCAGGGCGACGAACATCAGGGCGACGAGGGCCTCGCCGTCATGCCCATGCCTGGTGCGGAGTTCCATCCGGGCGCGCCCTTCCTGCACCCCGACTGACATCCACAGGAGCATCAAGGACAGGAGCACCAGGGACAATGAGAAGTCCGGGCATGCACGGATGGGACCAAGTCCCCTTGTGCGCCGGCGCTCGATGCTTCACCATGGGTTCATGAGTGAGCTCGCCGAATCCGAGTGCTGGACGGCCCTTCGCTCGACCGACATCGGCCGGATCGCCGTGTCGACCGCCGATCGGCCCGTCGACATCTTTCCCATCAACTTCGTGGTCGACCACGGCAGCATCGTGTTCCGCACCGCCGAAGGCACCAAGCTCACCGCGACCGACGTTGCCGGAGAGATCGCCTTCGAAGCCGACGGGTTCGACGATCCGCAGACCGACGACGATCAGCAGACCGACGATCGGCAGACCACGGTGTGGAGCGTCGTCGCCTACGGCCACGCCGAACGGCTCCACCGTCGCCAGGACATCGTCGATGCCTTCGGGTTGGAAGTACATCCGCTGATCGCCTCGGACAAGCCGTTCTTCGTCCGGTTGGTGCCCGACTCGATCAGCGGACGACGCTTTCCGCTCGTGATCGCCGCACCGTGAGCCGCTCAGCCCGGAACGATCACCACCGGTGGCGACGCGTGGTGGAGCAGCCAGGTCGCGACCGAGCCGAGGAGTAGCGCCCCGACGGAACCATGGCCTCTCGCTCCGACCACCAGGAGGTCGCTGCGCTGCGATTCGTCCGCCAGCGCCGCTCGGGGCGCACCGCACACGAATTCGCGCTCGACGGTGACGTCGGGCCGCGGCGTACGCGATTCGACCTGATCGACGAGGTGATGGAAACGCTCCAGTGCGAGATCGGTGGCTTCCGGGAAGAAGAACGCTTCAGAACCCGCGGCCAGCGGTGTCGGATCCCAGACGGACACGGCGCGCACCGTCGAGTCCGGCGCCGCGAACTCGAGTGCCCAGCCGAGCGCCGCCAACGAGTTCGCCGATCCGTCGATCCCGACCACGACGTTCACCGCGGCGGCCGACGGTTGGTGGCTCTCCGGCACGACGACCGTCGGAACGGTGCAGTGTGTGGCGCACTGCTGGCTCGTCGAGCCGAGGAGCAGCCGAGCGAATCCTCCCCGGCCACGCGAGCCCACGACCAACAGCGACCGTTCGCCGGCAGCTACCAGCAGGCCTTCTGTCGGGTGTCTGCGTTCGATCGACGCGTCCGCGGCAACCCCTGAGCGGGACTCGAGCGCCTCGGCTCGCTGTTCGAGATCGGTTCGGAGCTGCGCAATGAGCGTCTGGTCGTAGGACCCGAGATCGAGAGGAAGGGTGTCGACACCCGCGAGGGCCACCATGTCGACGCAGCGGACGAGGTGCAGTCGCGTCGCCCGACCCGCGGCGTGCATCGACGCCCAGTCGAGTGCCCGTTCGGCGCCCGCGGAACCGTCCACCCCGACCACCCACTCGCCACCCTGCGGTGGCCGAAGGAGGCGTTCCTCACGGTTCGGCGTCGTGACCATCTGCATGTGATCGATCAAACTCGTCGCGAGGCGCCTGCGGAAGGGGCGAAGGTCCCACCGACGAGAGACCGTCGACACTGCGGTCGGCCGCCGGGCCGGATCGCGGCGCCTCAGTCAGCGATCCGCAAGGCGACCGCTGGGCGTATGCGGGCCGCCCTGCGAGCCGGGACGACCGTCATCAACAGCGACGCAACCACGACGAAGGTGACCAACACCACGATGTCGAGTACGGGCACGACAAACCCGACGTCGAGCCCGACCAGGGTCGTGCTGGTGACGATGTTGTACACGGTGAAGATCCCCAAGGCGACCCCCATCACGGTGCCTTCGACCGCGACCAGGGCTGCCTCGACGATGAAACTCCACCCGATAGGCCCCGGTTGCAAGCCGAGGGAGCGCATGACGCCGATCTGGCGACGCCGCTCGCGTACGGCCCGCACGAGCACGACACCGAGACCGGCGACCCCGACCACCATCCCGAGCGCCAGATAGCCCCGCGCGAGGTCGAAGAACTGCGACTCCGCAGTTGCCGCACGATCGACAATCGATGCGATCGTCTCGGCCTCGGCTCCGCTCTTGACATAGTCACTCGAGATCGACGCGGCGAGTAGCTCCGGGTCGGTACCGGCCGCCGCGGAAACGAGGGCACGGGTTGCCGGAAGTGTGACACCCGAGGGTCCGATCGGTGAGCCCGTCAACATCCCGTTGAACGTGAGATCCGTCGGGCCGATCGCAGCCACCTGCACGGTACGCAGCGTCCCGCTGGTCGGATCGACGAGCGTCAGAGCCGATCCGATGTCGATCCGACCCTGCGTTTCGAGCAGAGAGGAAGCGACGAGTGAGTCGATGATCACGAGCGAGTCGTCGGCGAGCACCGCGCGGTAGGCGGCCTCGTCGGTCTCGAAATCGCCACGGTCTCGAAGCAGCGGTGGACCCAGCTCGAGCAATCGCTCGTCGAACGCCGATGAGAACCACACGAGCGGGTCAACTTCGCTGTCGGCTGGATCGACGATCAGGACGGGCTGTTGGACCAGGGGCGCGACACCGTCGACATCGGGCCGGCCGGCGACCTCGTCGAGCGGTATCGGGTTTCCGGCCACCGAACGCACGAGGACATCGGAGCCACCGGAAAGTTGATCGGCCGAGTCCTGGAGTTGGGTGCTGAAGATGCCGGACAGCACGGTGATGAAGGTGAGGGTGAACACGACGAGCGCGTACATGCCGACCGTGAGCGCTGTACGCACCAGACGCGACAGCGGGTAGGCCACGCCGAGCGACACCATCAACGACCGGGGACCTCTGATCCGCGAACGAGCGAGACGACCGATCAGCTGCTGGTGCAGGGAAACGAGCGCAACCGCGGCGGCCGTGAGGGCCACGCCTTGGGCGACGAACGCGTTCACCTCGGGCTCCTCCATGCGCTCGACGACGATGCGAATGGCGATCGTCGCCCACGCCATCGACGCCAGGCCCAGGACGGTCCCGACAATCCGTAGCGAAACCGCTCGGCCGAGGATCGCTGCCAGGCCGGCCCCGGCCAACAGCGGGGCGAGCACGATCCCGACGCCATCATCGGTACCGAAAGCGAGGATCGTCCAGACCACGCCGCCCACCAACGCCACGACCGCACCGACCGTGACCAGCCGCGAGTCACCGGAACGACGGGGCGCCGGCAGGTTGCGGATCGCACTGATGATGTTGACCCGGGCGAAGCGGAGGCCGGCGAGAACCACGGTCACTGTCGACACAGCCAGGCCCAACAAGAACCCGTCACGCACGCTCGCCCAGTCGAAACTGAAGACCAGATCGAGGCCGAGCTCCCCGCCGATCCCGTCGATCGACCGCGCGACCAAGCGGACGATCACCCAACCCAGCCCCAGCCCGGCGGCGACACCGAAGGTCGCGGCGACCAGCCCGTACAGCCAGCCCTCCACCGAGAACGCCTGGATCAGCGACCCCTGCGTCATGCCGAGCGCCCGGAACATGCCGAGCTGCACTTTGCGTTCCTCTGCCAGCATCACGAACAGATTGACGACCAGCAGCGCGCCGGCCAGGCCACCGAACACACCCATGGCGAAGAACAGTTCGCCCAGCGCCGTGCTCGTCTCTTCTGCAGTGGCAACGAGCTCCGCCTTCACCGGTCGGACCGCCGGGCCGAGATCACCCATCCGCTCCGTCATGGTCGCAACAACGGCATCGGAGAGCCCGACGCCGCCCAGCACGTCCCCGGTGTTCGACACTGCGACCGAGCGCTGAACCGAGCCCAGCGCCGCGGCGCCGTCGCCGTCGGCCACGAGGCCGTCGACGGTCCCCGGCGCCACGAACACGTTTCGGCCGAGGTCGAACGTACCCTCGCTGAATCCGGCGATTCCGCGCTGGGGAACCACCTCTGTGACGGTGAGTGGCAGCTCGTCGCCCATGACGTACACGGTGATCTCATCGCCGGACTGCGCCCCGAGCGTGTCGGCCAGGCGTTGGCTGATCACCGCCTTGCCGGGCGCCGGTGTGAACCCCGACAGACCACTCGCCTCCGGATCGGATCCGAACTGCCGCACCGCGTCGAAGTCGACCTCGACCAGCTTGGAACCCGGAGCTGTCATCGCCCCACCGGGCCCGTCGGACTGGACGGAGACGGGGACGCCCAGAATCGACAGCACGCCATCGACCGCGTCGTCCTCCTCGACAGGCGCGAGCCGCTCGACGAGGTCCGTGTACACACGGGGGTCCCGGGTCGTGGCCAGCTCGTCGATCTCTCCGAGCTGGGTGAATGCGGACGACTCGATCGACGATTCGAGTGTGTCGCCGACGACGAACGACGCCGTGATGATCGCCGTGCCGAAGAGCGCTCCCAGGATGAGCAACATCGACTCGACCGGTCGCCGCACCGCGTTGCGCACCGCCAGGTGTCGGATCACCCAATTGCGGCGAAGGATGACCAGGAAGGGCACCGTGAGTGCGATCGCTCCGACCAGCGCGAACGGAGTCACGGCGTGCTCACTCCGCAGGCCGGGTCGACAACTGCGACTCGTCGACGACGATGCGTCCGTCGCGCATGCGCACCCGACGATCGGCCATCGCTGCGATTCCATCGTCGTGGGTCACGAGCACGAGCGTGAGACCGGCGTGATGGAGTTCCTTGAGCAACTTGACGACCTCGGCGGCGGTCTCCGAATCCAGGTTGCCGGTGGGTTCGTCGGCCCACACGAGCCGCGGTCGCCCACTGAGCGCACGGGCGATGGCGACCCGCTGCTGTTCCCCGCCCGAGAGCTCCGCCGGCCGACGGCTCAACCTGTGTCCCAGACCGACGCGCACGAGCGTCTCGATCGCCCGCCGTTCCGCCTCCTCGGGGCGGACCCCGGACAGGATGAGCGGGAGCTCGACGTTCTCGGTGACGCTGAACACAGGAATCAGGTTGAACGCCTGGAAGATGAAACCCATCGTGGCTGCCCGGCGCCGCGTGCGTTCGCGATCCGACATCAGATGGATGTCGAGATCATCGACGAGCACCGAGCCGTCGTCGATGTCGTCGAGACCCGACAGGCAATTCAGCAGCGTGGTCTTACCCGAGCCGGACGGACCGGTGACCGACACGAACTCGCCCTGCTGAACGCTCAGCGTCACGTCATCGAGCGCGACGACTTCTTCGGCGGCCGTCCGGTAGACCTTGCGCACTCCTGATGCGAACAGGATCTCCGTACTCGCGGTGCCATCGGACGCGGCCAACGGTGGAGCGCCCGACGAGTCGACCACGAACTCACCGCGGTCGCCCACCATCGACGACGAAACCGATGCCGCGACGTCGGACGACGCTCGCTCGCGCTTGCGGCGAGTGCTCCCGATCACGAATGAATCATTGCACCTCGCGCACCGGCACGCCAGAGCCGAAGGTCCCGGCACGCCGCCGCCGCCACGGCGCGAGGGCTCGGTGAGGGACCACGGTAGGCGGCGAGCGAAGCCTCCGACGCCACAGCGCACTCGTCGCTCCGCGCGCGAGCACGCGCGATCCTTCGAGTGATGGCACACGATTCACTCAGATGGCGACGACGGTCACGAGACCCTCGAGTGCTCGCAAATCGTCGGGATTGCGCGTGCACAATGGGAGTTCGACTGAGCAGACGACCGCAGCGATCAGCAAGTCGACGGCGCGTGCTCCACGAGCCGTGCGGCGCTGCGCGATGACCGATGCGTAGATGCGGCCGTATGCACGCGCAACAGCAGCGTCGAACGGCAACGGTTCGAACGCAGCCTCGGCCCGCTGTAGCCGGTCCTGCCGTCGAGCCCGCTCGGCGGCGTCGGCCGTCGCATGCGGGCCTACGGCCAGTTCCGGCCATCGTGATCGAGGTGACGGCCACCTCGCGTGGGAGCGCAGCCGGCTCGATCCGGTCGAGGTCGATGACGACGGATGTGTCGAGGATCCCGCGAGCGAGTCGGCGGTCAGCCACGTGGCTCGATGTCCTGGCCGGCGACGGCGTCGAGGTCGGCTCGGAACACATCGGCGTCGATTGACGGTGCGTGGTGGAACAGCGCTGCGACGGTCTCAGCGGTGACGAAGCGGAGCCGTCGCAGCGGGCTCAGTTCGCCGACCGGCATCCCGTTGCGCGTCACGATGAAGGTCTCGCCTTGGTCGAGTCGCCGCATGATGTCACCACTTTCATTGCGGAGCTCGCGCTGGGTGATCGTCGTCGTCATGCGGCACGGTGTAGCACGCCGTGCTACACCGGTGACTCAGTCGAACGAGCCGCGCTGGACGATCCACTCCGTCGGCTGCCCGGTGACGGCTCCGATGTCATCACCACCAAGCAGATCCAGCGCGACCTCACCGCCGCCGAAGCCACCATCACCGCCTGGGAGCAGCAGCACGACACACCCGCGCCGCTCACCGCCGATCAGATCCGTGAGGCGCTCGATCACGCCGGAGACCCTGCCGCGATGCTGTTCGAGGCCGAACGCGAAACGAGGCGGGGGCAGGATTTGAACCTGCGACCTTCGGGTTATGAGCCGTGTCGAAGGTCTGTCCGCCAGTAACCGTGAGTGACCGTTGGTGCCATTTATCAGGTCTTTCGCGGTTTCATCGTGTCATCGTGTGTCACCCAATATCACGCTCTGTCACCTGGTCCATTAGAAGAATCATTAGAAGTTCTGTCTAGATCACTATTCTGCCTGCTGTAGACAGATCCTTGTTCCAGACAGGAGGAGTTATCCTGAGATCGTGGCCCGACCAGCGATCCCCGAGGCAAGTCGACGTCGGCTCGACGACACGGTCGAACGGCTCCGCGCACTGATTCCCGATGACTGGAGCGTGACCGTTGCGCGTCGCCAACCCGATCTCGGCATCCTCAGCATCGCCGACGACGACGGCACTGAGGCGACCGTGTCCGTGGTGACGAGACACCGACTCCAACCGCGGGACATCGAGCGTCTACCTCAGCCCGATGGCCCGACGATCGTGTCGGCTTCCTGGCTCAGCCCACGTTCGCGCGAGCTGCTCCGCGACCTGCAGATCGGTTTCCTGGATCAGACCGGCAACGTCGAGCTTCGGCTCCGCAAGCCCGCGCTCTACATCCGTGCCGAAGGATCAGCAATCGACCCCAACCCAAAGCCGAGCAGCGGACCGACGTTGCGCGGCCCACGAGTCTGGGCGCTGATGCGGACGTTGATCGAGGTGACTCCCCCATACACGGCTGGCGACCTCTCGTTGACGCTCGGCATCGACGACGGCTATGTGTCGCGTGGTGCTGCAAACACTCGCCGACGAACGACTGATCTCGCGGCGGCCGCGAGGCCCTGTGACGACGGTGGAGTGGGAACCGTTGATTCGCAAGCTGGCCGAGACGTACTCGTTCTTCGCCGCCAATGAGACTACGACGTGGGTCGCGTCGGGCGGTCCCGAACAACTGCTCGACGACATCACTGCAGCGAAGGCGGGACGGTGGGCGGTGACGGGTTCGTTCGTGGCATCGTCGATCGCGCCGGTCGCCGCTCCAGCGATCGCCATCGTGTACGCAGACGATCCCGAGCGCTTCGCCAAGGTCGGCCGATTGCTGCCGTCGAAGATCGGAGCCAACGTGATCCTGGCCAAGCCGTACGACCCGATCGTCTTCCGACGCGGGTGGCGCGACGCCGGCTTCCCATCTGTATCGGTCGCGCAGTCCGCGGTCGATGCGCTGACCGGCAACGCGCGTATGCCGGCCGAGGGCGAGGCGCTCATCAAATGGATGCGGCGGGACCCCTCTCGCTGGCAGGCAATACATCTGCGGGGCTGACCGCAGATCAGGCACCGAACCCCGGGCTCAACCTTGAGCTGTCGCACCCCACTCGGGTCGGACATCGCCTTCGTCGTAGTCATCGATACCAACGGGTTCGCCGGTGCGAACCGCCGTGACTACGTCAAGGATCAATCGGTCCCAATCCATCCACCAGAACTTCTGGCCGGTGTACAGCTCCGCGGCCCAACCCCTGAGGGTCTCCGTCACAGCAGCCTCGACGGCGGCCGCGCTCGATTCGGGGTCTGGGCTCATGCGGCCAAACTAGGACGATCGCCGCGCCCGCGGCCCGATGAATTTGACGGGGCCTGTCCTTGTTGTCGCGCTTTCATCGAACACGTTCCGGGTGAGAGCTAGAGCGGGAAGGCCAGCCAGACGGCCCGCTGCGCGGCTTTGCATGCCTCCGCCGTATCAAACTTGCTCGGCGAGCGGCCTTCGTGAATCGCCTTGTTGCGAGGAGCTGCGACGAGCTTCACGAGTTCGGCGTGTAGGTCGTCGGATACGAGCTTGGCCTTCTTCACCGCCGACAGCAGCTGACCCAGCATCATGAACCGCCCAGGCGTAATCAGCCTGTGCTGATCTGCGATCGACGTGAGTGAGATTTCGGTTGCTGTCGCGGCGTCCAGAATCGCCTTCCTCAGTTGGTCCCGGTAGTACGCGCCGCGCGCATCCCGAAGAAGCTGATGCGCGAGCGGCGGGTAACGACCCTCACACGCCTGATGGATGGCCTTGCCGACGTCTCTGCGCCCCGCTGGATCGGGCCAATGGGTGTCGAGACGCATGATCCCGCCATGCCCCAGGCGGCCACCGTCCGCCTCGAAGGTTGCGAGCCCAGCGCCTTCGAAGTGTGCGGTCCACCGGGGATGAATGTGGTCCAGGTCCTGCAGGGTGACGATCTCGATCCAGGATCGGAAGACGTCGTACCAGCCGTTCATTGTCTTGAATAGCTCGTCGCTCAGGCGTGAGGCGATGCTCGGCCCCACCCCAATTCGCGGCGGTGGTAGGTCTCCGGCAGGGCCGGTCACTCGCAGCAGAAGCCGTCGGATCTCGATCGCGCCCTGAGACTCATCGTTGGACGGCTGCGGAGCGTCCGACCAGTCGGCCAAAATCCGGCGTTCGTTCGGTGGCACTGGGTCACCACTGCTCGCGAGGACAGTGAAGCCATGGTCGTCGGTGTCGAGCTCCAGCTCGTCGTCCTGGCGCCAAGGTACAAGAACATCAACAGACGCACCCCCAACTTGGCCGCGCATGCGCAACCCAAGGACGTCTTCGAGAAGCAGCCACGGCGATCGGAAGCCTGAAGGCCGCATAGAGGACCGCGTCGGAGGAGTCTCCACTTTCTGCCAGCTGATCGGACACGCATCAATCATGACGCCGGTCGGCCACCCGACGGCGCTTTCCCTGAGCGCAGACACCAGCTCGTGACCATTTGAAGTTGAGTGATGGTTAACTCTGATGCGGAATTTGTGCCGGTGGAGTAGAGTTTCCGCTATGAAGTCAACCGAATCGAGTCGACTCACCAGCGGCGTGGGAACAGATCGCCGCATCCCAACATGGGCCGCCGGGCTCATCTCTGGCCTCTCACGCGACCTCCCCACGGTCCTCACACGCGAGGAACTCCTCGAACGGTTGACCGACTCCCAGAGCAAACGGGACATCGATGCCACAATCAACGAGTTGCGCCGCCTCGGTTGGCTCGTCGGGCTTCCGATCCACGGTGTGTGGGCGTTCATCCCAGCTGGCCAAGATGAGCTCGCTGACCCGTACCTCGCGTTGCGGGCGTGGCTTGCCCGCGATCCCGATGCACGATTCAGGCTCGCAGGCGCCGCAGCGGCGTGGCATCTGGGCTACCTCGACAGAGCACCTGATCGGCAGACCGCGATCTGGTTACCGGCAACAACTCGTCTGCCCGACGGACTTCGGCCATACGTCTCGCTCGTTCAGATCAAATGGGGGTCAGAGGCCGCCAACCTGGTCGGCCCGACCACCCGGTTGCTGCTGCAGCGCAAGCTCGACATCGTCTCCTGGGCTAGCGGGCTCCCCGCATTCGGACCCGAAGCTCTCATCGTCCAACTCGCTGCACGCCCGTCGTCGTTTCATCCATGGGCCGACCTTGTAGCCCACCTCGGCCAACTTGTCGACGACTGCGACGACGAGCGTCTCGCCACCCTGCTCGCCGATCAGTCGACCTCGGCATGGCAACGCGCCTCGTACCTTCTCCACGCCGCGGGGCAACAGCCACGCGGGCTTCGACTTCTCGACCAGAGGCCACGACGGCCGCTACCCAAGGTCAAGTTCGAGCACACCGGAATTGACCAGGGTGACCCCGGCGTTTGGATGGCCGAATATCACCTTCTGGATCGTCTGGTCGCTCCGTTGCAGCTCACTCTCGGAAAGGCATAGCCAGTGGCGGGTCTCACTCGGTCACTCGTCACCAGACACGCCCTCGGACGCGCAGACGCGTACGACGCCGCGCTGCTGGACGTCGCCCAAGACCACCTGCTGTACCTACTCGCCGAAGCCGGAATGTTCACCGATGGGCAACTCGTGTTCAAGGGAGGAACGAGCTTGCGCAAGTGCCGCCTGGGCAACGATGGACGCTTCTCCACCGACCTCGATTTCGCCGCACCAAACGAAGACACCGTCCTGCAGGTCTGCGGAGTCATCGACGGCGCCCGCGTCGCTGGCTTCGAATACAGACTTGAATCCACCCGCGGCGACGGCCGCCATTGGAACCTTCGGGTCACTCACCCAGATCTCGGCACGCCAGACATCGCCGCAAGTGTCGAGTTCGCCCGCCGACCACTTGCGCTACCGACCGACGGCTTGGCGTTCATCCCGCTACCGATCCACAAGCAGTACGGCTTCGCCCTGCCAGCACTTCCAGTTGTAGCCGAGGCCGAGGCCTGCGCCGAGAAACTCGCCCGGTATCGAAGAGTCGCACTCGGCCGAGACCTGTACGACCTCCACCAATTCGCCAACCGAACCATCGACGAGCCCTTGGTGCGACGGCTGTGGGTCTTGAAGGTGTGGGGCGACGTAGTTGACGACGGTCGCGGAACCAAGCCGGCCGACCCCGACGAAGTGCTCCACCACCGGCGCGAACGCGACTACCAACCCGACTCGATCGGCGTGCTCACCCGGCCCGTCGACATCACCGCGTGGGAAGCGCGAGTCCGCACTCGATTCCAGTTCCTCGCCGAACTCGACGATGACGAACGACGGTGGGCAACATGCGATGAACGCCATCGCCGAGAAGTGGACGCCGCGCTCGAAGCGTTACGAGCCGAGTGACACTTGCCAGGCGACCAACACCTGCTGAGATCTCCCAGTAGCTCAACTTCCATCGGGCGCTGAAATACGATCGGGACCGTGAGCGCCGAGCGTTGGGAGGGTGAGTGGCAGCCGGGCATACCAGCCGACCGACGTCTTGCCAGCAAGCGACTTCGCGATGCAAACAGCACGCTCGGAGACTTTGAGTTCTCTGCGGCCCGGGTGGTCGCTCGGTACCTGGGAGAACGAGTCGAGCTCATCGACGACGGGAGCTCCGATGCCCTCGTCGACGGACGGATCGTCTACGACGACCGGCCCGCTGGCGTGTTCGAGGTGGTGACGGACACCGATCCAAAGTGGGCGGCAACGTACGACGCAATCCGAAGGCGCGGATTCGAAGTTCGAACGGAGACACCCAGGCGACGGTGGCAGGCTCACCTCGGGCGGTCGTGCAACTTGCGGACGCTGGAGGACCAAGCGCCAGCGCTGTTGGCACAACTTGAGTCAGCGGGACTGTTCTTCGATCGCCATTGCGAACTCGACGATCACACGCGCGCCGGAGATGTCGCTATCGACAAACTCGCGAGGCTCGGAATCACTTCCTTGTATTCACGGCCACTGCTGGCAGATGAGGAGCCACGACTACAGATCATCCCGGAAGGGACCGGCGGATTCGCCAAAGACGACTGGAGTGGGTTCCAGTATGAACTGTCGAGCATCCTCCACGGAACGGCCCTCGGCGACGTTCGTTCGAAGCTCGCAGCGTGCGTTGCGTCTGAGCGCCACATCTTCCTCGGGCTGACGATGACGAGCAGCTGGGACCTGAACTACTGGCTCAAGGCTGAGCAGAAACGGCTACCGACGGCTTCTCCAGAATTGCCGTGGGAGGCGACCCATCTTTGGATTTGGGGCATGTATCCGATCGGGCGAGTGCTGGGATGGTTTCCTGGCCAAGGCTGGTTCGACCCGAGTACCAACTGGGCCACCGGGTAAGCGGTGGCTGGTCTGGCAGTCGAGAGCTTGCAGTGCACGAGTGCTTCGGCGAGGGTCCCCCTCACGAGTTCGTGAGGGTGCCCAAGCGACATAAGGTTGATCGCGGAGCAGGAGGTCGGCAATGGCGCACAAGAGAATGACAAACGCGGCCTTTCGAGCCGACCAGCACGCCCGGTTGCATGACGCTCACATCAGCGCGATCACCGACCTCGTCGACGAGTTGTCTCTGGTTGGCCGAGGGTTCATTCCGCATGTTGCACCGCTCTACGGCGGGGTGAACGCTGAGGTACTGCTGGTCTTTCAAGACCCGGGGCCGAAGACCCAGAGCGACGGCGGAAGCGGGATGCTCTGCGCAGAAAACGACGACCCGACAGCTGAGCTGTTCTCGAACTGCCTGGACGCTGCGGGACTCGACGTTGCCCGCACGATCACGTGGAACGCCTACCCGTGGTACATCAACAAGTCGCCGACTGCGAGTCAACTGGACGCTGGAGTCCTGCCGCTTCGTCGACTGCTCGAACTGCTGCCTGACGTTTCAGTGGTGATGCTGATGGGTCGCCGAGCCGAGGACGGCTGGGCGCGCTTCCGCAAGCGTTACCCAACAGCGAGTGGCAGCTACACGGTGATTCCCTCGCTACATCCGAGCGGCCGAGGAATCACTCGGGGCGGGCAGACCTCGCGCGCAGTCGGCATCGAACAGCTCGCCGCTGACCTGGCGCGCGCCAAGGGCATCATCGACAACGTCAGACTGATGGGCTCTCCCTAAACCGGACCGCTTTCTCACAATCGTCTGAGAGCGTGATACGTGCGAGCGAACTCCGACGCCCACACCTGCATGACCACCGGCACACTCATGCGGCGATTCCTGCTGACAGTCGCCGTCGTTCCCGGTGAAGACCGGCTGAGAACGCCGTCGCCGCCTTCATGATGGCCGCCTGTCAACACATAGACCCTGGCTTGCAACCAAGGCAGCGACAGTATTCAGCGCAGCAGTTGTGCCCGGCGATAGGACGAAAGGCCGACATGTCACCGTATGGCCGCCGATCCGCCCGAGGGATTTAGGGAAGCTGATCGCGCTCACCGAAATTCCCCAGTTGTGCTCATCGAATTTCCCCACTTGTGAGGTGTGGTCAATGTAGTGGTTGGCGGGTGCCGGTGGTGGTTCGGCGGAGTGTGTCGGTTCGGGCGTGGTGGTCGTGGAGGCGGTAGCTGTCGCCGTCGAGGTTGAGCACGACGGAGCGGTGTAGGAGCCGGTCGAGCATCGCGGCGGCGACGGTGGTGTCGCCGAGGATGTCGCCCCATGCGCCGACGCCACGGTTGCTCGTCAGCACGATGCTCGTTTTCAGGTATCTCTGCGACACGACCTGGAACAACGCCGACGCGGCCTCTGCCGGCAACGGGAGATAGCCCAGTTCGTCAACGACGAGCAACGTCGGTCCGGCGTAGAAGCGCATGGTCGTCGCCCAGCGTCCTTCGATCGCGGCGCGGTGACAGCGTGCGGCGAGATCGGCGGTGGTGGTGAAGTAGGTGCGATAGCCGACGGTCGCGGCTTGGCGGGCGAGGCCTACGGCGAGGTGGGTCTTGCCGACACCGGGCGGGCCGATCATCAACACGTTCGTCGCGGTGTCGAGGTAGCGGCACGTTGCGAGTTCGTTGATGAGTGAACGGTCGACGCCGGGTTGGGCGTCGTAGTCGAAGTCGTCGAGCGTTGCTGGTGTGGGGAGGCAGGCGAAGCGCAGTCGGCCGGCGAGTCGGCGGGCGAGGGCGGTGTCGACCTCGATCGACAGCAGCCGCTCGAGCGTCGCGGTGACGGTCAGCTTCTCGGCGATCGCGTCGTCGAGGACTTGTGGGAGTGCTTCGGCGCAGGCGTCGAGCTTGAGCACCGCGAGGTGCTGTCGCAGCTGCTGGTAGAGGCTCGCCTGGGCCTGTGTGAGCGGTGCTGGGGCGCCGGTGGGTGTGGTGGGTCGGGTCATGTGAGGGTGTTCCTTCCGTTGGCCGCTTTCGCGTATGCGCTGAGATCGACGACGGTGCCGTCGGCGCAGTTCTTGGGGGCTGTCCCGGTGATCACCGCAGCCGCGGCGAGCGCTGCCGGGCCGGGTGGGATGCGTTGCTTGCGCCGGTGCGGTGGGGCATCGCTGAACGCGGCCATCGCGGCGTGGTCGAGCGCGGTGACATGGACGTGATCGCGCACCGTCACCCCGGCCCCTTGGGGGGCGAGGGTGTGGCGGGCGATCACGATCCCCGAGGTCGTGGCCAGGTCGATCGTCGGTGTGCCGAGCCGCCACGTCACCGTGACCGCCATGTGGGCGAGTTCCGGTGGTGTCGAGTAGCGGTTCCCACGGAACGACACCAACGCCTGCGCACTCGCCTGTCGGTCGACCGTCAACGTCGCGGGGAACGCCACCGGCGGACACGGTCGCAGCCGCTCCCGTTCGGCATGAACGGCGACCGTCGCGCGTTCGACGCCGATCACCCGCCGGCGGGTGTCTCCCTTGTCCGCGCAGAATCGGTCCGGCGATGTCTGCGCCTGTTCGATCGTGACGTCGTCGGGCAGGGTCCGCCACCATCGTTGCGCGGCGCCGTGGTTGGCCTTCTCGACGACACCCTTGCGGTTGCCGTGACGCGGTGGGCAGATCGCGACCGACACCGCGTAGTGCTTCGCCACGCCCGCGAAGCCGGCGGTGATCCGCCCCGTCGGTGGGTGACAGACCGTCGCCATCCGATCGAAGCGCCACACCCGCGTCAGGCCGCCCAGCGCGCGGCTGATCTGGTCGAGCGCGTCGATCACGTGCGGCTGATCCTTGGACTCGGCGAGCAGCCCACGCCAGCGACCGGAGTGGGCGAGCGCGCCGACGAACAACGACGCGTTCTTGCCCCACCCCCACGACGGCGGCGGGTCCGGAAGATCGAGCCAGTCCCACTGCGTCTCCTCGCCCGGCGGGTGAGCGATGATCGTCACCGCACGACCCTTCGCCGCCCGACACTGCTCACACGCCGGACGGAGCTTGCGGTCGCGGAGCTGGCGGGTGAACGTCGGATACGTCCGGTCGTAGCCGAGTGCAGTGATCTCGTCGAACAACGTCAACGCCCACAGATGCCGGTCCTCGAGCAGCCGTTCGCGGCAGTAGTCGACGAACGTCTCGAACGGATCGACCCCGGCCGGTCTGCGCGCGTCGGCGACGCGCGCGCCGGTCAAATACGCGCGGATCGTCTTGCGGTCGCGGCCGAGATGACGGGCGATCGCCGAGATCGTCCAGCCCTTCTGGTGGAGCGCGTGTGCGTCCACATCTTCCTCCCGTGTGAGCATGGAACAGGACTCCCTCGTCGTGCTGGTGGTGGTCGAAGACCGTCAGCCTCGAGGGAGCCCCACCCCTGATGGTGGACCTCACAAAGTGGGGAATTTCAGTGAGCAGAACTGGGGAGATTCAGGTGAGCGTGATCACGGTTGATCCTCCCGCCACTTGGCAGGCAATGGATACCCCGCGGCGTGCTTGCAACGGCACCAGCTCGGTTGGCAGCGAGCGACTGGGTTCTTGCAGCCATCCACCAGGTGAGATCCGTTGACGACAGCCAAGAACGCTCCCAGGCTCAGGACCCCAAGCGTGGAGCACGCTCTGCACGGTTCGCGCCGCCAGCTGGCTGGGTGTCGGTGGCGAAGAGGTTCGCTCGGTCTGACGCGGTCCGGTTCGCGCTCCAGATCGGAGGTGCTTTCAGCGGAGCGCGAACAGGACGAGACCACACGTCCGCTTCGACCAGTCGTTCGCGTTTGCGAACGCGGTGGAACCCGTGATCGCGTCCATCGGGTCGGGCAACGACGCACTACCAGACAAGGACTCAACCTCGGCCTTCTTCGCCGCCCAGGCATCCCTCAGCGCAACCATGTCGTCCTTGACCTCGGGCGGCGACGCGTCAGCAAGACGTTCGAACATCCTCAACACACCCAGGTAGAAGTTGACGTAGTACTGCAGGTACGCGTCCGACGCCGCCCCATTGGCGTCCAACGCTTCCAGACTCTGGAGCTCCTCAGCACGGATAGCGCAGAAATCCCCGGCAGGAGCGCCCG
>CAVPET010000015.1:0-79953 GCA_963703525.1 Ilumatobacteraceae bacterium | reverse complement strand
TCGAACTCGTCGACCCGATCGAGGCGTCGTTCGTCCTCGGCCCTGTCGGGCTTGGCTACGACCGGGCGAGCGATCGCGTCCTCATCCAACTGGAGGAGGTGGGCGAGATCGACGAGGAAGGCGAGCTGGTGGAGGATGTCGACCGCGGCCACGTCCGCCTCTATGTGAATCGCGGCCAGGCGGTCGCGTTCTGCGAGCGCGCCGACGACATCATCGAAGCCGGGCGTCCGACCTGCCGTTGGTGCGGCTATCCGATGGACCCCGACGGCCACCTCTGCCCGAGGATGAACTGACCGGACATGACTTCGAGCCGGCCCGCCGACGAGGCGCCGCGGAGCATCGAACTGCGCGTCGATCCGATCGACGATCCGATCCAGCACCTCCTGCGCGGCGAGATCGACGTCGAGGGCCAGATGCCGCACAGCAGCAACGCCACCTTCCTCGTTCACGTCGAGTACGAGGGGCGGTCACACCCGGCGATCTACAAGCCGATGCGCGGCGAACGCCCGCTGTGGGACTTCGAACCCGGCCTCCATCGTCGTGAGGTCTCGGCGTACCTGCTGAGCGAGACCCTCGAGGTCGGGGTGATTCCGCCGACCGTGCTGCGTGACGGACCATTGGGTGAAGGGTCGGTGCAGTGGTTCGTCACGGCCGATCATCGCCAGCACTACTTCACGATCTACGAGGCGTACCCCGAACTGCACGACCGGTTGCGGGCCATGGCGCTGCTCGACATCATCGCCAACAACACCGATCGAAAGAGCGGCCACTGCCTGCTCGTCCCGTCGACCCACGAAGCGCCCGCCTCGGTGTGGGGGATCGACCAGGGGTTGTGCTTCTCGCCGCAGTACAAGCTGCGTACGGTCATCTGGGAATTCGCCGACGAACCGATCCCCGACTGGCTGCTCGACGCGGTGGCGAAGCTGTGCGAGCGAGTCCCAATGGAGATCGCCGCCCTGCTCAACGACGACGAAGTCGAAGCGATCCGCGGCCGGGCCGCGTGGTGCGTGGAGAACCGGGTCTTTCCCACCGACCCCAGCGGCCGCCGTTACCCCTGGCCGCTGGTGTGAACGAGCCCGACGACCAGCTCGATGATCTCATCCACCGCGCCGATCTCGACGCGCTGGTGCGGATGATCGACGATCGCTGTGGACGCGGTGATTGGGCCGGCCTGTTGCGGCTGCGGGACCGCACACGCCACGCGGTCGACACCGGTCGTCAGCTGTGGCCGGCAGCCACGCTCGCCGAGTATCGCCTGGCGCTCCTCGCCCCGCCGGAGTTCGTCGCCGCCGTGCTCGACGAGACCGATGGCCTGTCGGGGAGGTTCACGATCGGCCCGCTCACCGAGGTGGCCGCTCAGCGCCACACGTGGGCCGACCTGGCGCCGGTTCTCGGCCGGGGACCGCGGGCCGCGTTCGTCGTCCACGAGCGAGTCCTGCGCGGCGAGTCGATCGTCGACGATCCCGATCTAGCGGCCGTGCTCGAGCTCCCGCTGCGTGTCCAGCGCTGGGAGCCGTCCTACGCGCTCGCCACATACACCGACGTCGGCGCGGAGTTCCCGATGCCCGACCTGCCCGACGTCTGGCAGGACATCGTGCCGACCGGCGCGGAGCGTCTCGACGACGACGTGGTGCTCGCGGTACGCCAGCTCGTCGAGCCATGGCTCTCGAACTCGAACGGGCAGCTCGACGTGGCCTGCGTCGAAGGTGACGCGGCGGCGGCGATCGGGGCACTGGGCGTGCGTCGCGCCCGGCTCGCGCCGCTCGAACCATCGACCGCACTGGCGTGGATCGCCTGGGCGGGAGCGAGCGGAGGCGCCCATGGCCGCCGCCGCGGCGCAGCCGGCGGGCGCTTCGGCGCGTGGTGGTTGCTCGCCACGCTCGGCGACATGGTCGACGAGTGGCCGGTGCGGCCCGATGATCTGGGCGCCCTCGCCGAGGAGCTGCGCTGGTATCGCTGGGACGCCCACGAGCCTGCACTCGGCTGGACCCTCCAGCTGGCCATCGAAGACGTCGACAACGGCATCGCCTGGGCCATCACCGCCCGCGATGCCGCCTGACACCCCACCGCCCGACACCCCGCCGCGCCCGACGCAGCGAGGGGTCCCCGGCGTCAGGCGCGGGCTTGCAGGGCCTCGAGCAACTGCGGCAGGACCTTGTGGACGTCGCCGACGATGCCGAGATCGGCGATTCCGAAGATCGGCGCTTCCTTGTCCTTGTTGATCGCGATGATGTTCTTGGAGCCCTTCATGCCGACCATGTGCTGGGTGGCGCCGGAGATGCCGGCCGCGATGTAGACGGTCGGCTTGACGACCTTGCCGGTCTGACCGACCTGGTAGCTGTAGGGGACCCAACCGGCGTCGACGATCGCTCGCGACGCACCGGGGGCGCCCTTGAGCGCCTTGGCCAGGGCCTCGATCATGGCGTACTTGTCGGCCTCACCGAGACCACGGCCACCGGACACGACGACTGCTGCCTCGTCGAGCTTGGGCCCGGAGGTCTCCTCGACATGGACAGCAGTCACGAGTGCGCCGGCGGTCGATCCGAGGTCGGGCACGGCAACGGCGACGACTTCACCGGCGGCGCCGGCGCCGGCCTCGGCGACGAAACTCTTCGGACGGAAGGCCGCGAGGAAAGGACGCTCACCGGTGAAGGTCGAGTTGACGAGTTTGGCGCCACCGAAGATCGGCGTCTGCACCGTGACGGCATCGCCGTCGACGGTCACCGACGTGGAGTTGGTGAGCACCGTCCGATCGAGTTTGACCGACAAGCGGCTCATCACGTCACGGCCCTCGTAGCTCTGCGGGAACATGATCAGGTCGGGCAGGTCGCCGCCGTCGATCACCGCCTGCATCGCCGAGGCGACTGCGACGCCCGGCAGGGCGCCGGCGAGATCGCCCGTTGCATAGACCTTGGCTGCGCCGTGGTCGGCGAGCGCTGCGGCAACTGCCGCGCCGTCACCGCCGATGAACGCCGACACGTTGCCGGCGAAGCTGCGGGCCTTGGTGAGCAGTTCGAGCGTGCCCGTGGTGGCAGCGCCGTCGGTGGCCTGTGCGAACACCCAGATGTTGTCGATACCCATGACTGACCTCAGATCACTTTCAGGTTGTCGAGGAACTCGACGATCTTGTTGAACGATTCACCGTCGTCCTCGATGATCTCGCCGGCCTCACGAGCCGGTGCGTCCTCGACCGACACGATCTGCTGGGCCCACGACACCGCCGCGACACCGAGGTCGGCAGCGGTGACCGTGTCGACCGGCTTCGACTTGGCGGCCATGATGCCCTTGAAGCTCGGGTACCGGGGCTCGACCACGCCGGCGGTGACCGACACGACCGCGGGCAGCGAGCAGCTGACCTCGTCGTAGCCGGCTTCGGTCTGGCGATCGACCTTCAGCGCGCCGTCGGTGACCTGGACGGTCTTGGCGAACGTGACCGACGGGAGGCCGAGCAGTTCGGCGAGCTGTTCGGGCACCGTGCCGGTGTAGCCGTCGGACGACTCGGTGCCGGCGATGATCAGGTCGAACTCGCCGAGCTTGCCGACCGCGCCGCGAGCACCTTGGCGGTGGTGAGCGCATCGGCGCCCGCGAGCGACGGATCGCGAGACGAGCACGGCCTTGGCCGCGCCCATCGCCAGCGCCGTACGTAGGCCCGACGTCTCGTTGTTCGGGCGCCATCGACACGAGGCTGACGTCACCGCCGCCGGCCGCGGTGACCAGCTGGAGCGCCATCTCGACGCCGTAGCTGTCGGACTCGTCGAGAATGAGCTTGCCGTCACGCTTGAGCGTGTTCGAGGAGGGATCCAGCTCGCCGGGCACGGCCGGGTCGGGGATCTGCTTGACACAGACGATCACGTTCATAGGGCGCCAAAGTTACCCGCCGGTTCTGCCGTGCCCCAATCGACGTGACAATTGGCTACCGTCCGACATCTTGAGGGTCCTGCTCGTGGTGAACTCGTTTGCGTCGTCGGTCACGGCGCGCAACACGGTGGTCGTCCACCGGCGACTGAGCCGCGGGCACGACGTCGAGCTGGTCGAGACCAACCGCCGTGGTCACGCCACCCGCTTCGCGCACGATGCCGCCCGGCGCGGGCTCGACGTCGTCATCGGATTCGGCGGCGACGGAACCCTCAACGAGGTGGCAACGGGCATCGCCGGCACCGACACGGCACTCGGTGTGCTGCCAGGCGGATCGACCAACGTGTTCGCTCGCACGATCGGCATGCCGAACGATCCCGTCGCCGCCGCCGAACTGCTCGCCGGCGGGATCGACGCCGGCGACTTCCGCCCGATCGGTCTCGGCCGTGTGAACGGTCGATTCTTCTGCTTCCACACCGGGGTCGGGTTCGACGCCGCCGTCGTCGAACGGGTCGAGCGACGAGGGTCGTGGAAGCGGTGGCTCGGGCACCCGTTGTTCATCAGCGCCGCGCTCTCCACCTGGCTGACGGGCTATGACCGCCACGAGCCGCACTTCCGGGTGTCGGGCGACGGCGGCCCGGCGGTCGACGACGGGTACTTCTCGATCGTGCTCAACACGAACCCCTACACCTATCTCGGCAACCGCCCGCTCGACCTGTCGCCGGCGGCCACGCTCGAAGACCCACTGGTGGCCATCACGTTCACGACGATGAGCGCCAGGGCGATCCTCACGTCGCTCGCGGGAGCGCTACGGGGTGGCGGGGTGCAACCGGCGCCCCATCTCGACATCCGCGTCGACGTGCACGACCTCGTGATCGAGCACGACTCGCCGTTCCCGTATCAGGTCGACGGTGATGCGCTCGGGGAGACGCGACGCCTCGAGTTCGTCCACGTGCCCGACGCGGTCAAGCTGGTGTTCCCCACACCGCCCACCGACGCGCACGTGGGTTGACCGGCACGCGGCCCAGTGCCGCCAAGGCGACGGCCGGGACATCGGTGCAGACACCGTCGACGCCGAACCCGGACAGCTCGACGAGACGATCGGGTGCGTTGCAGGTCCAGGTGTTCACCGCGAGACCGGCACGGTGGCAGCGATCGACCGACGATTCGGTGAGGCCTCGCTCCCACGGGTGCACGGCTGCATGACCGGCCGCGGCCACCCGCTCGATCACCTCGTCGTCGAGCGAGGCGCACAAGAAAGCTGTCGCGATGTCGGGTTCGATCGTGCGGCAGGCCGTGATTGTCGACCACGAGAACGACGAGATCAGCCATCGTCGGGCGGAGCGGGGGCCACGACGACGAAGCTCGTCGATCGTCAGTCGGGCGATCGACAGCGGCTCGTGCGATGCTGCGTCCGGCCCGGCGTCCGGCCCGGCGTCCGATGCTGCGTCCGATGTTGCTTCGCCGCCGTCGTTCTTGATCTCGACGTTGACCAGCATCCGCGTCCCGCAGCTGTCGAGCACCGCCGCGAAATCAGCGCCGGCGCCGGGCTCACCCGAGAACTCGCCCGAGAGCGGGATCGGGTCGTGCCGGACCACCAAGGCGCCGGCACGAGTCAGCCGTACGTCGAGTTCGACACCGTCTGCGCCCTGTTCGTCGGCGAGCCGGAACGCTTCCGGGGTGTTCTCGGGCGCATCGGCCGAGGCGCCCCGATGACCGATGACCAGCATCGGTCCAGTCTGACCGCCGATCGGCGATCTCATGGAATCAACCCTTGTCAAGTGACCGAGATGCGGGTAATTTTGTTCCGCCGAGCGGGCGGTTCCATCTCGCACTCCCCCGGCATCACGCCGACGATCTCACTTTCGAGGAGCACCAAACGTGTCCATCCTTGCGTCCAGCCTCACACTCGGAGCCGCGGACTATGAATGGCGCAACGACGCCATCTGTCGCGACACCGACCCCGAGTTGTTCTTCCCGGTCGGAACGACGGGGAATGCGCTGGTGCAGATCGATCGGGCCAAGGAGGTGTGCGCCGAGTGCGACGTCGCCCAGGCATGCCTGGACTTCGCCCTCGACACGAACCAGGACTCCGGCATCTGGGGCGGCCTCACCGAAGAAGAGCGTCGGGTCATCCGCCGCCGCCGGGTCGCCGCTGCAAGAGCCGCACGCGTCGGCTGAGCCGACTTCAACCGGCTCGAAGCCGTACGGCCGAATTCAGCCGTCGGTCGGGATGCTGAGCCTGATCACGGTGCCACTGCGGCTGCTCGGGCCCTCACGAAGCCCCGCAGCCTCGAGGTCGTCGGGGGTCGCTGCCCTGATCGAGATGGTGCCGTTCAGTTCCGTCGTCACAAGGGTGCGCACGATCGACAAGCCGAGCCCCGTGGTGGCGTCGAGGTCGAAGCTCGGGTCGACGCCCCGGCCGTTGTCGATCACCCGGATGTCGAGCCGACGGTCGCGATTGGTGAGGAGCACGACGACTTCACCGCCGGGCCCACCCTCGGGGAACCCGTGGTCGACGGCGTTCTGGAGCAGTTCGGTGAGCACGACCGACAACGGTGTCGCGGTGTTGGCCGGGATGCGCCCGCCGTCACCCGACACCGTGAAGCGAACCGGCCGGTCGGGCGACTGCAGCCCGTCCTCGGCGAGGCGCAGGAGGGGCCGAACGATCTCGATGAAGGCGATGTCGTCTCCGGGCTCGCGAGACAGGGTCTCGTGGACCAGCGCGATCGTGCGGATGCGCCGAACCGAGTCCTGAACAGCAGCCTTCGCCTCGGCGTTGGTGAGCCGACGTGACTGCAACCGCAGCAGCGACGAGATGGTCTGCAGGTTGTTCTTCACCCGATGGTGGATCTCGCGGATCGTTGCGTCCTTGCTCAGCAGGAGCCGGTCACGCTTGCGGAGTTCGGTGACATCGCGCACGAGCAGCAAACCACCGCCGATCGCGGGTGGTGCCCCATCGTCGGAGCTGGTGAGGATCGGAACGCACCGGCACAGCAACGTGACGTCGACACCCTGTTCGAACTCCTCGACGATCGGCTCCCTTCGCTCGAACGCCTGCCTGACCGGCCCGTCGTGGAAGCCGAGTTCGGCGAGCCGCATCCCGACCGGGTTGGCCTGGATGCCGACACGGTGAAGCGCAGAGTTCGCATTCGGCGACACGTAGGTGACCGTGCCCGACGCATCGAGCGTGAGCACCCCGTCGCCCACCCGTGGCGCCGCACTCGAGTCCGCGACGCGCCCCGGGAACGGGAAGGTACCCGCCTCGATCATGCGGGCGAACTTTTCGAACATGATCGAGTAGTGCCGCTCGAGATCACCCGGAGAGCGGCCGGCCCGCACGGTCCACTCCTTGCTGAGCACGGCGATGACCCTGCCTTCGCGACGAACCGGGATGGCCAACATCCGCCCGGTCGTCGGATCGTCACCGTCGGCGCTGATGTCGCCCTCGACCCGCACGCCGGTCGTGGCGGCCCGCGACACGATGCCCGACTCGACTACGTCGGCCCACGACCCGACGTAGTCTGTGACGTACATCGTCTGGTTGGTTGCAGGCCGTACCTGGTCGACCACCAACCAGCGGCCATCGCGGGCCTCGACGTAGAGCAGCAGATCGGCGAAGCACAAGTCGGCGAGGAACCCCCACTCGGCGGCCAGTCGATGTAGGTGGTCGATGTCGTCGCGACTGAGCGTCGAGTGCTCGCGCGACAGTTCTGCGAGTGAGGTCATCGCCACTGATTCTGCACCATCGGTCGCACCTGCTTCGTGATCACCTTCGAACGACCTCAACCCGACGAACGCAGGTGGTCGGCCAGCTCCCCGAGACCCACGACATCGTGGATGTCGCCCGCGAGCCACGGGACGGTCAACAGGCTCGGGGCCATCGACGCCAGTTCACTGCGCCGTTCCGATTCCCTCGCTGCGACCATGGCGAGGTCGTCGAACTGGGCGCCGACCTGAGCGAGCACCGGAGCAACGGCCAGGGCGGTGACGTCACCGAGAGCGCTCGCCACCTCGCGGGCAAGCGGGCCATCGGCCTGATCGACGAGGAGTTGCGCACTCGCCGCCGCCTCCCGGCCGGCCAGCTCGGGGGGCAGGACCCGGTTGGCGACGATCGCCCCGAGCGACATGCCGCGAGCGACGATCTCACGGGCCAGGAATCGGGCCTCGTGGCTCGGCGCCGTCTCCAGCGTGGTGACCACGATGAAGGCCGTTCGGGGGTCGACGAGCAGGGCCTCGACCTCTTTGGCGCGGCGCACGAAGCCGGGTTCCATCGCCTGGAACAGCACGAAGAAGTCCGCGATGTCCTGGAGGAACCGCGAGCCGAGCACCCGATCGGCAACCTGATAGAAGGGCTTGGAGGCTGCCGTGAACAGGCGCGACCGGTACGGGACGGTGAGCCAGCGCAGGAGGCGACTCCCGAAGAAGTCGACCATTCGACCCGGCGCATCGAGGATCGACAGGGCGTTGCGCGACGGCGGCGTGTCGACGATGACGAGGTCGAACGTGCCGGTCGCGTGCAGATCATGGAGTTGCTCCATCGCCAGGTATTCGTGGCTGTGCACGAAGCGGCCCGTGATGTTCTCGTAGAGCGGGTTGGCGAGCACCGCGTTGCGGGTTGCGAGATCGGGGGCTTCACGTCGGATCAGCTCGTCCCAGCCGGCCTTGGTGTCGAGCATCGCCACCCACAGTTCGCCGCGTGTGACGAGGCCGGCGTCGGCGAACGCCTCGTCGGGGACGCGCACCGGCGCGTTGTCGAACACGTCGAGGCCGAGGGCAGTTGCGAGGCGACGGGCCGGGTCGACCGTGACGACCAGCACCTTGACCTTCTGTCGCTGTACGGCCGCCATGCCGAGCGCGGCCGTGATGGTGGTCTTGCCCACCCCACCCGACCCGGCGACGAGGATCATCTCCCGACTCGCCAGCAGGTTGTCGAGTTCGCTCATCAGTTGCCCCGCCGGCCGGCGAGCGCTGCGGGGTCGAGTTCTGCGGGGTCGAGTTCTGCGTCCAGCATGTTGGCGACGAGCGTCACCACCCGGGGCCCGGACGCACGCGAGAACAGCTCGGGCACCGTCACGATCCGCAGATCGGCCAGGCCGTCCAGGCCCACAGAGCCCTCGAGATCGTCGGCCTCGCCGTCGAGCGCCGCCCGTAACCGGTCGAGGTGTTCGGCGCCGGTCTGTCGGCGGCTCTCGGTGAGTTCTGCCGCCTGCAGCACGACCGGCGCCGAAGGTCCGATCGCCTCGACGAGCACACCGAGTGCTTCGCCGAGCCGGTCGGCAATCGCCTGTTCACGCCGATTGAAGAGCACGGGAAGAACACGATTGGCGATGATCGCGCTCGGGTGAGCGCCCGTCTCGTCGGTGAGCCGCGCGAGCAGTTCGATCGTCTCGGTGACCGGCATCTCCTCCGGTGTGGTGACGATGGCGACGCCGGTTCGCATCGGGTCGTCGAGGATGTCGAGCATCCACTGCGTCTGATCGCGCACCAGCCCGACCTGCACGAGGTCACGGATGACTCTGGGCGCCCCGATCTGGCTGACGATGTGCCCGGATGCCTCGGCGTCGACGATGACGAGGTCGTAGTGGCGCTCACGCACCTCGTAACAGAGCTTGCCGACGCCGAGGATCTCCTTCACGCCGGGCGCCGCATCGGCGACGAAGTCGAACGTCTTGGCGAGCGGCCCGATCCGTCCGAGGAGCGGAATCCTGACGAACAGCCGCAGGTACTCGCGCAGCGAGTCCTCGGTGTTCATCGTCATGGCGAACAGGTTCGGCGCGACCTCGGTCGGTTCGAACCCGAAGGAGCCCGTGTCGTAGGCATTCGCCAGCGCGCCCTTGGCATCCATTTCGCACACGAGGGTGCGGCGGCCGTGGCGAGCAGCGACGTCGGCGAGCGCTGCCGCGATGGTGGTCTTGCCGACCCCGCCCTTCCCGGTGACCCACAGGAACTGCAGGTCGAGGAGCGATGGGCGGCCGATCCCGTTCGCAACCGGCAGGGGTCAGCCCCCGAAGCCGATCTTGCGGTCGCCGTCGACCGAACCGAGCTCGATGTAGGCGATCTTCGCCGACGGTATGCCGACGTCCTTGCCGCGCTTGTCGGTCACCCACAACACATCGGTCGCCCCGGAGAGCGCCGCTTCGACCTTCGCTTTGAGGTCCTCGCGATCGACGTCGTCGGACAGCTCGATGTTCAACTCGCGGGGGGCCTGGGTCACTCCGATGCGTACATCCACGGACCTGACGCTATCGGCGCGGAGGTCTGGCGATATCCTCCTCAATCTCCGCCCCCGCCCAACCAGCGTGGCTCAGACTCCACCACCGGCGGCCCGTTGAGCCGGATCTGGGCATCCGACGTGTTCAGCCTGGCAACCATGGAGGAGTGTCTGTCGAAGAACGCGTTCACGGCCATGAAGAAGACAGTGCAGACGGGCGGCGATGCTCGCGGACTCGTTGCAGTGGATCGCCGAGCAACTCGAAGCGCAGTTCGCCGATGGCAAGAGCCAACTCGACGCCGTGGCAGCAGTGCTCAAGGACCTCATGGAGCTACACGGCGACGTGATCTTCGGCGGCGACGGCTACTCGCCGGACTGGCACACCACAGCGGTGCAAGAGCGTGGTCTGCGCAACAGTCCGACGACTGCGGACGCGCTCCCGGCCTTCCGTGAGGACTCGGTGATCGGGTTGTTCGAACGTACGGGCGTGCTGTCGCCAGTCGAACTCGATACGTCGGCCATGAAGGTCGTCGCGACGGAGGCGAACGCGCTGATGGCCGTTGCCGAAATACCGCGAGATGCTCTTCATCAGGTGAACCTGTGTGCGTCACGCGTGCCCCGTCGTGCGACGCGTTCAGACCGCGGTGGAACAGAACGTGTCGCCGCGGGCGAAGCTCGATTCGGTGGTCACATCGCGGAGCTCACCCGACTCGTCGACATCGACGAGGGCAGCGAGCATTCCCCTGACCATGCCCCGATCGACCGCACAGATCACCGGATGCTCGGTTGCCACCTCACCGAACGGGCAGTGGCTGTTGATGATCCGCAACTGATCGTTGCGACCCTCGGCGTGGGCGGCGAACCCATGGGCCGTCAACGCGTCGGCGACCGCCTGCATCGCCGAGCGCAATGAACGGCGGCCCGCGTGCAACGCGTCGCCGGTGAGACCGTCGGCCATCGCCCGGCCGTATTCCTGGCCCACCTCCTCGGCGATCTGTTCGGCCTCCTCGCTCGGCAGCCGATCGAGCGCGCGACCCAGCAGCGACAGCAGCAGGTCGTCACTGTGCACCGGGAACTCGACGTCGTTCATTCTCAACGCGTCGGCGACGACGACGTAGCGCTTCGAGGGACGGCCGGCGCCGGCGCCGGCGATCCTGCCGGAGACCACCTCGAGATAGCCGCCTGCGGCGAGCTTGTCCAGGTGATGGCGGGCGACGTTGGCGTGTACGCCGACCTCGTTGGCCACCATCGACGCCGTCACACCGGTACCGGCGCCATCCGGATGATCACGGGCCGGATGATCACGGGCCGGATGATCACGGGCCGGATGATCACGGGCCGAATGATCACCGGCCGAATGATCACGGGCGAAGAGGTAGATCGACCGTCGCGTCGGATCACCGAACGCGTCGGTGATGGCCGACACGGTGGCGGTGAACGACGGACTCGACCCCATCGACCAATTGTACCTATCCACGTAGTGCAAATTCACACCACGCTGCCACACTGATCGGCATGGCAGTCACCGAGGAACAAGTCGTCGAAGCCCTCCGACCCGTCCAGGACCCTGAGCTCCACCGCTCCATCGTCGAGCTCGGCATGCTGCGCGGCGTCGAGATCCGCGACCACGGTGTCGTCGGGGTGCTCATCGCGCTGACCGTTCCCGGCTGCCCGTTGAAGAGCGAGATCCAACGTCGGGTCGCCGACGCCGCCACGCAGCTCGACGGTGTCGAGTCGATCGAGCTCGAGTTCACCGTGATGACCGACGACGATCGCGAGCAGCTCCGGCGCACGCTCCACGGCGATGCCGGCGCCACCGCCGGCAACAGCCCCGCTCACGGCCACGCCGAGGGCCGCGAGATCCCGTTCGCCAAGAACAGCTCGAAGACGCGACCGCTGCTCATCGCGTCGGGCAAGGGCGGCGTCGGCAAGTCGAGTGTCACCACCAACCTCGCCGTCGCGCTCGCCGCCCAGGGCTACTCGGTCGGTGTGGTCGACGCCGACATCTACGGCTACTCGATCCCGCGCATGCTCGGCGCCGACCGCGACCCCGTCGTGATCGACGAGATGATCGTGCCGCCCGAAGCGTGGGGAGTGCGTTGCATCTCGATCGGCTACTTCGTGCCCGAGGGTCAGGCCGTGATCTGGCGTGGGCCCGATGCTGCACAAGGCGCTCGAGCAGTTCCTGACCGACGTGTTCTGGGACGAACCCGACTTTCTCCTCGTCGACATGCCCCCGGGCACCGGCGACATCGCGCTGTCACTCGCCCAGTACCTGCCGAGGGGCGAGGTCTTCGTGGTCACCACACCACAGCCGGCCGCACAGAAGGTGGCATCGCTGTCGGCGGCCATGGCAGCCAAGGTGAACCTCCCGGTGCGCGGGATCATCGAGAACATGTCGTGGTTCACCGGCGACGACGGCAAGCGCTACGAGATCTTCGGCGCAGGCGGCGGCCAGAAGCTGGCCGACGAGCTCGGCGTGCCGCTGCTCGGCCGGCTCCCGCTGCTCGCCGACCTGCGCCAGGGCGGCGACGATGGACGACCGATCACCGCCGTCGACCCCGAGTCCGAAGCCGCCCGGATGTTCCACGCGATCGCCCACCGGATCGCGGTCGAGATGAAACCGAACAAGGTCTACAGTAAGGCGCTCAAAGTCATCTGAGCACGGTCATCCGAGCTGAGCACGGTCATCCGAGTACCGTCATCCGACGCCCGAGTCGACTACATCGTGATGGACCCCGTCCCCCGTTACCGCTTCGACCGCCTGGTCAGCGACGCACTCGACGCCCTGCCGCCCGAACTCGACCACGTCCTCGACAACGTGGTGGTGCAGGTTCAGGACCGCAACCACGACGACCCGACCATGCTCGGCCTGTACCAGGGTGTGCCACACACCGAACGTGACGGCATGGACGGGCCGGACATCATCTCCGTCTACCGCCTGGCCCTCTGTGAGATGTGCGACGACATCGACGACCTCGCCGAGGAGGTCTACGTCACCGTGATCCACGAGGTCGCCCACGTTGCCGGTATCGACGACGAGCGCCTCCACGAACTCGGCTGGGCCTGATGCGTCCGGCCGCCCTTGCCGCCGTGCCGGGGATGGGCGCGGCGGTCGTGCCGGTCGGCGAGCGCGGCCTATCGGCCCAGTGGCTCGCGTGGCCCGACTTCGTCGACGGGATCCGTCGGATCGAGGCGCAGGACGCACCACGATGGGTCTGGTGGCCCGGCGAGACGGCCCGGTTGCCGGCGCAAGCGGACATCCGGCCGGCACGGTGTTGGGACCTCGGCGCCGTCCATCGGATGCTCGTCGGCGGATGGCGCTCGACGCCGGCGGAGATCTGGGCGGTCTGCGCGGATCTCGACCCGGCGACGGCGCCGGCGGGCCCGGCGCCGCTCGAGCTGTTCTCGGGTCAGCTCGACCCTGGCGACCCGGCCGTGCCGATCGGAGCCGACGGCCATCTCCGCCCAGAGTGGGTCGGTGGTGGATGGAAGGCGACCCCCGAACGGATCATGCGCTGGGCCGAGCTGGCCGGGTACTGCCACACCGCGCAGACCGAACTGCTCCGAAAACTCCCCGACCCATCATCCGCGTTGCGCACCGCATACTCCGAGTCGGCCGCCGAGTTGCTCTGCGCAGAACTCGAACACGACGGGCTCCCGATCGACGTCGGCATCGCCGCCGTGCTCATCGAGGGGTTCATCGGGCGACGGCCGACCGATGCCGCCGACGAGGCCGCACTCGTCGCCGCGCGTGACGATCGGGTGCTCCGGCACATCCCGCCCGATCAACGACTGGATCTGCGCAACCCGGCCAACGTCAAGGCCCTCCTGCGACGCGTCGGCATCGAGGTCACCGACACGCGAGCCTGGCGCCTGGAGGAACTCCGCGACCGCCATCCGTTCGTGGACGATCTGCTCACCTGGCGCAAGGCCGAGCGCATCGCGACGACATTCGGTTACAGCTGGCTGGACGCGCACGTGGGCGCCGACGGCCGACTGCGTGGGCAATGGTCGGGGTCCGACGGCGCCGCCGGGCGGATGACCGCGACTGCTGGTCTGCACAACCTGCCGGCAGATCTCCGACCGGCCATCGTGGCCGAGCCGGGCCACGTGTTCGTACGTGCGGACCTCGGCCAGATCGAACCTCGGATCCTCGCGGCAGTGTCAGGCGACGCGGCGCTGATCGCGGCGACGCACGACGACGACATGTACGCGCCGGTGGCCGCACGGCTGGGCGTGCCCCGCGAGATCGCCAAGGTTGCCGTGCTCGGCGCCATGTACGGCCAGACCACCGGTCGGGGCGCCGAAGCCCTGCACGGCCTGGAGGCCGCCTACCCGGTGGCGATGAGCTACCTGACCGATGCCGCGCGTTCGGCGGAGGGCGGCAACGACCTACGGACTCGGGGCGGCCGCCTCGTGCGGATGAGCGTGGCGGACAATCAGACGACCGACGGGCTCGGCGATCGCGCCGCTCGGTCGCAGGCCGCGGCTCGTGGCCGCTACGGCCGCAACGCCATGGTGCAGGGCGCCGCCGCCGAGTTCTTCAAGACGTGGGCGGCGATCGTTCGCGCACGGCTGGGCGAGATCGATTCCGGCGCACGGATCGTGCTGTGCCTCCACGACGAGTTGCTCGTCCACAGTCCGCTCGACGTCGGCCACGACGTCGCCGGCCTGCTCGACGAGTGCGTCCGCGAGGCCGCCCATCGATGGCTCGGCGCGACCCCGGACGACCCGGCCCGCTTCGTCGCCGACGTGAGTGTCGTCAGCCGCTGGTCCGACGCCAAGTGACAGCCGGTTCAGTCGGTGCTCGTCACGTGTCCGGCTTCGGGGACAAGACGTTCGGGGGAGGGTTCGGGGACAAGGTGTTCGGGGATTCGGCCCGGTGGCATGTGAGCGAGGGGGTCGGGTCCGAGCCCCTGCCGGAACAGCTCCCACGGGTCGGGCTCGGGTTCGGGAACCGGTCGGCATCCGACGGGCAGCATGGGGGTTCCATCGGCTCGGTAGTGGATGACTCGTCCGGCCGGGTCGCGCCTGGCGGTGCTGCCCGATCGGTGTTTGTGGCGGTTGTGACCGGAACAGTCGACGTCGGCATTGTCCTGATCGGTTCGGCCATGATCTCGCGACCATTCTCGGAGATGATCGACGTGGGCGTGGGCGGCGCCGACGGTGCATCCCCACCGCGAACAGTGCATGGCCATCAACATCGCGGCGGCCCGTGCAGCACCGGTGAACAGACGACGACGCCGGCCCATGTCGATCACGACCCCGTCACGATCCACGACCACCCGACGGACGTGGCCGAACATCGCCGCCTGCAGTACTGCTTCGGTCGGAACCGGGATACCGGTGTCGGTCTCACAGCGCCGGCCGGCCAAATCGACGAGTGGCAGGTCGTCGGGCAACGGGATCAACCGGTGACGGGCGAGCAACGTCTCCCAGGTGTTGACGTCCACGATGATGTTCACCAACGGTTGCCGATGGCGTTCGTCCGCCGGCGTCGCCGCCGTGAGGAAGATCTTGCGCAACGCATCGAAACGGCGCTGCGCGTCCGTTCGCGCCAACAGCGACGCCGGAGCGTTCGGACCGTGCAGTTCGGTGCGCTCGGCGACATCGGCTCGGAACTCGGCTTCGACGAACTCGTCGAATACCCCGAGCATCTCCGCCGTCGACAACACGTCACCACCCGACGCCCGCAGATCGATCCCACCATCCAACTCGTGCAGTGACGCCGAGTTCCATCAACTCGTCGAGCAGGGCGGCGAACAGGAAGAGTACGATTCCAAACACATGTTCGTTTGTCAACTCTTTATACAAACATTCTTTCGGTCGATGGACGGGACCCGCTCAGTCGCCCCAATGACGCAGGCCGTCGCCTGAACCACCCCACGGGTCGCCGTACATGTGATAGCCGTTGCTCTCCCAGAATCCCGGGCGGTCACCGGCGATCAGTTCCAGCGAGCGCACCCACTTCGCCGACTTCCAGAAGTAGAGGTGCGGAACAACCACCCGGACCGGCCCACCGTGGTCCGGTTCGATCGGCATGCCGTCGTAGCCGTAGGCGATGATCGCGTCGTCGGTCGTGATGTCGGCCAGCGGCAGGTTCGTGGTGTAGCCGGACTCCGCGTGCTCCATCACGTGGGTGGCCGCGGTCTGCACGCCGGCCAATTCGAACAGGTCACGAATGCGCACGCCGGTCCACGTCGTGTCGAACCTGCTCCACTTCGTGACGCAGTGGATGTCGAACGTCGGGGTGACGGCGGGCATCGCAACCAGCTCCTCGAATCCGATGGTGAACGGTCGATCGACGAGGCCGCCGATGCTGAGGTCCCACTGCCCCGGCTCGAAACTCGGCACTTCCTCGATGTGTAGCACCGGGAAACGGTCGGTCGCGTACTGACCCCGCGGCAGGCGCGACGGATCGATGCCCTGCTTCGCGAGATTCTCACGGTTGCGCTGGAAGAAGCCCACAGGGAACCAGTCTGCCCGACCGCCACTAGCCTCGCCCCCGTGAGCGACGTCCCGCCCCCGCCCGGAGCCGTTCCGCCCCCGCCTTCTCCTGCTTCCCCGCCGCCTTCTCCGCCGCCTCCGCCTCCGCCGGCGGCATTGACCGCTCGGCCCGACGGGGTGCTCAACCCTCCTGCCGGCTACGTCGCCTACGGAACGTCACCGACGCCGCTCGCCACGCTGCGACGCGTGCGCGGGCTTTCGGTGGGAGTCACGATCCTCACCGGCATCGCCGCGGCCGGAACGATCGCCACCACGATCCTCACCGCGTCGGTGGTGCAGGACGCGCGGGACTACCTGAGCGGGGAACTCAGCGACGACCAGTTCCGCAGCGCGGTGGGTCCGGTCAACGCGGTCCAGCTCATCACCGGGCTCGCCACGCTCGCCGCATTCATCCTGACGGTGATCTGGATGTATCGCATCGCCTCCAACGTGCGCGCGTTCCAGCGCCGGACCACCTGGAGCCCGCTGTTCGCGGTCTTCGGCTGGGTGCTGCCCCCGTTCGTGCTGTACGTCATCCCGTTGCTGATGCTGCGCGAGCTGTGGAAGGCGTCCGACCCCGCCGACCCCGACGACCCGGACAGCTGGCGTGCGGGCAGCGACAACCCCCTGGTGTGGGGCTGGTTCGTGCTGTACGGCCTGGCGCCGATCGTGCTGCTGATCTTCTCGGTCAGTTCGTTCCTCGATGGCGGTCTGTCGAGCAACCTCGAGTCGCTCGCCGACAGCCTCGACAGCTTCGGCGCGCTCGCCGTGATCTCGATGATCGTCACCGTGTCCGCCGCGGTCGTCTGGATCCTCTTCGTCCGCCAACTCACGGCCCGGCACATCCGACTCACGAACGAGCGGTGAGCCGCCGTGCCCCGTTCGCTCGTCTACCTCGTTCGCCACGCCAAGGCCGGTGAGCGCCGGCTCTGGACGACCGACGACATCGAACGTCCACTGAGCAAGAAGGGGTGGAAGCAGTCCGAGGCGCTCGGCACGCGGCTACGGCGCAAGTGCGTGTCCGAACTCGTGTCGAGCCCCTATCTGCGCTGCATCCAGACGCTCGAACCGCTCGCTTCCTCGCTCGGACAACCGGTGCGCATCGACGAACGACTGATCGAAGGAGCGGGCTTCGAGGGCGCACTCGAGCTGCTCCACGAAGTCGACGACGGTGCGGTGCTGTGCAGCCACGGCGACGTGATACCCGAGTTGGTCGACGCACTGCTTCGGCGCGGCATGGAGGTCAAGTCGCCGCCCGACTGGCGAAAGGCCACCGTCTGGGTGCTGCGACTCAACGACGACCGGGTCACCTCCGGCACGGTCTGGCCGCCGCCGGAATAGTCCCCGCCGCACGTTCAGCCGCACGTTCAGCCGGACGCGGCCGCCGCGCGCACATCGGCCGCGAACGCCCCGATGAGGTCGGCCATCTCACTCGGTGGGTTGTTCGCTTCGCACTGCTCGACGTTGGGGAGGGCCGCGACAGCGTCGTGACGGAACCTGAACTCGACGATTGCCAGCAAGCAGTACGGGTCGGCGTACTCCGGCGCGAGTTCGATGGCCTGGGCGAGCGCGAGGCGGGCGGCATCCAACGTCTGCTCCGACGCGGCCGCGTCGGGATTGCCGACGTCGAGCAGGGCGAGGGTCCACCCGAAGTAGGTGATGGCTTCGGCATTGTCACGCCCTTGTGCCCGCTCCAGGTCGACGACCCGGGCGAACAGCGAGTTGGCCAGCGCGAAGTCGCCCGAGTTCATCGCGGCACGGGCGTCGGCCAGCACCACCCGCGCATCGTCACCGGGCGTGAACCCGGTGATCTCCTGGCCGGCCTGACGCTCCCCCCATGCCGACGCCAACGCGAAGCCGATGCCCACCGATGCCGCGACCACGGCCGCAGCGACACCAATGGCGCGCCCCCATCGACGCGGTGACTTCGGCGCCGGCCGAGCGCGGCCGCCGTCGATCTCGCGCAACACGGCCGCGGCGCGCACCGTGTAGCCGTCGCGCAGGGTCGCATAGTCGCCGTCGTCGATGTCGCCGACGTCGTGTTCGCGCTCGAGGTCGGTCAACGACCGCAGCAAGAACCGGCGCTCCTCTTCCAGTTCGGCGAGTTCGTCGAGATCGAGCCGGCTCACCCGTCGTCGTCCTCGGCCATCGCCAGAGCGACGAGCTCACGATCGGCATCGGTCGGGTCGGCGATGGCGGCCGCCTCGCGCTTCCAACGCCTGAAGGCAACGGTCAACCCCGCCGCTCCACACACGAAGCCGACGGCCGGCAACACCCAGATCAGCGCATCGAACCCCGACGAACGGGGCACGAGGAGCACCTCGGCGCCGTAGCGCGTCTCGACGAAGGCGACGATCTCGCTGTCGCTCAGGTCGTTGTCGGTGACGAGTTCGGTGATCTGATTGCGAATCGCCCGCGACGCGCTGTTCTGCGACACGAACACGCTCTCGCCATCGCAGATCGGGCAGGCCAACCGGCTCGCGATGGCGTCGACCCGGTCGCCCTGGGTCTCGGGCCCGGTCGAGCGGAACGCGCCGACGGCGAGGAACCCGGCCACGACGAACGCCAGCGCGACCCAACCCGGCCACCGCTTGACGCGCCGGTTCAATGCCGAACGACTTGCCATCTACCGGTACTGCTCCCGGTACTGCTGCAGGATCACATCGAGTTGCTCAGCGGTCACCTTCGAGATCAGCCGCAGCTGCACGACACCGCTCGGATCGATGATCCAGGTCTCCGGCACCGCGGCCACGCCGAACGCCACCGGGAAATCGTCGAACTCGGAGTAGATCTTCGGCCAGTCGCCGCCGCGCTCGTCGAAGAACGCATCGATCTCCTCGGGCGCACCACGTACGACGACCGAGTACAGCTCGGCGCCATCGGATCCCAGCTGCGCCTGGTCGTCGTAGAACTTGATCAGCTCGGGGTGTTCCTGCTTGCAGGGGACGCACTCCGGATCGAAGAAGTTCAGCACCACCCAGCTGCCCTTGCGACGCGACAGATCGAACGGTGTGCCGTCGTCGAGCGTGCCGGTCGCCTCCGGCGCCGGCCGACCGAGCAGCGGGGAGTCGGACGACTCGCCGGTGGAGGGTTTGGCGCCGGCCAGCACCACGAACAGCCCGGCGAGCACGACGAACACGCCCAGGACGATCCAGGGTGCCACACGACGGCCCTTCGTGCGGCCTTCGCCGGTCAAGTCGCCGGTCAGGTCGCCGGTCGAGTCGCCGGTCAGGTCGCCGGTCGGACCGATCTGCGGCTCGACACCGTTCGCGCTCATACCGGTACCTCGGCACGGCCGGGCGTCGCCTCGCCGGGGTTCGGATCATGCGTCTCGTGGCCGCGACCTCGGTGGACGGGATCGGGGATCGGCGCCGACACCGGATCGATCGCCCGGCGGCGCCGGGTTCCCGGGAACGCCGCGAGCAGCGTGCCGATCGCCATGATCAGGCCACCGATCCAGAGCCACAGGATCATCGGCTTGACGAACACCCGGATGGTGGCCGTGGTGTCGCCGGCCACGGCACCGGGATCGAGGGTCAGATAGATGTCCTCGACGAGGCCGGTGCGCACCGACGGTGTTCCCACATCGGCGCCCATGCTCAGGTAGGTGGTGGTCGCCGGCCGGTACGTCGCACCCCTGTCGAGGATCACGTTGGCCGCGATGACGCGTTTGCTCCCCGCGTCGTTGGTGCGCTCGTCCACGGACGTGAGCTCGAGCGTGTGGCCACCCCACTCGACGGGCTCACCCTGCTGCAAGGACAGCGTCGCCGAATGGGTAAAGCTGTTCGACGCGGCCAACGCCACAGCGATGACGATGACGCCGATGTGCACGACCATGCCACCGTTGGCCCGCCCGAGCAGACCACGCAGACCCTGGCGGCGGGTCGCCAACACGAGTTGGCGCAATGCCGAGCCGGCGGCGAATCCCGCGAGCCCGAACGCCACCAGCGGCGCCCAGCCGTCGGCGCCGACGACCACGGCCAGGGCGATCGCTCCGGCGCCCATCCAAGCAGGCCAGAACAATCGGTCGCGGAGCAGTTCCGCCGACGCCTTGCGCCACGGCAGCACCGGAGCGACGCCCATCAGGAACAACAACAGCAAGCCGATCGGCATCGTCAGCCGATCGAAGTACGGCGCTCCGACCACGGTGCGGCGGTCCTGGAAGGCCTCGACGAGCAGGGGGAAGATCGTGCCGAGCAACACCACGAACGCGAACACGGTGAACACGACGTTGTTGGCGAGGAACGCCCCCTCACGCGACATCGGCGAATCGATCGACCCGGGCGATCGCAGGCGGTCGCCGCGCCATGCGATGAGGCCGAGCGACACCACGACGACCACACCGAAGAACGCGAGCAACCACGAGCCGACCGGACCGTCGCCGAACGCGTGAACCGAATTGATCACGCCCGAACGCGTGATGAACGTGCCCAGGATCGTGAGGGCGAACGTGGCGACGAGCAGGCTCAGGTTCCACACCCGCAACATGCCCCGTCGCTCCTGTACGAGCACCGAATGGATGTACGCGGTGCCGGTGAGCCACGGCAGCAGCGAGGCGTTCTCGACCGGGTCCCACGCCCACACACCCGACCAGCCGAGGACCTCGTAGCTCCACCAGCCGCCGAGCAGGATGCCGATGGTGAGCAAGGCCCACGAGAACAGGGCCCAGCGACGGGTCTCCATCAGCCAGCCTTCTCCCAGGCGACCGGTGACCAGCGCCGCGATCGCGAACGCGAACGGCACCGCGAAGCCGACGTGGCCGAGATACAGGATCGGCGGGTGGAACAGCACGAGGATGTGGTTCTGGAGCAACGGGTTCGGCCCAGGCCCCGTGGTGACGCCCGGTGCGCCGGAGCCGAACGGGTCGGCCGGGCCGAAACTCAGCGCCGCGAAGAACGCCGCGATCACGTACATCACGATGAGTGCCCAGCCGACGAGCACGTCGTTGGTGCGTTTGCGGAACCGCCACGCGACCGCGGCCGTGTACCCGCCCAGGATCAGCGCCCACAGCAGGATCGAACCCTCGAGCGCCGACCACATCGCGGCGAAGTTGTAGAGCGCCGGCGTGTCGGCGGAGCCGACCTGCTGGATGTAGGCCATCGAGAAGTCCCGGGTGATCAGGGCCCGCTGCATCATCACCACGGCCAGCACGATGCCGCCGAAGGCCATCCAGGCGTACCGCGCGCCCTGCTGGAGCAGTCGGCGATCCCGGCGGCGGATCCCGGCGAGCACCGTGAGCGTGCCGAACACGCACGACGCCAGCATCAACAGCAAGCCGGCGCGCCCGAGAGCGGCGTTGACACTGACCGCGATCATGCCATTGCCATCATGCCGCAGTGCTCATGCCGTTGCTCTGCCGTTCTGCCTTGTCTCATGCCGTTGTCCTCATGGGGTCGAGCTACCGCCATCGCAGCCGGCGAGTTCGGCACTGGCAACCCGCTCGTCGTTCACCGCGACGTACTTCTCGGAATGCTTGACTTCGACTCGATCACCCTGCAGCGAACCGTCCTCGATCACCCCGTGCACGACGACCGGGATGCACTCTTTGAAGATGCCGCCGGGCTCGCCGTCGTAGACCACGGGCATCGTCACGCCGTGGAAGGAGATCGTGAACGCCGTCGTGCTGCCGATCTTCTCCACCGAACCCTCGTCGACGGTGCCCTGCAGCCGGATCCGACGGTCGGCGTTGCAGCCGTCGCGGACGCCGACCTCGTCGACGTTGCAGTAGTAGTCGACCGCGGAGGTGAGGAACTGGGTGACGATCACGCCACCGGCAACGATGACGAGCCCGAGCACGAGCATCGGGAGCCACTTGCGTCGGGTCCGGGGGCGGTCGGGCCGGCCCCGAGGCGCCCGCGGAGTGAGATCGAGATCTGGCGTCTGGTGCTCGGTCGTCTGGTGCTCGGTCATCGGGTGGTCCGTCATCGAGGTCAGGTCCAGTACTTGTCGTCGTCGGGTGTTCGCTTCGCGAGGCGGCGGCCACGGCGCAGCACCCACGCGGCAAGAACGCCGACCGTGGCGAACGTGAGCAGATAGCTGCCGAAGATGAACCCTGCGTCCTCCATCAGCTGACACCTTCCTGACGGCGGGCCGCCAACGCCTCGTCGAGCCCACGATCGTCGTAGCGGTCTTCCATCGCCATCACCCGCGTGCGGTGCATCATCATCCACACGTAGAACAGGCTGAACGCGACGACACCGACGAACAGGCTGAACAACATCAGCCCGTCCATCTGGACGTCGCCGTCGGTGTTGAGCACCGTGGCCTCCTGGTGGAGGCTCCGCCACAGTCGCACACTCCAGTGCACGAGTGGAATCTCCAACACCGCCAGCAGACCGATCACTGCGCTGCGCCTGGCTCGCTGCTGATGCGTGCCGCCGAGGCGGCGCACGGCGAGATAACCGATGTAGGTGACGAACAACAGAGCGGTGGTGGTGAGGCGAGCGTCCCACTGCCAGAACTCTCCCCAGGTGAGCCGACCCCACAGGGCTCCGACCACGAGCGTGACAGCCACGAACGCTGTACCGATCTCGGCGCTCGCGCCCGCAACGCGATCCCATCCGAGCGATGCGGTCCGACGGCGCCGCAGCACCATCGCCGAGCCGATCGCGGTCACGACGAAGGCGACGTAGGCGACCCAGATCGTCGGGACGTGCATGTACAGGATGCGCACGGCCTCGCGCTGGTCACGATCGGCCGGCGAGAACCCGAGCCCGAACGCGACGAGCCAGCCCATCGAGATGATCGTGAGCACACCGAGCACCCGGGTGCCCCGCGTGCCGGTGGACTGGATCATCGGCCGCTTCTCGCCGCGCATCGCGTCGACGTCGGGCGCGTCGAGCGTTGCGCCGGCGGAGTCGGAGTTGATCGTCGTCATCGAGTTCCTGTCATCACCGCGAGTTGCTGTTCGTCCGGACTGCTGTTCGTGGGCTGCTGTTCGTGGGCTGCTATTCGTCGAGGAGCGGACCGAAGGCCAACGAACCGCCGACACCGATGACGACGGCGTAGACGATCAGCAGGCCCACCCAGGGCCAGCCGTCGGACACCACCGCGCCAACCGTGCCGAGCGCTGCTTCGACCGCTCGGGTAGCTCCGATCAGAACGGGCGCCACTGCTGGGAGCGTGAGTAGCGGGAGCAACGTCTCGCGACCCTTGATTCCAGCAGCAAGGCCTCCGTACAGAGTACCGACCGCGGCCAGTCCACAGGTCGCGGAGATCAAGGTGATGGCAAGCAGCACCACCCCGTCGAGCGGCACGGTCTGGCGGTACAGCACGATGGCCAGGAACACCAGCACCACCTCCAGCACCAGGAGCTGTGCCGCCAGGCTCATCGCCTTGCCGAGGAAGATCGCCGGCGCGTCCACACCCGCCACCCGCATCGCGTCGATCGCGCCGTCGTCGGTTTCGACGGCGAACGATCGCTGGACGAGCACGAGCAGACTGAACAGCGTCGCGAGCCAGATCAGACCGGGCGCCACCCGTTCGAGCACCGTGTCGCTGTCCAACGCGAAGGCGAACATCATCATCGTCACGGCGGCAAACGGGAGCACCTGATTGACCACGACCCGGCTCCGTCGCTCGATACGCAGGTCCTTCGCGGCGATCAGTCGACTCATCCGCCAGAGGCTGCGAGCCTGCTTCATGCGGCGACTTCTCTGACCTGCCCGGCGATCACTTCGACGGACCGGGTGGCGAGCGAGCCCGCTCGTTCGAGTTCGTGACTCGCCACGAGGATGGTCGCGCCGGCGCCGGCCGCGCGTCGCAGGGTGTCGTCGAGTTCATCCCTGGCCGCAGCGTCGAGGCCCGCGTGGGGCTCGTCGAGGAGCCACAGCTCGGCCCGCCGGGCGACCAGGCAGGCGAGCGCGGTGCGGCGGCGCTGCCCGGCCGACAACTTGCCGACCGAGATGTCGACGAGCCGGCCACCGACACCGAGACGCTCCATCGCCACTGCCGTTTCGGCGTCGGTCGCACCGATTGTCGCCGCCCAGAACCGAACGTTCTCACCGACTGTCAGATCGCGGTAGAGGCCGTTCTGGTGGCCGAGGAGACCGACCCGCCGACGGACGAGGTCACGCTCGGTCGCCAGGTCGTGCCCGACGACGGAGCCCGAACCCCTCACGATCGGCACGAGGCCGGCACAGAGCCGCAGCAGCGTCGTCTTCCCGGCGCCGTTCGGCCCACGCAGCAGCACGATCTCACCGCTTCGGACCTCCAGAGATGCTCCGGCGAGCGCGGGGAAGTCGCCGAGAACCGCCACCACATCGGCCAACGCAACGACAGGTCTGGACGGGGCGGGGTCGGCGCTCATGAGTCGAGAAGCCACGCTACGTCCGAAATGCCGCGAGACGTGCCTCGGTGCTCGCGTCCCGCACACCGCCGAGCAGAAGTAGCTTGGGAGCCGTGGCGGATCTCGACAGCAGCCAGCGGGCCGCGCCGACCGTGCGCCGGCCGGCGCCTCCCCCTTCGGCGGCGCCGGTTCGCCCGTCGAAAGTCAGCAAGTTCGATCGTCCGAGTCCCCCTCACGACTGGCGATTCTGGGTCGGCGGGCTGGGCAAGACGCTCATTGCCATCGGCCTGCTCATGTTCGGCTTCGTCGGTTATCAGCTGTGGGGCACCGGCATCGAGACCGCCCGGGCACAGAACGCCCTCGAGAACGAGTTCACCGACCTACTCGCGAGCGTCCCGACGACGCAGGACGTGACCACCTCCATCCCCGACACGTCCGTCCCCGATGCGTTGCTCCCCGATGCGTCCGTCCCCGATGCGTTGCTCCCCGTTCCGTCGACGGCGCCGGTGGTCCCGGTGGCCGAACAGAACATCCCGGAGTTCCAGGAGGGCGACGCCATCGCCCGGCTCGAAGATTCCCGCCATCGGCGTCGACCACATCGTCGTGGCCGGCGTCCAGAAGTCCGACCTCAAGAAGGGCCCCGGCCACTACCCGGAGACGCCACTTCCCGGTCAGCTCGGCAATGCCGCGATCGCCGGTCACCGAACGACGTACGGCCAACCGTTCTATGACATCGATCAGCTGGAGCCGGGCGACGAGATCATCACCACGACACCGAGTGGTCGATTCGTCTACGTCGTCACGGGCCAACAGGTGGTCTCGCCGAGTGACTACCAGGTGGTCGCGACCACCGACCCGACGACGGCGACACTGACGCTCACGTCGTGCCATCCGCGGTGGACCGCACGCCAGCGCATCGTCATCTCGAGCACCTTGGATCAGGCCAAGTCGGATCCGGTCGGCGAGTCGGTGCTCAACTACGGCCGCCCACTCGGCGAGGCATCCGGATCGGACCAACCCACGGCGACGACGCCCGACGGAACGGCTGCAGACGGCACTATCGCCGACGGCACGGTCGCCGACGGGGAGATCGCGGGCGGCGCGATTGCCGACGAGCCGGCTCTCGACCCCCTCGCTGAGCCTCCGGCCGACGCCGGGACGACGAGCCCGTTCGACGATGCCGCGATCGACCAGGGGATCGCGGATTCGTTCGACGACGGGTGGTTCGAGGACCCGGCCGCCAACAGCCAAGTCGCCTTCTGGGGCGTCCTGCTGGCGTTGATCGGGCTCGGCTCCTACCTGCTCAGCCGGAAGGCACGGCGTGACTGGGTCGGCCTCGTGGTCGGCATCGTGCCCTTCATGGTCACGTTGTACTTCTTCTTCCAGAACGTCAACCGGTTGCTCCCGACGAACCTCTAGATCCGCTCATGAACCGGTGAATCGAGCAGGACGCTTGTCGAGAAACGCCGCCCGACCCTCGATCGCATCGGCGCTGGCCCAGGCCGCCGCGCGGGCCGCTTCGACGAGCGGCACATCGTCGGGCTCGGGCGCGAGATGTTCGAGGGCGATCTTGTGCCCGCCGATGGTGAGCGGGGCGAGCACCGCGAGTTCGTGCGCCCAGCCGATGGCGTCGTCGAGGCCCCCGAGGCGGTGAACCGCACCGAGCACGTGAAGTCGTGCCGCGGTGTACGTCTCGGCGCCGAGCAGCATGGCTCTGGCGATCGCCGGCGAGAACTCCGACGCGAGCCGGCGGACCGTCCAGTGGTCCACGACGAGGCCGAGCTTCGCGGCCGGCACCCCGATGACGCTGTCCGGGGTGGCGACGCGCAGATCGGCCGCAATCACGAGCTGCGCTCCCGCACCCAGTGCCGGGCCGTCGATCGCGGCAATCACCGGTATCGCCAACGTCCCGAATCCACGCAACACCTGCGCGAGATCGCGAGCGAAGGCGCCCTCCTCGACCCCGGCGAGATCGGCGCCCGCACAGAACGCAGGAGGCGTGCCCGTGATCACGACGGCTCGAACCGGACCCACTCCCAGGGTCGCTTGCACGTCGAGCAGCTCCATCAATGTCGCATGGTCGACGGCGTTGCGCTTGGCGGGGCGATCGAGTCTCACCACCATCACGGGGCCGTCGACATCGGCGTGAACGGTCATCGCGATCCTTCCCCGGCGCCATCGATCACGTACGGCGCTGGATGGGTTCGGCCTGTCGGGCGTAGCATGACGCGACTGTATGCCGACCGCCGACCAGCCGATCCATGACCGTGTCGCCGGCCATGACCACACCCCCACACCGGGCCGCGCCGCCACAACCGAGTGCGCCGCTGTGGTCGATCCGGTTCGGGTCCGGCGGGCCAAGGTCGCGAGGTGGAACCTGCTGGCGAATCGGATCGGCTACCTCTTCGTCGGCCTCGCCATGGCGTTGTTCTTCATGGCGTTCGTCTTCGACTTCACCGCGACGATGGCGACGCTGATCATCGGGTCGCTGATCATCGGCTGCATACTGCTCGCTCCATCGATCGTGGTCGGCTATGCCGTCAAGGCTGCCGAACGCGACGACGTCGAGCACGGCCGGTGACCACCGCTCCCGACGTCCTGGTTGACATTCGGTAGCTGATGTCCCAGCGTCTCTCCGCCGATGCTCGTCGTGAGCAGATCCTCGATGTTGCCCTCCAGGTGTTCGCGGGCGCCGGCTTCCACGGCGCGTCGATGAACGATGTCGCCGACGCCGCCGGCGTCACCAAGCCCGTGCTGTATCAGCACTTCGACTCCAAACGCGACCTGTACCAGGCGTTGATCGACGAGGTCGGGAGCCGATTGCTCGGAAACATCGCGAAGGCGATCGCCGATGCAACCGACGGCAGGAGCCAGACCGAACTCGGATTCCGGGCCTACTTCCGCTGGGTCGCGGCGGACCACGACTCGTTCCGATTCCTGTTCGGTTCGGGGTCACGGCGCGACGAGGAGTTCAACGAGGCCATCCGGCGTATCACCGCCGAGGCAGCGACGGCGATCGCGCCGTGGATCGCCGTCGACATCGACGATGAGCACCGCAGGACGCTCGCTCACGCGCTCGTCGGGCTTGCCGAGGGCGCGAGCCGACGGCTGGTCGACGTGGGCGCCGAGTTCGACCCCGACGAGATCGCCCGCGAGGTCTCGGCTCTCGCGTGGGCCGGCCTGCCGCGCGATTCAACCCCGCGACTGACCCGCCCCCCCCCCCCCGAAACCGGCCCGCATCCCGCGTCCCCGAAACCGGCCGCGCATGTGCTCCATCCCCGTTTGCGTCGGGATTTCGGAGGACCGGTGCACGAAAATCCCGACGCAAACGTGTGTTTGACTGTCCTTCTCGACTCGTGGTCGTGATCGCTCCATCCCCGTTTGCGTCGGGATTTCGGAGGACCGGTACACGAAAATCCCGACGCAAACGTGTGTTTGACTGTCCTTCTCGACTCGTGGTCGTGATCGCTTGTCCCCGGGTCGATCAGCCGCGATAGGTCATGCCGCTGTAGCCGTCGGCGAAACCCGCCGCCCGCAACAACTTGACGAATCCCTCGGGCGCGTCGGCGTCGGCCAGACCGACACCGTTGACCTTGCGAATCTCGATCGACCTCGCCCGATCGTCCTTCACCAGCGACATCAGTGCCTCGCACCACGACATGTCGATCAGCGCGGTGTCGGTCAGCGCGGTGTCGCTCAGCGCGGTGTCGCTCAGCGCGGTGTCGGTCAGCGCGCTCGGGAACGTGACGAGGTGATGACCGCGCCGATCGAACCACACCAGCGGCTCACCGGCCCGCAGTACCACGATCGAGGTTGCGCTACGCGCCGGGCGACCGGGCGTCGCCGGCCACGGGAGCGCAGCACCGTAGGGCTGCGCCGGGTCGGTCGAGGCGAGCACGATCGGGTCGGGGACATCGTCGGGCCGAATGTGCGGATCAGGCGTCTCCCGCGCCGAGCGCAACCGATCGACGGCGCCGGGGATCGCGAACTGGGCCGCGCCGAGCCCGTCGACGAAGTAGCCACGCCGGATCTGCCCCCGTTCTTCCAACACCTTCAGCACGCCGTACACGCTGGTGAAGCCGCCGACGATCCCCTCGGCCATGACGGCCTCGCGGGTCACCACCCCGTGGCGCTCGACGAGCTGGAGAGCCTGCGCATGAGCGGCTTCGGTCGGTGACGGGACGGGTCGGAGCAATGGAGCCACCAGGCTCCATCGGCCCTGGCCCGCCGGCGGGCCGATGCGATTCAGACGGCCGGGCCGGGGCCGAACGCTCCCGCGCACCGGGCCGCGGCCGGACGAACGGGCCGTGCCCCCTGCCCGCACCACGGCTCCGGCAACGACCGAGCGCAGCGGCGCGAGCGAATCGTTGGTCACCTCACCGGCCCAGACGAGGTCCCACAGTGCCACGAGGAGTTCCTGGTCGCGGGCGCCGGGCTCGGCCGAGCGGATCTGCCCCCAGAAGCTCGCCCCCTGTTCCGACAGCAGCGCCCGGATCGCATCGTGGAGCACGCCGCCGGGTACCTCGCGCTGCTCCCATCCGGGCGCCAGCAGCGGCAACTGATCGGCGAAGCAGAGACGCACGCGGCCGTCCTTGGCCCCGACGGCGCCGGCGCCGACCCAGACGACCTCGCCCGCCGCGCACAGCTCGTCGAGCATCGTCGGCCGATATCCCCGCACCCGTGCAGGCAGCACATCGGACTCGATCGTCGAGGCGATCAAGACCGCCCCCGACAGCACACCGAGCGATTCGACGAGTGCATCGGCGCCGCGCCGCTCCGCGGGGATGCCGTGCCACGCCGGCAGGAATCGAGCGAAGGCCTGCTGCTCGACCGGCTCGACCTCACGGCGGAGCGCGGCGAGCGATCGGCGACGGAGCTGCCGCAGCACGTCGACATCGCAGAACTCCCGCGACACACCGGCTGGACGGAACTCGCCGACGACGACTCGCTCCTCGCCCTCCAGCGCGGCGAGCGCGCCGGCGATCCGTTGCGGCGACGAGCCGAACCGTCGAGCGACGTCGGCGGTGAGGAACGGCCCGTGGGTACGCGCATAGCGACCGACCAGCTCTTCGAGCGGCCGGGCCACGGGGTCGGTGAACGCCATCGGGAGCCCGACCGGCAGCGCACAGCCGAGCGCGTCGCGGTACCGCGCGGCGTCGTCGGCGGCCGCATAACGCGTCTCGCCGCCGACGGCGATCTCGATCACCCGCATCTGCGCGACGAGCTCACCCAGCCAGCCGTTCGCGGCCAGGATCGGTGAGCGCTCGATACCGAAATCCGTACCGTGCGCTCGCACTTCGCCGGGTGACGTGACGCATCGGAGATCGACCTCGCCGCACGGTGAGGTCACCGACCTTGCGCAGCACGTCGTGCAGCTCGTCGGCCGAGCGCGCTCGGCGACCGTCGGCAAGGCACTGCAGTTCGAGCTCGACGTCGGCGAGCACGTCGGGGTCGAGGAGCTCGCGCAGCTCTTCGGCGCCGAGCAGGTCACGCAACAGATCTCGGTCGAGCGCGAGCGCCGCCGCGCGCCGCTCGGCCAATGGCGTGTCACCCTCGTACATGTATGTGGCGATCCAGTTGAACAGCAGGCTGGAGGCCATCGGGCTGGCCTTGCCGGTGTCGACGGTGACCACCCGGATAGAGCGTGAGCGCAACAGGCCGAGCACCTCGCGCAGCGCCGGCACGTCGAAGACATCCTGCAGGCATTCGCGTGAGGCTTCGAGCAGGATCGGGAACGTCGGGTACTTCGAGGCGACGGCCAACAGATCCGCGGCGCGCCGGCGCTGCTGCCACAGCGGGGTGCGGCGATCCGGACGGCGACGAGGAAGCAGCAGCGCGCGCCCCGCGCACTCGCGGAAACGGGCGGAGAACAACGCCGTGTGCGGCAACGTCGCGACGACCAGCTCGTCGATGTCCTCCGGGTCGATCATCAGCGCGTCCATCGGTAGCTCCATCGCCGACTCCGGTAGCCGGATGACGATGCCATCGTCGCCCCACATCGACTCGACCGGGATGTCGTACTGCTCCATCAGGCGACGCTCGATCGCCATCGCCCACGGAGCATGGACCGGCGTACCGAACGGCGACAGGATGCAGACCCGCCAATCGCCGATCTCGTCCTGGAAGCGCTCGACCACGATGGTGTGATCGTCGGGAACCGAGCCGGTCGCCTCGACCTGCTCGTCGAGGTACTGCTGCAGGTTGCGCGCTGCGAAGGCATCGAGTGCGTAATGCGTCATCAACCGCTCGGTGGCCGACCCCTCGTCGAGCTGACGGATCTCACGTACGAACGCGCCGAGCGCACGGCCCAGCTCGAGCGGGCGCCCGGGTCGGTCGCCATGCCAGAACGGCATCTTGCCGGGCTGCCCCGGAGCAGGCGTGACCGTGACGCGTTCGAACGTGATGTCTTCGATGCGCCAGGTCGAGGCGCCGAGCACGAACGTCTCCCCCGGTCGGCTCTCGTAGACCATCTCCTCGTCGAGCTCGCCCACTCGCGTGCCGTCGGGCATGAACACGCCGAACAACCCACGATCGGGGATCGTGCCACCCGACGTGACGGCCAGGCGCTTGGAACCGTCACGGGCACGGATGCGATCGTTCAGGCGGTCCCACACGATCCGCGGCCGCAGTTCGGAGAACTCTTCGCTCGGATACCGCCCCGAGAGCAGGTCGAGCACGTTGTGCAGCAACTCGTCGGAGATCTCGGCGAAGTTCGCACAGCGACGAACGAGCGCGGCCACGTCGTCGACCGCACATTCCTCGACGATCGCGACGTGGGCGACAATCTGCTGGGCCAGCACGTCGAGCGGGTTGCGCAGGAAGCGGGTCGTCTCGATCTGGCCGTCGAGCATCCGCCTGACCACGACCGCCGTTTCGAGCAGATCTCCCCGATGCTTCGGGAAGATCGAACCCCGTGACGGTTGCCCGACGGAGTGACCGGCACGCCCGATGCGCTGCAGCCCGCGACTCACCGCACCTGGTGACTCGACCTGGATGACGAGGTCGACAGCACCCATGTCGATGCCGAGTTCGAGCGACGAGGTCGCGACGATCGCGCGCAGCTCACCGCGCTTGAGCCGGTCTTCGATGACGACGCGCTGCTCACGCGCGAGCGACCCGTGGTGTGCCATTACCAGTGGCAGGCTCGTCGTCCGCTGCGCTTGCTCCTCGGTGGCCTGTTGCTCCTCGGTCGCCTGTTGCTCCTCGTACAGCTCGTTGAGCTTCGCGGCGAGTCGTTCGGCCGCTCGGCGGGCGTTGCAGAAGATGATCGTGGAGCGGTTGGCCAGGATTCGGCGGAGGACCTCCGGGTAGATGCTCGGCCAGATCGACGTTCGTTGCTCGCTCAGCGCGGCGCTCGCGGGACCCCCGATGAGCTCGATCCCGGCCCCTCCCTCGCCCCCTGCGTCGACACGGCCGAGTGTCGACATGTCCTCGACGGGAATGACCACCTCGATGTCGAGGGTCTTGCGGATACCCGCGTCGACGATCGTCACCGGTCGCTTCACGCGCGCTTCGCTGTATCCACCGAGAAACTCGGCGACCTCGACGAGCGGGCGCTGCGTGGCCGACAACCCGATCCGTTGCGGCGACCGGTCGGTCAGCTCCTCCAAGCGCTCGAGGGTCAGCATGAGGTGTGCGCCCCGCTTGGTGGCGGCCATCGCGTGGATCTCGTCGATGATCACCGTCTCGACGCCGGCGAGCGTCTCACGCGCCGACGACGTGAGCATCAGGTAGAGCGACTCCGGGGTGGTGATCAACAGGTCGGGTGGCCGCCTGATGAGCTTCTGACGATCGTTGGAGGGCGTGTCGCCGGTGCGCATGCCGACCTCGGGCGCGACGAAGGGTGCACCGAGCCGTTCTGCCGCGAGTTCGATGCCCTTGAGCGGAGCGCGCAGGTTCTTCTCGATGTCGAACGCCAGGGCACGCAGCGGTGAGATGTAGAGCACCCGGGTGCGATGGGAGCGTTCCTCGGGGCGAACCGTGGTGGTGAGACGGTCGATCGAGGCGAGGAACGACGTGAGGGTCTTGCCGGAGCCCGTCGGCGCGCAGATGAGCGTGTGCTCTCCGGCGGCGATGTGGGGCCACCCCTGCACCTGCGCGGGGGTCGGTTCGGGGAACGACGCCGCGAACCATTCACGAACGGCCGGCGAGAACCCCTCGAGAACTGGGTGAGCAGCGATGGGTCGGACTGTACCGAGCGGGTGTCACAGCTTGTGCGGAAATGACGACGGCCGCGCGAATCATGACCGCGGCGGGGCTCATGATCGCGGCAGCAATCGGGACGGCGCCGGTCGATCGACGGGTACATGCGATTCCCGGCCGATCTCGATGGTCCGGGTGATCCGGGTGCGCTCCAGCAGGGAACGGTCGTGCGTGACCAGGATCAGGGTGCCGGCGAAGGTGTCGAGAGCCTCTTCGAGCTGTTCGATGGCCGGCAGATCGAGATGGTTCGTCGGTTCGTCGAGCACCAGCAGGTTGGCGCCGTTGGCCATCAACAATGCGAGCGACGCGCGGGTCCGCTCACCGGGCGACAGCGTGGCGGCCGATCGATGGACGTGGTCCGCACCCAAGCCGAACTTCGCGAGCAACGTGCGGGCGTCGAGCAATGTCATCCCGGTTGCCCCCGTGAAGACCTCGAGCAGCGACTCGTCACCGATGAGACTGGTGCGGGCCTGCTCGATCTCACCGACCACGACGTTCGAACCGAGGCCGGCCGAACCGGCATCAGGGGCGAGCCGACCGAGCAGCAGCTCGATGAGTGTCGACTTGCCGGCGCCATTCGGGCCGACCACGGCGAGCCGCTCGCCGACGGTGAGCTGGAGGTCGACGGGCCCGAGCCGGAACACGCCGCGATCGACGACTGCACCGCTGCAGAAGGCCACGAGATCGCCGCTGCGCCCTGGCATCGGGATGTCCAGATGCAGCTCCCACGGTGTGCGTGGCTCCTCGGCATCGGGTCCGCAGCGATGATCGAGACGCTCGATGGCGCGTTCGGTTCGCGCCGCGCGGCCTGCGAGCTGCTCGGTCTGGTTGATCTTGAAATGCCTGATGTGCTTGTCGGTCTCACCGGACCGGCGAACCTTCGATTGTCCCTGCGTCGCCCATTCACGTTCCCGCTGCGCCCGCCCGAGCAGCGCCGTTCGCTTGGCGCGAAAATCGTCGTAGCGTTCCTGTGCGTGCTGCCGATCGAGCTCGCGTTCGGCGAGGAACGCCGACCAGCCGCCCGAGAACCGCACCGCCCGATGCGTGTGGAAGTCGATCTCGACGACGTCGGTGATGACATGTTCGAGGAACGTGCGGTCATGGCTCACGATCACGACACCAGCGCGTAGGCCGAGCATCCATTGCTCGAGCCGGGCAAGGCCGTCGAGGTCGAGGTCGTTGGTCGGTTCGTCGAGCAGGTACACATCGAAGCGGGCGAGCAGGAGCGACGCCAACGAGCAGCGCGCCGCCTCTCCGCCCGACAGCGCCGACATCGGGCGGTCGAGCACCGCCGCGTCGAGTCCGAGATCCGACCACACGGCGCCCGCACGAGCCTCGAAGTCGGCCGAGCCGAGCGACATCCAACGGTCGAACGCTGCGGAGTAACGGTCGTCGCCACCGGCGGACCCTGCCGCCAATGCGGCCGTCGCCTCGTCCAGACGCGCCTGCGCATCCGTGATCCCGGTCCGCCGGGCGAGGAACGAGCGCACCGTTTCGGTCGATGAACGCTCGGGTTCCTGCGGCAGCCGGCCAACGGCTGCCGCAAGTGGCGCCAGCTCGACCGATCCCCGATCCGGGCTGATCTCGCCTGCGAGCGCGGCGAGCAGCGTCGACTTGCCGACCCCGTTGGGGCCCACCAGACCGATCCGTCGGCCAGGAGCGATGACGAGATCGACGTCGTCGAGCACCAGGCTCGCGCCCCGTGTCACCGCAAGTCCACGAGCGATCAACGAGGCGAGCACGCACACAGTCTCGCCGGTCGGAGTGCTCCGGAGGGCCCCGATTTGCGCAGGAGTCGGAGGGGTACACTGCGGCCATGCCCGCGCACGGAGAGCATCATCCGGCCTTCGAGGAGTACTGCGAGTGCATCTACGAGCTCGACGAGGACGACGTCGAGGTCATCCAGGCCCGCATTGCCGAGCGCCTGCAGATCAGCCGGCCGGCGGTCAGTGAGATGATGAAGCGGCTCGAATCCGAAGGGTTGATCACCTCGGCCGACGGGATCGAGCTCACCGCCACGGGCCGGCGGCTGGGTGAGCGAATCGTGCGACGCCACCGGCTCGCCGAACGACTCCTGACCGACATCTTGAAGTTGTCGTGGGCCGAGGCCCATCACGAGGCCGGCAGATGGGAGCATGTCATCAGCGAGTCCGTGGAGCGGGCGATCAACGATCTGCTCGGCGAACCCACCACCTGCCCCCACGGCAACCCCATTCCCGGTTCCCGCTACGAGGCACCCGATTCGGCGCCGTTGTCAGAGGTGATCGTGGGCAGCCCGTTCACCGTTCGTCGCATCACCGAGGAGCTCGAAGTTCGCCCCCGGCCTGCTGGAGTTCCTCGAGGAGTCGTCGATCCAACCGGGCAACACCGGCACCGTCACGGCGGCGTCACCTGACGGCACGTTGACGGTCGAGATCCACGGCCGCCACATCGGTGTCGGCGCGTTCGCCAGCGAACGGATCCTGGTCACGACGTGACCGGAACGGCACCCCGGCGCACACCGGCGATGACGATGACGATGACGATGACGAGAACGGTGATGACGGTCGCGTCGATGGCGTCGCTCGTGTTGCTCGGTGCGTGCGGCGGCAACGCCACCGCCGATCGGCAGCTCGCCGACGACAACACCGGCACGATCGAAGGGGGCATCATCGTCGACACGAGCATCCCGGTCACGACGGTTCCCGTCGCCGGTTCGGCGACCGAGCTCCTCCCGGAGCTGGGTGTCGAGATGAGTCGGCTGAGCGCACAGATCGCCGGCGACGGCGATGAGGCCGCGACGCTCGCTCGGATCGAGGCGATCTGGACGGCGATCGAGCCCGAGGTCGACGCCACCAGACCGGAGCTGGTCGGTGGTCTGCTGACCACCGTGGAACTCGCCGCGTCGGCCGTCAATCGCAAGCGCCCCGCCGACGCCGACAAGGCCTTCAGCCTGCTCACCGACCTCATCGACAACTTCACCGGCGACGCCTGACGCCGCGGTCACCGCCGCTGACCCGGGTCGGCCCGTGGGGTCAACGCAACGGAGCGGGAAGTTCTGCCGCGTGGACCACGGTCAGGCGCTGCGTGGAGCGCGTCAACGCGACGTACAGCGCGCGCATGCCCTGTTCGACATCGCTGACGATCTGCGCCGGCTCGACCACCACCACACCGTCGAGTTCGAGACCTTTGACCACGCTGACCGGCACCAGCGTGACGCCGGACTCAAGACCGCTCCGCGTGGCGGTGCCGTGGTTGATGCCGGCGGCGGTGAGCGCCACCGACAGGTCGTCGACGAGCTGATCCGGCGCAACGACGCCGATGCTGCCTCCGGGGAGGGCGTCGACGAGTGCGCCTACCTCGGCGGCAACGTGCGGCGGCAACGCATCGAACGACGGCGCCCGCACGATGTCGGGGCCGAACTCGCCGATGCGCACCGACTGCGGGGACCGCAGCGACGGGGTGGCGAACTCCATCACCCGATTCGCGAACTCCATGATCTGCTGCGGGATCCGGTAGCCGACCGACAGGCCGATGACCCGGGCGGGCTTGCGATCGGGCAGGAACGCGAGGACGTCGTCCCAGTCGTCAGGGGCCAACGGGCCCGTGGCCTGGGCGAGATCGCCGACGATGGTCATCGAACCGCTGAGCGACCGGCGGCTCGCCATCTTCAACTGCATCGGTGTGAGATCTTGCACCTCATCGATCACGATGTGCCCGAACGTACGGATCTCGTCGGATTCGTCGATCTTGCCGAACTTGTCGGGTCTGGGGCCGAGGACGTCTCGCGCGTCGTCGAGCAGAGCGACGTCGGCGGGAGTCCAGCGCACCTCGTCGACGGAGTCGCAACGCTCACGGAACAACGCCAGCGCCTCGCCGTCGCCGAGCACCCCACGGGCGGCGGACCGCAACAACGCCTTCGAGCCGAACAGGTCGTGGAGCAGCTGTGCCGGTGTCAGCACCGGCCACATCCGATCGAGCGCCTCGCGGATCTCGGAAGTACCGCGCAACGCCTCCTTGACGACGCGCGGACCGACCTCGACGTCGCGCCACGTCGCGGCCAGCGCCGACCACACCTCGCCTTCGACGAACCTGCGCCCGGCGTTGTGCCGCCGGAAACGCCGCCGGGCGACCTTCACGATGCGCTCGGACTCGGCTTTCCGGAGGCGGACGTAACCCGTTCGGAACGGGAGCACGACGTCGTCGCGTAGGGGGCGTTCACGATCGCGGATCGCCTGATCGATCACGTCGGACATCCGGGGGTCGCCCTTGAGCCTCGCCGCCGTGGACGAGTCGTCGCCCTGCTCGCCGCCGGGACGCAGGAACTGCACGCCGGGGACGAGATCGGCGAGCACCACCTGGGTGACCCCCGCTTCGCCGAGCGACGGCAGGACTTGTTCGATGTAGCGCAGGAACACCCGGTTGGGGCCGATGACCAGCACACCCTGGTCCTCCAGCGGGAAGCGATACGTGTAGAGCAGGTACGCGGCGCGGTGCAGCGCAACCACGGTCTTGCCGGTGCCCGGGCCGCCCTGCACCACGAGGACGCCGGCCTGCGGGGAGCGGATGATCTCGTCCTGCTCGCCCTGGATCGTCGCCACGATGTCGCCGAGGGCGCCCGTGCGGCCTCGTTCGAGCGCGGCCAGCAGGGTCGAGTATCCGCGCAGGCCTCCGTGCCCCGAGCCCCCGTCGAGTCCCTCGTCGTGACCGACACCGAGGTGGCCCTCGCCGAACAGCTCGTCTTCGATCCCGAGGAGACGCTGACCCTCGACGGCGAAATGACGACGGCGGGCCAGGCCCATCGGGTCACGGCCGGTGGCACGGTAGAACGGTTCGGCGACCGGCGCCCGCCAGTCGACCACGATCGGCTCGCGGGCCTCGTCGGCGACAGCGAGACGCCCGATGTGGAAACTCTCCAGGACGTCGGGCGACTCGGTGTGGCGGTCGATCCGCCCGAACACGAGCGCCGCATTGCCCAGATCGAGGTCGATGAGGCGCTTCACCAGGGCCTCGTCGAACGCGTTGCGCTCGAAACGCGCCTGGAACGTGCCGCCGAGATCGGCCTCGGTCATGTCGCGCATCCGCCATGCGGCGTCGCGACTCGTCTGCAGACAGTCGTACGCGTGATCGATGTAGGCCTGCTCGTCGTGGAGATCCGGGTGCTGTTGGGTCATATCTGGACGCGTCGATGCTATCGGTGAATGGCCGGCGGACCAGGTCGGGCAACGTTCGATCCCGGTGTGATCGCCCGGTAGCGTCGGCAGCGTCATGCCATCCTCCGTGCCATCCACCGTGCCGCACCTCGTGCCGCACCTCGAGCCGCACCTCGAGCCGCACACCGCGCCGCACCCGTTCCTCGAGGCCGCCCACGGCCGCCATGCCACCCACACGCCGGTGTGGTTCATGCGCCAGGCCGGTCGGTCGCTGCCGGAATACCGCTCGATCAGGGGTGACGGTTCGATTCTCGATGCGATCAAGCAGCCGCAGCTCGCCGCGGAGATCACCCTGCAGCCGGTCCGCCGCTACGGTGTCGACGCGGCGGTGCTGTTCAGCGACATCGTCGTGGCCCCCCACGCAGTCGGGTTCGGCATCGACGTCAGCCCCGGCACCGGCCCCGTTGCCGATCACCCCCTGCGCACCAGCGCCGAACTCGTACGACTCCGTCCGCTCGAACTCGACGACATCACCTATGTCGTCGACACCGTCAAGTTGGTGTGCGCCGAGCTCCCACCGCTGGTGCCCCTGCTCGCGTTCGCCGGGGCGCCGTTCACGGTGGCCAGCTACCTCATCGAGGGTCGACCGAGCCGCGACTACCGGTACACCAAGGCGCTGATGCACACCGACGAGGTGCTGTGGCACGAGATCATGGAGCAGCTCGCCGAGTCGGCCATCACGTTCATCGACGCACAGCTCGGCAACGGGGCCGCCGCGTACCAGTTGTTCGATTCGTGGGCCGGGGCGCTCAGTCGACGAGAGTACGACCGCTTCGTGCTCCCTCACTCCCATCATGTGTTCGAGGAGTTGCGGCGCCGTCACCCGGGCGCGCCGAGCATCCACTTCGGTATCGGATGCGACCATCTTCTCGAATCGATGTACTCGGCCGGGCCGACGGTGCTCGGCCTCGATTGGCGCACGCCGATCGGAGACGCACGCGCCCGCGTCGGGGCCGATCTGGTGGTTCAGGGCAACCTCGACCCGGCGCTCGTCCTGGCCGGTGCACCGGTGGCGCTCGCGGGCGCACGGCAGGTGTTGGCCGACAATGGGGGGTCGCCGGGACACATCTTCAATCTCGGCCACGGCGTCCACCCCGACTCCGACCCCGGTGTGCTGCAGGCAGTTGTCGATCTGGTGCACGAGCAGACGTCCGTCTCATGACGATCGCGGTGATCCTGATGGCGTACGGAACGCCTCGTACACCGGCGGAGATCGAGCCCTACTACACCGACATTCGCCGCGGCCGGCCGCCGACCCCGGAGGCACTCGCCGACCTCACCTCCCGCTATTGCGCCATCGGCGGGCTGTCGCCCCTCGCCCAGCTGACCGAGGCCCAACAGCGGGCGCTGCAGGCCGCGTTGGATGCCCACGAACCGGGCCGCTTCTCGGTGACCCTCGGCCTGAAGCACGCTGCCCCCAAGGTCGAGCAGGCCGCACGGGATGCCGCCGCCGGAGCGGAGGCCATCGTCGGGCTGGTGCTGGCGCCGCACTTCTCGTCGTACTCGATCGGCCAGTACCTCGACCGGTGCCGCGCAGGGGTGGCCGACAGTGGCCGATCGGCGCCGGTGTTCGACATCGAGAGTTGGGCGACCGAGCCGGCGTATCTCGACTTCCTCGCCGACGACCTCGGCGCCCGACTCGCCGCCATGCGAACCTCCACCGACCGGCCCGTGCGTGTGCTGTTCACGGCTCACTCGTTGCCACGGCGAATCGTCGACGAGGGCGACCCGTACCCCGACGAACTGCGCTCGACCGCCGAGGCCGTCGCCGACCGTCTCGGACTCGACGAGGGATCGGACTGGTCGATCGCGTGGCAGTCGGCGGGCCGCACCCCTGAACCGTGGATCGGCCCCGACATCCTCCAGGTGATCGACGAACTCGGCGCCGCCGGTGACGACGGTGGTGACGGTGACGACGGTGACGGACGCTACGGCGGGGTGATCGTCTGTGCCTGCGGGTTCGTCGCCGACCATCTCGAAGTGCTCTACGACCTCGACATCGAAGCGGCCGATCGAGCCGCCCGGTCGGGTCTCCTGTTCGACCGGACGGCCAGCGTCAACGACGACCCCGCCGTGATGGCCGCGCTCGCCGCGCGGGTACGCCGGCTCGTCGCCGGAGCCCTGGGCGGATGAGCAGCCGCTCGATCGCCGTCATCGGTGGCGGAGTCACGGGGCTGGCCGCCGCCTACGAACTCGCGACCGCGACGCATGCCGATGTCACCGTGTTCGAAGCCGACGAACGCCTCGGCGGGCGCATCGCCGGCGCCGGCTTTGCGGGTGTCGACCACGTCGACACCGCCGCCGACTCCTTTCTCGCCCGGGTGCCCGACGCCGTTGCCCTCGCCACCGAGGTCGGCCTCGCCGGCGAACTCGTCTCACCCGAGCCGGTGGGCGCCGCGGTGTGGCATCACGGCCTGTATCCGATCCCCGACGGGCTGATGCTCGGTCTGCCGGGAAGGTTGCGGCCGCTCGCCGCCACCGGCCTGCTGTCCTGGCGAGGCAAGGCCCGCGCGGCGATCGAGCCCCTCCTCCCGCGGACCTCCATCGACGACGACTCGATCGGTGCGCTCGTACGCGCCCGTTTCGGCGACGAGGTGCACGAACGGCTCGTCGACGCGCTGGTCGGCAGCATCTACGCCGCCGACACCGATCGATTCAGCCTGCGCGAGGTTCCACAACTCCATGACATCGCCGAGCACAGCCGAAGTCTGCTCATCGGCGCCAGGCGTCGAGCCGCCGCCGGAACGGCAACGGCGGCGTCGAGCCCCGTCTTCGCCGCACCTCGCGGTGGCCTGCCACAGTTGATCGACGCGACCGCGTCTGCCACCGAACAGGCCGGAGGAACGATTCGGCTCGCCACTGCGATCGAGACGATCGAACCGGTCGACGCCCATTGGCGGCTCGTCGGTGGATCCGTCGGCGGATCCACCGACGGCCTCTTCGATGCCGTCATCCTCGCGACGCCGGCGCAGGTGAGTGCCCGCCTGCTCCGCCGGAGCGCTCCGAGCGCCACCAGGCTGTTGAGCACCGCCGAGGTCGCCGACGTCGTGATGATCACGCTCCATGTGCCGGCATCAGAGTGGCCCGAGCGGTTGCGTGGCCTCAGTGGCTACCTCGTGCCCAAGCCCGTGCAGCGCTCGGTCACCGCGGCATCGTTCGGCTCGCAGAAATGGGCGCACTGGAGGCCACCAGCGGGCGGCGAGATCCTCCGGGTGTCGGTCGGTCGCGACGGCATCGCCTCGTTGGAGCGCACCGACGACGATCTCGTCGCCGCGGTTCTCGACGACCTGCGTGAACACCTCGGCACATCGTTCACGCCGATGGAGACCCGCGTGAGCAGATGGCCCGGCGCATTCGCTCAGTACCGGCCACACCACCACCGCTGGGTCGACGCGGTCGAGGCGGCGCTCCCGAACGGAGTGTTCGTCGCGGGATCGAGCTATCGGGGGATCGGCGTGCCGGCCTGCATCCGTGACGGCCGAGCGAGCGCGCGTCGCTCCGTTCGCACTCTCGAAGGTCTGTATCCTTGACTCCGATGGGCAACGGAGCGGACGCGACTCGGGATACCACCGGCGTCCGTCGCCGGGTCGGTCTCGGCATCGCGGTGCTCGCGCTCGTCCTCGGCGGCGTCGGGATGACGTTCGCGTTGGCTCCCGGCGAGACCGCTGAGACCTCCGCCTCGTTCAACGCACCGGTCGTCACCGTCCCAGCCGTCGCGGCGCCGGCGAGCCACGAGTCGACCACCTCCACGACCGGCACGACGACCACCTCCACGACCAGCACGACGACGAGCACCACCATCGTGCCCACCAGCGCTCCCACCACGCTCGCGGTTCAGCAGACACGACCGGTCGCACCGCCGCCCAACCCCCGGGGCGCCGAAAACCTCGGCCAACTCGGCGGCATCTCGATCGCCAAGATCGGTCTCGACTCCGCGATGTACGAGGGCATCCGACTCACGACCCTCGACCGGGGGCCCGGTCACTGGCCGGGGTCGGCGATGCCGGGCCAGATCGGCAACGTGGTGGTCGCGGCGCATCGCACCAGCCACGGCGCCCAGTTCCGTCACATCGATCAACTCGTGGCCGGCGACATCGTCACGTTCACCACTGCCGACGGCATCTTCGACTACCGCGTGACCGGCACCCAGATCGTCGGGCCCGATGCCCTCTGGATCACCGACCCCTCCGCCACCGCGACCGCCACACTCTTCGCCTGTCACCCGCCCGGATCGACGCGGCAACGAATCGTCGTCCATCTCGAACTCGCGTGACCGACGCCACCCCCACGCTCCGCCGGCGAATCGCTCGACCCGCGCTCGCTCTCGGCGCCGGCGCGATCGTGGCGCTCTCGATGCCGCCGTGGGGGTTCTGGCCGCTCGCGGTCGTCGGAGTGATGCTCTTCGAGGTGGCGCTCGGCGCCGATCCGTCGAGGCGGGAACGACTGCTGCTCGGCTACCTGTTCGGCGCCGGCTGGATGTACCCGGCGATGGGCTGGATGCTGCAGCTCACCGTGCCCGGCTACCTGGTCGCCCCCTCGCTCTTCGCCGGCTACCATGCGCTCGCGGCCCTCATCGCCCCGGGTGGCCGCCGGCGTGTGATCGGCCGCCCGGCCGCACACACGCTCGCCGAAGCACTGCGCTTCTCGTTCCCGTTCGGCGGGGCGCCGCTCGCTTCGCTCGGCATCTCCCAGGTCGCCGGGCCGTTCGGTGGCGTTGCCCGGCTGGGCGGGGTGATCCTCGTCACCTGGCTCGTGTTCCAACTCGGATTCGCGCTGGCCGGGCCGGCGCCCGGAATCCCTTCCTTCGCCCGCCGATTCCGTCCCGGCGCCTCGGGCGCCCCGCAGGGGCTCGTCGCCTTCCTGGTCGTCGTCGTGGTCGTCGCGATCTCCTTCGTCGCTCCGAGAGGGTCCACGACCGGCGAGACGCTGAGCATCGCTGCGGTGCAGGGTGGTGGCGAACAGGGAACGAGCGCGCTCGAAGTCCCGTCGGCGCTCGTCACCGCGCGCCACCTCGAGGCGACCCGCACGATCCCCGACAACGCCGATCTGGATCTGGTGCTGTGGCCCGAGAACACCATCGACCTCGCAACGTTCGCCGGCTCTCGGCATCAGGCCGAGATCGCCGCCGAGGCGGCACGGCTCGGCGCGCCGTTCGCCGTCGGCGTCACGGAGGACACCCCCGACGGGAAACGGTTCGTCAACTCCCAGATCGTCGTCGCGCCCGACGGCGAGATCGTCGACCAGTACGTGAAGGTGCGACGAGTCCCTTTCGGTGAGTACGTGCCGTTGCGGGGGCTGCTCGAAGCCGTCGGCGCGCCCATCGATCAGATCGGACGCGATGCGGTGGCCGGTACCGGGCCCGCGATCATCGAGTTGCCCGACGGCGCCGAGCTCGGCGTGGTCACCTCCTGGGAAGTGTTCTTCGGTGGTCGCGCCCGGGAGGGTGTCAAGCACGACGCCGAGGCGATCCTCAACCCGACCAACGGGTCGAGCTACACGGGCACGATCGTGCAGACGCAACAGGTTGCGTCGAGTCGGCTCCGGGCGATCGAGACCGGGCGCTGGGTGGTACAGGCAGCGCCTACCGGTTTCACCGCCGTGATCGACGCCGACGGCAAGGTGCTCGAGCGGACATCGATCAGCGAGCAGCGAGTGCTCTACGCGGACGTCGCGCTGCGCACCGGCCGTACCTGGTACACGAACGTCGGCGATGGTCCGATCATCTGGGCGCTGCTCGTGGTGCTGATGACCTCACTCTGGTTCGGCGGTCGCCTCGATGGGCTGCGCGCGCGGTTCGCACGACGCTCGGGCCGAGAAGTCACGGCGACATAGCCTCGCATCCGGTGGACTCACGATCCGGCATCATCGCACTGCACACCGGCAGCCTGGACGGTGGCGTCACGGTGACCGTCGACCTCGACATCGGCGGGCGCATCGCCCAGATCGACGTCGCGGGCCGGCCGTTGCTGTGGGACGACCGGACAGGAGGAGCACTCGCCTGGGGTTCGTTCCCGATGGCGCCGTGGGCGGGCCGCATCCGCAACGGCCGTTTCCGACATGACGGTGTGGATCACCGCTTGGAACTGAACCACGAAGACGCCGACGGGAGCCGGCACGCGATCCACGGCACCGTCTACACGCAACCCTGGACGCTCGACGACCTGAGCCGTGACGACATGACCCGTGACGACATGACCCGTGACAGGACGACGGCCGACTGCGAAGACGCACGTGACGGTGTAGGTGACGGTGTACGTGACGGTGTAGGTGACGGGGCGTGTACCGGTACGCGCATCGATCTGCACTGCGACCTGCGGGCATCGCTCGGGTGGCCCTTCGCCGGGTTCGCGCGCCAGCGGATCATCGTCGGTGAGACCGCTGTGCGCTGCGAACTCGCCGTCGAATCGACCGGCGACACCTTCCCGGCCGCGATCGGGTGGCATCCGTGGTTCCGTAAACCTGATCGGCTGTCGTTCGAGCCGACGGCGATGTACGCGCGCGCCGACATCGGCCTGCCGCGCGACGAATTGGTCGAACCGGCGCCCGGCCCGTGGGACGACACGTTCCGCAACACCGCACCGGTCACGCTGCACTACGACGGGCCGAAACGCTCCGTGGCGACATCGGTGACGGTCACCTCCGACTGCGAGGACTGGGTGCTCTTCGACGAGCCGGCGTATGCAACGTGCGTCGAACCGCAGTCCGGCCCTCCCGACGCACTGACGGTGCGGCCACTGCTCGTTCGGCCCGACGCCCCCCTCGAGCGGTGGATGGAGATTGCCTGGGGCTGAGGCGCCGATAGCCTCCCTCCGATGTCGTCGGCCGGTCTCGATCCTGATGCGCCGTTGACGATCGCCTACCTGACCTATCGCGGCAAGCCCCATGTCGGCGGTCAAGGTGTGTACACCCGCCATCTCACCAAGGCATTGTGCGACCTCGGCCACCACGTCGAGGTGTTCGGGGGCCAGCCGTACCCCGAGCTGGACGATCGGGTGGCACTCACGAAGCTCCCGAGCCTCGACACGTTCAACGAGTACTTTCCCGGCCGCCTGCCCGGCTTCTGGGAGGTCAAGACCCGCGAGGATCTCCTCGAGTTCGTCCAGTTCCTGACGGGCACCTTCCCCGAGCCCCTGGCCTTCAGCGCCCGAGCGGCTCGTGCACTGCTCCCGCGCAAGCGCGACTTCGACCTCGTGCACGACAACCAGTGCCTCGGCTACGGGATCCGCAAGATCGAGGAACAGATCCCGACGATCGTCACGTTGCACCATCCGATCACCAAGGACCGGGCGCTCGAGATGAGCCACGCGAAGAGCCGGTACAAGCGCTGGTCCGTCGGGCGTTGGTACTCCTTCGTCAAGATGCAGGGACGCGTCGCTTCGCAGATGCCGCGCATCGTGGTGGTGTCACAGAACTCGATCGACGACATCCACACCGACATGGGCGTCGACATCGACCGGATGCGGCTCGTTCCCGTCGGCGTCGACCCGGAACTCTTCCGCCCACTCGACCACGTCGTGCGCCAGCCCGGCCATCTCATCACCACGGCGTCGGCCGATGTCGCCCTCAAGGGGCTTTCGTTCCTGCTCGAGGCGATGGCCAAGCTGCGCACCGAGCGTGACGTGACATTCACGATCATCGGCAAGCCGCGTCCCGGTCACTCGATGGATCTGATCGACTCGCTCGGCCTGTTCCCGCACATCGAGTTTGTCTCCGGCGTCACCGACGAACGCATCGTCGAGCTCTACGCCGAAGCCGAGTTGGCGGTCGTACCGAGCCTGTACGAAGGGTTCAGTCTTCCGGCGATCGAGGCGATGTGCGCGGGCGCCCCGCTCGTGGCCACCGACGGCGGCGCGCTGCCCGAGGTCACCGGCCTCGACGGCGAGACCGTGTTCGGATGCAAGGCCGGAGACGTCGATTCGCTCGTCGCCGCGTTGCGACGCGGGCTCGACGATCCCGATGCGCGGGCGCGTATCGGCGCTGCCGGGCGCGCTCGGGTGGTCGATCGGTGGACTTGGCGTCGATGCGCCGAGATGACCGTCGAGCAGTACCGTGAGGTGCTCGCGATGCCGGCCAACGTCGACAAGCTCCGACGCAACAGGCGACTCTGAGATGCTGACGATCCGCTTCGACCAACTCCACCTCCACCCCGGTGACTCCGTCCTCGACGTGGGCGCAGGGTTCGGCAGGCACGTGTTCGAGTGCGCCCGCCGCGGCGCCAACGTGGTTGCGCTCGACTACGCCGCAGACGAGGTCGCTCAGACCCGGGCGATGCTCGGCGGGATGGTCGACGCCGGCGAGATCGACATCGAACGTTTCAAAGGTGTCCTCCGTGCCGACGCGACGAAACTGCCGTTCGCCGACAGCGCCTTCGACGTGGTGATCACCTCCGAAGTACTCGAACACATCCAGGACGATGTCTCCGCGATCGCCGAGATGGTCCGGGTTCTGAAGCCGGGTGGCAACTTTGCCGCAACGGTTCCGGCATGGTTCCCGGAGAAGATCAACTGGATGCTGTCAGACGATTATCACGCGCCGACCGTCGAAGGTGGCCACGTCCGGATCTACTCCGCGACCGAACTGTCGGCCAAGCTGCGCAGCGCCGGCCTCGACCTGCAGGGCCGCCACCGCGCCCACGCATTGCACTCGCCCTACTGGTGGCTGAAATGCGCCGTGGGGCCCCGCAACGACGACCATCCGCTGGTTGTCAAGTACCGCGAGTTTCTCGAGTGGGAGATCGTGGCGCAGCCGATGACCACACGGATTGCCGACCGCGTGCTGTCACCGGCCCTCGGCAAGAGCATCGTGTTCTACGCGCGCAAGCCGGTCATTCGATGAGAGCGCTGCCCGAACTCGACGCCGTGATCACGGCCGACGAACTCCACCTCACGGCGACACATCTTGCATCGTTGCAGTTGGAATCGGGGATGATCCCCTGGTTTCCCGGCGGTCACTGTGACCCCTGGAACCATGTCGAATCGGCGATGGCACTCGACGTCGCCGGTCATCACACCGAAGCGGAACGCGCCTACGACTGGCTGGCCGACATCCAGCTCCCGATGGGCGCCTGGTACGCGTACTACGGCAATGACGGCTCGGTGGAGAACGACAAACTCGACACCAACGTCTGCGCCTACATCGCCACGGGCGTGTACCACCACTATCGCGGCACCTGGGACCGGGGGTTCGCCGAGAACCTCTGGCCGACGGTCGAGGCAGCCCTCGAGTTCGTCCTGTCGCTGCGACGCGACGACGGCGTTCCGCTCTGGGCGGTCGAGCTCGACGACCAACCGTGGGACTACGCCTTGCTCACGGGCACCGCGAGCATCCAGCACTCATTGCGCTGCGGAGCCGCGCTCGGCGAGGCGATCGGTTCACCGAGGCCGACGTGGGTCGCCGCCGCCGACACGATGGTCGAGGTGATCCGCACCGATGCGTACGCCTTCGAGCAGAAGACCCGCTGGGCGATGGACTGGTACTACCCGGTGCTGACCGGCGCGCTCGTCGGCGAGGAGGCCAAGGCCCGTCTCGCCGAGGGGTGGGGCACGTTTGTAATGGAGGGTCTCGGCATCCGCTGCGTCAGCGACGAACCATGGGTCACCGCGTCCGAAACCGCCGAGTGTGCGCTGGCGTTCGCGGCGATCGGTGATCTGTCGACTGCCGCGGATCTATTGGAGTGGACCCGCACCCACCGCCGCGACGACGGCTCCTACTGGACCGGCATCGTCTACCCCGAGGGCGTGCTCTTCCCGTTCGACGAGCACACGTCCTACACCGCGGCCGCCGTGCTGCTCGCCGTCGACGCCATCACCCAGACCACTCCGGCGTCCGATATCTTCGCGCCTAAGCTCGACTGACGATGCACTCCACGTTCGCCCGAACAATCTTTTCGATCTGGAGTTGGTTCGTGCTCGGGGTGATCGTCATCGTCTGGACGCCGATGGTCGCGGTGACACGACTCGTCACGATGCCGTTCGACCACGGCGCCTACGCCGCCGGCTACCTCTTCCGCAAGCTCACCGTCGTCCATGAACGGCTCACCCCCCTCTGGAAGTTCCGTACCTCCGGCCGATTGCCCGAGAACATGCGCAACCCCTACGTCGTGGTGTCGAACCACGAGAGCTTCGTCGACATCCTGTTGATCTCCCACCTGCCCACGGAGATGAAGTGGATGTCGAAGATCGAGATCCTGCGTATCCCACTGCTCGGATGGATGATGCGCCTGGCACGGGACATCCCCCTCACCAGGGAGGATTCGGGGTCACGTTCGACGGCGCTGACCGAATCGCGCGAGCGCCTCGATTCCAAGGTGTCGGTGATGATCTTCCCCGAGGGCACACGCTCGAAGACCGGCGAGATGGGCGACTTCCATGCCGGCGCGTTCAAGCTCGCGATCGACGCGCAGGTGCCGATCCTTCCGCTCGCCGTCTACGGCACCGGAGATGCCCTGCGAAAACACGACTGGCGACTCGGCTACGCGGAGGCCGAGGTCCGCGTTCTCGACCCGGTCCCGACCGAGGGCCTGACGAGCGATGATCTCGAAGCGCTGCGCTCCGAGGTGCGCGACATGATCGCCGCGGCCCGCGACGACCTGCGACGCGAGTTCGAGCACCCCGTGGCGCCGCGCTGATCGACACCGCCCTGTTCGACACCGCTCTGTTCGACACCGCTCTGTTCGGCACCGCACGGAGCACCGAGCACCTCAGTCGATGCGCCGGAGCACTCTGAGCGAGCCGGTTGCCGACTCGATCCGGAAGCGACCCGATTCGACGGCCGGGACGAAGATCTGCTCGTAGGGCGGCCGGCCACCATCGGCCGGGTCGGGAAACACGTCGTGGATCGCGAGCGTTCCGCCGACCGCGACGTGCGGCGTCCAGCCCTCGTAATCGAGCCGGGCCGGCTCCTCGCCGTGGCCACCGTCGATGAAGAGGAATGACAGCGGCGTCGTCCACGTGGCAGCGACGATCGGCGAGCGGCCGACGATCGCGATCACCGTGTCCTCGAGGCCGGCATCGTGGATTGCCAGCCGGAAGAACGGCAAGGTGTCCATCTTCCCGGTGTGCCCATCGACCACGTCGATGTCGTGATGGTCCCATCCGGCTTGGTTCTCCTCCGAACCGCGATGGTGGTCGACCGCGAACAACAACGTGCCGGCGCGTTCGGCGGCATCTCCGAGCCAGACGGTCGAGCGCCCGCAATACGAGCCCACCTCCAACATTGGCGCCCCCGACACCGCGGCGCCGGCGGCAACGGCGGCCTCCCACAGCGCGTCGCCCTCCGCGGGAGGCATGAATCCCTTCGTTGCGAGGGCCACGGCCCGGCGTCCCGGCGAGAGCGTTGCTGCGGGGCCGGGCGATGTCATGGCGGTCACTGTAGAGGGCAGCATGCTGCGGCCGAACAGCCCGGCGCTGTCAGGAGACGTGGGCGGCAGCCTCCAGGACGGGGGCATCGAATGTCGAGGCGCTGCGCTTCGAATAGGCGATCGCCCCGAGGAGCACCACGAGTGCTGCGCCTGCGATGACCAGGCCGGCGGGCTTGGGCGTCGACAGGACGGGGTTCTCCGAATCGACGTCGGACAGGGAGATGATGGCGGGGAGGATCAGCAGCGACACGAGGTTCATCACCTTGATCAGCGGGTTGAGCGCCGGACCGGCGGTGTCCTTGAAGGGGTCACCGACCGTGTCGCCGATGACTGCCGCCTTGTGCGATTCGGAGCCCTTGCCGCCCTCGTTGCCGTCCTCGATGTACTTCTTGGCGTTGTCCCATGCGCCACCGGCATTGGAGAGGTAGTTGGCCATCAACTGGCCGGTCAGGATGACCGCCGCGAGGAACGCTCCCAGTGCGAGGTATCCGATCCCGAAGCCGATGATCACCGGCGTCAGCACGGCGAGCAGGGCCGGCGTCACCAGCTCACGCAGCGAGGCCTTCGTGCAGATGTCGATGACCGGGCCGTAGTCCGGCTTGCGCTCGCCCGACATGATCTTGCCGTCGGCGAACTGGCTGCGGACCTCCTGCACGACGACTCCGGCAGTGCGTCCGACCGCCCGGATGGCGAGGGACGAGAACAGGAAGCTGATCGAGCCGCCGATCAGCAGGCCGATGAAGACCTTCGGGTCGGCGACGTTGATCGGGATCGTGTCGAACACGCCCCGAGCGGTTTTGTTGAGCGACTCGACGACGTCGCTGTCGAGCGTTTCTCGGGCCGCCGTCTCGATGTAGCTGGCGAACAGCGCCACCGCGGCGATGACCGCCGAGCCGATGGCGAACCCCTTGGTGACGGCTTTGGTGGTGTTGCCGACGGCGTCGAGGCTCACCATGATCTTCTCGGCCTCGCCCGCGAACTCACCGGACATCTCGGCGATGCCGGCCGCGTTGTCGGCGACCGGCCCGAAGGTGTCCTCCGAGACGATCACGCCGGTTGTCGCGAACATGCCCATGCCGGTCAGCGCCACCATGTAGAAGGAGAACTGCAGGTTGCCGCCGCCGAGCGCCAGGGCGGCGCCGATGGCGATGGCGATGGCGATGATCGCGTACACCGACGATTCGAGCCCCGACGCAGTCCCCGACAGCACCGTGGTGGCCGGCCCGGTGCGGGTGGCCTCGGCGATCTCTCGAACCGGCTTGTGTTCGGTGCCGGTGAAATATTCGGTGAGCCGGCTCACACCTTGGGCGAGGATCAAACCGATGACCACGGCGCCGAGGCACTTCCAGCCCTCGTTGTCGTTGTCGTTGCCGACGTAACCGAGCGCCAGCGCAGCGGTCCCGAGGACGGTGATGATGCCGGCGATGAGGAAGCCACGGTTGATCGGGCGGAGGGCACTGGTGTCGCCCTCCTTGGCCCGCACTGCGTAGATGCCGGCGATCGAGGCCACGACACCGATCGCCCGGGCGCCGAACGGGAAGACGAGACCGAGCGCCGGGTTGGCCCCGATGGCGGCGAACGCCGGCACCCCGAGGATGATCGACGCGACGAGCGTCACCTCATACGACTCGAACAAGTCGGCGGCCATGCCGGCGCAGTCGCCGACGTTGTCGCCCACGTTGTCGGCGATGGTCGCCGGGTTTCGCGGGTCGTCCTCGGGAATACCTGCTTCGACCTTGCCGACCAGGTCGGCGCCGACGTCGGCTGCCTTGGTGAAGATACCGCCACCGACACGCAGGAACAGTGCGATCAGCGAGCCGCCGAACCCGAACCCGATGAGGATCGCGGAGCTGGTGTTCTGGAACAGCACGATGATCAGGGTGGCGCCGAACAGACCGAGCCCGACCGTGAACATGCCGGCCACCCCACCGGTGCGGAAGGCCACCTTGAGCGCTGCCGGGAGCGAACCGGACTTGGCAGCGGCCGCCGTGCGGACGTTGCCGCGCGTCGCGGTCGTCATACCGATGAAACCGACCAAGCCCGACAGACACGCGCCGGCCACGAACGCGGCCGTGCGGAACGCACCCGACTGGAAGAACGACAGCGCCTCGTCGCCGTTGGGTTTCAGGACCTCGGTCGAGGTCAGGAACACGACGATCGCAACCGGCACCATGATGACGGCGATGGTGCGGAACTGGCGTCGGAGGTAGGCCGCGGCGCCTTCCTGGATGGCGACCGCGATCTCGATCATCTTCGGAGTTCCCTGGTCGGCAGCGAGCACACCCCGCATGAGCGCAAACCCCACGCCGACGGCGAACAACGAGGTGATCGCCGCGAACGCCAGCAGGGCGAACTCACCTCCATTGAGGGTGAACTCCTGATAGCCACCCTCTGCGGCGAGCATGCCCCCCGTCATGGTCGTCAAATTGTTCAGCACAATTCCTCCTGCATCGTGTACATGTCGAGCCCGGTGCGATCCGGCCCCATCAGCCGCGCCCGTGCCTCACGCGTATCCAGCACGTCTTTGTGAGCCCACGGACCATAGCGGAGCGCCCTGGCGCGGAAGCAAACCCAGCCGCCGCCCGACACGTCCGCGCGTGTCGGGCGGCGACATCCCCATCGCCACCAGTCGCCGTGCGCCGCATGGCAACATGGCGGACGAATGGACCCCGCGAACTCCACCGACCAGGGCCAGGCGGCACTCGACGAGCTGGTCGGGCTGCTCGACCTCGAGGCCATCGAGGTCAACATCTTCCGTGGCATATCGCCTGACGAGAACCGTCAGCGGGTGTTCGGCGGCCAGGTCGCCGGGCAGGCACTGGTGGCGGCGGCCCGCACGATCGACGAGCGTGGGCGCCTCGTGCACTCGCTGCACGCGTACTTCCTGCGGCCCGGCGACCCGAACGTGCCGATCCTCTACGAGGTCGACCGCATCCGCGACGGCCGCAGTTTTTCGACCCGTCGCGTCGTCGCCATCCAGCACGGCCGGGCGATCTTCAACCTGCAGGCCAGTTTCCACGACGACGAGCCGGGGCCGGATCACCAGCTCACCATGCCGACCGGTATGGGTGACGCCGAGACCCTGCCCGACTTCCACACTCGTATGGCCCCGTACGCCGAACAGCTCGGGGACTGGTACCACCGGCCGCGCCCGATCGACTTGCGCTACGTCGATGGTGATCCGATGAGCCGCAGGGGCGCGCCGTCGACCACACAGCACGTCTGGCTCCGAGCCAACGGCCGGCTTCCCGACGACCCCGTGCTCCATGCCTGCATCGTCACGTATGCCAGCGACATGACACTACTGGACACGACGGTGCTGCCGTTCGGTCTGTCGTGGGACAGCTCGGGGATGCAGATGGCGAGCCTCGACCATGCGATGTGGTTCCACCGTCCGTTCCGAGCCGACGAATGGCTCCTCTACGACCAGGCGGCACTCTCGACGGCATCTTCCCGAGGCCTGGCAGGTGGCGCCATCTATACCGCCGACGGGCGCCTCGCGATCAGTGTGGTACAAGAAGGCCTGGCCCGGGTCGGCCAATCGTGACCGCCCGCCGGGGAGCGAGCGCACTGATCGGATTCGGTGTGCTCGCGGCACTCGCGCCCGGATGTGGGTCGGATCAGCAGACCCCCGCGCCGGCGCCCGCGCCGACCGCCGCCGCGGGCCCACTCGTCGAGCCGGTCGTCGTGCTCGTCGAGGTGGGACGGTTCGACCAGCCGGTCGACGTGGCCACGAGGCCACTCGACACCCGCCTCTACGTCGTGGAACAAGCGGGCAGGGTCATCGCGATGGACGGCGCCGGCGGCGCCCGAACCGGCAGCGGCACGGGCAGCGAGGAGGTCGTGCTCGACATCGCCGAACGCATCACCGACGCCGGCGCCGAGCAGGGTCTGCTCGGGCTCGCCTTCCATCCGGAACTCGACCTCGCTTACGTCGACTTCACCGACACCGATGGCGACACGGTCGTCGCCGAGTTCGCCATCGATCCGAGCACCGGCGTCTTCGACACCGCCTCGTTCCGGCAGGTGCTGACCGTCGACCAACCGTTCGCCAACCACAACGGCGGCAAACTCGAGTTCGGCCCCGACGGTCTGCTGTACATCGGCCTCGGTGACGGCGGTTCGGCCGACGACCCGATGCGCACCGCGCTCGATCCGACCCGCCGCCTCGGCAAGATCCTGCGCATCGATCCTGTCGCCGACGCCGGTGAGCCGTTCACCGTGCCTGGCGACAACCCGTTCGTCGGTGTCGACGGCGCCGATCCGACCATCTGGGCGGTCGGTCTGCGGAATCCCTGGCGCTTCTCGTTCGACCGGGCGACGGGCGACTTGTGGATCGCCGATGTCGGCCAGAACGAGTTCGAGGAGATCAACCGGGCCCCCGCCGTCGAGGGCCGCGACGCCGGCCGGGGCCTCAGCTTCGGCTGGAGCGCGTTCGAGGGCAACACCCGCTTCAACGACGACCAGCCCGACGCACACCACACCTCGCCGGTGTTCGTCTACTCGCACAGCGACAGTCGATGTGCCGTGAGCGGCGGGGCCGTCGCCCGCAGCGACAGCGTCACCGACCTCACCGGCTGGTACGTGTTCGGCGACTACTGCTCCGGGGAGATCTGGGGACTCGACCCGGTCTCGCCGAGCGATTCACACGGAATCGTCCCGCTGGGAAACCTCGCCGGCCTGGCCGCGATCTCCGCCGGGCCCGACGGGGAGCTGTTCGCGATCTCCAACGGCGGCACGGTCGCCCGATTCACGAACCCCTGAGCATCACGAACCGCACAATGTCACGAACCGCACGACTCAGCGAAGGTGTTCGGGAAGGTGTTCAGCGACGCGCCCCCATGAACATGCCCTTGAGCGCCTCGTAGTGCTCGATGACGTGGCCGGCGCCGAGCACCACCGCTTCGAGCGGCACGTTCGACATGCGCACCGGCACCTCGGTCTCACGCTCGATGCGTTCCGCGAGCCCGCGCAACAGACCGCCACCACCGACGAGGTACATGCCACGAACGAGGAAGTCCTGCGACAACTCGGGTGGCGCCTTGGACAGACAGCGAATCACCGACGCGACGATCGAGGAGATCACGTCCTCGATGGCGAAGCGCACCTCTTCGGGCGTCAGCAGGACGGTCTTGGGGAGCCCGGTCATCAGGTCACGGCCGCGCACCTCGGCCTGGTTCTCGTCGGGTGTCGGGTCGGCCGACCCGATCGCCACCTTGATCTCCTCGGCCGTCCGCTCGCCGATGGCGATGCCGTGCTCGCGACGGACGTAGTTCTGGATCGCGGCGTCGATGTCGAACGATCCGACCCGTACCGCTTCGAGCGCGACGATGCCGCCGAGGCTGATGACCGCCGTCTCGCTGGTGCCGCCACCGATATCGATCACCATGTTGCCGACCGGTTCGTCGATCGGCAGGTCGGCGCCGATCGCCGCAGCCATCGGCTGCTCGATCAGATTGGCGTCGGCCGCGCCGGCACGCCGGGCCGCGTCGGTGACCGCTCGGCGTTCCACCTCGGTGATCGCCGAGGGCACGCAGATGACGACCTTCGGCCTCGTGAACCGGCTGACGCCGACGCGCTGCAACAGCAACCGGATCATGCGTTCGGTGATCTCGAAGTCGGTGATCGCCCCGCCGCGCAGCGGGCGGACCGCCACGATGTAGCCGGGCGTCCGCCCGATCATCTGCCACGCCTCGCGTCCCGTGGCCAGCACCTCGCCCGTCTGGCGGTTCAAGGCGATGACGGACGGCTCGTTCAGAACGATGCCACGCCCCTTCATGTAGACGAGGGTGTTCGCTGTGCCGAGGTCGATGGCGAGGTCACGCGCCATGTCAGCGTCCGCCGTCGGTGAGGGTCATCCGGCCGGGACAGTCATCGTTGCGAGAAGATCACGAGGCATCGTCACCATCATCGTCTGCGGGAGGCGGCTCGGACGGTTTCATCCGGTCGATCGTCGGTCGACGTGACTCGGGTGACAGTGCATCGATCTGGCGACGGAACGAATCGACGTCGTCGTCGGGACGACGACGTCGCACGGCGATCGCTCCGAGCACCACGACGGCGGCCAGTAGCAAGGCGACGAGGATGACGACACCGGTCGTCACGTCGGCGCCGGCATCTCATCTGTCCCGCTGATCCGTCGGGTCTCGATCACGTCTCGCGCCCCGGTCACGTCTCGCGCCTGCATCACCTCGTAGGCACCGGTGCCCCAGCCGGCGCCGTCACTCCACACTTCGTGCTTCCAGATCGGAGCCGACTCCTTGAGGGCGTCGATCGCGAAGCGTCCGGCCTCGAAGGCCTGCCCGCGATGCGGCGCCGACACGACGGTGACCACCGACGACTCGCCGAGTTCGAGCCGCCCGGTCCGGTGCCACAACACGATGCGGCCGGTGTCCGACCATCTGCGGCGGACTTCCCCGCAGATGTCGGCCAGTCGGGGCAACACCTGGTCGTCGTAGGCCTCGTACGTGAGGTGCTCGACGCCCGCTCGTCCCTCGGCGTGGTCGCGTACGGTGCCGCTGAACAGTACGACCGCGCCACAGTCGGGCCTGACCGCCCACGCATAGGCATCGCCGATGGGCAACGCACGCTCGGTGAGCAGTAGCCAGTCGAGATCCGACTTCGACTCAAAGGGGCCACTCACCTCCGGCATCGTACCGACGCTGTCAAGCCGGAGTTCCCGCGGGCACGGCGCCGGTGATCGGCAGTACCATCTGCGATTCGTGGAGCCCGGTCCGATTCCCCCGCACGAACGAACGTGGCGGCACCCTTCCGAACTGGGCCCGAGGGCGAGCGACATCGGGCCCGGTTCGTCGTTCAGCCCGCACACGGTGGCTCTCGTCCTGGCGTCGGGCAGCTTGGCCGTGATGATCATCGTCGCCATCGTGGTGACCGCCACGCCGCGCACCTCATCGCAACCGGTCTCGCTCAGCGCCACGACGATGCCGGCGTTCATCAGCGCCGCGGCCCAGTCGATCCCCTCGAACCGTCCGCCCGGTTCGCCGGGCACGCGGATCGCCGACCCGTCGCCCCTGCTCGTGTCGTTCATGCCGATTCCGAACGAGATCGCGTCGGCGCCACAACTCGCCGTCGGCGATTCAGCCGTCGCCGACGAGCTACCCGAAGCGGGCGATCCCGTTGTCGTCCAGACCGAGGACGCCACGTACCTCGGCGCCTGGGCCGACATCCGCCGGCTCGAGATCCCCGACGGCGCGGTGGTGATCGACGTCCACGGCGATCTGGTCGCGCGCGTCGTCGCCGGCGAGTTGATCGAACTCGTCGCCGACTGAGACAGCCGTCACGATCCGAGGCGCTCAGGAATGCCAGGTCCGACGGCGACGGATCTGACGGCGGCCGACCACCACGGCGACGGCGATCCCGACGAGGAGTGCGGTGAACCCGGCGCCGAGCGCCAGTTCCTGGCGGCGCTTCGGGGAGATCATCGTCCACCACTTCGCCTCGGTGCTCTCGACATAGGCCTGCTCGTTGGTGACCGTCGGTTCCCACCCGCTGTTGCGCAGCCGGCCGTTGGCGATGACCCATGGTTCGAGTGTGTACGAGCGCAGTCCCGGGGGGATCGGACCGCGCTGGAACCGCCAGCGGAGACGTCCGAGCAACTCGGACAAGCTCTCGGGCAGCGGGAGCCGCGGTCGCTCGCCCGACAGTGCACGGACCCGCTCACCGGGCACCCAACCGTCCGGCGCGACGTTGAAGACACCATCGAGCCGTGCCCTGATGGACACCGCGATGGCGCCGGCCAGATCGTCCAGGTGGAGGAACTGGGAAGGTGGATCATCCACCGCCAGCCGTCGCCCGAGCCCCGACACGTACGCAGTCGCCAAACGGGAGCTGCCATCGGCAGCCACCGCGATCGCCGGGCGAAGGACTGTCGTCGAACGCTCCGGCCGAGACAGCCGCCACTGCTCGAGGAGTTCTTCGGCCGACGCGAGCTGTCGGGCGAAGACGAACTCGACATCGGGGCGCAGCACGGCTTGCTCGGTCAGCGGCACTGCATTGTTGGCGAAGGCGCCGTAGACCATCGCCGACGACACGAACACGACGTGTCGTGCGCGACCCGCATCGGCAGCCGCGAGCATCGCAGCGGTGAACGATGTGGTGCTCTCATGCCGGGCGGCACGGGCGTCGTAGTCGCTGCTCCCCACGTCGACCATGACGTCGACCATGACGTCGACCGGCACGTCGACCGGCACGTCGACCGGCACGTCGACGTCGATCTTGGTCACATCGACGTCGCCCATCGCGGCGAGGAGGCGTTCGAGCCGCCGGCCGAGCGCCCCGTGCGAGCCCATGAGACCCACCCGAACCCGCTCGGTCGGCATCGTCATGGACGTCATCGCGATGCACGATACGCGCTCACCCGCAAACACGGAGCCAGGCGTTGGCCGTAGCATCATCATCGTGTCCGACGACAACGATCCGAACGACGCCATCAACCCGTTCGCGGGGATGCCGCTGTTCGGCGACCTGTCCCGAGCTCTCTCGGGACAGGGGCCGCTGAACTGGGATGCCGCACGCCAGTTCGCTCTGCTCGCGGCATCGGGCGGGACTGCCTTGCCTGGCTCCCCTGCCGCCGTGACGACGCCGAACGTCGATCCATCCGTGCGCATCAAGTACGTCGAACTGGCCGACATCGCCCGCCTGCACGTTGCCGACGTCATGCAACTGGATGTTCCCGACATCGAACCGGCCGTCGCGACACCCGAGCAGTGGGCGATGCAGACGCTCGACGCATATCGCCCGTTGTTCACCGAGCTCGCCACGTCGCTCGGCCCCGCCGACAACCTGCCGGCAGATGCAGCCGTCGACCCGATGGCCCAGATGATGGCCGGCCTCGGAAAGATGATGCAGCCGGCGATGCTCGGAATGAGCGTCGGGTCGATGGTCGGCAACCTGGCGCGCAGCGCATTCGGCGTCTACGACCTGCCGATCCCGCGGGCCACCCCGACACTCGTCTTCGTCCCGACCACGATCGACAGATTCGCCGAGGTCTGGTCGATCCAGATCGACGAGATGCGCTTGTGGGTGATCTCACACGAACTCGCGGGACTCACGTTGTTCTCGGTCCCGCACATCGCCGACCACCTCCGGTCGCTCGTCCAACGCCACGTGGGCGCGTTCCGCCCCGACCCATCGGCGATCACCGACAAGCTGACCTCGCTCGACATCGACCAGACGGATCCGATGGCGGCGATGCAACAGGCGTTCGGCGACCCCGAAGTGCTCCTCGGCGCAATCCGGTCGCAGGAGCAGATCGACCTCGAACCGCTCCTCGACACGGCGGTGGCAGTCACCATCGGCGTCATCGACTGGGTCGTCGACGCCGTTGCCGTGCGCATCATCGGCGGAAACGCGTTGCAGATCGCCGAAGCCGCCCGTCGTCGACGCGCCGAGGCAACGCCTGACGACATCTTCGTCGAACGCCTGCTCGGCATCAGGCTCGGCAACGAACAGACCGCTCGCGGGAAGCGGTTCGTGCAGGGTGTCGTCGACCGGGTCGGCGAGCATGGCCTGTCGGTGCTGTTCACCGATCCTTCGGCGATGCCGACGCCGAACGAGATCGAGGCGCCCGGCCTCTGGCTCGCCCGCGTGGGCGGGCCGACCGAAGACTGATTTCGCGGCCGCTGCGGCGGGCGATGAGGTAGAGCACCGTCACCCCGGCGGCGACGCCCACCACGGCAAAGCCGACGCGGCCCGGCACTTGTATCGCAACGGCCACGAATGCTCCGACCGCCCATGCGAGTTGGAACCGCGTCTCGAACCGGGAGAACGCCCTGCCCTGGTTGGCGCCGGGGGCGTCGCGCTGGACCATGCTCTCGAAGCTGAGCCGGCCGAGCGCCGCGACGTAGTTGAGCACGCCGACCAGGATCACCGCTCCGACCGGCCCACCGAGCGCGGCCACGCACAGGCCGGTGAACGTCGATACGACGAGCGCCACCGTCAGCATCGGCTCCTCGCCGAGCCGCATGCGCAACGTGGGGGCTGTGGCATTGCCGGCCATCGCGGCCAACGACGCGACGCCGACGACGGCGGCGAACCACACGGTGCCCTGATCCTGCGAGCGGAGCCAGAACGCGAGATGGAAGAAGGTGAAGCCGACATTCGCCCGCAGGACGGTCATCGCGATCGCACCGAGCTGCAGGCTCGACGCGGTGAGCTGATCGGCTTCGGCCTGGTCGGCGTCGCGGGCCGCGACCACCTCGGGAGGCAGCCGTGTCGCCGCGACCAGGGCAGCAACGAAGAACAGCGCTCCGTACACGAGCGTGGCGGGAGCGCCGACCAGCTTCAGCAGCGCCGCGGCGGGCACGACCGCGACGGCTCCGGTGATTCCCGAGATGAGGCCGAGTTTCGAGTTCGCCTCGACGAGTTCGTCGTGGGTTCTCACCGTCGAGGGCACGAGCGCCGACTTCGACACCGTGTAGGTCTTCTGGAGGACCAGTGAGGCGAACACCAGCGGGAACAGCACGAGGGCGTCGAGAGAGACCGCAATGAACAGCGTCAGCACGATCCGGGCCCCGGCGACGAGCTGGATCACGAGTCGGCGCCCGCCCGCGACCCGATCGGTCAGCGGCCCGACGAGCGGGGCGATCACCAGGAACGGCGCGAAGCTGAGCGCCAGGAACAGCATCACCCTCAATCGCGCGGCGTCGAGATCGATATTGAAGAACAGCGAGTCGGCGAGCGCCACCACCATGGCTGCATCGCCACCCATCATCAGGGCGTGGGTGATGGCGAGGCGTCTGAACTTCGACGCCGGTGGCCGAGCTGTACGCACGACGGCGGGAGGTCGTCGATCCCCGTGGCTCACCCCGTGCAGGTTATGCGGGTCAGACTCGTTCGTATTTGTACCCGAGACCACGAATGGTCACGATGCGCGTCGGATTTGCCGGATCCGGCTCGATCTTGGAGCGCAGCCGCTTGACGTGGACGTCGAGCGTCTTGGTGTCACCGACGTAGTCGATGCCCCACACCCGGTCGATCAAGGTCTCACGCGGCAACACCCTGCCGGCGTTCGCGAGCAGCAGATGCAGCAACTCGAACTCCTTCAGCGGAAGGGTGATGTCGCCGCCGTCGACCGACGCACGATGTTCTTCGGGGTCGAGCCGCACTGGGCCGACCTCGAGTATTCCCGGAGTCATCATCGGTGACGGATGCGCGGCTTCGGCGCGGCGCAGCACCGCACGGATCCGGGCGACCAGTTCACGAAGCCGGTAGGGCTTGGTGACGTAGTCGTCCGCGCCGACTTCGAGGCCGACCACGGTGTCGATCTCGGCGCTCTTGGCCGTGACCATGATGATCGGGATCTGCGTCTTCTTGCGTAGCTGGCGGCAGACTTCGAGGCCGCTGACCCTCGGCAGCATCACGTCGAGCAGGACGAGGTCGGGATGGATCTCGTCGAACCGTTCGAGCGCTTCGGCCCCGTCGACGGCCACGACCACCTCGAAACCCTCGCGGCGCAGGCCGATCGAGAGCGCCTCCACGAAGCTCGCTTCATCCTCGACGACGAGGATCGTTGCTTCGCTCATGACGGCGGCTCCTTGTTCAGCAGGCTCAACTTCATCCGGTCGGTGCGCACAGTTTCGAACGTCGGGTCGGGCGAGTACTCGACGTCAGGTGATGCAACGTCGGCGGGAACGATGAGCGACAGCGGGAGACGGAGCACGAACGTCGACCCCACGCCCTCCTGTGACGACACCACCACCTCACCGCCATGGTTCGTCGCCACGTGGCGCACGATCGCCAGGCCCAACCCGGACCCACCCGTCTCGCGGCTGCGACCCTTGTCGACCCGGTAGAAGCGCTCGAAGATCCGGTCGAGGTCACGGGCAGGGATACCGACACCATGGTCCGCCACCATCACCTCGACGGCAGAATCTGCGACACGGGTCCTGACCTCCACGATGCCCTCGTCGTGGCTGTACTTGACGGCGTTCTCCAGCAGGTTGCCGATGGCCGACGTCAGCTGCCGCCGATCACCGCGCACGCGGATCGGCGCCGGTGGCTCGATGGTGGTCACTTCGATTCCACGGCCGCCGTCGGCGATGCGGCCCCGGCTGATGGCCGACTGCACGACCGCGGAGAGTTCGACCACCTCGTCGCCGGGGAGCGACGACTCGATCTGGGAGAGCTTCAACAGGTCGTCGATGGTGCGGACCACGCGGTGTGACTCGGTCACGATGTGATCGACGAGCCGACCCGTCACGGCCGGGTCGCGTTCTTCTTCGAGTGCCTCGGCAAGCACGGCGATCGCCCCGACCGGCGTCTTGAGCTCGTGGGAGATGTTGGCGACGAAGTCGGTGCGCATCGCGTCGGTGCGCATCCGCTCGCTGACGTCCTGGGTCGTCGCGACCGCGGCGCCGTCGGGCATCGGTTCGGCGTCGAGCGCGAGCCACATCTTCGGTGGGCCGTGGATCTCGACGAGTCGACTCGACCGCTGACCTCGACGCGCCGTCGCCAGGATGTCGCCGAGATGGCCGTCGAGCAGGACGCCGACGTGGGTGCCGCTCATCGCGTCGGCGGCCCGGTTGCGAAAGACCACGGCGCCGGATCCCGCCGATACGACGACGCCGATCTCCAGGTGGTTGACGGCTTCGCGGAGGAACCGGGCCGTGTCGTCGGCGGTGACCTCGCGCTGCTCGGCCCGCTCGGCTTGCGCACGTGACCGGCGCCCGACCACTCTGCCGATGCCGATGCCGATGCCGATGCCGACAGCGATCCCGACGACGACGGTCACCGCCAGAGCAAGGTTCATCGACTAGCCGGTACCGGTGGCTCCCGGTGAGCGCACCGACGGCAGATCGTTGTCACTCTCCGGGTAGGGCTGCTCGGGAAGCCAACCGTCGACGATGTATCGGGTGCGATCTCCGATGTTCACGGCGTGATCGCCGATCCGCTCGTAGAACCTCGCGACGACGGCGAGTTGCACCGCGACCTGGAGATCGATGGTGCCGGCGGCGTGGCTCTCGAAGATCACCTGGATGAACTGACTGTGCAGGAGGTCGAGGTATGCGTCCATGTCGTGCAGTGCTGCCGCACGGGGCGCGTCGGAATGGAGAAAGGCCTCGGTCGCCTCCTTGAACACCACCGTCGCCTGGTCACCCAACTTCTGGATGATGCCGCGCAAGTGGGGATCGAGTGTGTGACTGTAGATACGCCGGGCTGCCTTGCAGATGTTGACGCACAGGTCGGCAGATCGCTCGACGTCGGCGAGGATCTTGATCGCCGACACGACCAAGCGCAGGTCGGACGCGACTGGCGCCTGGAGCGCGATGATGTGGAAGCACTGCTCCTCCAGCTCGATCGACCGTTGGTCGTACACGGTGTCGCCGAGGATCAGGTACTCGGCCGCCTCCAAGTCGAGGTCGAGCAGGATCTCGGTGGCGCGGGGGATCAACTCCGTGACCCCGGCCGACATCTGGGTGATGCCCGTGTGGATCTCCTCGAGTTGTTTCCGGTAGGAGGATCGGATGTGCTCCTCGTCAGGCATCAGCCGAACCTCCCGGTGACGTACTGCTCGGTGCGCTCGTCGTCCGGCTTGCTGAACACCGTCTCGGTCGGGTTGTACTCGACCAGGACGCCCGTGCGTCGATCGCCGTCGGGGTTCACCTCGGTCGTGAAGAACGCCGTGCGGTCGCTCACCCGTGCCGCCTGTTGCATGTTGTGCGTGACGATGACGATCGTGTAGTCCTGCTTGATCTCGCTCATCAGCTCCTCGATCTGCGCCGTGGCAATCGGGTCGAGCGCCGAGCACGGCTCGTCCATCAGGATCACGTCGGGCTGCACGGCGACGCAACGGGCGATGCACAGACGCTGCTGTTGCCCGCCGGACAGGCCGAGTGCGGATGCCTTGAGGCGGTCCTTCACCTCGTCCCACAGCGCAGCACGCCGCAGCGATTGCTCGACGATCACGTCGAGGTCGGCCTTCTTCTTGATCCCGTTCAACCGCGGACCGAACGCGAGGTTGTCGTAGATCGACTTCGGGAACGGGTTCGGCTTCTGGAAGACGATGCCGATGCGTCGGCGAACCTCCACCGCATCGACCTGCGGCGCATAGAGATCGACGCCATGGTAGAGGACCGTTCCCTCGACCCGCGCCGACTCGATCAGGTCGTTCATCCGATCGAAGCACCGCAGCACGGTCGACTTACCGCATCCCGAGGGGCCGATGAAGGCGGTGATCTCGTTCTTGCGGATGGTGAGGTTGACGTCGCGCACGGCTCGGAACTCGCCGTAGTACACGGCGAGATCCGAGGTCGTGAAGACCGGTTCGATGCCCCGAGGCTGGGCATCGTCTCTTTCGACGAGCGCGCTGTGCTCCGGCGTCGCCAGACGAATCTGATCGCTCAGCGAGTCCATGTGATCACCACTTTCGGTCATATCGATTCCTGAGCCAGACGGCGAACCCGTTCATCACGAGTATGAGCACGAGCAGCACAACCGACGCCGCCGCCGTGAGCTGGCGGAAGTCCTCACCGGGCTGTCGGGAAAAGGAGTAGATGATGGCCGGCATGGCGGTGAACTTACCGCCGAGCTGATCCCAGAAACTCTGGCTACCCGTCACGAGCAGGCCGGTGGCCGCTCCGACGAGCAGGATCGGAGCGGCTTCCCCCGCCGCTCGGGCGAGTGCCAGCACCGTGCCGGTGAGAATTCCCGGGGCGGCGGATGGCAGCACATGGCTGCGAACGGTCTCCCACTCGGTGGCGCCGACGCCGAACGCGCCCTCTCGAATGCTGCGCGGCACGGCCCGCAGCGCCTCCGACGACGTGATGATGACGATCGGCAGCACGAGCGCGGCGAGCGTCAGGCCTCCCGCGAACACCGTCTTGCCGTTGGTGACCGAGTCCAGCGCCTTGACGAAGATCGCGAGTCCGAGCAACCCGTACACGATCGAGGGCACACCGGCAAGGTTGCGGACGTTGACGCGGGTCCACCTCGCGAATCGCGACGTGGACCCGTACTCCTCGAGATAGACCGCGCAGGCGATACCGAGTGGGAACGCAACCACGACGACGACCAACATCAACAGCAGTGTGCCCCTGATTCCTTGCGAGACACCGGCGCGGGCCGCGTTCTCCGCGTTCAGACCGCTCGACAGGAAGTCGCCGGGTCGGTTCGTCCACAGTGGCCAACTGCGACGGAGGAGGTCGACGATCAGCACGACCAGGATCAGCATCGACAACGCGAGCGCCAGCACGAGCAACGCTTCGACGATCTTGCCCCTCATGTTGGAGGATCTTGTCGTGATTGCGTCGGTCACGTCGCGTGCGGCGCCTCCGCCGACGGAGGCCGGATTGGTCAGCGCCATCAGTAGACCTCCCTCACCCGTTCGACGAGGCGATCGCTCAAGACGTTCAACAGGAACGTCATCATGAACAACAGCAGCCCGACGAAGTAGAGGCTCTGGAAGGCGAGATCGTTTCCGGCAACCTGGTCGCTGCCGAACCCGAGCGCGGCCATCGCCGCGGTCATGGTCTGACCCGGTTGCAGCGGCGTCAGGCGAAACAGACCACCGCCCACTGCGCCTGCCGCGATGGCCACCACCATCGTTTCCCCGATCGCCCGGGACATGCCGAGGATGACCGCCGCGACGATGCCGGAGATCCCCGCAGGGACCACCACCCGAAAGCTCGTCTGAGATCGATGGGCGCCCAGGCCGTACGATGCTTCGCGGAGCGCGAGCGGCACGGCCCGGAGCGCGTCCTCGGTCACCGAGGCGATGATCGGAATGGTCAGGATGCCGACACCGATGCCGGCGGCGAGCAGGGTGAACGCCCGGTTGGCGCCGCTGAAGAGATTCACCACGATGTTCGGGTTGATGAACGAGATCGCGAAGTACCCGATCACGACGCTGGGGATACCGGCCAGCACTTCGAGAATCGGCTTGCAGAGCGAACGGACCCGGGGACGGGCGTACTCGGAGAGATAGATGGCAGCACCGAGCCCGAGGGGGGCGGCGATGAGCATGGCGATGCCGGTGACGATGAACGTGCCGACGACGAGCGTGCCGATGTCGAAGATGCCCCGTCGCGGGAACCACCCGATGTCGAACAGTGAGCCGAGCCCGTCGCCGGTGTCGGCCAGCTTCGTGATGAAGTCGGCGGCATCGAACACGAGCGTGCCGATGATCAGCAGGGTGATCCCGAACGTCGAGATCGCGGCGAGCGCGAAGATCCATCGAGCAGTCGAGTCGGCCCGGCGGCGACGGGGCGCCGTGCGCAGCACGAGTGAGGTGTCAGGCGGCGAAGGCGCCGTGGCTATGGCCATGAGGTGGGTCCTGCATCGGGGTCATCGTAGACGAGCGGCCGGCGGTCGGGGTCGGCCGCAGGCCGCTCGTCGAACGAGGGGTGGGCTACAGAGGCACGGCCGTCAGCCGGCGCGCGTCCCGGTCTCCTTGGCCTCCCACACCGCCTGCTGCTCGCTGAGCGTGTCGGCGCTCAGCGGGACGTACGGCACCTGGCCGTCGCCGGCGCCGATGAGCGACGTCACGCCGTCGTTGATGTAGAAGTCGACGAACGGCGCGAGCGCCGCGTTCTCCTCGAGCGCGGAAGTGCTCACATAGATGAACAGATCGCGGGCGATCGGGAACTCTCCGCCGGCGATCGTTTCGGGCGTCGGCGCGACGCATCCATCTCCGCCATCGACCTGCAACGCCTTGACCGTGTCGAGGTTCTCCTCGACGAAGGCGAAGCCGACCCATCCGAGCGAGGTCGGGTTGGCGCCGATGCCTTCGATGATGACGTTGTCGTTCGGGCTCGCCGTGTAGTCCGGGCGCACATTGGCGTCCTCGACACCGAGCTCCTTGCCGACTTCCGCGATCACGATCTCGACGAAGCTGTCGAACGTCCCCGACTCCTCGCCCGGCGCCGTGACCGTCAATGGGGCATCGGGATACGGCGTGTTGACCGCGCCGAGATCGGTGACCGTCGCGGCGATCTCGTCTGCCTTCCCCGATGCATCGGACCAGTTGTTCAGACCGGTCGCGTCGGGGCCGAGCAGCGCATACAGATCGACGAAGCTCAGGCACTCGATGGCGTCGTTCTGCGCCGAGGTGATCACCGACAGGCCGTCGATGGCCACCTTCAGCTCGATGAACTCGACACCGTTGCTCGCGCAGGTGTCGGCCTCTTCGGCCTTGATCGGCCGGGAGGCGTCGGAGATGTCGGTCTCACCGTTGCAGAACTGGGCGAAGCCGTCACCGGTGCCGGGCCCGTCGACGCTGATGGCGACGCCGGGGTTCAAGTCCGAGAAGGCCGCTCCGACAGCCGCCGAAATCGGCTCGACGGTCGAGGAGCCCGAGATGGTGAGCGTGCCGGAGACATCGCCGCCGGCGGCGGGAGCTACGGTCGTGTCGGTGGCGGCTTCGGTTGTGTCGGTGGCGGCTTCGGTTGTCTCGGTGGCGGCTTCGGTCGTTTCAACGGATGCCGCTGATGTGTCCGAACTCGTGTCGTCGTCGCTGCCGCAGGCGGCGGCGATCAGACCGAGGGCGATGACGCCGGCGAAGATGCGGCGTTTGGGAGATTTGTTCACGCGTGTGACTCCTTTTGAGAGGTCGTGTAGGAGGCCATGACGAGCGGTCGTGGCCCGATGTTCACGGATGGTGTTCACGGATGTCGGTTCGGGCGGCTACCCGATCGACAGCGCGCACGTTAGGCAGGCAAGGTGAACCGCTACCCCACCGCGCATGAACGAGAGGTGAACAGTCGGCACCGTCGAGGCCAACAACGACCACGGCAACAGCGGACCGGGCCGGCGGAGATGCACGGAACACGAACGGAAGGGAGACGACCGGGGCGCGACGCGGGCGTTACGGCCGTCCCACGAGCTGTCGCTCGACGGTCCAGCGGTACATGCGCTCCTGGGAGTGCGGCACGAACGCGTCGATGGGCCCGATGCGCTCCCAGCTGTCGTCGGACTGCAACTCCCAGGCCACCACGTCGTCGGCGAGCGCGAACTCGAGCGCCTGGTCGAGCCAGGCCGCGTGTCGAGGGTGCTCGATCGGCACGAGCACTTCGACACGCCGGTTGAGGTTGCGCGGCATCAGATCGGCGGACCCGATGAGATGCACGGCATCGGTGCAGGCCGCGTCGATTCTGCCGCCTTCCTGGCGCCCATCGTCGTTCCGGCCGGCGTCGTGCGATCCGGCGTCGTGCGATCCGGCGTGAATGACGTTGCCGTGAGCGAAGCGATAGATGCGGCTGTGCTCCAGATAGCGGCCGAGCACGCTACGGACGCGGATGTTGTCGGACATCCCCGGCACGCCGGCACGCAGGCAGCACACCCCGCGCACGAGCAGGTCGACCCGGGTTCCGCTCGAGCTCGCGGCGTACAGCGCTTCGATGATCCCCTCGTCGGCGATCCCGTTGCACTTCAGCGTGATGTGCCCGTCGGCTCCGAACGACGCCTCGTGCTCGATCAGATCGGTGAGCTGACGGCGCAGATCGCGGGGCGCCACGAGCAAGGCGCTGTACTCGTCGGTGCGGCTGTAGCCCGTCAGGTGATTGAACAGCTTCGTCGCGTCGGCGCCGAGTTCGACGTCGGAACTCAGAATTCCGAGATCCTCGTAGATGCGCGCCGTCTTCGAGTTGTAGTTGCCGGTGCCGATGTGGCAGTACCGGCGCAGCCGGTCGCCGTCGTCGCGGACGACGAGCACCACCTTGCAGTGCGTCTTGAGCCCGACCATGCCGTACACGACGTGGACGCCGGCGCGTTCGAGCTGACGGGCCCACTGCACGTTCGCCGCCTCGTCGAAGCGTGCCTTCAGCTCGACGAGCACGGCGACCTGGACACCACGCTCGGCCGCACGGATCAGGCTGCGGATGATCGGGCTGTCGCCGCCGGCTCGATACAGCGTCATCTTGATCGACTGCACCTTGGGGTCGTCGGCCGCCTGGGAGATGAACGCCTCGACGCTCGTGGCGAAGCTCTCGTAGGGGTGGTGGACGAGCAGTGCTCGATGGCGCACGACGTCGAAGATCCGGCGATCGATGTCGTCGGCGGCCGCGATCCGACCGGCCGTGACCGGTGGCCACGGCTCGTCCTTGAGGTCCGGACGTTCGATGTCGAGCAACTGCCACAGGCAGCTGAGGTCGATCGGCGCCCGATGGAACGTGACATCCGCCAGCGGTCAGTTCGAGCTCTCTGATCGAGCAGCTCGAGCATTCGTCGCCGATGTCGTGGGCCACCTCCAGCCGAACGGCACGTTTGAAGCGGCGACGCCTGCAGCTCCATCTCGACTGCTTCGAGCAGGTCGTCGGCCTCCTCTTCCTCCAACGTCAGGTCGGCGTTCCGGCTGACCCGGAACGACGACCATTCCTCGATCACCATGCCGACGAACAGCCGATCGAGACGCGATGCGATCAGCTGCTCGACGGGCAGGAAGCGACCAGGTGCGACGTGCACGAGCCGAGGAAACACGTTGGGCACCTTGAGCCGTGCGAATCGACGCTCGCCCGTTTCGGGATCGACGACGCTGACGGCCAACGACAAGGCGAGGTCGGAGATGTAGGGAAAGGGGTGGCCGGGGTCGACGGCGAGCGGGGTGAGCACGGGAAACACCCGCTCCTCGAAGAACTCCTCGAGCATGGAGCGTTCGTCGTCGGTGGTGTCGGAATAGGAGATGATGTCGACGCCGGCGGAGCGCAGAGCGGGCACGAGCCCGTCGAGGAAGGCCGAATCGAGCCGCTCGATCAGGCCGGGAATCCAGTCGCCGATCGCCGCGAGCTGTTGGGTCGGTGTGCGCCCGTCGAGCGATGGACTGTCGATGCCGGCGACGATCTGATCCTTCAGCGCGGCGACTCGCACCTGGAAGAACTCGTCGAGGTTCGTCGAAGCGATCGCGCAGAACTTGGCCCGCTCGAGCAGCGGGATGCCCGGTTCGCCGGCGAGCTGGAGCACACGCTCGTTGAACGCGATCCAGCTCAGCTCCCGACTGAGAAAACGCTCGTCGATCATGGATGGAACACCGGATCGCGGACGATCAGAAGTCGACGTCCGTACGGCCGAGGTCCCATTCGATCGTGATCCGCTCGCGTTCGGCATCACGCACGATCCGCTCCCGGTTACGGCGGAACTGAGGATCGTCACGCGGCAGGAGCACCAGGCGAGCGAGCACGCGGGCCCGGAATTCGTCGAGCACCTGCCGATCGCCCCAGTCTCCATAGACCTCCCAGTGCGGTGCAACCGGGCCGTGATACACGATTCGGGCATGGGCGCGGGGGGCCTGCGGCTCGGCGACATCGGTCATGGCAATGCAGTCTACCTGGTGGTTCGCCGGGTCCGTTCGCCCGACCGTTCGCCCGACCGTTCGCCCGACCTTCGATCACGGCGGCTGTCCCGTGTGGGAAAGGCTGGACTCGGTCTTACGGATATGTTACAATTCCACGTCGATATGACAACAGTTGCGACGCTCGTCGCCACCGAGTCCCCCGGTCACCATCGAGATGAATCGAGTATTCCGGGAACCGCGGGCTCCCCCCGGAGCGTCAATACACGGCGAGCACACGAGACCGTCGGCACTCGACATGCCCGTGTCCAGGCATCTGCAGAGAGGAACACCCCCATGATCAAGCGATTGAGCCGCCACACGAGCGATGACCGTGCAAGAAGCGATAACGGTGCGACGACCAACGAGTTCGGTCGTCCGATCGAGCTCTGCGCGGTCGGGCCCGATCCCGATTCGCCGACGGCGTGGATGGCCGACGGCAACTGCCGGCTCTACCCGCCCGCGACCTTCTTCCCGAGCGACGGCGTCGGCGTCGATCGGGCGCGCAAGATCTGCAAGGATTGCCCGGTCCTGTCACGCTGCCTCGCGTACGCGCTCGACGAGCGCATCGAGCACGGCGTGTGGGGCGGATGCAGCGAGCGCGAGCGGCGCCGCATTCTCAAGCGCCGGCGCGATGAAGCCGGCGATGATGCCGGGCGCCTCGCCATCACTGTCTGACGAGCGAGCACATCGTCTCGAGCCCACTGCCCAGCGGGCCCAACGGGCCGAACCCGGTTCAGGCGTCAGGCGTCTTGGCCTGATCGACCTGGGGTGAGGCCGCTGGGACATCGGGCGAAGTCGGCTTGTCGGCCTCCGTCATGCCCTCTTTGAATTCCTTTTGCGCCTTGCCCAAGTTCTTGGCGAGCTTCGGCAACTGCGAGCCTCCGAAGAGCACCAGGACGATGACGAGGACGATGACCATCTCGCTGGATCCGAACATGACATCAACCTAGCCCGCCGCCACGCGGCACGCACCGCGGGCGTGCCGTCAGGCGCCAATCGTGCTGCGGGCGACCTGGGCGCGCTGTCGACGGATGCGGCGCCGCTCGCGCTCTGACAACCCGCCCCAGATCCCGAACTTCTCGCCGTTCTGCAGCGCGAACTCCAAGCAGTCGTGGCGAACCTCGCAACCGCGGCAAACCTCCTTGGCTTCGCGCGTGGACGCGCCACGTTCGGGGAAGAACAAGTCGGGATCGACGCCCAGGCAGTTCGCCCGGTCGTGCCAATCGGGATCTGGTTCGACGGGGATGGCGCTGACGGTGATGCTCGGGGTGGTGATGTACTGCATATGTGGGACCTCCTGCCAGGTCCGGAGTCGTCTCTGGATGGCAATCACCCGCTCGGTCGGCACCTGCTCGACAGCGCTGTAATTACAGTTGTGTCATTGTGACATAGCACAGAGCGCTTCCGCAAGGGCGGATTTCAAGAATCGCGCGCAGCGCGCGCGAGCGGGCGGGCAGGGCGAACGGACAGTCAGCCGGTTCGGCGGGTGCTTCGGGCGAGGGCTCGCTTGCCCTCCATGAAGTCGACCAGCACGTAATCGCCGAGATTCTCCGGCGTCGTGAAGAACGCCCGTCCCCGGTTGATCTTGGTCATCTGCTCGATGAACGCGCGCAACGGACCATCCGCGCCGAGCCCGAAGGTGTTGATCCGGATCTGTTCACGAGTGCACCGCACGACCTCACGCAGCGTGGCCTCGACAGTTTCACGAACCGGCGGATAATTGAAGAACGGGTAGCCCTCGGGCGTGATGTGCGCTGTCGGCTCGCCGTCGGTGATCAGGATGATCTGCTTCGTGCCCGACTCCTTGGCCAGCAACTTGCGGGCGAGCATGAGCCCGTGGTGCATGTTCGTCCCGTACACGAAGTCCCACGACACCTCCGGCAAGCTGCTGCGGCTGTCGAGCACGCGGGCGGTCTCGGAGAAACCGACCATCCCGAGGTAGTCGCGCGGGAACTGTGAACTGATCAGGCTGTGCAGCGCCATCGCCACCTTCTTGGCCGGCAGGAAGTTGTCGCGCATCGGCATCGACAACGACAGATCGATCATCAGCACCGTCGACGAACGAGTGAGGTGTTCGGTCCGCTCGATCTCGAAGTCGCTCGGGTTCGAGCTGGATCGGCGTACCGCCGCCGGAGCGTCGCAGCGCATTGCGGATCGTTCGGTTCAAGTCGAGCTGGAACGGGTCGCCGTACTCGTAGGCCTTGGTGTCGTACGTCCGCTCGTGGCCCTGACCGATCTGGCTCGTCTCGTGCCGGCCGATCCGGTCCTTGGCCAGCTTGGAGAACAATTCGCGCAGTGCGTTCGATCCGATGCGGCGCAGCCCCTTCGGTGTCAGCTCGAGCCGCCCTTGCTTCTGCTCGATCAGGCCCGCCTGCTCGAGCATCTTCGTGAGCTCGGCGAGCCGTTCCAGCGACTTCGCCGCATCATCACCCATCAGCTCGCGCACCCGATCCATGTCGGCCTCGGCAAGTGCCGCGGGGCTCGACGCGTTGCGCAACAGGTGCTCGAGCTGGTCCAGGTCGCCGAGATCCTGCATCGCCTGCATGGCCTGCGCGAACCCCATCGGATCCTGACCCTCGAAGTCGTAGCTCTGAGCCCAGTTGAGCTGCGGGAACATCGCTTGCAGGTTCCCCGACAGCTGCTCCATCTGCCACTGCAGGTCCATGTCCTCGAGCAGCTGATCGGACAGCTGCTGGAGCTGCGCCCGCTGCTCGGGCGTCATCGAGTTCATCATCGCCTGCATCGCCGCCATGCGACGGGCCATCTGCTCGAGCAGCTCCTCGACGTTGCGCGGGTTCTCCGGGAAGAAGTCGCCGAACTCGTCCATGAACTGTTCGAACCCTGGCTCCTCGCCGCGTTGGTGCTTGCCGAGCATCTCGTTCAGCGCCGCCATCATGTCCTTCATCCTGGCCATGTCGGCGGGCGTCATGTTCTGCACAGCGCTGCTCATCTGATCGACCATCTGGCTCATCAGCTGCTCACGGAGCTTGTCCATCAGCTGGTCGAAGCGCTGCTTGGCGTCGGCTGACTCGAAGTTGTACGCGTCGAGTTCATGGACCTTGCCGGCGAGGTCGTCGGGCAGCAGGTCGAGCCGCATGTTGCGCTCGTCGGCCGCCGCCTGTGCATTCTGCGCCCGCCGCTCGTCGCCCGAGTTCTGCGCGTCACGCCTGGCGTTGTCGATCGCGTGGCGTTCCTCGTCGACGATGTCGTCGAGTTCGGCCTTGATCTCGTCGTACACACCCCCGAGGTCGTGTCGATCGAGCCGCGCCTGGCGTTCTTGGCGGACCTTGTCGAGCAGCTCGCGCAGACCTTGCAACTGCTCGCCGTTGCGGTCTCGCACGCCATCCTGCATCATCCGCCGCAGGGCCGCATTGACGTCGCCGTGGTAGAGCAGCTCGTCGGTCAGTTCGTCGAAGGCGGCGTCGGCATCGAACTCGAAACCGTGCTGCGTTCCGTCCCATCTCGAGTACGTGAACTGTGACGCCATGCCCGAACCGTAGTGCGTCATTCAAGCCAACGGCCTGCGCAGCCGAATAACATGGTGGTATGCGCGTTCCCCGCACGTTCGTCTTCGTCGATCTCTCCGGATTCACGAACTACACGGCTGCCTACGGCGACGACGCTGCCGGGCGCATCCTCAGCACGTTCCGCGCCATCGTGCGCGATGTCGCATCCGATCGCGGCGTACGGGTCGCGAAATGGCTCGGCGACGGATGCATGGTCGTGGCGGTCGAGCAGGCCGATGCGATCAACTTCGTCCTCGACCTGAAACACTGCGCGGCCGACGTCTGTGCCCCACTCACCGTGCGCGCCGGCCTCGCCACCGGCCACGCACTGCTGTTCGAGGGCGACGACTACATCGGCTCGGCCGTCAACATGGCGTCGCGTTTGTGTGACTTCGCCCGAGGCGTCGAGGTGCTGATGCCCACCATGCAGATCGAACAGCTCCCCGAAGGGGTCGTCGCGCAACCGTATGGCGAGGTCGAGCTGCGCGGGTTCCCCGGCCCGGTCGACGTCGTCGAACTGACCGGCCAACCCATCTCCTCGAGTGTCGATGCCGGCGACCTGTGGACCCGTACGCCGTTCATCTGATCTGACGACCATCCGACCTCGATTCGATGACACTCCGCGAGCCGTGCTGCATGACCCCTGCCGCATGACCCCTGCCGCATGACCTTCGAACGCGGCGCGAACCTGACCACGGCGACCACGCTCGGTTTCGCCGAGACCGCCGACCTCGGCCCGACGGCCGGCAACGGCTTCCACACCCGCTGGCCAGACGATCTCGCCGCCCTCCGCCGGCTGGGCGTGTCGGACCTGCGCGTCGCGCTCGACTGGGCCCGGCTGCAGCCCAGACCCGGCGGCCTCGATGCCGGCTGGACCGAGTGGTTCGGCAGCGTCCTCGACGCGACCGATGCGCTCGGCATCCGGGCGTGGGTCACGCTGCACGAATCGGCGATCCCGAGGTGGTTCGACAACGAAGGCGGGTTCGACAGCGACGAGGCCCTGACGAAGTGGTGGCCGCGTTGGGTCGAACGGGCCGCCGATCGATTCGGCGACCGGGCGCACGGCTGGATCCCGTTCGCGACCGTTGCGCAGGATGCGCCACTGCAAGCGTGGCGTGACACGTGGGGCATCCTCGGCGGAGGGGGGCGCCCGGTCGTCGCGTCGATCGACGCAGATGCCGGGACGCTCGACGTCGAGCGGTTGATCGGCCTCACCGATCTGCTCGGCATCGACTGCCGGGCGCCGGAGATCTCGGCGACGAACGGTCGTGCCGACCCGTTGGCCGGCGCGATCCGTGACATCGCCGAATGGGCTTCATCGACACCCTTGCTGATCACCGCCGTGTCGGTCGCCGCCGCGTCGGTCAGCCCGGTTCAGGTCGAGGCAGTGTCGGTCGCCCCGGGTCAGGTAGCGACCGACGAGATCGAGCGCATCGTCGCGGTGCTCGATGACGCCATCCACGACGGCATCTCGATCGAGGTCGCGTTCTTCGAACCGGCGATCTCCGGCCCCGGATCCACGATCGGCGTCCTCGACGAGGACCGCTCCCCCTCTCCCGTCGCTCCCGCATTCCTGCTGCCCGTCGGCTGAGACCCCCGTCGGCCGAGACCCCCGTCGGCCGAGACCCCCGTCGGACGAGACCCCGTCAGGTGCGGCTTCGGTAGGTGGCGCCGACTCCACTCGAGTCCTTGTTCAGGCGCTTGCTCAAGTGGAGCCCTTCCAGAATGAACTCGATCGCGGCGCCGACCGCGGCCGGAGACTCGTCACCGCCGGTGAGCGCGGCGACCGGAGCGCGCAGCGCGTGGACGTCTTCGACCAGCCGCGCCAGCTCCTCGCTCGTGACACCTTCACCCGTGTGCGCGATCGACACCCTCCTCGAACGCGTCGACCACCGCTCTGGTGTGCTCGGGGGGCACGACATCCTTGAACACGGTGAGCACGGCGCCCTTCACGAGGTGCTCCATGATCGCCCCGTCGCGGCCTTCGTCGAGCGACTCGATCTCGATCTTGCCCATCGAGCTCGCCGCGAGCGCATCGAGATCGTCGACGCGGGCGACGATCGTGCGTTCTCCGGCGCGCAACCCGCGACGCAGGGCATTGGCCGCCAGTGCCTCGTAGTTGCTCACGCTCAACCGGACACTGACACCACTTCGCTGGTTGACCTGGTTGCTCGCCCGGGCGAGGTGGCTGAACGTGGCGACGACCTCGGTGAGGTAGTCCGGAACGTCGACCATGACCGGCCCGGCCTCGGTGACCACATCAAGCGCAACGGCCTCCTGGCGCATGATGGCGACCTCGGTCGACGACCTCGAGCGGATAGTGCGTGCGGATCTGGCTGCCGAACCGATCCTTCAGGGGCGTGATGATGCGGCCCCGGTTGGTGTAGTCCTCCGGGTTGGCCGACGCGAGCAGCATGACGTCGAGTGGCAGACGGATCTTGTAGCCGCGGATCTGCACGTCACGTTCCTCGAGCACGTTGAGCATGCCGACCTGAATGCGTTCCGCCAGGTCGGGCAGTTCGTTGATCGCGAAGATGCCGCGGTTGGTACGCGGGACCAGGCCGTAGTGGAGCGTGAGCTCGTCGGACAGGTATCGACCTTCGGCCACCTTGATCGGATCGACCTCGCCGATGAGATCGGCGATCGACGTGTCGGGCGTCGCGAGCTTCTCGCCGAACCGGTCGTCACGGCGCACCCAGGCGATCGGGGTGTCATCGCCCATCTCCGCGACGAGATCCCGGGCGTATTTGGAGACCGGACCGTAGGGATCGTCGTTGATCTCACTCCCGGCGACGATCGGCATCCACTCGTCGAGCAACCCGGTGAGCGAGCGGATCATGCGCGTCTTGGCCTGGCCCCGCTCGCCCAGGAAGATGATGTCGTGGCCGGCGAGCAGCGCGTTCTCGAGCTGCGGCATCACCGTGTTCTCGTAGCCGGACACCCCCGCGAACAGCGGTTCACCGGCTGCCACCTTGGCGATGGCATGCTCGCGCACTTCCTGCTTGACCGGCCGGGAGACCCAACCCGACGCCCGTAGCTCACCCAATGTCGATGCTCGACCATCCGCGCTCTGTGCCATGCGGTCGAACATAGCCCGCCCCACCGATCGACGGGCATGCGGCTCGTGGCGCCGGTCACAATAGGCTCGGGTGGGATGGAACTGCCGGGCCCATGGGTCGCCGTCGAGGCCGACGACGACATCCGTCGCAGCGGGATCGGGCTCGACACCGTGGACGACGACTGGACCGAGGTGGATGTCCCCGGCCACTGGCAGCACAATCCGAAGTTCGCCACCAGCGACGGGCCGCTGATGTACCGCACCCGGTTCTCGGCCCCGCCACCAGATCAGGGTCGGCGGCGCTGGGTGACCATCGACGGTATCTTCTATCAGGGAGACGTCTGGCTCGACGGGGCGTACCTCGGCGACCCGGAGGGCTACTTCTTTCCACACAGCTTCGACATCACGACGCTCAGCCGGCTCGATGACGACCATGTGCTGGCAATCGAGGTCACCTGTTCGCCGCAAGCCGACCCGCGACACCGGCGCAACATCACCGGCGTGTTCCAGCAATCGGGCTGGGTCGATCAGTCGTTCAATCCCGGAGGCCTGTGGCGGCCGGTGCGCCTCTACGACACCGGGCCGGTCCGCATCGACCGCCTCCGCGTGCTCTGTCGCGACGCCGACCCCCGGCGGGCACATCTGCGCATCGCAGTTCGCCTCGACAGCGACGTCCACCGCCCGGTACGGATCCGCACCTTGATCGACGGGGTGCCGCACGCCGACGCGCTTCAAGTCGTGGCGAGTGGACAGAACGAACTGGAGTGGAACATCGATCTCGCCGACCCGGCGCTGTGGTGGCCACGTGCGCTTGGCGAGCAGCCGCTCGTCGACGTCTCCGTCGAGGTGCTCGTCGACGACGTGTCGAGCGATCGCCGGCAGCGTCGAACCGGGCTGCGCCAGATCAGCTGGGACGACTGGGTGTGCTCCGTCAACGGTGAGCGGTTGTTTCTGAAGGGCGCCAACCTGCTGCCGACCCGGGCCGGCCTCGCTGACGCCGACCCGGCGATGGTCCGCGGCGACATCGAGGCCGCTGTCGACCTCGGCCTCGACGCACTACGTCGTCCACGGCCATGTCGCCCACCGCCACGCCTATGCCGCGGCCGACGAGTTCGGCATCCTGCTCCTGCAGGACTTCCCGCTGCAATGGCAGTACGCCCGTTCCGTTCGGCCGCAGGCGGTCGAGCAGGCCAGGGCGCTCGTCGACGCGCTCGGCCATCATCCGTCGATCGCGTCGTGGTCGGCCCACGACGACCCGACCCTCAGCTCGATGCGCCCCGCGCCACGCCGGCGGATCCGCAACGATGGCGCACCCGCGCCCGCTCGATTGCCGCTCAGCAACTGCCGTCGTGGAACAAGTCGGTCCTCGACCGTTGGGTCAAGCGATCGCTGGAGCGCCACGACCCGACCCGACCGACCATTGCCCACTCCGGCGTGCTGCCTCACGTGCCGCAACTCGACGGCACCGACAGCCACCTGTCGTTCGGCTGGCAGTCACGGCGAGGCTACCGACCTCGCCGCGTTCGCCCGACGCATTCCGCGGGTGGTGCGCTTCGTCAGCGAGTTCGGGGCCGACTCGGCGCCGACCTCACCATCGTTCTTCGACGAGACGGTCGGCGAGATGGTCGGAGACGCAACATGGCCCGATCTCGATTGGGAACGGATCGCTGCTGTTCATGCCTACGACGCGTCGGCCTTCGAGCGGCTGTTCCCGCCGTCGGATTTCGCGACGTTCGCCGAGTGGCGCGACACGACGCAGTACTACCAGTCACACGTTCTCAAGGTCCAGATCGAAACGCTGAGGACGCTGAAGTACCGCCCCGTCGGGGGGTTCTGCTTCTCGAGCCTTGCCGACCCGGCCCCGATCGTGTCGTCGAGCATCCTCGGTCATGACCGCGTTCGGAAAGACGCGTACCACGTGGTGCGGGCAGCATGTGCGCCCTTGCTCGTGGTCGCGCAGCCGCCCCCCGACTGGATCAATCCGGGCGATCGGCTCGCCCTCGACGTCCACCTCGTCAACGACCTGCGCACGACGATCGACTTCGCGGTCGTCGACGTCACGGCGCGCTGGGCCGGCGGCGAGAAGCGTTGGCGATTCGGCGGGCCGGCGCCTGCCGACGACGTCGTCAAGGTCGGCCGGATCGACCTGATCGTTCCCGAGACCCTGGGCGAACTGGCCATCGAACTCGAACTGACGGCCGAGCCCCATCGTTCGGCGAACCGCTACACCACGGCGGTCACCTTGATACCCGGCTGAACGGCCGTCGTGGCCGAACACTGATACTCGGCTGAACGGCCGGTTCGTCAGATGCGGGCGAGCGACTTTCGGTTCTTGAACTTCGACTTGCGGTAGTCGGTGTTCATCACCGCGATCACGTCGATCGAGATCTCCTTCGGACACGCCGCTTCGCACTCACCGTGGTTCGTGCACGAGCCGAAGTACTCCTCCATCTTCTCGACCATCGCCTCGGTGCGCTTGTAGCGCTCCGCCTGGCCCTGCGGCAGCAGGTTGAGGTGCGAGAACTTGGCGGCGGTGAACAGGTTCGCGGCGCCGTTCGGGCAGGCCGCCACGCAGGCGCCGCAGCCGATGCACGCGGCCGCGTCCATCGCCGCGTCGGCAACGGGCTTGGGGATCGGGGTCAGGTTCGCATCCGGCGCACCGCCGGTCGGCGCAGTGATGAAGCCGCCGGCTTCGATGATGCGATCGAACGCCGCTCGGTCGACCATCAGATCCTTGATGATCGGGAACGCCGACGACCGCCACGGCTCGATGACGATCTCGTCGCCGCTCGCGAAGCTGCGCATGTGCACCTGGCACGTCGCCGTCGCCCTGTGCGGACCGTGGGCCTGGCCGTCGATCATCAACGAGCAGGTACCACAGATGCCCTCCCGGCAGTCGTGATCGAAGACGATCGCCTCCTTGCCTTCCTCGATGAGTCGCTCGTTGAGGATGTCGAGCAACTCGAGAAACGATGCCTCGTCGCTGATCTCGGGGATCTGGTGCGTCTCGAAACGACCCTGCGAACCGGGGCCGTCCTGTCGCCAGATCTTCAGGGTCAGGTTGGTCAGCGTGCTCACCTATTGCTCCATCACTTGTAGCTGCGGGTCGCGAAGTGCACGACCTCGTAGTCCAGTTGCTCTTTGTGCTCGACCGGCGCGAGCGGATCACCGGTCCATTCCCACGCGCTGACGTACGCGAAGTTGTCGTCGTCGCGCAACGCCTCGCCCTCGTCGGTCTGGTGTTCGGACCGGAAGTGGCCGCCACAGCTCTCCTCGCGGTTCAACGCGTCGCGGCACATGAGCATGCCGAGTTCGAAGAAGTCGTCGACCCGGCCGGCCTTCTCGAGCGTCTGGTTCACACTCGTGTCGCTGCCGGTGACCTTGAGGTCCTTCTTGAACTCCTCGTGCAGAGCGGGGATCTCCGACAGTGCCTTGCCGAGACCGTTGGCATTGCGGTCCATCCCGCAGTAGTCCCAGATGATCTTGCCGAGCAATAGAGAGAGGAGATCG
>CAVPET010000014.1:0-61695 GCA_963703525.1 Ilumatobacteraceae bacterium | reverse complement strand
TGGAGTCATCGAGAGCGGATCGAACAGTGATTGTCGGGGTCGACGGCTCTGCCGGTTCGGCGATCGCGTTGCGCTGGGCGGTCGATCATGCCGACCATCTCGGGGCCGTCAAGCCCGTGATGGCGTTTGTGAGCGGCCCGTTCGAGTACGGATTCGGCACGACCGGAGCGGTCGACGGCAGCGGGGAGCCCTATCGCAGCGAAGCGATCCTGCGCCTCCGGACACTCCTGCAGGACCATGCCCCGTCACTCGCCGACGCCGGCGTGGTGATCGAGCGCCGAGCCGGTCCGGGCCTCGTCGAGACGGCCGGGGGATCAGAACTGCTCGTGGTCGGGAGTCGAGGGTGGAGTTCCCGAGCCGACCTCTCGGTCGGTTCCGTCGGCGCCTACTGCGCACGACATGCCACGGTGCCCGTCGCGTTGATCCCACCGGTGGTTCCACCGGTCCACGAGCAGCTCGACGTCGTCGTCGGGTTCGACGGATCGCCGCGTGCCGGAACCGCACTGCGGTGGACACTCACGCACCTACGTCGGTCTGCCAAGGTGCTCGCCGTGCAGGTATTCACGAGTGAGTCGGTTATCGGTGATCCCTTGTCGCCGTCGCCCGAGATCTCAGAAACCGGAGCTCGTCACGAACTCGAACAGGGTGTGGCGGCGGTACTGAGTGACCTCCATGGGTATCCAGCGGTGGAGTTGCTCGTCATGCCCGGGGATCCGCGGGTCGCGCTCCGAACGGCGAGCAGCGACGCCGATCTGCTCGTCGTCGGCTCCCGTGGGCACGGCGTACTGGATCGATTGCTGCTCGGATCGGTTGCCACCGCTCTCGTCCACCATCCGACTGTCCCGACGATCGTCGTTCCACGCCACGAAGACTCGGTCTGACGAACGTCGGGTGGCGAGCGAGTCGGATGCGATGATGACGGCGTGGTCCCGAACTCGACGGAAACCCGCTCGCCGATGATCTCGACGACGACTACCTGAGAGAACCCGGGTATGTCGCCCGCCAGGGTGACGGGACCGGCGTTTCGCCTCCGGACGGCGGTGTTGTGTCGCCCGGTCACGCCTCCCCGTCGGAGCATCGCCTGACAAGCTTCCGAACGATGGTCTCCGATACGAAGCATGTTGGTAACTCCGATTCGTGATCGGCGAGGACGGCATGAGGTGGAACCGCCGATGCGTTCTGCCCCGGGGCCCGATCGAGTCGGCGCATGGAGTGCTGATGGCACCTGCAAAACCAGTCCGACGGCGGGATCACCTGAAGAAACGAGCCGGGCGCCGGCAGCTGTTCGTAGTAGTTGGCCCAGCTCTGACTCAGGCCGATGGTGTACGACCATGGCGCAGCATCCTCGACCTGGGTGAGATTCCAACCGAACGTTCGGACTGAGCACCGATACCGGACGCTGCATTCGCCCGACCTGAGCAAGCCGGACCTCTCCGCGGATCACTGGTCACCCCACGCTTCCGCCTCGGTCCGGAACGTGTCGGGTTGCTCTGGGTGTCGCTCGTAGGCGGCGCTGTCTGATTGGGCCAATACGGTCCGCACGGTTGTCGCGACACCTTCGTGGGCGGCCGAAGAGCGGGCCGGAGTTCGTTGATTCGCTGTCGCCGATCTGCGACGATCTGTTTCTCGTCGCTACAGAAGTCATCGCTACAGAAGTCATCGCTACAGAAGTCATCGCTACAGAAGTCATCGTAGAAGGAGTCGTCGTGAGTCGTTCCGTTGTTCGGTTGACCGCCGCGGTCGTCGCTCTGGCAGTCACCGCCGTGGGCTGCTCGACCGACGACATCGCCAACAAGGCGCTCGAGGACTCAGGGATCGAGGTCAACACCAAAGGTGGCCTCCCGTCGTCGTTCCCCGCCGACGTGCCGGTTCCGGATCTCGAGATCGAGACGGCGGTGGCTGTCGGCGAGGGCTTCGTGATACGGCTCACCTCGCCCGACGCGGTCGCCGACGTCGCGGCGTATCGCGCCAAGCTCGAAGCCGCCGGCTTCACCGTCACCGACGCCTTCGACAACAGCGCGACAGACGCTCACAACGTCGGGTTCACCGCAACCGGGAACGGCTGGACGGTCCTGCCGGTGGCCTTCACCCAGGACACACCGGTCGACGGCGGCTACATGGGCATCGCCATCGACCCGGCCGGCGCGGATGGCGCGGCGAGTACCGAGGCTGCCGGGAGCGCAACGGGCTCGGCAGGGGAGGCGGCCAGTACCGAGGACACGGGGAGCGGCGCGCCGGCCCCCGCCGGCGCAGGGCTGCCCACCGGCTTTCCGACCGCGGTGCCGGTTCCTGATCTCGCGATCGACGTGGCGTCCGGCTTCGCGGACGGGTTCACGCTGAAACTGACCTCACCCGATGCCGTCGCCGACATCGCGGCATACGCGGCAGAGTTGGGCGCCGCCGGGTTCGTGATCGCCGACGAGTTCGACCTCAGCGCCGACGAGTCCGGCAACGTCGGGTTCACTGCGACGGGCGAAGGGTGGAGCGTGCACGCGGTGGCGTTCACCCCGGACCATGGCGGGTACATGAGCGTCTCGGTCGATCCGGCCGAGTGACCGACCCGGACCACTCCAGGGCCTGGATGCCGTCGCTCGGCTCGATTTCTACGGGTGGCTGTACCAGCAGGTCCTGCAGGGTGGTCCGATGTGCCTGTGCGGGATGCTCGCCGCCGAGTGCACGCCAGGGCGCCACTGTCAAGCGAGTGTGGCGGCGAGTGTGATCGTTGTGCCCGTGAGCGCCTGGCTGACCGGACAGCCGACCTTCGCGGCCTCGGCGGCGTCGGCGAACTGCTCGGGCGTCATCCCGGGGACGTCGCCGCGGACCGTCAGGTGGATCCCGGTGATTCCCTGACCGGGCTGGAACGTCACCTCGGCCTTCGTCTCGAGCGTCTCCGGCGGTGTTCCCGCCTTGGCGAGGGCGCTCGAGAGGGCCATCGAGAAGCACGACGAGTGGGCGGCGCCGATCAGCTCTTCCGGGCTGGTGCGCCCGGCCGGGTCTTCCGCGCGGGACGCCCAGGTGACATCGAAACCGCCGAGGCCGGACGACTCGAGCTCGACTCGTCCGGCTCCTTCCATGAGGGATCCGTGCCAGATCGTGGTGGCTGATCGAGTGGTGGCCATTGCATTCCTCACTTCTGTGATGTTCGGACGGTGGAACGCAACCCTACGTGCTGGATGCCCGCGTTGGCGTCGGTCGGCCACCTGCCTCCACCGGTCGTCGGTCGCAAGCGGACGTGGTGAACCGCCCGCTGCGCGTGTCGCCGCGGCGAACGAACTCGAGCGCCCAGGCGGACCGATGTTTCTCACACGACGGAAACGCTGCGGATACCTGCGTGCCGTAGGTTTTCGTCCATGGCTGTGCTGCTTCGTGGTGGTCGCGTAACCGATCCGTCGTCCGAGTTCGACCGGATTGCCGACGTGCTGTGTGACGATGGCGTCATCACGGCGATCGGAGCCGATTTGGCCGAGCACCCGGGCCTGGTACCCGTCGGCTCCGACATCGTCGACTGTGCGGGCATGCTCGTCACTCCCGGCCTGATCGACCTCCACGTGCACGTGATGCCCGGGCTCGGTGACTTCTGTGTCCGCGCGGACGACGTGGGGGTGGGCATGGGCGTCCCCATGCTCGTCGACGGTGGCACCAGCGGCGTCGCCACGTTCGACCTGGCGCGGGCAGCGGTGATCGACCACCCAGCCACCGCAACCGAGGTATTGGCCTTCATCGACCCCAACCAGCTCTACCTCGCCACCAGAGACTTCATTTGCCACAAGCTGGAACTGGCCAACGACGTCCGCAACATCGACGTCGAGTCGCTCGATGAATCGATGGAACGCAACGCCGACGTGATCGTCGGCTTGAAGGTACGGGCCTGCTACACCGACGATCCGGAACACTCGCCATTCCTCGCAGTCGCACAGCGCTGGTCGCGCGGCAAGCCCGTGATGGTGCATCTCGGTCGATTCCCACACACGCCGACCATCTCGACGCCGGCGCTGCTCAGAGCGCTGCGCCCAGGCGACATCATCACCCACGCGTTCCGAGGCGCGGGAGGAATCCTCGACCGGAACGGCACGGCAATCCCCGAATTCGTCGATGCGTGCGACCGGGGCATCCGACTCGACGTCGGCCACTCAGGCACCGACTTCCGCTTCAGCGACGCCCGCAAGCTGTTCGACCAGGGCTACTTCCCCGACACGATCTCGACCGACCTCAACGCCTTCAACATCGGCGGCCCGGTGTACTCCCTCGCCGAAACGATGACCAAGATCCTCGCGATGGGCGTCGACCTCGTCGACGTGATCGCCATGTGCACCTCGAACGTGGCCGACTCGATCGGACGGCGCGAGTCGTACGGCAAGCTCGCCGTCGGCCGAACCGCGCACGTGAGCGTGTTGGCCGTGGAGAGCGAGCCCATTCAGGTGAGCGACGGCCACGAGACCATCACGGTCGACCGTTGGCTTCGGCCGATCGGGTGCCTCAGCCGCGGCACATGGTACGAGGCCAAACTCGACCGCCGGTCTGCCGCAGCCTGACACGATTCGATGATTACTCAAGACTCGATGATCACTCAAGACGACCTGATCACTCAAGACGACCTGCTGGCGACGCTCGGCCATTTCTGGCACCCGGTGTGCCGATCCGACGACCTACCCGCCGGGCGGCCGATCGGTGTTCGTCTGCTGGAACGCGACATCGCGATCGCCCGTCTCGATGATGGAAACCTCACGGCGCTCGAAGACCGGTGCATCCACCGGTCGACCCGGCTGTCGGTGGGCAGCGTCGACGGCTGTGACGTCCGGTGCGCATACCACGGATGGACCTGGTCGGCCGACGGCCGCTGCACGTCGATCCCGTCGCTTCCCGACGGGCCCATCCCGGCCAAGGCGACGGTCGGATCGTACGACATCGCCGAGCGCTACGACCTGGTCTGGGTGCGATTGGTTCGGGCCGACCCGGCCACGCCGTCGTCGACCATCCCGCACTGTTCGGCCCACGGCGACACGTCGCTGCGCGTCATCGTCGGCGAGCCGTACACATGGTCGGTCGCAGCGCCCCGGCGAGTGGAGAACTTCGTCGACCTCGCACACTTTGCCTGGGTGCACGACGGGTCGCTCGGCAGGCGCGACGAGCCCGTGCCACAACTCCCCCACATCGAGCGCGTCGGCAGCGAGCTCCGATTCGTGTACGAACCACCCGAGTTCCACCCCGACGGCGCGGCGATGTACGGCCGATCCGCGTACCGGATGCCCATGCCCTGCACCGTCGACATCGAGTTCCACCTCGCCGGCGGAGCACGCCGAATCCTGTGGATGACCGCCAGCCCGATCGATCGAACCACGTGCCGCACCTACTGGCTCATGGCCCGTGACGACGACCTCGACGGCGACGACGACGACCACATCGCGTTCCAACGGCTCGTACTGAGCGAGGACGAACCGGTCGTCTGCGCCCAAGTTCCCGGCGAGTTCCCGCTCGATCCGGCAGCGGAACTCTCGGTGTCAACCGACCTCGTGTCGAATGTGTACCGCCACTGGGTGCGTGAACTGGTGCACGCCTACTGCGCCGACGGGCCGTCGGGCGTGGCGGCCGCGGCAGCATGGATCTCAGACACCAACGATGCCGCGTCGCCGGCGTCGAGCCACGAAGCCCGCACCCCGTCGAGCGCGATGCTCACCATGTCGTCGAAGCCGTAACCGAACGCAGTCGCGCACAGCGCGTATTCCTGACCGAGGTCGAGACCAGTGAGCGCAGGGTCGTCGGTGTTGAGCGTGGCGAGCAGGCCCATCGAGCGCATCACCGGGAAGACATGATCGGCAATGTCGGCCACGACTCGCGGGTTGATGCGAACGTTCGCGGTTGGGCACACCGTCAGGGGAATCTGCTGCTCGACGAACCGACGAACAAGTTCGGGGTCTTCGAAGATCGTTATGCCGTGATCGATGCGCTCACAGCCGAGGCCTTCGACAGCGTCACGAATGGCCGCGGCACCCGAGTTCTCTCCCTGATGCGCAGTGCGATGCAGACCACCCGCCGGGGCTCGTTCATAGGCGGAACGGAAGCTGAGTGGATCGACACCCAACTCCGTTGAGTCCATCCCCATCCCGATCACGCGCTCGAACCCAGCGCTGCCCGACCGCCGCAGCGCTACCAGGTCGGCGATCTGTCGGTCGGCGACCGCCGGCCCGAAGTCGCGGTCGATGTCGAAGATCAGGCGACAACGCACACCGGTCTCGCGTTCTGCAACGGCGAGACCCCGGTCGAGAGCGGCGACGATGTCGGCCAGACGTTGACCGGCGGCGAGATGGCGCGCCGGCGTGAAGAACGCCTCGCGATACACCAGACCGGACTCGGCCCCATCGACCACCGATTCGTACGCAAGTCGCTCCCAATCATCGGGGGTTCGCAACAGTGACTGCACCAACCAGAACACCTCGAGAAAGCCGGTGAGGTCGTCGTACTCGTACAGCTCGACCACGTTGGCGACCGGTAGAACGACGCCGTGCGCGGCGGCAAGTTCGGCAACGGTTGCGGGCCGCATCGTGCCCTCGAGGTGGCAGTGCAACTCGACCTTCGGCAGTTGCACGAGTTGCGCCGCATCCGGTCTGGTGACCATACCAACCGGACGTTAGCTCAGTGCCCTGCGACGGCAGCTCGCCCATCGCACTCACGATGACGATCGACCGGGGCGACATCGTCGGTCTGATCGCTCCTGAAGTCACAGTCGACGCGGTCCGCACGATCGACGCATCCAGCTGCGCGGTGCTGCCCGGTTTCGTCGACTGCCATACTCACATCGCCTCGAACATGCTGCTGCGCGGATTGCTCGAAGACGTCGAGCTGTTCGAGTGGCTCTCGACCATGTGGCGCCTCAAACAGAACGTCGATCACGAGACGCTCTACCGGGCGTCGATGAACGCGTCGTGGCCCGCTTCCGCGAGCACGCCCTGGCGTTGCGCAATCGATCGCTCTAGCGCTCCTCACGCGAGTACGGGATGGCGAGGGCGGCCGGCGCCGCAGTGGGCATCGGACGTTTCGCCAGTTTCGCAGCGCCGGCCGGCACGAGGATCGCGACGAGCGTGACGAGGAACGGCAGCATCGAGAGGAAGAAGCTGAGATTGCTCCCTGTCAGCAGTGGCAGCTCCCAACCCCGAGCCTGTGCGGTCGCATCGAGCGAGATCATCGAGCCGTACAGCAGGGCGCCCACGACCACCCGGAACGGCTTCCAGCCGGCAAAAATCACCACTGCCAGCGCCACCCAACCGCGGCCGCGGGCGATGTCGGGCGACCAGGTGGGTGTGAACGACAACACCATGTAGGCGCCACCTGCGCCCGAGATCGACGCACCGAGGACCGTGTAACCGATCCGGGCCCACGTCACGCTGACCCCGGCCGCGTCGGCAGCTGCCGGACTCTCCCCCACGGCGCGCATGTTCATCCCGTGGCGGGTGTGGAACAGCACGAACAATGACACCGCCGGCACGACCAGGTAGGCGATGTACACGACCGGGTCATGGAAGAAGAACGCCTCGAGCACGCTGCCGTCGTCGAGTGCCCCGCCGGGGTTGATCTCGCGGAACAGCACCTTGATCGGTGTGCCGTTGCGATTGGTTCCCAGCTGATTCGACAGGCCGATGCCACCCAAGGCCAAGGCCAGGCCGACGAGCACCTGGCTGGCTCGGAACACCACCACCGCAACGGCGAAAAGCACGCCCGCGACCGCCGCCGCGAACATCCCGATCAGCATCGCCAGCCATGGGCTCGACACCTGCCACGAGGTGGTCGCGATCACGGCGTACACGGCGCCGATGCCGATCAGGCCCTCCTGGCCGAGGTTGAGCACCCCCACTCGCTCGCCGAGCAGACAGCCCGCCGCGGCAAGCACCACGACCGTACTGGCCGGGATCGCGGCGGCGATCACGCTCAGCCAGGCGTTGTCGATCAGCGCGAACATCACGTTGCGACACCGGAGTGGTTCGGCGGCAGCACCGCAGTTGTGGGAGCTGTTCTTACGAGGCGATACCGAGCAGCGACTTCACCGAGCGCGATGCCGGTGAGGATGACGCCGTAGATCCCGAAGATGATGAACACCGACAACCCCTTGGTCTGCAGCACGAGCCCGGCGAAGAACATCGAAGCGATGAAGAAGCCGCCGGCGATGACACCGCGGAACGACCCACCCGCCAGCGCGGCGACGATGAAACCCGACAGACCGAACTGGGCCGAGAATCCGGGGCTCAGTGCCTGCGCACCCGGAGCGCTCAGCTGCAACATTCCGCCGAGTCCGGCGATCGCCCCGGTGATCAGCATCACCACGACGATCCGACGCTTGACGTCGATACCGGCGAACACGGCGGCGCGCGGATTGCCTCCGATGATGTCGATCTCGAACCCGACCTTCGATGCTCGAAACACCCACGCAAGCCCGATCGCCAACACGAAGGGCGCGAGCAGCGCGATCGTGAGCGATTCGGTTCCCGGCAGCGCAGCGAGCACCGATGGCACCTTCTCGGTGGACTGGATCACCGCTGCGCCGGAGTCGCGCCAGAAACCGAGCGATGCCCACGTGACGAGTTGCACCGCCACGAAGTTGAGCAGCAGTGTCGTGATGATCTCGTTGACGTCCCAGTAGGCCCGCGCCAGGGCCGGGACGGCGATCCACACCGCGCCGGCCAGCGTGGCGGCCACCGCCATCACGAGGAGCCGGAACCAACCCGGGCCACCGAGGTGAATACCGACGCCGACGGCCGCCAAGGCGCCCACCAAGAACTGACCGTCCGACCCGATGTTCCAGATCTTCATCCTGAGCGACAAGGCGACACCGAGCGCCGTCATCAGGATCGGAATGGCGCGCAACGCCGTCCCTTCGAGTCCACGCCGACTGCCCAGCACGGCGTCGATCGCGTCGACGAGGAGGGCGATCGGGTTGCGACCCGTGAACAGCAGGAGCAGGCCCGACACCACCAGCGCAATCAACGCTCCCACCACGCGCGCCAACGCGGCCGATCGAGGACTCTCGTCGACGCGTCGTTCGAGGCGATAGCTCGTCATACGTGACCGCCCATCAGCAACCCCAGCCGTTCGCGGTCTGCGTCGGCGGCGGTGACGACATCGACGACCCGGCCTTCGTACATCACCGCGATCCGATCGCTCATCAACAGCACCTCGTCGAGGTCGTCGGAGAGAAACAGCACCGCGCATCCCGCGTCGCGTCGCTCGAGGATCGATGCCTGCACCTCTTGCGTTGCGTTGACGTCGAGACCTCGAGTGGGATGTGCGGCGACGAGCACCCGAGTGGCGACGAGCGCCTCCCGTTGGGCGACGAGGCGTTGTTGGTTGCCTCCCGACATCTGGCCGGCCGTGGCGAAGATCGAACGCGTACGCACCCGGCCCGCCTCGACGAGCCGCTCGGCGAAGGAGATCACGGCGCCCCGTCGCAACATGACGCCGCTGGAGAACTCGGGGCCCCAGTAGCTCCGCAGGACGGCGTTGTCCTTCACCGGCGCCGAGCCGACCATGCCGACACCGATGCGGTCTTCGGGAATGTGACCGACCCCACGGTCGGCGATGCGACGAACCGAGTCGCCCGTCACATCGACGCCGTCGATGTGGATCCGCCCGGACGCGAGCGGCCGGAGGCCCGTCACGACCTGGGCCAGCTCGGACTGCCCGTTCCCCGAGACACCTGCGATGCCCATGATCTCGCCCGACCGCACCGCCAGGTCGACATCGTGCAGGGCCACGATGCCGCGGTCGTTGTGCGCGTTCACACGGTCGAGGACGAGGATCGGGGCGCCGTTCACTTCGCCCCGCTCGACGTCGAGCGAGCGCTCCTCGCCCGTCATCAAGCGTGCCAGTTCGTTGGCCGTGGCACCCGCCGTCGGTCTGGTCGCCACCAGGCGACCGTCGCGCAGCACCGTCACCCGATCGGAGACGGCGAGCACCTCGCGGAGTTTGTGGCTGATGAACACGACCGATCGGCCACCGTCGACCAGCCGCCGCATCACGTCGAACAACTCGTTGGCCTCGACCGCGGTGAGCACCGCGGTCGGCTCGTCGAGGATCAATAGCCGCGCGCCGCGAGCGAGCACTCGCAAGATCTCGACGCGTTGTTGCTCGCCAACCGACAGCTGCCACACCTTGGCCTCGGGATCGACCCGCAGCCCCACCTCGTCCATGAGTGCGTTGGCGCGCTCGTTGAGGGCGCGCTGGGTGACGATCCGCGGGGTCTCCGGCCAGCCGAGATGAACGTTCTCGGCCACCGTCATCGTGGGAACCAGACGGAAGTGCTGGTGGACCATGCCGATGCCGGCGTCGATCGACTGGGCCGGCGTCCGGAAATCGTGCGCCGCTCCGTCGACGAACAACTCGCCCGAATCGGCTCGATAGATGCCGGAGAGGATGTTCGACAGGGTGGTCTTGCCAGCCCCGTTCTCCCCAAGCAGCGCGTGCACCTCGCCGTGCGCCAACTCGAAGTCGACACCGTCGAGCGCGGCAACACCACCAAACCACTTGGAGATGTTCCGCGCCTCGACGGCGCTCGGACGTCCGACGGGCGTGTCGCTCACACGCCGGTGACACCCTCGACGACGAAGCTCACCTCGTACGCGCCGAGCGAGTCGATCGTGGCGCCGGCGGCCACGACCTCGTTGCCCTCGACGTCGACGATGGGGCCGGCATACACCGACAGTTCGCCGGACGTCAGCTGTGCCGAGACGGCGTTCACCTGGTCCTGCACGTCCTGGGGAACCTCGGCGCCGAACGGTCCGAGCGGCGTGTCGAGCAAGACGACTTCGGACGGGGCTGACCACGTGCCATCGAGCACGGCTTGGAGTTGCGAGGTGTAGAACGGCCCCAGCGCCGACAGGTCGAAGTTCGACACGTACTTGGTAGGCGCGGCTTCGCGGAAATCGAGATTCCAGTAACCGGTCCACACGCCGGCTTGCTCGGCGAGTTGGAGGAACGTGGGCTCGTCCATCACGCCGAACAACATCTCGACGCCATTGCTCAGCAGCGCCTCGGCGGCCTGCGCCGCCTTTTGCGGGTCGAAGAAGGTGCTCACGAGCACCGTCTCGACCGTGGCGTCCGGGTTGATCGAGCGAGCGCCGAGCAACAGACCGTTCACGTCGTTGTAGGTCGTGGCGGTGGGGAACGCACCGATGTAGCCGATGCGACCGTTCGGTGTGAGCAGCGCGGCGGCCACGCCCAGCGCGTACGCCGTCGTCTCGTGCGCGAAGTAGAACCCGAACTGGTTGTCGGTGAACACGTGCCCGTTGGCCTCGACGAACTTCGTGTCGGGGTTGGCAGCAGCGACGTCGCTGAGCAGCTGCGCGTACTCGGTGTTGGCGATGATGATGTCGTTGCCATCGTCGACCAACTGTTGGAACAATTGCGTCGTCGAGGCGTCGAACCCGATGTTGGGCGTGAAGGCCGTCTCGACGGAATCACCGAGTGCCGCTTGGGCCTCGAGTCGACCGCGGTCGTGTTCCTGGGTCCAGCCGTTGTCGTCGGGCGGGCCGATATAGACGAAGTGTGCCTTGATCGGCCTCGCCTCCGGTTCCGACCCAGCCGTCGTGGCGCTGCCAGCCGCAGTGCGTGCCCGGGCCCGCGGCCGCCGGCGCAGCAGTGACTCGATGTTCCATCATCATCATCGCCGCATGCGGTGACGAGGCCGCCGAGTGCGATGCCGCCGATTCCGAACGCGCCGAGGCGGATCGCCCGGCGGCGACTCACCGATGAGTTCGCGAGTGAACTGGCGATGCTCTCTGAAGGATTCGACGGATTCTTGTCGTCCTGGCTCATGCTTCTCCCTTGTTGTGTGTACGTGGTGGGTTCGTGTGACGGGGTTCGTGTGAAGTGGGTCGTGTCACGTGGTTGATCAGACGGTGAGTTGCTCGGCGAGGGCATCGAACTCTAGGCCCACGTGCGGCGCATGGAGCGCTTCTCCGGCTCGTCGAGCCACGCTCCGTCGATGCCGTTGAGCATGCACTGGCGGAAATCCTCCAGCTCGAAGCCCATGTATTCGTGAGCGACGATCATGTCCTTCGTCGGGTCGGTCTTGAACATGGGCGGGTCGTCACAGTCGAGGCTGATCTTCAGACCGAACTCATGCATCTGCTTGATCGGGTGGTTGTCGAAGTCGTCGTTGAAGTACACCCAGCCAGTCGACACGGGTGTGCAGGTGAACACGATGCCCTCGTCACGACACCGCGTCATGATCGCTTCGCTCTCGACCACGTGGTACCCGTGATCGACCCGCTCGCATCCGAGGAGATCGAGTGCGGTCTCGATGTTGCGCGGCGGCGCATCTTCGGACTGGTGCGCCGTCAAGTGCAAACCGTTGGCGGCGGCCATTCTGTACGCCTTCCAGAACAGCTCGGGAGGGAATCCGGCCTCGGCGTAGTCCAAGCCGATCCCGATCACTTCCGGTCGTGGGTTCGACAGCGCCGTTTCGACCATCGACACCGCCAGTTCCGGGCTCTCCATCCGGTTCACCGCCGCGATCAGCCGACATTCCACCCCGTGATCGGCTCGGGCCGCGTTGATGCCGTCGATCAGCCCGTCGACACATGTGGCGTAGTCGACGCCGGCGGCCATGTGCGTCGTCGGGTTGAAGAACATCTCCCGATATCGAACGTTGTGGTCGGCTGCCTCGGTCAGTGTCTCGTAGGCGATCCGCTCGAAGTCGTCGCGATCGATCACACCGAGCGCCGTGTTGTCGTACATATGGAGGAACTTGTAGATGTCGGGGTAGTCGTAGAGGTCGATCGGATCATCGAACTCCGGCAAAGCCACGCCGTGCTTGCGACACAGATCGACAGCTGTCCGGGCCTGCACCGAACCCATCAGGTGAACATGCAAGCTGACCTTCGGAATCGCCTTCAGAAACCGGTGCATATCCATGAGATCGACCCCTTTCCTCGGACGCCGGCGCCAACTGGTGTCGCGGAGAATATGCGACCGGATCAGGGTTGCCGCCGGGCGAAACAGACTGTTCACGTGCTCGTGACACCGGCCGATGAGCAGCATGAAGCGGAGGGTGAAAGGGTGCACGCCATGGACGTCAGCGCACGACCCGACACGTTCCTCGACCCCGGCGCCACCGAGTTTCTCGACGACCCGCATCCCGAGTTCGACCGCTTACGGAGCCTGGCCCCGGTGGTCGCCGATCCGATCGGCTGGTCGACGCTCGACTACGAATCGTCAGCCGCGGCGTTCACCGACCGGGCGCTCACGCCAGGCATCGACCCGCTCCTCGAAACACAGGGCATCGAGCCGCTCTGGGGCGAAGCGGGCCGCACGCTCACCGATTCAGAGGGCGACGATCATCGCCGGCTTCGGCGGGTCGTGGGGCCGTGGTTCACGGCCCGTCGTGTCGAGGAACTGCGCGAACGGGTGCGCGATCTCAGTGAGTCGCTGGTGGCCGCCACAGCCCCCGACGAGCCGTTCGACGTGATGGCCGATCTCGCCGACATCGTGCCTTCGCGATTGTTCTGTTGGATGGTCGGCGCGCCGGAGTCCTCGGCCGCGGAACTCGCCTCGTTGTCGAAGACGTTGCTCACCGTGTTCACGGCGACAACGGAGATGGTCGAACCGGTGCGAGCGGCCAAGGCGGCAATGGCCGAACTCACGCGGGCGCTCATCGACGAACGTCGCAGGCAACCCGGTGACGATGTCATCTCGATGATGCTGGCGGGCGTCGCCGACGGGGAACTCGACGAACTCGACCTGTTCTACCTCGTGGAGGAGCTGCTCAGTGCTTCGGTGGACAACACCGCCAACACGACCGGCCTGGCGGTGTGGACGCTCCTGCGGCATCACGACGCATACGCCCGAATCGGACGACGACCCGGCGCTGGTCGCGATGGCCGTCGAGGAATGCGGCCGCTACGAACCGGCGATCCGTCACACCATCAAGTACGCCCTCGCCGACACGGCGATCGGCGACGTCGACATTCCAGCCGGCGGGTTCGTCACGATTCGTATCGCCGCCGCGCACCGCGACCCGGCAGTGTTCGTCGACCCGCACCGCTTCGACATCGATCGCGACCCCCCGAAGCAGCAGTTGGCGTTCGGGCTCGGGCGTCACTTCTGTCTCGGCGCCGCGCTCGGCCGGATGGAGATCGCCGAGATGGTGCGGGCCCTCGTGACGTACCGACCCGATGCCGCCATCGGCGATCATGTCGACATGACCAAGAACGCTGCCGGTCTCGTCCACCGACTCGACATCATTCCGGGCAACCTGCGATGAGCCGCACAGACGAATCCGGCGAATCCGCGGGGCCGACGGGGCGTGGGAGCGTCCCATCCCGCACTGGTCGACCGACCCGTTCGCCGGCAAGACGACACTGCACGGCCTCTCCAGCGACGAGGTTCGGTCGTCGATTCACAAGTACGTCCGTCTCGGGAACGCCGAGCAGGCGATCCTCGCGGCCCTCGAGATGGCCCGCACCGACGACGAGCACGAGGCCGAGATGTGGCGGCGCCTGCAAGTGCTCGCCGCGGAAGACATCGGGATGGGCGCACCGGAATCGATCTCCATCGTGCGCGCCCTGCACGAGAGTGCCAACGACACGGCGCCGGGCGCGTACGACCGGCTCGTGTTCGCTGCACAAGCTGCCGGCTACTTGGCGCGCACCGTCAAAGACCCGATCAACGGTGAGCTCATGCAGCTGGCGTTGCACGAGGACACGGCGCCGACGATCCCCGACGTCGCACTGTGCATCCACACCCGACGCGGGCAGGAGCTCGGTCGCACGATGTACGACTGGTTCGCGACCGGTACATCGATTTCGCCGGAAGTCGCCGACCGCGACGTCGGCCCGCGCGATCGTCTGCTCGAGTTGTACCGCGAACTCGACCCACCGACCGCTTGACCCCAACGCTGTCCGACTCTGTCCAACCTGCCGTCGCGCATGGTCGTGTCGGCGCCACCCGCGCTTCGGGCGACCCGTACCAACCGCCGGTAGCGTTGGTAGTGGAATGTCGCCAAACCGGTGGATCGAACTGACCGAACGGAACCCGGAACACTCGTCGTGGTACGTCGAACGGTTTCGGTCGATGGCCGCCGCCGGTGACGATCTCGACGGTGAGGCACGCTTCGTCGACGCCATGCTGGCGCGCCGCTCCCGTGTGCTCGACGCCGGGTGCGGGCCGGGCCGGGTGGGCGGCTACCTCGCGCGGGTTGGTCACGAGGTCGTGGGAGTCGACATCGATCCGGTGTTGATCGCCGCTGCCGAACACGACCATCCCGGCCCGACCTGGCTGGTGGCGGACCTGGCCGGGCTCGACCTCCCGGCGGCGGGCATTGCAGAGGGGTTCGACGTCGTTGTGTGTGCGGGCAACGTCATGACCTTCCTCGATCCGGACACCCGTCAGGTCGTCCTCGATCGCCTCGCTGCACACCTGCGCGACGGTGGGCGCATCGTGACCGGGTTCGGATCGGGACGTGACTACACGTTCGCCGAGTTCTTCGACGACGTCGAACAGGCGGGGCTCGTGGCCGAGGTGCAGCTGTCGACATGGGATCTGCGACCGTTCGCCGCCGAAGCCGACTTCCTCGTCGCAGTGCTGTCCCGGCGCGCATCCACGACGTGATCGAGTGACCTACGCCGAACCCCGGTGGCTCTCCATCGAGCAACGGTTGTGCCGGGAAGTGATCTCAGGGGCTGACCCGCTCCGGTCTTCGCTGAGGTCCTCGCTCAGTTGTCGGAGGACTTGAGTCTGTCCCGAGCGGCAACGGACTCGGCCACGGGCACGACCGCCGATGCTTTCGCCAGACCGAAGTCCGGCATGTTGGTGTAGATGGCTTCGAACTCTCCGGCGCGCACCAGGAACGTCTCGTGCCAGATCCCCGTGCGCCCCGACTTGCCGACGCGCTTGAAGTAGCTGCGCCATGCATCCAGGTGCGGGTCGTCTACGTCCTTGGCGAACGCTTCGAGGTGATCGAACGATCTCCAGTACTGCACCCACGAGCCGAGTCCCAGTTGTTCGTAGCCGAGCAAACCCTTCTCCGGCATCCGGGACAAATGGTCGAGCATGTGCCTCATGCCCTTGTTCCCGCCCAGGTCGCGGAGACTCCGGATGAGTCGGAGCGGGTTGGGTCTCGCCCCGATGATGAAGACGACGAAGTCGCCGTCGATCTCTGCGGTGAAACGCCCGATGTTCGTGGACCGCACTCGACCCCCTGAGTAACGACTGTCGATGTCAGTCTACCGCACGCCGGACGTTCGGCGCGAGTCGAGCGAGGCGGTCGAGGGCTTCCGACACTGCGCGCAGATCTCCGATCGCCATCTCGATCGCCATCACAGCCATCACAGCCATCACGGCCATCTGCCGTCGACCTCGACCCGCAGCACGTCGGGCGGGCCGTACCTGTCGTGTAGCACTGCTCTCATCCGATCACTCCTCGTTCGGCGACGGACTACTCGTTTGTGCCCTGTCGATATCGTATGGGTCTCATCGACCCCGCCAAGTGGGGGTCCCAGTTACACACCGCCCGCCACGTTGCGAGGCGGCGTCGGGGAGGCACTCCATGTACCAAGTAGGTATCCACACACCGGTGATCAACGCGGAAGCACGGCGGCTGTGAACCCGCCACCGGAGGGCCCGTCGAGCGGGTCCGAGCCCCAGAGCGTGGCTGCCCTGGCGGCATCGATCGCACGGCTGGACGCTCTCGTCGAGCCGATGCGCCCGGAGGATCTCCGCCGAGGGGCGTACCCCACGGAGTGGACGATCGCCGATGTGCTGTCGCACCTCGGATCTGGCGCCGTGATCAGCGAGATGCGCCTCGACGCTGCCCTGGCCGGCGAGGAGATCGACATGGACAAGGTGCGATCCGTGTGGGACGACTGGAACGCCAAGACCCCCGACGCGCAGGCCGCGGACGCCGGGCACGCCGACCGGTCGCTCCTCGGCCGACTCGTTTCGCTGAGCGACGCCGAGCGGGCCGGCTTCCACTCTTCCCTCGGCCCGATGGAGCTCGATTTCGCCGGGTTCGTCGGCCTCCGGCTCAACGAGCACGCCGTGCACACCTGGGACATCGCCGTCACCATCGACCCAACCGCACAGATCCCGGGTGACGCCACGACGCAGCTCGTCGACAACCTCGGCATGATCGCCCGGTTCGCCGGCAAGCCCGTCGGCAGCGAGCGGACCGTCACCGTGCGCACCACCGGCCCGGACCGCCATCTCGAGGTCGTTCTGGGGCCCGACGCGGTGCGCCTCACCACGATCGAACCCGTGCCCGTCGTCGATGTCGAGCTTCCCGCCGAGGCGTTCGTCCGGCTCGTGTACGGCCGCCTCGACCCCGACCACACTCCAGCCTTCGTCGGCGACCAGGCCGCGCTCGACGAACTCGGCCACGCCTTCCCCGGGTTCTGAACCACGCCCAGCGGTTCCCACTACAGGACGCGGTAGCGTCGTGAGCGTGAGCAATGATCCCCAGGACATGGCCGAGTCGCTCGATGAAGATGTCGTCGATGTCGACGACGACACGTCCGGCGATGAGTACGGCGATGGCCTGCCCGACTTTCCCCCCGACCGTCCGCTCGGCGTCGAGGCCTTCGGCGTGACCGCCATGGAGGAGGACGCCCGCGAGTCGTTCGGCGAGCGGACTGCACACGGAGTGCCCGAAAATCGCCGCGGCGACGACGAGCGTAGGCATGTCGGTCAACTCGTCGAACCGAATGTGTCGACGCCCGACGACGAAGAAGAAATGATCGCTGACGAGGTCCCCGGCGAGAGCACCAGCGCGGAAGAGTCCGCCATGCACATCGAACGCGGACACTGATCCCGGGCTACGGCAACGTTTCGAGTACCGCCGCAACGTCGTCGGGTGACGGCATCGAAGCGATCGACGACCCGATGCTGCCGGCAGCGGCGCGATAGGACGCGTCGCGGAGGAGTCGGGTCACTGCGTCTCCGATGGCGTCTGCCGGGATCTCCTTGGGGGCCGACGGTGATAAGGACGCGGGCATCGAGGTCGCCCAGCGCGGCAAGGATCGACCTCAGCGGGCCGGGGTCGTTGAAGAGGGTGCCCATGGTCAGGTCGCCGGGTGGAGTCCTGCGGTCGGCGGAGACCGGCGCGCTCCACACCGGCCAGGCGGAGCCACTGGGTATCGTTGGGGCCTGACCGTTGACGAGGAGGTGACCGTGTCGGATGCCGCTGTACAGTCCGGCGCCGGCCAACAGCTCGTAGCCCGTGGCATCTCGAAGCACTTCGGGCGCACGACCATCCTCGACGGCGTCGACCTCGAGGTGCACGGTGGTGAGGTGGTCGCTCTCACCGGTGACAACGGCGCCGGCAAGTCGCACCGCGTGGACATCTCGCGCCATGGGGCGCTCTCGTGAGGGCATCGAGGGTGCCGCCACGGCTCGTCGTCGCCGTCGTATCAGCACTCGGCCTCGTGGCCGCGGTCGGCTGTGGGAGCCGGGCCGACCGGGACAGCCTCACGCAGGACGCGACCCTCGACGACTTCGCCATCCCTTCCCCGACCCGGACCCGCTCGCCGACTCAGAGCCTCCCACCGACCCAGACCGCTCCGGCGACCTCGACCGGTGGCGTACCGAGCGAAGTGGGTGTCACCGGTGACGAGATCCACATCGGTCTCATCGTCAGCAAGACCAGCCCGCTGGGGTCGGAGACGTTCTCCGGCCCGATGTACGGCGCGCTGGCCTACTTCTCGTCGCTCAACGAACGGGGCGGCATCGACGGCCGCAAAGTTCGGGTGACGGTCTGCGACGACAATGCCACCGGCGCCGGCAACCGTCGGTGCGCCCGGCAGCTCATCGAGGACGACAAGGTGATGGCCTTCGTCGGCAACTCGATCTTCGACTACTCGGCGGCCTCGTACGTCAGCGACAACGGGGTCCCCGACATCGGCGGGCAGCCCGTCGACACCGCCTACGAGCAGTACCGGCACCTGTACAACATCTACGGCACCTCGTCGCCACGAGACGGGACGGTGGGCGTCGACGGCAAGCTCGACGGCGGGACCGAGGTGTACCGCTACTTCGAAGAGGCGCTCGGCGCCGAGACGGCCGGCATCGTCTACTACAACCAGGTCGATTCCCAGCGCTTCGCCGATCTCACCGCGGCCGCCCTCGAAGTGGAGGGCTACACGGTCGTACGGGAACAGGTCGACTTCTCGGTGCCGAACTTCGACGCCGCGGCGATCGACATGCGCAGCCGCGGCGTCGACATCGTGTTCGACGCGCTGGACAGCACCGGGAACGTGCGGCTCTGCGATGCGATGGATGGCGCGCGCTTCGGCGTGAAGGCGAAGGTGGTCACGGTCCAGAGCTGGAACGAGACCGTTCGCACGCAGTACGCCGGTTCACCGACGTGTCGCAACTCGATCTACGCCACGGGCAAGGCCCGCAACTACATGGATGTCCGGTTCGAGGTGGTGCGCGAGTTCCGTGACGACATGGCCCGGTTCTACCCGGATCGTGAGGACAAGCTCTCGATGTGGACCCTGGAGGGATGGGGTGCGGCGCAGTGGTTCACCGATGCCGCCACCTCGTGCGGTGCGGCGCTGACACGCGACTGCGTGGAGGCCTATCTCCAGCGGGCCGAACCCTATGACGGGCACGGCCTGCTGGTACCGCGCGACTTCGTCCCGAGCATCGAACTCGGGGTCACCGCCGACAGCTGCCTGAGCGTGGCCAGGTGGCAGGACGAGGCCAACGACGGCGCCGGCGGGTGGGTCACGACGACCCCCGACGGTGACTTCGTCTGCTTCGAGGTGCCGAACGTCCTGTACACGCCGTAGGCGTCAGCGCTGCATCGCACCAGACCGCAGGTGGTCCAACTCACCGGGCTCGCCGGCGAACTCGACTCGGCCCCGCTGCAGCCGGTACACGATGTCTGCCACCCGTACGACGTCCTCGAGGTACTGCTCGACGATGATATAGGTGCGTTCTGTCGTCCGGTCCCTGGTGAGGCTGTCGTAGAAGCTGCTGGTGGCAAGCGGCGACAGACCCCCGCTGGGCTCGTCGAGCAACACGACGCGGCTGGGGCGCACGACGGCGTGAGACAGGGCGACCATCTTGCGCTCGCCGCCCGACAAGGTGCCGGTCCGGCGCGGGAGCAGATCGGCGAGCGCCGGGAACGTCTCGATCGCGGGATCGACGTCAGCGCCGCGGGCAAACAACTCGAGGTTCTCGCGGACCGTGAGCGACGCAAAGACGTTGCGTCTGTCGGGGACCAGCACCATCCCCCTTGCGGCGCGTTCATAGGCCGAGGTGTGAGTGATGTCGCGTCCCGCCCAGCTGATCGTTCCGCTGCGTACCGCCACCAGGCCGGCGATGCATCGCAGCAGTGTCGTCTTCCCGGCTGCGTTGCTGCCGACCATGGCGACGATGCAGCCCGCCGGGGCCGCCATGTCCACGCCGTGCAGCACCTCGACCGAGCCGTAACCGGCGCGCACACCGTGCAACTCCAACTCGTGGCTCATGGCGCGAGCCCCAGCACCGCGGCCCGCACGTCTGCCCGACTCAGCACGTCGGCCGGTGTGCCCGTGGCCAGTACCCGTCCGGCGATCATGACGTTGACCACGTCGGCGGAGTCGGCCACCAGAGCGATGTCGTGCTCGATGAGCACGACGGTGAGGCCGCGAGCGGCCTGCGCCGCGAGGTGTCCGGCGAGGACGGCGGTCTCCTCGTCGTCGAGACCGCTGGCTGGTTCGTCCAACAGGAGCACCGCAGGCGAGGTGCACAGCGCCCGGGCGAACTCGACGGTGCGCAGTGTGCCGGTGGGCAGCTGTCCGGTGACGACATGACGGACGGCGACGAGACGCATCTCGTCGAGGACGTGTTCGACCAGATCGGTCGTTGCCCCACCGCGGCGCTCGGGCAGGTCGAGGAACTCGCGCAAGGTGATCCGTCGCCGGCGGTTCTCGGCAGCGACGCGCAGGTTCTCCTCCACGGTCATCGTCAGGAACACCGACGAGTGCTGGAACGTCCGAACGATACCGAGACGGGAGCGCTCGTCGGTGCTCGACAACGTCACATCGACTCCGTCGAGGCGCACGCGACCTGCGGCGGGCTCGCGTTCCCCGCTCAAGCAGTCGAACAAGGTGGTCTTGCCCGCGCCGTTCGGACCGATCACCGCCGTTACCGACCCCGGTTCGGCCACCATGTCGACACCGTCGACCACGACGGTCTCCTCGTGGCGGAACACGATGCCGCGCGCCTCGAGCAGACCCGTGGTCATCGTCGCAGCCTCTCCGCCAACGCCACCCCGGCCGGCGACAGATGCACCTCAGCGGTTCGAGCTGGGCGGCCGACGCGGTGGATCGCTGCCGCGCCGCCGCGCCGCAACGTGAACACCACGCCGCCGGGCGTCCGTCCCAGCAGCACCGCGCCGGCACCGATGACGATCGTGGAGATACCCGCGGTGACGTTCGCGTCGAGCGTGACGATGAGCGCGGCCGCCAGGACCGCGCCGGTCACGCTGTCGATGCCGAATACGACGACCGCGGCGAACCACACCAGCCCCAACAGTGGGTCGAACGCGCTTGCGTCGAACGCCTGGGCGGACTGCGCCAGCAGCGCTCCGCCGAGTGTCGCCAGCCCGACGCTCACCCCGAAGACCCACTTGCGGAGCCGATGGGCGTCGACGCCGCAGGTGTGAGCCCCGGGCTCGTCGTCACGTACGGCCGTCAAGGCCCGGCCCACACGGCCCCGGTGATGGATCCGCACGATCAGCAGCGCCACACCGAGGCACGCGATCTCGAAGACGTAGAACGCCACCGGACCGTCGAAGGGGCTGGGTGGAGCGATGCGCACGTCGCTGACGAACGTGGGCTGGGCGAACACGAACCGGCTGAGGATCGCTCCCATCGCGAACGTCGTGAGGGCGAGGAACAGTCCGCGTCTGCGAATTGCCGGCCACGCCAGCAGGAACCCGAATCCGCCCGTCACGAGCACCGCGACCAAGATGGCCGACAGGGCAGGCAGCGCCGGGATACCGGGCACCTGACCATGATCCAGCTTGGCGGTGAGCAGGGCGCCGAGGCCTGCGAAGCCGGCGTGACAGAGCGAGATCTGGCCGCTGTAGCCGCTGACCAATACGATCGACAGCAGGATGATCGCCAACGCCGGGACCTGCTGAGCGGTCTGCAAGTCCGAGCGCGAGAGCAGCAACGGGACAGCGAACAACAACAGTGCCGGGATCCACCAACCGCGTGGGTTGGTCATCATCCCGCGAGTGCTCAGTTGCGCCACCGACCCGGCATCGTCGCTGCCCGACTCGTCGAGATGCCGGCGCAAGAGAAGCGCGAGTAGCAGAACGACGACGAACAGATTGGTGCGGAGCGCTTCGAACAGCACGCCGGCACTTGCCTCGAAGTGGAATCGGGTGAGTTCGCTCTGCAGCACGCCAAGGGCCAGTGCGCTGAGCACGACGATCCACAGCGACGTGAGCCGGGCCAGGACCACCACCGCCATCGTTTCCAGAACGACCAGGGTCAGCGTGTAGGGATCGAGCCGTAGGCTCGGCGCGAGCAGCACCCCGCTCAGCCCGGCGAGCGCTGTTCCCGCCGCCCAGGCGAACGCAGACACGCGGTTCACGTTGATCACGCTCAGCGAGGCCAACTCGCGATCGTCGACCACGGCACTCGTGAGCCGCCCGACCCTCGTGCGATTCACCACCGCGATGAGCAACCCGACGGCCACCACGACCGCGATGTCGGCAGCGGTGCTGACCCGCACCGTCACGCCACCCGGCAGCTCCAACGGGCGGGTCGACACGAGCGACGGCGCGTCGGTGCGGGCCTGGATCCCCCACGTCAACGTGGTCACCCCGACGATCAGCACGAACACGCCGACCGTGGCGACGAGCGACTCGGCGGCCGATGCCCGGCGGCGCTGCAGGGGGCGGAACACGGCGACATCGAGGACGACGCCGAGCAGCGGGCAGAACACACCGACGACGAGGACGGCCGCGACCGGGAGCGGCCAGTGCCACTCCCGCACGAGCTGCCACAACAGGTAGGCGGCCAGTGTGGCGATCGCCCCGAAGGCGATGTTGAACACGCCGGTCGCCCGGTACGTGACGAACAGGCCGAGCCCGGCCAGCGCCGCCACCGCGCCGGTGCCGAGCCCGGCCAGGGCGAGGTCGATGACGACCATGTGTCACAGATCCGTCGGGGCCGGGTTGCAGACCGGGCACGGCTGCAGTTCGTTGTGGCGGATGGCCGCCGCGCCTACCGGCGTCACGCCGGTCTTTCCGTCGACGAGGATGCAGCCACTGCGGTGATACCGGTTGCCACCCGGCACCATCAGCAGCGGCTGGTCGTCATCCGCGCTCGACGATACCCCAGTACCTGCGCGGTTGGTCTCGGCCGACGCGACGGTCAGCAGGTCGAACAGCGTTGCGATCATCCGCGCCGAGTCGGCCGCACTACGTCGCGCCGATTCACCGGAGAGCATCACAGCACCCGCGATCACCATCGTGGCGCCGGGGATCGAGGTCGACGCGAGGTAGGGCACCTGCAACGCGACCAGCAACTCGTTGGATGCAGCCCACCATCCGAAGAACAGCAGCACCGCACCTGACACGGCGAGCGCAACGCCGAGCCAACCCGTCGCCGACAACGGCCCGGTCCGCCTTGGGCGATCACTGTCCATCGGCACGGTCCCTACATTAGATGCCCCTGTATGCGCAGCGGCCTTCCTTGCAGTCGCACGGCGTGTCCTTGCGGCCGCGCCGTGTCCGGACGAGACTCATGGCATCGCACGACAACCGTCGCCCACCTCTCCGATCCGCGCGGTCCTGGCGCTCGCCACGGTGGCCGCCGTCGCGGTCGGCGCATGCGGCAGCCGCCGCGAGGACGACGCTCGCGAGTTGATGGCGAGCCCGCCGGCCACCACCATCGTGTCGAGCGTGCCCGTCACGACGATGGCCGCCACGACGATGGCCGCCACGACGGTCGGCCCGACGATGGCCACCAGCGCGCCCGCGAGCACCACGGCGCCGCCGACATCGGCTGGGGCGACGACCACCATCGCGGACCCTGCCGCGGCGATCGCGCAGATCACGGCGAACTGGGAACGGTTCTTCCTCGCCGGCACACCGATCGCCGAACGCGAGACGCTCCTCGAGGACGGCCTGCTGTACGTCGAGGCACTCACGATACGGTCGGCGGATCCGCTGCAGGCGCAGGCCGGCGCCGCCGTGCGCGAGGTCACGCTCCTCGACCCCGAACACGCCCACGTGGTCTACGACGTGATGCTCGGCGAGACCGTTGCGTTGCCCGGCGCCGAAGGAACCGCGGTGCTCCGGAACGGCACATGGAAGGTGAGTGCGGAGAGCTTCTGTTCGCTGATCGTGCTCGGCGCGACCGAGCCGATTCCCGGCTGCAGCTGACCCGCGCGGCCATGGTGAGAAGTGCGACTTCGTCGACGTCCTTGAGCACGCGCAGCGGCGACAGAACGGCGAACCCCGCCCGATGCAGCACGGTCCGGTTCGTCGAACCGTGCTTCCGGCGTGGTGCATAGTGATCGCACGGGATCCGACCGACATGGGTGGCGAGTCGCCCTGCTTCGCGCATCTCTTCGAAGAGCCCGCGTGAGTAGTGCCGCCGCGACCGGTGTCGTGTGCGTTACAGGTGCAGGGGGCGGATCGGCGCGAGGATCGCGTCGGGCTGGTTGACCCAGTCGACCCCGGCGACGTCGATGTACAGCTCGACTTCGTTGCCGTCGGGGTCGAGGACGTACAGGCTGTGTGTGATGGTGTGGTCGGAGCTGCCCACCACGTTCGCGTGGTGCTCGTGGAGGCGCGCCAGCATGGCTCGCAGTTCGTCGTCGGTGTCGCCGACCTTGACCCCGAAGTGGTACAGCCCGACTCGCCGGCCGGCCGGCAACGACGCCGCGTCCGGACCGACCTCGATGAGGAGCAACTCGTGGTGCGTGCGCCCCGTGGAGAACGCGACGGCGCCGGTCCCCCCCAGCTTGATGTTGGCAACGACCGGCCAGCCCAGGACGTCACCGTAGAACGCGGCGCTGGCCTCGAGGTCACGCACGTACAGCACGAGGTGACCGAGCTCCATCACCGCCACCGCGCTGTTCTGCCCGTGAGCGTCACTCATGCGAGATCCCTTCTGATGCCGTGGTGGTCGACACGATGGTACCGGGCGACGCAACCGCTCTCGCGACGGAACTCGTGGCCGCGAAGTCCGCCGTTGTCGAGCTCGCCGCCTGGGGTCAGCTGACGGAATTGCCATCCGCGTCGATGACGAACCACACCGAACCGATGCCCTGGCCGTTCGTGTCGCCGGGGTTCTGATCGCCGGCGAAGTAGTAGAGCGGGTGACCGTAGAACGTGAGCTGCTGAGCGCCATCCGCGCCGGCGATCGTGCCGAAGTCGGCGGCGTCGAGACCGGCCGGGAGCGACGGGACGCCGTCGGACGCGAACGCGGGCCAGTTGTCGGCGCAATCGGCCGTACAGGCGCTGGTGGTGGGGGAGTCCTTGGTGAACAGGTACAGGGTCCTCCCATCACCGTCGGCCAGGATCCGACCCAGGCTGCTGTCGGCCAGCGTGACCGCGGTCGCATTCGCTGCCGGGGTGCTCGCGTCGGGCGATGCGGTGTCCGGCGCCGCGGCCGCGCTTGTTGGCGTGTCCGGGGCAGTGCCGGCGCCTGATGTGGTGTCCGGCGCCGCGGTGTCGTCCGGCGCCGCGGTGTCGTCCGGCGACGCGGTGTCGCTCGGCGACGACGTGTCGCTCGGCGACGACGTGTCCGAGTCGCTCCCGCACGCGGCGAGAGTGAGCGCGATGAGGGGGGCGATGAGTAGCAGGTTGAGTGTGCGTTGACGGGACATCTGATCTCCTCGGTGCTGATGGTGCTGTGTGCCGCTGTGTCGTGCAGTGATACGGCGCCCGACGCCGAAGGGATTGCGCAATCCTTCCGGGGCGCTCCGACGTACATTCGGGTGTGGTGACTCTGCTCGATCGGCATGACCGGCTCGCCGACGACGCGTTGCTGGCCGCGGTTGCCCTGGGCGAACGCGATGCGCTCGCTGTGCTCGTGCGGCGATTCCAGCGCCGCGTGTACGGGCTGGCGATCACCATCACCGGCGATCGCGGACTTGCAGAGGACGCCGCGCAGCAAGCGTTCGAGCGGGCATGGCGACACGCTGCGTCCTATGACTCCAAACGCGCCGCGGTATCCACCTGGCTGTTGACGATCACCCGCAATGCGGCCGTCGACATCGTTCGGGTCAGGCGGCCGGTGCCGCTCGACCCCTGGACGGCCGCTGAGCTGCTGGCGCCCGACACCACCGATCCGGCATCGACGGCGGTGGATTCCGACGATTTGCGACGCCTGCGTGTGGCCCTCGACGGGCTGCCTGCCGAGCAGCGCCGGGCGGTGCTGCTGGCCACCATCGGCGGACGCACGTCGAGTGAGATCGGCGTGATCGAAGGTGTCCCGGTCGGCACCGCGAAGACTCGATTGCGTACCGGCCTGCGACGACTACGTCGTGACATGTCGAGCGGTGACATTCCGAGCGGTGACATTCCGAGCGGTGACATGTCGAGCGGTGACATTCCGGGCGAGGTGGCGCAGTGAAGCCGCCCGAGTGCATCGAGCTCGACGACCACCTCGAGGAGTTGGTGGCCGGCGATCTCGCCGAACCGATGCGTGGACGGCTGCTCGCCCACGCCGCCACGTGCCGCCAGTGCCGCACGCAGCTCGACGAACTGCTCGCGCTGACCGACGCCCTGCTGCAGTTCGCGCCGCATCACGAACCACCGGCCGGCTTCGAGGCGCGCGTTCTCGAGTCCGTCGGCGGCGCCGCACAGCGGGCGTCCGGCCGCCCTGCTCGCCGCCTGTGGATCGGCCTCGGCATCGCCGGCGCGGCGGCGGTGCTGCTCGCGCTCGTCGCCGGCCTCGTGATCGGTCGACACGGGGCGGATGCTGTCGACTCGGTCGAACGTTCCGGGGTGATCGCGGCCGCCGACGGTTCCCGAGTCGGCTCGATCCAGCTCGTGCGATCGGATCAACCGTACGCGGTGATCACGATCGAGCACCCCCGTCCCGGGGACCGCACGGTGCGCTGCGATCTCGTGCTGGACGACGGGCGCGTCGTCACCGTCGGAACATGGGGCTATGCCGACGTGAATCGTCACGTCTGGGCGGCCGGGCTCGATGACGAGATGCTCTCGGCGACCGCCATGCGCATCGTCGACGAGGACGGCTCCATACTCGCCGGCGTGGCACTCGAGTAGCGCGGCGTACGAGTAGCGCTGCGTAGCAGACGCGTGGGAGTCGGACGTCGACCGCCGGCGGACGACCTGTCGGCGATCACCGCTGCCATGTCGGCTTCGGCCCGGCGAAGATCAAACTCCAACGAGCGGAACCGTTCCGTCAGTCCGACGATTGGAGAATCACGTCAGACGCGCAAGAGCCGCTCGATGGCAGCGACGGCCTCACGGATCTTCTCGTCGCCCCGATCCGGTTCGTTCACGGCGGCGTCCCGTACGCAGCTGCGGATGTGTTCGTCGAGGAGGCCCAGGCCGACGCTGCGAAGGGCGCTGGTCACCGAGGAGATCTGGGTGAGCACGTCGATGCAGTACTGATCTTCCTCGATCATGCGGGCCACGCCCCGCACTTGTCCTTCGATGAGCCGCAGTCGCCTCAGATAGTCGTCGCGGTTGATGGCATACCCTGGCATGTGCGCTACCTCGTTGGCTCGGTGTGGATCGGATCGATGTCACTATACCCCTAGGGGGTAGGGACCTTAGGCCCTACCGACGGCCGGAGATCGGCCGTACGTTGTCCGCAGACACCGAGGAGGTGCCCGATGAATCTCGCAGATGTGGTGGTTCTGGTCTCGGCAGTGACGGTTTCGGGGTTCTTGTGGTGGTTCTTCTTCGGGCCGAAGAAGTCCCGTCGCGCTGATGTGCGCGGGGGGGTGCAGGAGATCTCCGTCACGGTCAAGGGGGGCTACACGCCCGACCTCATCCGCGTTCAGCAGGGCGTGCCACTGCGGATGGTGTTCGACCGGCAGGAAGCCGGCGACTGTACGTCGCGGGTGGTGTTCGCCGATTTCGGGGCGTCCAAGACGCTGCCGGCGTTCGGTACGGCGACACTCGAGTTCACTCCGGACAAGGTCGGCGAGTTCGATTTTGCCTGCGGGATGAACATGATCCACGGCACCCTGGTCGTGGAGCCCGCCGACGACAACCCGGTCGATGTGGTCGACGTGACGGACATCGACCGCGATCGTGGAATCGCCCGAGCGGTCGGGGTCGGACCGACCACCGACGAGACGATGCCCACCGAGCAGGTCGAGTTCCGCGTGAGCGGAATGTCGTGCGCGTCGTGTGTCGTGAACATCGAGTCCCTGCTCGGCGAGATCCCCGGCGTCGATCGGGTGGATGTGAGTTTCGGCGCCGAACGAGCGACCGTCGAGTTCGACCCGACCCAGGTCACCCCCGCGGAGTTGCAGGCGGCAGTCGCCGAGTCGGGTTACCGGTTGGCCCAACGCGAGGCGCCCGGTTCAGCGGCAACCGAGGACCGGGAGGCCGCCGAACGCCAGGCCGAGATCGCTGACCTGTCACGCCGCGTGCTGATCGGTGCGGTACTTGCCGGACCGGTGGTGTTCGCTGTGATGGCGGCCGACATCTTCTCCGCCGGTTGGGTGCCCGATTTCATGTTGAACAGGTGGGTTCAACTCGCCCTGATCAGCCCGGTCATGTTCTACAGCGGTTGGCCCATCCATCGAACCGGATGGTTGACGCTTCGCCACCGCACGGCCGACATGAACTCGCTGATCACCATCGGCGCCATCGCCGCATTCGGCTACAGCGTGCTCGTCACCGTCGCCCCGTCACTCATCCCCGAGGACGTGCGCGAGGTCTACTACGAGGCGGTCGGGGTGATCATCACCCTGATCCTCGTCGGTCGGCTCCTGGAGGTCAGGGCCAAAGCCGGCACCGGTGAAGCGATCAGGAAGCTCATCGGCCTTCAGGCTCACACCGCCACCCTGATCCGTGACGGCGCCGAAGTCGAGGTTGCCGTCGAGGACGTGGTTCCCGGCGATGTCTTGTTGGTCCGCCCGGGCGAGAAGGTTCCCGTCGATGGCATGATCGTCGACGGCCGCTCGACCATCGACGAGTCGATGGTCACCGGCGAATCGATCCCCGTGACGAAGCAAGTCGGCGACACGGTGATCGGCGCCACGATCAACCAGACCGGCGCGTTCCGACTCGAAGCCACGAGGGTCGGCGCCGACACGATGCTGGCCCAGATCATCAAACTCGTCGAACAAGCTCAAGGCTCCAAAGCCCCGATCCAGCGCCTCGCGGACCTGGTGTCGTCGTACTTCGTGCCCGCAGTCATGTTCATCGCGATCGCCGGCTTCACCACCTGGTTCATCGTCGGCCCGGCGCCCGCGTTCACGCTCGCGCTGGTCGCCGCAGTTGCGGTGCTGATCATCGCCTGCCCGTGCGCTCTCGGGCTGGCAACTCCGTTGTCGATCATGGTCGCCACCGGCAAGGGAGCAGAGCACGGCATCCTGATCCGCTCCGCCGAGGCGCTCGAGACCGCCCACAAGATCGACACCATCGTGTTGGACAAGACCGGCACCATCACCCGGGGCGAGCCGGCGCTCACCGATGTGGTCGTCGCCGACGGCATCGACGAAGGCGAACTGCTCCGCCTGGTCGCGTCGGCCGAACAATCCTCCGAACACCCCCTCGCCCGGGCCATCGTCACGGGCGCCGCGAGCGCGGTCTCGTCCTGGTCGACCCCACCGAGTTCGACTCCGCCACCGGCAAGGGCATCCGCGCCATGGTCGACGCTCACGAGGTTCTCATCGGCAACCGCCGCCTCCTCGACGACGCTTCCATCGACACGACCGCACTGAGCGCCGAGATGGACCGGCTGGCCGAGGACGGTCGGACACCCATGCTCGTCGCCCTCGACGGCCGACCCGGCGGCGTCATCGCCGTGGCCGACACCGTCAAGGAAGAGTCCGCCGCCGCGATCTCGGCATTGCGGGCGCTCGGCATCACGGTCGCCATGATCACCGGCGACAACGCCCGCACCGCCGCGGCGATCGCCCGTCAGGTCGGCGTCGAACGCGTCCTCGCCGAGGTCCTCCCCGAACACAAGGCGCTCGAGGTGCGACGCCTCCAAGACGAAGGGGGCGTCGTCGCCATGGTCGGTGACGGCATCAACGACGCACCGGCCTTGGCTCAGGCCGACGTCGGATTCGCGATCGGCACCGGCACCGATGTCGCCATCGAATCGTCCGACATCACGCTCATCTCCGGCGCCCTCGACGGCGTTGTCACGGCCATCATCCTCAGCCGCTCGACGATGCGCAACATCCGCCAGAACCTCTTCCTCGCATTCGTCTACAACGGCATCGGCATTCCCATTGCCGCCGGTGTGCTCTACCCGTTCATCGGCGTCCAACTCAGCCCCATGATCGCCGCCGCAGCCATGGCGGCATCGAGCCTTTCGGTCGTCACCAACGCCGGCCGGTTGCGCCGCTGGCGCCCGCGCCCGGTCGGACGCCTCAGCACCCCCGGTCGGTGAGCGGTACCGTGGTTCTGTCATGGACGCTGCCGGAGTGTCGCCCGCAACTGGCGAAGCGAGGTACTGCCCGCGGCTTCAGCAGGCCATCGAACTCATCGGGCGTCGCTGGACCGGGGCGGTGATCATCGTGCTGCTCGGCGGCCCGGCGCGCTACTGCGAGATCAGCGCGGCGATCCCTGGATTGTCGGATCGACTGCTCGCGGAACGGCTTCGAGAGCTGGAGGCCGCAGGGATCGTCACCCGTGAGCCCGACGCCGAGCCACGCGCCACGCATCGCTACCGGCTCACCCCTCAAGGTGATGAGCTGACACCTGTCGTCGACGCCCTCGCCACCTGGAGCGCTCGTTGGCTCACGTGACGCTCGGCGAACTGGGGTTGGCGTTCCACTTGGAGGGTGGTCCACGATCAGAGCGGTTGCTGGTGTTGCTGCACGGCTTCGGCGCGACACCGAATGACATCGCGGCGGTGGTGCCCCATGTGGATCCGGCGGGACGCTACGCGGTGGTGGCGCCGCGCGGGCCGATCGAGCTGCCGGGGGGTGGGGCGAGCTGGTACGACTTCGACGAGCGGTGGGCCGCCGATCCGGCCTCGTTCCACACGACGCTGGCTGCGCTCGATCTGTTCGTCGACGGCGTCTGCGGAGCGTTCGGAACGGCCCGCTCCGAGGTGGTGATCGGAGGTTTCTCGCAAGGGGCCGGGATGGCCGCGTGGCTGTCGTTCGCCACGGCCTCGCCTGCGCCGGCGGGGTTCTGGTGTTGCGGCACGATCGTCGAGGTCGGCGGGCACCCGCTGGGCCTCTCGCCGGCACACGGATGCAGTTGCCTCGTGCTGGCCGGCCGATCCGACCCGAACGTGCCGCTGGAGCGCAGCCGCGATCAGGCCCACAAGTTGGAGCGCGCCGGTGGCCGGGTCACGCTGAGCGAACACGACGGCGGGCACGGGCTCAGCCGCCCGATGCTGGACGACATGCGGGTGTGGCTCGCGGCATTTCCCCCGCCGAGTGGGTCGGGCGGTCCGGGCGGGCCGGGCTCAGCTCGCCGGGGCGGGTGACAAGACGTCGCCGAACGTGAAGGCCGACATCCTGGCGTTCATGGCCACGTCGGTGAAGACCAGCGTGCCCGGGTCGGAGCCACCCGCGCCGGCGCACACCATCAGCGGCAGGAGGTGCTCTTCGCGGGGGTGAGCGACGCGTGCCGCCGGGGCGCGATCCCACGCGGTGAGCCCGTTGCACCGTTGGTCGGGTTCCGCAACGCAGGTCGCCACGAGCCAGCGGTCGAACTCCTCGGAGGCGTCCGAGCCGCGACCGGTCATGAACTCACGCATGTTGTGGTAGCTGAGCCCGCTGCCGACGATCAGGATTCCCTCGTCGCGGAGTGGTTCGAGCGCGCGGCCGACCGCGAGGTGGAAGGCCGGGTCGAGGTCGGCGCGCAGCGAGAGCTGCACGATCGGGATGTCAGCGTCGGGGTACATCAACTTGAGTGGGATGAACACGCCGTGGTCGAATCCCCGGTGGTCGTCGATGCGGGAAGGGATCCCGGCGCCGCTCAGCAGTTCGGCAGCACGCCGAGCGAGCTCGGGGGAGCCGGGCGCCGGATAGGTCAGCTCGTAGGTGTGCGGCGGAAAGCCGCCGTAATCGTAGATCAGCGGCGGACGACTGCCGCCGGTCAGGGTCACCGTGTCGGCCTCGTAGTGAGCGGACACGACCAGGAGCGCGCGCGGACGATGCGGCAGCAACGCGTCTGCGCCCAGTAGGAAATCACGCAGTCGGTCCCAGGTGTCGGGCGGGCCCATCGTCCACTCCATGAAGAAGCACGGCCCGCCGCCGTGAGGGATGAACAGCGCGGGAAGCCGCTGCCCACCTCGTTCAGCGTTGTCGTCGGGATTCGACACGGCGCCCTCCTCTGGGACCTACGTGACCTTGTGCCTGACCATGTGTCTGACCATGTGCCGGAGCATGTGCCGGCAAACTAATGATTCGTAAGGAGCTTACCCGTGTACCCTTACCCTTACCCGTGCCCCTGACCCCCGAATGGTCAGCGTGATCACCTTCGGTTCATTTGCGCGCGGCGACAGCGAACCCGACTCCGTGGGCGATCGTGGTGGCGGGCCGGAAGCGGGGCTGGGTGCGGTTTTGGGGGTCGGTGTGGTGCGATTTCGGGTCGGTGGGGGTGAACTTGGTTACACCCTGTTCTCGTAGCCCGAAGGTGTCGTGGATGGATGAGTCGAGATCGAACGTCGAGGTGATTCTCCCAGCTCAGGGTACCTTTTCCGCGGATGGCCGACACCCGCCGCTGGAGTTCACCGGCGGATCAGGGCTGACCCGTGTCCCTGACCCGTGTCGGCGGTGCGAGTTCAGCCCGTTGCGACGACTCGGCACGGGGTGGAACACGATGGTGGCCCGATCGCCCGGGAATCCGGCATCGACTCCTCGACCCCGTCGCGGCTCGCGAACGTGTCGCGGGCCTTCCGACCCTGTGTCGAACGACAGCGCCATGCAAGGATGAGGTCCATGGAAATCGAAGAAGTTGCACTCTCGTCGCCCGTCGGGGCCAGTGTCTGGGAGCGGGAGATGTTTTCGTTTCTCACCGACCACGTCCGTCTCGAAAGCGCGATGCTCGCCGACTATGTCGCCACGGCCGAGGCCACCGAGTCCAAGGCACTGTCATACGTGATGAATCTCCTGGTGGAGGATGAGCGCCGCCACCACCGGTACTTCAACGAACTCGCGTCGTCGTTGAAGTCGGAGGCCGAGCTGAGCGGAGTCGAACCGGTGATACCCCGGCTCGATCTCGATCGGATCGGCCGTGCCGACCTGCTCGCCGCGACCAAGGAGCTGCTGGAGCAGGAGAAGTCCGACATCACCGAGCTGAAGCGGCTGCGCAAGCAACTTCAGGACGTGAAGGACACGACCCTGTGGGGCCTCCTCGTCGACATCATGTTGCGTGACACCGAAAAGCACATCGCGATCCTGAAGTTCGTCGAACACCACGCCAAACCGAAGTAGGCACAGTCGAAGTAGGCGAAGCGATCGCAGGCACGTCGCAGTCGGCCCCGCTGAACTATGTTCTTCCGGCGTGACGGGAATGTTGATCGCCGGCGGAGCCGGCTCGGGGACGGACGAGTTCGGTTCGTCGACGGATGGTTCGGCACGTCTGCTGTATCAGGCGGCGTTGTCGCTGTTCGTGTTCACGGTCGTGGTGGGGATCCTCAACGGCATGGACGTGGTCGAGTTCGGGCACCAGACGTTGATGACGCACGTCCACGCCGGGACATTGGGGTGGATCAGCCTGTGTGTCTTCGCAGCCGCCCTCCGGATGTTCGATGGCGACGCAGCGCACCGCGGACGGTCGGGGTCGCTGACCCGGAACCTTCCGGCGATCTCGGTGCTGACGATCACGATCTACGTGATCACGTTCTTCTCCACGACCGGTATCGGACGCCCGATCGCGGGCGCCGTGGCCCTGCTGGTGATGGCGTGTTGGTTCGTGTGGGTCATCGTCCAGAGCCGCTCGATGGTGCTCAGCGTGCCGCGCCTCGCGATCGTCGCCGCGCTCACGTCGTTGGCGATCGGCGCGGTGTTGGGTGTGCTGCTCGGCATCCAGTTGTCGGGTGAGGCCGATGTGCTGCCGGACGGCGGCGAGGATGCGCACCCGGCGTCGATGGTCATCGGGTTCCTCATCCCCGTCGGCATGGGGTTGGCCGAGACCATCCTGCGTCCGCAGTTCCGCGATGAACCCGCGGACCGACGCGGCCGGCTGCAAGTCGGGTTCCCGTTCGTCGGCGGGATCCTGGTGATGGCCGGGCTGCTCGCCGATGTCACTCCGCTGGTCGGCCTGAGCCTCCCGTTCGAGATCATCGGTGTCGGGATCTTCATCCGGCGCATGTGGCCGGCGATCAAGCAGGTCGAGTGGAAATCGACGTCGTACGCCCGCGGCGCGACGTTGACAGCGCTGTACCTCACGATCAACATCGCGCTGTTCGTCTATCTGATCGTCCGCTACGAGGGCGACTTGGACCTTGCGCCACAGCGTGAGATCCTGGCCCTGGACCACGTCATGTTCCTCGGGGTGATGACCAATACGCTGTTCGGCCTCGTCAGCTTGCGGTTGCGGGGGCCTTTACCGGCCTGGACCCATCATTTCATCCTGGTGGCCACCAACGTGGGGCTCCTCGGATTCGTCTGCGGTCTGCTGTTCGACGTGACGATGCTCAAACGGGGGTTCACCCCGCTGCTCGGCGCCGGGATACTCCTCGCCGTCGTGGCGTTCAGCGGGCGACTGCACACCACAGGTCACACCACGGGTCGGGAAACGGCCGTTACCCTGGGCGCGTGACCAGAAGAGCGAGCGCCTTGAACATCGTTCCGCATGCCATGATCGCCGCCGCGGTCGTCCTCATCGCCGGGGGCTGCGGCAGCGACAGCGATGTGGCCACCAGCGTGGTCGCCGGGGACGGTTCGACGATCGAAGTCGAAGCGCACTCGTACGGTTTCGACCCGGAGGAGATTCATCTCGCAGCGGGCGACGCGGTGACCATCCGGCTCACCGCCCGCGGCGCACACCACGACTTCGTCGTCGATGAGGCGGACTTCGCTCTTGCCGCGGATCAGGGCGAGACGGACGAGGGAACGCTGACCGCTCCGGCCCCGGGCGACTACGCGTTCTACTGTTCGATCCCGGGCCACCGCAGCGCCGGCATGGAAGGCGTCCTGGTCGTTGATCCTTGACGCTGACGCCGGACTCGCCACGTCGGGGCGCCGAGCGGCGAACAAGGGCATACCAAGATGACAGGAGATCACTCATGAATCATCGCACCGTGGTCGGCATCGACGACTCCGAGGGATCGAGGGCCGCTCTGCGGTGGGCGCTGCGCAACGCCCATTCGACCGGCAGCGCGGTCGTCGTCGTCCATGCCTACGAGAGCTCGATCGCTTGGATCGACGTGGGATCCAAAGAGGCCCCCAGGATGGCCGAGCACGACCGGGAGCACGCCGAGACCGCTGCCCACCGGATCGTCGAGGAGACCCTGGACGCAGTCGACTCCGACCTGCGCTCAGTACCGGTCACCGTGCTGGCGATCCTCGGTGACCCGTCGAAGGCACTCCTCGATGCGGCACAGGACGCCGACCTCCTGGTCGTCGGCTCACGTGGACGTGGCGGCTTCGCCGGTGTCCTGCTCGGATCGGTCAGCCAGCGCGCCGCGCAACACGCTCAGTGCCCGGTTGTCATCGTGCGCAACTGAAATCGGGGGGTCCGGAACCCGTCGTGGCCGCACGGATGGCGGCACGGACGGCGGCACGGACCGCGGAATATCAGCGCCAACTCCGGCGTTGAGAAACCAGGGCGTGACGTTCGAGGTTGGCTCGATCACGCTTTTCCGATCCCATAGGTCACCGGGTACATCGCTGGGAGGAACATCGCCATGACTGTCATCGAAGAGGAGCAGCACCAGCACCAGCACGAGGTGCAGCTCCGCTTCTTCCGACAACTCGTTCTCATCGTGGGCGCCTTCCTGGCCTACATGGCGGTGAGGGCGGTGGCCGACGACGCGCCGTCGATCGCGATCTCGAACGCGCGCGATCTGCTCCAACTCGAACGGGTGCTCGGTTTCGACATCGAACGAAGCGCCCAGGAGTTCGCGCTCGATCATCCGAACCTGATCGAATTCTTCAACACCGTCTACGCGTGGACCTATTGGCCGTTCCTGATCGGCGCGTTCGTGTACACGTGGATACGCCGACGTGACCTGTTCGTCATCTACCGCAATGCGATCTTCATTTCCGGGGCGGTCGGGTTGGCCATCTTCCTGTTCTTCCCGGTCGCACCACCGCGCTTCCTCGACGGTTTCGTCGACACCGTCGACGCCGCCGACCGGAGCCACTTCATCGCTCATCCGTCGTTCATCCTCAACAGGTTCGCCGCGCTGCCCAGCTTCCACGTCGGGTGGGTCACACTGGCCTGTGTCGTGCTGGCGATGACCACCTCGCACCGGCCGACACGCTGGCTGCTCGCCCTGCCACCGGTGCTCATGGCGACCGCGGTCGTCGTCACCGGGAACCACTACGTCATCGACGCAATCGCCGGGGTCGCACTCTCGCTGCTCGGGTTCCTCGTCGCCCGCCGCCGGTTCAGCAGATCGGTCACCCTGGCGGCCCCACCCGATGTGACGCCGATCTGACGAGGCGATGGGACGAGGCGATGGGACGAGGCGAGGTGCTCACGTCCGGCGTCGCCTCGGGGTCCGGCTGCACCGAGTGAGGTGGTGCTGACGCCGCCCATCTCTGTGGGACGATGATGAGCGTGAGCGCATCTCTGCCCGCGCGAGACGTCGGCGAGTTCGGGGCGATCCGCAACGGGGATCGGGACGCCTTTGTGGCGTACGCGCAGCACTGGCTCGACCGCGTTCACGACGTGGTTCTCGACATCGTCGGCAACGCGGACACCGCGGTCGATGTCACCGGTGAGGTGTTCGAGTCGCTCTGGTTGCGCCACGAGGATCTCGTTGCGAGCGACCTGACCCGCGACTCGTTGCTCCTCGCCTCCCGGCAGCGCGCGTTGAATCACTTCGAACACGACGGTCGGTCTCCGCCCGATGCCTCCGATGTCGGGCTCGGAGGGTGGGAGACGGTGTCCGGTGGAGACGGGGGTCAACGTCCGCGGTCCCGGCACGACGTCTCGGCCGCCCGCGACCGTGCAGTGCTGGTACGTGCTGCGGTGTCCGTGCTGGGAGCGAGCGACACCAGCCTCCTCGACCTGTACCTACGTCATGGGATCGGCGCGGCCGCAATCGCCGACGAGTTGGGCGTCACGGAAGACGAGGCGCCGCGGCGGCTGGCGAGGCTTCGTGTCGATCTCGGTGAGGTGATGGCGGCGTTCGTCCACTGGCACGCAGGACGGCCGATCTGTGATGCTCTCGCGACGGCCGTTGGCGATACCACCGAATTCGACGTGGCCGCGTTCGAGTCCATCGGAGTTCATCGTCAGGAGTGCGCGGAGTGCGCTCGGCGTCATCGGTCGCTCGTGAACCCGCAGCGGCTGTTCATCGCCGCGCCGATCGTCGCCGTAGCCCCATCCGGGCGCGAACGAATCCTGTCGGCCGGGGTCGCCTCCAACGCTGGGCTCGCGACATCCGCGACAAGTACCGACGATCGGGCCGATCGGCTCGCTGCCGATCCCGTCGTCGCTGAACTGTGGGCCTCGACGGACCGGGTCGTGGATCGTCCGCCAGTGGCGCACGTCGTGCTCGAACACCGATCGGCGCGGCCCCACTCGGCCGTTGTCATGGCGAGCGTGATCGGTCTGCTGCTGGTGGCCGGTGTGAGCGTCCTGGCCGTGCGCGCATCGGGTGGCGACGAGCGGAACCTCAGCGAACCGCGGGTTGCCGCCGAAGCGGCGCCGGTCGATCCGGAGCTGCGGTCCTCGGGTCCGGCGTCCGCCGGGATCGAGGGCCGATCCGCCGGGCCGACGCCGAGTACGGCCGCTACATCCACCGCGCCGTCGACATCGTCCACCCAGCCGGAGGCCCCCCCGGCGTCGGGCGCCGATCCGTTCGCCGTGGGGCCGGTGGCGCCCGCGACCACCGGTACATCGACGCCCTCGCGACCGGCCACCAAGAGCACGGTGTCGTCGACGGTGGCGTCGGCCTCACCGTCGTTGCCCGTTCCCGCCACCACCACCTCGGCGCCGCTCCCCACGTCTCCTCCGACGGTCACGACGACCGCACCGGAGACGACCGCGCCGGCGACCACGCAAGCGCCGACCACGACCACACAAGCGCCGACGACGACCGCGCCGGCGACGACCGCGCCGGCGACGACCGCGCCGGCGACGACCGCACCGGCGACGACCACTCCACCGACCACTCCACCGACCACGGAAGCGCCGACGACGACGGCGCCCATCCCGTAGGCCCGTCGGACAGGAAGCCTGAGACCTCCCCGGACCCCCCGCCCGACGCCAACGTCGCGCGCTGTGCCGGTTGTGGGCGTCGCGTGTCCACTGCTGCCAGGGGACCAAGTGGGGACCCGATGTCGGCGGTAGCTTTGCGTCCTGCGCTCGGGAGGTGCCCGGCCCACCGACCTGAAGGATCATCGTGACCGAACCCAGCCGACCGCCGCAGAACGACACCATCCTGGCCACTGTGGACGGACCGCTCGTGATGATCGGGCTCGGCTCGATCGGTCGCGGCACGCTGCCGCTGATCGACCGCCACCTCGGTCTGGATCGCAGCCGGGCAGTGGTGATCGATCCGGACGATCGCCACCGTGCGATCGTGGAGGGCTACGGCTTGACGTTCCTGCACGACAGCGTCTCGGTGGAGAACTACCGCTGCCTACTCACCCCGTTACTGACGACGGGTGATGGCCAGGGTTTCTGCGTGAACCTGTCGGTCGACACGTCGTCGCTCGACATCCTCCGACTGTGCCGTGAACTCGGCGTGCTCTACATCGACACGGTCGTCGAGCCGTGGCCGGGCTTCTACTACGACCCGAGCGCGGACAACGCGACGCGAACCAACCAGGCTCTGCGCCGAACCGTGATCGAAGAACGCCGCAGCTCACCGGGGGGAACGACCGCGGTGTCATGCTGCGGCGCCAACCCGGGAATGGTGTCGTGGTTCGTCAAGGAGGCACTGGTCTGCCTGGCCGACGACCTCGGTGTCGCGACTCCCGAGCCCGCAGCCGGCGACCGCGACGGTTGGGCCGCCTATATGCGTGACCTCGGTGTGCGTGGTATCCACATCGCGGAGCGCGACACGCAGCGGGCCCGCTCACCAAAGCCCGTCGACGTCTTCTGGAACACCTGGTCGGTCGACGGCTTCATCTCCGAGGGGCTCCAGCCTGCCGAGCTCGGTTGGGGCACCCATGAGCGTTGGATGCCGACGAATGCCCGCACCCACGACGATCCGTCAACGCCCGGGATCTTCCTCGAGCAGCCGGGAGCCGAGACGAGGGTCCGCACGTGGTGCCCCTCGCACGGCGCCCAATACGGGTTCCTGGTGACCCACAACGAGTCACTGTCGATCGCCGACTTCTTCACCACCCGGGCCGACGACGGCCAGGTGGAGTTCCGTCCCACCTGTCACTACGCGTACCACCCGTGCAACGACGCCGTGCTCTCGTTCCACGAGTTGTTCGGGGCCGCCGGCCGTTGGCCCTCCGCGGCAGAAGGTGCTCGACGAGGACGAGATCGTCGATGGTCGTGACGAGTTGGGAGTGCTGCTCTACGGGCACGAGCGCAACGCCTACTGGTATGGCTCGCAACTCACGATCGAGCAGGCGCGAGCGCTCGCGCCGCACCAGAACGCGACCGGGATGCAGGTGACGTCCGCGGTACTGGCCGGGATGGTGTGGGCACTCGAGAACCCCGAGGCGGGCATCGTCGAGACCGACGACATGGACCACCGGCGTTGCCTCGAAGTGCAGCGGCCGTACCTCGGCGCCGTGGCCGGTTACTACACCGACTGGACACCGCTGGCCGACCGCCCCGGGCTGTTCCCCGACGACATCGATCCCGACGATCCCTGGCAGTTCCGCAACGTCCTGGTGCACTGACGGCCCCGAGCTCAGCCGACCATGCGCGTCGTGGTCGGGTTGAAGTCGAGGCGGGTGGTGTAATTGGGCACGTCAGGCTGGTAGTCGCTGGCGAGCAGGGGCGAGGAGATGAGGTAGTCCGCGGTCGCCCTGTTGCAGGCGATCGGGATGTTCCAGACGACCGCGATCCGCAGCAGGGCACGGACGTCGGGGTCATGCGGTTGTGGCTCGAGCGGATCCCAGAAGAACAGCACCAGGTCGATCTCGCCTTCGGCGATGCGCGATCCGAGTTGCTGATCGCCGCCGAGCGGGCCGCTCTGGAACTTCGTGACCGGCAGATCGAGCTGGGCCTGGAGCAGCCCGCCGGTCGTCCCGGTCCCGTACAGATCGTGTTCGGCGAGGATCGCCCGATTGAACTTCGCCCACTCGAGGAGGTCGGGTTTCTTGTTGTCGTGCGCGACGAGCGCGACTCGGCGCCGCACCCGACGCGGGGAGGGGGTCAGCCTCAGCACCTCGGATCCGGTCATGTCGGATCCAGTCGGGTCGGAGGAGGTCGTGTCGGCGGCGGTCGTGTCGGATCCGGTCGTGTCCATGAAGCGCAGTATGAAGGCCCAAGGTGTACAGCACGTCTCCTTCACGTGAACACGGGCGTCGTGTGCGAACTGTCACAGGGCCGATCGCTGACACCATCACACCTCCAGCCCCCATCCCAGCCCCCATCCCAGCCCCCATCCCAGCCCCCATCCCAGCCCCCACCCCAGCCCCCACCCCGAGCCGCGTCCAGGCTGAGGCTGCTGTCCCCCGACTACGTTGACGGCGCCTCGGGCGGGCCGAGGACGGCGCCGAGGAGGTGGGTCTCGACGCCGTCGAGTTCGGGCGACGATCCTGCCCCCGCCGTCGCGAACGACGATGTCACACACGACCATGTTCTTCGTCGAGCGGGTCTCGGTCAGTGCCACCGTGAAGCGCCCGGGGCGCGGGGCGCGAGCGAACGGACTCGACCGATTCCGGTCGGAAGTGAGCGGGCGCCGTGTACGCGCCCGGTCCACAGCAGCGCGAGCTGCAGGCCGGCGTCGAGCAACGTCGGATCCGTCACCCAGCGCTCGGTCGGCCAACCGGCGTCGACCACCCCGGCAGCCGACGCAACGAGCCCGGTCGGTGACACCTGTTCGATCGACTCGATCATCCGGAAGGCCGGACCGTGGAAGAGCACACCGTTGTCGTAGATGTCGTGAGTCCACTCGGCGGCGGACGCAGCCGGGCCCCCGGTGTCACCGGTGGTGGCGGTGTCGGCGGTGTCGGTGGTGGCGGTTCTGCCGGGTTCGTCGGCGGTGAGCAGGCCCGAACAGCGATAGTGGACGCGGCCGGTCGAGGCATCAGTCAGTTCGAGGCGGATCGTCGTGGCCGCCGCGGTGGTCTCGACGGTATGAACCGACACGACCAGGTCGAGGTCGCCACCACTCGTGAAGTCGTCGGCGATGATCCCCTTGAGCACCGACAGATCGGTCAGCTCCGCGAGGTGCAGGTCCGAGCGATGTGCAGTGGCCGCGCGGGCGAACCATTCGAGGGCGTAGACGACCGGCACGACGGGTGTTCCGTCGATGGTGTGATCGAGAAGATGTGGGTGGGTCGTGCGATTGACCGTGTGCGCCGTTCGTGAGCTCGCGCCGGCCGCGGCCGACGGCGATGCCGCTGTCGACGGCGCTCTCGCTGTCGACGGCGCTCTCGCTGTCGACGGTGATGCCGCTGTCGACGGCGATGCCGCTGCCGATGGCGCGTGCGGCGGCCCGGGCACGATCCGCATCCCCATGTGGGACACCTCGTAGATGCGCAGCCCGTCGCACCACAGCGAACCGTTGCCGATGACGAAGGGGCCGGAGTCGTCCGCGCCGACCTCGGTGATCTCCATGACGGTGGTGATCAGTTCGTTGTCCGGCGTCACCTGCCCGCGGTATTTCCACACCATCGGCGAATCGAGGAGCAACGGCTCGAAACGCACCGCCGCGCCCGGGGCGCACGCGTCGGCATCCATGTTCGTGTCGAGCATGTAGAACTGCAGCAGCTGCAACATCGCCTCGAGGCCGAGCGAGCCGGGTTGTACCGGATCCTGGAAGAAGTGCGCCTTGAAGAACCACTCCGAGACATCCACCTGCTTCTCGCCGCGCACGACACCGAGCCCTGCATCACCGGCGCCCGCAACGTGCGTCACGCGGTCGAGCATCAGGAGCATCGGGCCGGCGAGTCGGGCGTCACCGGCGCAGTACCGCGCGGGCCGGGCGGCCAACTCGATGCCCGCGCCGCCTGCCAGATCGACCAGCGCCCGGTCGTGATCGGTGACGGCGAGACCGACCTGGTTGTCGAATGCGGCCGGAGGGAAGAACCCGAACACGGTGTCCATCGTGAAGACCACCCGGCCGTCGAGTGAGCTCTCGACGTCGAAGCCCTCGACGATCATCCCACTCGCCTGCGACAAGCTCGTGAGCCTCACCCGCGTCGTCAGGGTGCCCGCCGCACGGCTGAGTTCGCGGTGCACGATGCCGGTGCCATCGAGGTTGCGGAACAGTACGTCGCTGTCGACGCCGGTGGCCGAGCCGACGGCCGAGGCGACCCAGCCACATGGCTGCAGTGCCGCTTCCAGCAGGATGGCGAACGGCATGGTCTCGGCGCCGTTCACGTCGAAGTACCAGGCGTCGGAGGGTATGTCGTACTCACAGACGACCTCCATTCCCGCCTGGCGGCTGCCGAGGTCGCCGGTGATCTCCGTGACCCGGCTGATGAAGTGGTACGGCTCGCCGGGCAGCCGTGGCGCACGTCTCGTGCCGTCGAACATCTCGTACATCGAGCCGAACGCCTCCGAGGGTTTCCCCCAGGCACACGAGATCAGCGCCTTGCGGTCGAAGCGGAATCCGGCGCCGTCGGTCGCGACGTCGACCGGCTCGACGACGCTCTGGCAGAGCTCGGGCATCGACGTCAGCGGCCAGTCGGGGACGAGTTCGACCCCGATGCGATGGGCGTGGAAGGCGGCGTGCCCATCGACGAAGCCGACGACATCACAGATGATCGTCGGGTGCGGACCCGACCGGATCTCCTCGACGTGGAGCTCATAGGCGACGCGCTCGGTCCGCGGGTTGATCTCGCCGCGGCACTTCAACTCGAACGGCTGCTCCGGCAACGGCTGGAAGCGCCAACCGTCGACACGGGTCGTGTGGCCGAGCGCCGCGAGGTAGAACGACATCGCCTCGATGCACGCCTCCACCATGAAGTTGCCGGGCATGCACGGGTCGTTCTTGAAGTGGCCCTCGAAGTACCACGCGTCGTCGGCGACGGCCGCTTCGCAGCGCATGAAGCCGCGGCCCCACGGCCCCCCGGAGGGATCGAACTCGGTGACCTCGTCGATGAAGAGCTGTCGGCCGGCCTGGATCTTCGGGGTGCGGGTGTGTGTCTCGGTCCATTCGAAGCCGGGTCCGAAACAGTCGAGAACCCGCCCCTCGCTGAAGGCGACGACCTCACGATTGGTGAACGACGACTTCACGCACTCGACGGCGGGTGGGTCGACGCGGGCGCTCGGATCGAGCCCGCTGCGGCCGACGTCCGGCGTCCAGAGAATGCCGAGCGCGTCCTGGAGCTCGGCGGTGCCGAAGAATCCGGCCTGGGCATCGCGCACCGTCAAGCGCTGCTCGCCGCGGACCGTGCAGTCGTACTCGAAGAAGAACAATCTGATGTCGCCGTGCCGGGCGTGGCCGGTGATGCGGATCTCGTACGCGAGGGTCTCGCCGGCCGATGGGAGGTCGCCGTGATAGGTCAACGTGCACCCGAGCAGCCGGTACGAGCGTTCCCCCTGGTTGAGCAGGTCGATGCCCATGTAGCTGATGAGCATGAGATCGGCCTGGCCCGACTCGATCATGAAGCCGGCGGGCATGTACCCGTCGTTCAGATACCAGGCGCCTTGCTCCACGTCGGTTTCCGTCCAGATCGTGCCCCTGCCGAGCACGCACGGTTCGGCGTCGAGGCCCATGACCCGATCGGCGAGCAGCAGCGGCGGCTCCGGCATCCGGCACTGGAGCCGGTACCCGTCCTGTGATTCGAACTGTGGGCCGAACAGGTCCGAGATCCGGCCCGAGGAATGAATCTCGAGCTGCGACTTGTCCCACAGGACCGCGGGCGCCGGGACCGCGGGCGCCGGGACCGCGGCGCCGGGACCGTTGGCGCCGGAACCGCGGGCACGCGCTCGCCGATGCCCGGTTGCTGCGTCAGCAGGTCGAGCGCGTGGTGGCGGGTTGCCAGGAACTGTTCGTGGATCGCGGAGTGCCGGCGGATGAAGCCCTCGTGGAGCACCGACACGGCAGTCAGCTGCTGCCGGAGGGTCGCGGCGACCTCCGACAGCAGCGTCGGCTGGTGCGGTCTGCGCCGCCCTGGTCGGGATGGGCCTGGTCGGGACGGGCGTCGTCGGGACGGGCGTCGTCGGGACAGGTGTCGTCGGGACGTCGCCGAGGACCGATGGCAGCGCCGGCGCCGGATCCATCCGCTGGATCGCATTGCTCGGGCGGGGAGGCAGCCTGATCGCTGCCGGGTGAGCGGGAAACGACACCATCGGGCCGGGGTCGACCGCGGCCGGCGACTCACGGCGACTCAGTCGCTCGGTGAGCGCGAGATGGTCGACATCGACACCTGCCGCGACGAGCGCTGCCGCGGCGTCGAAGATCTGCTCGACCTCGTTGTCCTGCCGGTCGAGATGCACCGCGAGGATGTCCCGGTCGCGCAGGATCTCACGGATGAAGTTGGTGCACGCCCCGCCGGGGCCGTGTTCGACGAAGACGCGAACACCGTCGGCGTACGCTGCTTCGATCGTGGCGGGAAAGTCGATCGTCGTCTCGGCTTGCGCGGTGATCGCCGCGGCGCAGGCGTGCTCGCTGACGGGGTACGAGCCGACCGCGCCGTTGGAGTAGAAGCGGACACCCTCGACGGGCGTGACGCGACGCGTGTGCACGTCGAGCCAGGTCTGGTGAAACTCGGCGCGCAACTCGGGAACGTGGCAGGCGAGGTTGTACCCGACCGGTCGGCAGTGCCGGCGGCCGAGGGCGTCGACCACTCGTTCACACGCCGCGGCTTCGCCGCTGATCACGACGTCCCGGCCGGTGTTGACGATCATCAGATGCACGCGTGGTTCACCGGCGATCGCCTCGCGCACCTCGCCGACCGGTGCGAGCACGTTCCACACCGCCCAGTCGGCGGACTCCACGCCCCACGCCCGCGCGACGGCGGCGAACTCGCCGGCGAGCTCACGATCCATCATCCCGGTGCGTTCGATCTCGCGGCGCATGGCGTCCATGTCGGACCAGACGCCGAACGCGAACAGTGAGTTGGTCTCACCCGACGAATAGCCGATCGCGGCGGTGGGCCGTAGTCCGAGAATCTCCAGCGTGAGGTGAGCATGTGCCTGGCTGAGCAGCGCGGCGCCCCACAGGTAATCGTTCGGCTGCGGCTCGTGGCCCGCCTCGAAAACCCACCCCGCAACCTCACCCCACGGAAACGTTGCCGATGTCGGCGTGAGGATCTCGGGCAGTGCCCGGAGCAGCCTGGCCCCCATGCCGTGGTAAGCGGCGCCCCCTCCGGTGAAGACGAAGGCCATCTCGCCGGCCGGCGGCGCGGGACGGAAGTGCACGCCGTACCCGGGCGGATGCCCGTTTTCGACGTGTCGCCTCGCACGGGCTGCCCGTTCGGCCAGCTGTTCGGCATTCGCGGCGACGATCGCCAGCCGCGCCGGGCCGGTGGTGGATTCGCGACCTGCGGCGAGGTCGGCGAGCACGTGGACCGAAGTCGTGCCCGAGTAGACGTGCAGCCCGAACGCGTCGCCGCGGCTCGGGGCGCGGTGAGCGTTCGCCTCCGCGAGGAGAACCGAGCGATGGGCGATGCCATCCATGGCGCGGATTTCGACCGCCACGGTCCGCGGGCCTGCGCCGTGGGCGAGCCCGGCGCCGGCTCCAGGGTTCGAGGCGATCAGTGGGACGTCACCGAGACCGACTCGGTGATGGAGGAGCAGCGCCGCAGCGGCCACGTGGACGAGACCCGATGCGGCATGAGCGTGGCCGAAGAGGTGGTTGAGGTTCCTCGCCTCGCCCCCCAACCCGAGCCGCAGATCACTGTGCGGGTCCATCCGGCGGCCAGTTGCGTCGACACGCCCGTCGCACAGGACCGCGTACACCGTGTTGCCGTCGCGTTCGGCGTCGTCCAAGCGCTTGAGCACCAGCATGACCGCGGCGTCGCCGGGTGTCCGGCGATCGGCCGGCAAGAGCATCCCGCCCGCCACGCGGTGGACCGGATCGCACGACAGGTCGACGGCGCCGACCATGGCGGCGTCGAGCTCGCCGACGCGCAGTGCACGCACGGCGAGCTCGAGTGCGTCGAGGCCGCTGTGCTCCTCGGCGCTCACGGTGAAGCCCGGCCCGGCGATGTCGTACTGGCTGTTCAGCCGGTTCGCCACGAGATTCGGCATCGTGCCCAGCACGCCCGCCGCGTCGAGTACCGGTGCGATCGAGTCACGCGCGGTGTCGATCCACTCGGCCGGAACGTTCGGGTGCTCGCGGTAGTCGCGGTAGCCGCGGGGCGATTCGGGCTTCGATTCGAGATGCTCCTGCATCCGCTGTTCGACGAGCGCGCCGATTCGCCAGCGCACGCCGTATCGAGCCGCCTGTGGATCGGCACCCATACCGACGTAGATGCCGGTCGTCGCCGCCGGAAGCGTCCCGGAATCGGCGAGCGCCTCGTCGGCGACCTCGAGCATCACGAGCTGCTGACTCAAGGCTGCCCGGAGATCCTTGGGTGGAAACCTCTGTGCCGCCAAGCGCAGGGAGATGTCGGGCATCGAGCCGTCGCCGGAACCGTCGAGACATGCGACATCGTCGATCAGCGCATCGGTGAACGCATGACGGCCGACGGCTGCGGCAGCGGCGACACCGATGCCGACGATCGCGATCGGAGTCGGCGCCCTCCCCTCGCCCACCGGCCGCTGCGCATCCAGGTCGGCCGCGACCAGGTCGGCCGCGACCAACGCGGCTGCGGAGCCAGGCTCCTCCACGAGGAGGTGGGCGTTGTTGCCACCGAACCCGAACGCCGACACACCGGCGCGCAGGATGCCATCGGAGGTCGTCGAGCGATCCCACACCTCGGCCTTGTCGAGGACGCGCAACGGAGAGTCGGCGATGACATCCAACGACGCGTCGGTGTGCAGTGTCGGCGGGCGGACCTCGTGGCGCATTGCCTCGATGACCTTGATCAGCCCCGCGACACCCGCCGCCGTGATCAGGTGTCCGATGTTCGACTTGAGCGATCCGATCGGGAGGTCGACGCAATCTCCGTAGACGGCTGCGGTCGAGCGGATCTCGGTCGCATCACCGACCTGGGTTCCGGTGGCGTGGCATTCGAGCAGTGAGACGTCCGTCGGTTCGAGACCGGCGAGGTCGAATGCCTGCGACATGGCGAGGCTCTGTCCCGCGATCGAGGGAACGAGCACGCCTCGCCCCCGCCCGTCGTTGGAGAGCCCGACGCCGCGAATGATGCCGTGGATGGGATCGCCATCGCGGACGGCGTCGCCGAGACGCCGCAGGGCGACGAAGCAACAGCCTTCGGCCGGAACGAGCCCGTCGGCATCGGGGTGGAACGGACGCGACCGTCCCGTTCGGCTGAGGGCCTGGAGCGCCGTGAACCCGAGATGGATGAACAGGTCGTCGGCGCAGTTCACCGCGCCGGCCAACATCAGCTCCGCGGTTCCATCGTGGAGGCGGTCGCACGCCAGCTTGATCGCGTAGAGACTGCTCGCGCACGCTGCGTCGAGCGCGAACGCACCGGCGCCCAGCCCGAGCGCGCGTTCGAGCAGCAGCGCCGGCAGCCCCGAGGTGAACCGGTTGCGGGCGCCGGCGCGGTCGATGCCCGCAGCGCCGGGGTCGCCTGCCTCGTACCCGGCGATGCTCTCGAGCGAGACCGCCTCGGCGAATGCCGCCATCCCCGCAGATGGAAACGACAGATTGCCGAAGACGGCGCCGAACCGGGCCGGGTCGACGTCCGCGTAGCCGGCGTCGCGGAGCGCCTCGCGAGCCGTGTGCAACGTCCACCGGAAGACGGGGTCGAGCTCACGCACCTCGTCGGCTGCGAGCGCGAATCCCTCCGGATCGAACGTGGCGTCGAAGCCACGTACGTACCCACCCCGGTCGGTCCACGTCCGATCGGCGCTGTCGTCGCTTCCGTCACACAGCACGTCGGACGATGCGACTCCCCAACGGTCTTCGGGAACAGAGGTGATGAGGTCGTGACCGGCCACGACCTCATCCCACAACTCCTCCGGTGAGGACGCGCCCGGTAGCACACATGCTCGTCCGACGATCGCAATCGGCGAGAACGTGCTCACACCCCTTCTCGCGTCGTGTCCCGCGTCATGCGTCGACTCGTTCAGCCGACGCATGAACGCCGAGCTGAGGCAACACACCCCCACCGAGCACAACCTCGACCGCGTCGGTCTGATTGCAGGCGATCTCGTCGAGCAGCATCCGAGCGCCGACGTCAGGCGCGATGAGTTCGACGCCCATCGCTTCGAAGCGGGCCTTCAGGTCCGGGCCCACCATGCCGCCGGCCCACGGGCCCCAACCGAGCGACTTGACGACGCACCCGGCGCCGCGGCGCGTGTGTTCGCGCACGGCGACCTTGTTGAGTATCTCGTTGGCCATCGCATAGTCGACCTGGCCGGCGTTGCCGGTGCGCGCGGCGACCGAGGAGAACAGACAGATCAGTTTCAGCGCATCGCCGTCGGTGGCCGACAGGAGGTTCCGAAGGCCGGCGACCTTGGTGTCGAACACGGCATCGAACTGCTCCGCGGTCTTGTCCGCGATCAGCTTGTCGGCCAGCACTCCGGCGCCGTGCACGAGGCCGGTGACCGCACCGAACTCGGCTCGGACCAGGGCGAGCGCGTCGCACACAGCTCGCGCGTCGGTGATGTCGACGGTGAGATACCGGGCTCGTCCACCTGCCTGCTCGACGGATGAGATCGTGTTGCGGATCTCGCGGTTGGCGAGAATGCCGCCGACGAGCTTACCGAGCGCCACCGGAGACAACTGGCGCCCGGCGTCGAAGGCTTCGTCGAGGACGATCTGTGACAACGTCGTACCGTCGGGCGCGTCGCGATAGGCATCCGGCTCGTCGACGAGCTGTGATCGCCCGAGCAGCACGAAGGTCGATTTCGACTGGCGAGCCAACTCGATCATGGTCGAAGCGGTGATGCCGCGGGCGCCGCCCGAGACCACGATGACATCAACGGGGCCGATCGGCAGCGATCCATGCCCGCCGTCGACATCCGCGGCGACATCGACGGCGACATCGACGGCGACATCGACAGCGACGCTCTGCAGGGTGACCCGGATGCCGTCGGCGCCGAGCCCGACTTCGAGTTCGGCCCCACCCCGGACCAACTCGTCGGCAATGGCGCCGGCGATCTCATCGGGGGTGCGAGCACCTCGTTCGATGTCGATCGCTCTCACACTCGTGGCCGGCCATTCGATCGCGGCTGTCCGGGCGAGCCCGGTCACGCCGCTCTCCCAGACACGGATCTCGTCGCTGCCGTCGCAGCCGAATCGACCACCCAGGTCGGAGACGGTGACGAACAATCCACCGCATGCCCCCGAGCCGGCGAACGCCTTCGCCGCGTCGAAGGCTTCGCGGTTCACGCCGACGGCCTGATCGACATCGACGACGTCGCGCAGGCCGGCAAGGAAGATGACACCTGCACAGTCGGCCCCCGGAACCGACGCAGCGAGCGCGACGTCGACGCCGCTCAGGGTCAACTTCGCGACGAGTGCCGCGCCCACGCCGTCGCCGTCGTCGGTCACCACGATCCTGCCGTCGTACAGGCCATTCGTCGTGGCCCCCGTCGCCGGTGTCGGCACCGCCGCCAGAACGAAGCGTCCGAACCCGGTGGCGCCGGGTGAGGTTCTCGGGGCGTCGAACAGCGCATTCCAGGTGGGTCGCGTGGTCGGCGCCTGAAGGTCGGTGTGCCCGGGCCGGCCGACCGTGTAGTCGGCCGTGCAGTCGGCCGTGCAGTCGGCCATGTAGTCGACGATCTGGCCGAGTGTGGCGAGGCCGGCCAGTACGGAGAGGTCGACGTCGGGGAGTTCGGGTACGAGGTCCTGCATGGCGCTGAGGATCTCGACGCGTTTGATCGAGTCGATTCCCAGGTCGGCCTCGAGTTCCATGTCGGCGGTGAGCATCTCGGAGGGGTATCCGGTGCGGTCCGACACGACGCTGAGCAGCAACGGCATCAGGGCATCGGCCGACGGCCCGGCCCCCACGCCCGTCCCGGCGGCCGGGGTGGCGGGCTGGGTGGCGGCCGGTGGCGGGCTGGTCGGCCATGTAGTCGACGATCTGGCCGAGTGTGGCGAGGCCGGCCAGTACGGAGAGGTCGACGTCGGGGAGTTCGGGTACGAGGTCCTGCATGGCGCTGAGGATCTCGACGCGTTTGATCGAGTCGATTCCCAGGTCGGCCTCGAGTTCCATGTCGGCGGTGAGCATCTCGGAGGGGTATCCGGTGCGGTCCGACACGACGCTGAGCAGCAACGGCATCAGGGCATCGGCCGACGGCCCAACCGGCGATGCGACTGTTGGAGCGGGTGCCATTCGTGCGGGAACGACGGGTGCAGCCGGAACGGGAGCGGGGACAACGGGCGCCGGCGCCGCGGGGCCGGGGGCGGCGGCCGTGGGGCCCGCCATGGTGGGGACTGTCACAGCCGGGGCAGCAACGGCGGGGTTCGTGACGGCCGGCGCTGTTCGCTGCGAGGCAGGTGGTGCGCTGATTCCTGCGAGCTGACCGAGCACCTCGATGCCGTGTTGTGCTGCGTCGAGGAATGCGCTGTGCGCCTGTGCCATCGAGTTCAGATACGCCGTGTGGGCCTCGGCGGTTTGCTGTTGGGCCGTCTGGTAGGCGGCCAGCACCCCGGCCGGTGGGCCGATCGACGCGACCATCGGATCGGCAATCGGATGGGCAATCGGTTCGGCAATCGGTTCGGCAATCGGTTCGGCTCGGGCCGTGGCAGACGCGGCGGGCGGACGAGATGCAGCCGTTGAAGCAGGCGGGGTCGCCGGCACGGGCGCGATGTCCGGCGCAACGGTGTTGGGACCGAGGAGTTCGGTCAGGTCATGAGGCGGGTACGGGCTCGCATAGTTGGCGCCGTCGATGGCGATGGTCAGAGCCGGCTTGTCGATTTCGTGTGGGTTCTTCATGTCTGCGTATTCGCTCCAGAGGGCATCGAGATCCATGGCGACACCGGCAGCCGCGAGCTGACCGATCCCGCCGAGAAAGGCGGCCAGGCCGTCGGTGGACTTGTTGTCGAGCGGAATCGCCCGGTGGTCACGGCCGTGCAGGATCTTGTTGACGAGGCCGGTGAGGACGTTCGAGGGCCCGACTTCGACGAAGGTGCGCGCGCCGCTGTCGTACATCGCCTCGATCATCTCGACGAAGCGAACCGGCTGGGCGAGCTGTCGGCCGAGCTGGACCCGCATCGCGGCGCTGTCGGCCGAGTAGGGCTGTGCGGTCTCGTTGGCATATACGGCAACGAGTGGGGGGTTGAACGTGATCTCACCGAGGAAGTCGGAGAACGTCGCGCTCGCCGCGCCGACCACATCGGAATGGAACGCGGTGGCCACGGGGAGGCGTCGTGCCGCGAGGCCTTCGTCGCCGAGGAGCGCTTCGACGCGCTCGATGGCCGGCGTTCGGCCCGACAGCACGACCTGGGTGTGACTGTTGTGGTTGGCGACGACCACGCCGAGGCCGGACTGTTCGACGAGGGCTCGTACCTGTTCGATCGACCCGCTGACGGCGGTCATCGACCCGGGGGTCTGAGCGGCCTCGGCCATGAGGTCGCCGCGGCGTTGCGCGACGCGGATCATGTCGGTTGCGGACAGCACCCCTGCCGCGTGGAGGGCGGTGATCTCGCCGAAACTGTGCCCGCCGAGGTGGGCCGGTTCGAGCCCGATCGCACGCAGCACGCCCAGCATGCCGAGACTGGTCGTGCCGATGGCCGGTTGCGCCCATTGCGTCGCGGTCAGCAGCGCCTGGTGCGCGCCGTCGGCGCCGTCCTCGAACGAGGTGATCGGGAACACGACGTCCTGCACCGACATGTCGTCTCGGCCGTGGTCGGCGGCAAGGTCCCATGCAGCCATCGCTGTGCCGAAGTTCATCGCCAGCGCTGCTCCCATGTACGGGTACTGGCTGCCCTGGCCGGGGAACACGAAGGCGAGATCGCCGGCGTGCGCCCCCGTGCCGTAGTGCACGCCGGTCGGCGTCGAGAACGCGGCTGCCGGGTGGTTCTCGAGATGCTTGATTGCCTGTGCCAGCTTGGCCAGCAGGTCGGCTTCGTCCCTCGCGACGATGGCCAGCCGCGCGGGCGCAGCGCTGCGGTACGCGCGCTGGCTCGTCTGTGCCAGCCAGGTCAGGTAACCGTCGACCGTAGCGGCGCCCGCGTGCATCCGCGCCTGCCCGATGACGTCGCCGCCGTCGGCTCCGGTGAGCACCACGAGTTCGACGTCGTCGGTTCGCAGGCGCGGGGCGCGCACGCCGTCGCCCACGTACTCCGAGAGGGCGACGTGGAAGTTCGAGCCGCCGAAACCGAACGAACTCACCGATCCGCGTCGCTCGTGACGGGATCCACGAACCCAGGGGCGGGTTCTGGTGTTGAGGTGGAACGGTGAGTTCTCGAGGTCCAGTTCCGGATTCGGCCGGTCGATCTTCGCGGTCTGGGGCAGCACCTTGTGGTGGAGGGCCATCACGACCTTGAAGAGTCCGGCGGCGCCCGCCGCCGCCTTGGTGTGCCCGATCTGGCTCTTCACCGAGCCGAGCCCGCACCATTGCCGGTCGGCACGGCCGGAGGCGTTGAACGCGATCTCGAGGCCGGCGAACTCGGCGGCGTCACCGGCGACCGTTCCCGTTCCGTGCGCTTCCACCAATTCGACCGTGTCAGGGCCGTAACCCGCCTTGGCGTAGGCGTTGTCGAGTGCTCTGGCCTGCCCCGACGAGACCGGTGCGTAGACGCTCTTGGAGCGTCCATCCGAGCTGGAGCCGACACCGTTGAGCACGCAGTAGATGTTGTTGCCGTCGCGCTCGGCGTCCTCGAGCCGCTTGAGCGCGACCATGCCGATGCCTTCACCGAGCATCGTGCCGTCCGCCTGATCGGAGAACGGACGGATGTCCCCGGACTTCGAGAGTGCCGGCGTCTTCGAAAAGCACATGTACATGAAGATGTCGTTCATCGTGTCGACACCGCCCGTGATCACCAGGTCGCTGTCGCCGAGGTACAGCTCGTTGACACCCATCGACATCGCGGAGAACGACGATGCGCACGCGGCGTCGGTCACACAGTTGGTGCCCCCGAGGTCGAGGCGATTCGCGATCCGACCGGCGACCACGTTGCCGAGCAGGCCGGGGAACGTGCTCTCGGTCCATTCGGGATGCAGGCTCAGGATCTCATCGCATGCGGCCAGCGCCACGTCCTCGGCGATGCCGGCCCGCCGCATCCCTTGTAGCCACATCGGGCGGTTCATACGGCTGGCCATCGCCCCGAACAACTCCTGGCCCGACGTGACGCCGAGGATCACCGAGACGCGCGAGCGATCGAGGTCGGCGAACTGGCCGCGGGTGGCGTCGTCGAGCACCCGTTGGGCCACGATGAGCGCCAGCAGTTGCGCCGTGTCGGTCGAGGGGACCACGCTCGGCGGAATCCCGAAGCCCATCACGTCGAGATCGACGGCTTCCAGGAATCCACCGCGTCTGGCGTAGGTCTTGTCGGGAGCCGACATGTCGGCGTCGTAGTGGTCCTCGATGAGCCAGTGACTCGGCGGCACGTCGGTCATCCGATCGGCGCCGGCGAGAATATCGTTCCAGAAGCCGGTCGAATCGATCGATCCCGGGAACAGTGCCGATACCCCGACGACGGCGATCGTCGGTCGTGTGTCCTGGCTTGTCGTCATCGGGGGGTCCTCATGGCGGGTCGGGTGGCCGATTGCAATGGCCGGGGGCGGTAGTCGAATGCCTCCGGTGGTACCGCGACACCGTAGGTGCGCAGCTGGTGGGCCCGTGTCAGCACGGCTGCGCCTTCGAGCAGATTCATGGCGACCTGGGCCACCGAACGATGCTCGGGCTCGGCGAGAAAGGTTCCGGCTGTCCACGCGTTGAACGCACCCATCGCCGGGCCACACCAGATCTGGTAGTCCATCCGCCGATCGCGGTTCCCGTCGATCGACCACCTGCTCGACAGCCCCAGATACGTCCGAAACGTCAGCGCCATCTTGTGGTGCGGGTCGGCCCTGGCCTTCACGACCTGGCCCGGGTCGCGCTCGGTCCAGAACTCGCGGGTTGCCGCCCAGCAGTCGGCGACGGTCATCCCGAGAACCTTCGTCTCCAGTTCACGCAGGTCCTCGGGGGGCAGTGACTCGATCGACGGGTAGGTCCGATAGAGCTCGTAGAGCTTCTTCGCCCGGGGGGCGAACATCGTGCCGCGCTTGAGCACCTGGAGCTCGACGCCGAGCTCGAACATGTCGGCGGCCGGGGCCATCATCACGTCGGCGATGTCGGCCCGGGCGAGCATCTGCTTCCCATCAGCCGACAGCCCCGACTCGATGCACGCCTGGTTGATCGAGCCTGTCAGCACGTACGCCGCGCCCAGCGCGAACGCTGCCGCGACCGCCTGCGGCGTTCCGATACCTCCGGCCGCGCCGAGGCGGATCGGTCGCGCGTAACCGCGCTCGGCCACGACCTCGTCACGGACGGCCTGGATGGCGGAGAACAACGGGGCAAGTGGGCGGTTGTCGGTATGGCCGCCGCTGTCACTCTCGATCGTGAAGTCCTCGGCAACCGGCAGCGTGGCGCCGAGTTCGGCCTCCCGAGCGGTCAGTTTGCCCTCGGCGACCAGGGTGTCGAGCATCCGTGGCGGCGCGGGGTTCATGAAATGGCGAGCGACCTCCGGGCGGGAGATCTTCGCGAAGACCATGTTCGGGCGATGCACGATGCCGTGCGCATCCCGAGACACCCCGCTGTAGGCATACCGGACGACGGCCGGGGTGAGCGACATGAACGCGGCGGCTGACACCTTGCGCACGCCACGTTCGATGTACAGCTGGGCAACGGCCTCTTCGAGCGCCGGCTCGTTGGGCGAGTGGATGAGGTTGCATCCCCACGGCGCTCCCGTGTGCCCCAACGCGCCGACGAGCTCGTCGAGGGCCACGGCGATCCGTTCTCTGCTGAGGCCGGCAGCTCCGAAGAATCCGAGGCAGCCGTGGTTCGCCATCTCGATGACGAGGCGGGTCGTCGCGATCCCGTTGGCCATCTCACCGGTCACGTAGGGGAACCGCGTGCCATGGATCTCGGTGAAGCTGCGATCGCCGAGCCACTCGGGGTACATCGGCGGCAGGATCGCGGTCACCGGCCACGCCTCGGGCGACGCCGTGTCGACGAGCGAGCCACCGGTGGCCACACCGAGCCGTCCGGTCGCCGGGTCGACGACGACAGCGGCGCGTTCACGTATGCGGTGCGCCGCGGCGGCCAACTCCCGTACACCGAAGGCGGGCGCAGGCCCGCACCAACCGGCAACCACCTCGTGTGGTGTCGGAGTGGGTGTTCGAGACTCGGCGGTCACCGCGGCGGACACCGCCACACCGAACGAATCACGACAACATCCACGACAGCTTGACGCTATCCACTCCCCGGACCACCTCGGGTCCGACCAGCCGGAGAATTGATCAGTTCGAGATGATCAGTTCGAGATGATCATCGCGCGAAGGTCCGGAGCCGGCCGCCCGTGTCGGCCAGCGACGCCAGCAATGGGGACAGCTGCCAGTGGCGGCCGCCGAGCGATTCGTCGTATCCCTTGATCTTGTCGACGATCCGGGCCAGGCCGACCGAGTCGGCCCAGTACATGGGGCCACCCCGATAAACCGGCCAACCGTAGCCGTTGACCCAGATCACGTCGATGTCGCTGCCGCGGATCGCGATGGCTTCCTCGAGGATCTTCGCGCCTTCGTTGATCATCGGATAGAGACAACGCTCCAGCACCTCCTGGTCGGTCACCTCGCGTTGCTCGACGCCTTTGCCGACAGCGAAGCCCTTGATCAGCTGCTCGACTTCGGGGTCAGGGGCGGACGCACGGGTGTCCGGGTCGTAGGCGTAATAGCCACGACCGTTCTTCTGACCGCGGCGGCCGTTCTCGCACAGCACTTCACGGATGGTCGAACTCGACGATGTGTCCTGCTTCCATCCGATGTCGAGGCCGGCGAGGTCGGTCATGGCGAACGGACCCATCGGGAAACCGAAGTCGAACAGCACCCGGTCGACCTGGGCAGGTGTGGCGCCCTCGAGCAGCATGCGTTCGGCCTCGGCGCCGCGCATGAACAGCATCCGGTTGCCGACGAAGCCGTTGCAGACACCGACCGGCACGGCGATCTTGCCGATGCGCTTGGCCACCGCCATCGCCGTCGCCACGACGGTGTCGGATGACTGCTCGCCCCGCACGACCTCGATCAGTTTCATGACGTTGGCCGGGGAGAAGAAGTGCATACCGATCACGTTCTGCGGGCGAGCGGTGACCGCCGCGATGGCATTGACGTCGAGCGCTGACGTGTTCGTCGCGAGCAGGGCGTCGGGCTTGCACACCTGGTCGAGCTCACGGAAGATCGACTGCTTGAGTGCCATGTCCTCGAAAACGGCTTCGATCACGATGTCGCAGTGGGCGAAGTCGGCCTTGTCGGTCGACCCGGTGATCAGCGCCATCCGCTCGTCGACGGCGTGTGGAGGGATCGAACCCCGCGTCGCCGACCGCTCGTAGTTCTTGCGAATGACGGCGAGGCCCCGATCGAGCGATTCTCGATCGCGTTCGACGATGGTGACGGGAATGCCCACGTTGACGAAGTTCATCGCGATGCCACCACCCATCGTTCCGGCGCCGAGGACGCCGCACGTGCGGATGTCGAGCGACGGTGTGCTTCTCGGAATGTCGGGGATCTTGTTCGCCGCACGTTCGGCGAAGAAGTAGTAGCGCTGGGCCGCCGACTGCGGGCCCGTCATCAGCTCCATGAAGAGATGGCCCTCCACCTTCAGCCCCTCCTCGAAGGGAAGGTTCGCGGCGGCCTCGATGCAGCGGATGTTGTACTCGGGCGCCACGAAGCCACGGGTCTTGCGGGCGATCGAGGCGCGGAAGTCGGCGAACAGAGCGTCGTCGCCCCTGGCGGCTTCGACCTTGTCGTTGCGATCGCGCACCCGTGTCAACGGCATGTGCTCGGCCACGGCCCGCTCGGCAAATGCCACGGCGGCCGAGCGCAGCGCGGCGAGATCACCGTCGACCATCTCGCCGGTCATCTCGTCGACCACCTCGTCGGTCATCTCGTCGACCACCTCGTCGACCACCTCGTCGATGAGGCCGCACTCCAACGCCTCGGCCGTGCCGATGTGTCGGCCGGAGGTCAGCATCTCCAACGCCTTGGGGACACCGGTGAGACGTGGTAGGCGCTGCGTGCCGCCGGCGCCCGGGAGCAGGCCCAGGTTCACCTCGGGCAGGCCGAACTTCGCCGATGCGAGCGCGACCCGGTAGTGCGCGCACAACGCGACCTCGAGACCACCGCCGAGCGCGGTGCCGTGGATCGCGGCGATCACAGGGACGGCCGCGTCCTCCATCGCCGCCTGCGTCTCGGTGAGGCCGGGGCGGTGAGCTCCCGCGGGTGGTGGTTCACCGAACTCGCTGATGTCGGCGCCGGCGATGAAGGTGCGGCCGTCGCAGATCACGACGATCGCCTTCGCTCCCTCTTCGATCGCCTTGCTCATGCCGTCGAACAACCCCTGGCGCACGTGCCAACTCAGCGCGTTCACCGGCGGGTTGTCGATGATGATCAGGGCGACGTCGCCCTCTGTCTCGAAACGAACCGATTCGGTCAAGGCGCTCATGGCGACAGTCAAGCAGGCCGAGTCTCGACCAGCCCGACCCCGGCGCCGAATCACCCGACGGCGGCGGAGCCCGGGGCGATCAGGCCGACGTGGGAGTCCGCCCGGCTGACGTGCGGTCGTCGAAGGCGGCCTGCCCCTCGTCGGTGGCGGTCGTGGTCTCCGGGAGTGATCCGCCCCGGAAGAACAGCCAGGTGACCGGGATCAGGTAGGCGAAGTATCCGACGACGCGGATCCGTTCGGGAGTTGGGCTCCAGCCGAACAGCCCTTTCAGGAAGTCGTGCAGCGTCGATCCCTCGGCGAACGGCCCCGAGGTAACCGTCCAGACGGTGTCGGCCACGACAGAGCTCTCGATCTCGAACAGTTCGCGGAACTCGTGCAGGCCCTTCGCGAACAAGCCGGCAGCGAACAGGATGAGGAGCATGCCGGTGACCTGGAAGAACTGACGCAGATCGACGCGTGCGCTGCCGGTGTAGAAACCGATGCCGATGAGAGCGGCGATCGCGAGACCGATGAGCCCGCCGACGACGACCTCCGCGCCCGAACTCGACCCGGTCTCTGCGCCGAGGAGGAACAGCACCGTCTCGAATCCCTCCCGGGCGACGGCGATGAACGCGATGAACGAGAGCGACAGTGCCGACTTGGCCAGTGCGTCGTCGATCTTGCCGTGCAGCTCGCCGGAGATGTTCTTGGAGTTCCGTCGCATCCAGAAGATCATCCACGTGAGCACGCCGACCGCGAGGAACGCCAAGGCGCCTTCGATCGCTTGCTCCCACTTGCCCTCGAACTCACCGATGACCACGTTGAACACGACGCCGGTGGCGAGGCTCAACAGTGTCGCGGCAGCCACCCCGGCCCACATCGCGCGCAGGTACTGCGGTCGTCCGGTCTTGACGAGGTATGCCGCGATGATCGCGATGACCAAGGAGATCTCCAGGCCTTCGCGCAATGTGATGAGTAGTGCTGCTCCCATTACCCATGATGATAGGGGTGCCTAATATCGCTGTCAAGTCAATGTCGTTGTCAACTCGCCGGGCGCGACGAGACGACACGGGCCGTCATCTCGACCAGTTGCCGACTAGTCTGAATCGATGACCAGGATTGGCGCCTATCAGGCCAAGACACATCTCGCGCGCCTGCTCGACGAGGTGGAGCGCGGCAAGACTGTGACCATCACACGGCACGGGCGTGAAGTGGCGCGTCTCGTGCCGGCCGCGCCCCGAACGGCCGAGCCCGACGAGGTGATCGCCGCCATACGTGCCGGACGGCACGGGACGCGCCGCGGGCGGTCCTCGGTCCGCGCGATGATCGCTGAGGGTCGTCGCTGATGACCATCGTCGTCGACACCTCCGTGACGATGGCGTGGTGCTTCGAGGACGAGGCGAATCCGTCAGCCGACGCGGTGCTCGATCAGCTGCGCGACGACGACGCGTTGGTCCCATCGCTGTGGCGGCTCAAGGTGGCCAACGTCCTGCTCGTCGCCGAGCGGCGTGGCCGGCTCAGCGAGGCGCAGGCAACACGTTTCGTGGGCCTGCTCGAACAGCTGCCGATCCGTGTCGACCTCGACGGGACCGACCTGATCAGCGTGCTGGGACTCGCCCGCCACCACGGGCTCAGCGCGTACGACGCCTGCTATCTGGACCTCGCCCAACGTCTCGGGTTGCCGCTGGCCACGCTCGACAGCGACCTTGCTGCTGCCGGTCGGGCTGCCGGCGTCACCATCGTCGCTGCCGACTGACCACCGGTCTCGCTGCTGTCGGGCGCGCGACGTCAGACGGCGGGCCCACGCTTGAAGGGTTCGGACCACAGGGTGGCGCAGCCGGCGATGGCGACGACTGCCGACCACGCCGCGGCCGGGAAGGGGCTGACCTGCAGGAGGTCGGCGACCGGTGCGACGTAGATGCCGATGACGATGGTCGCCACGATCACCACGACGGCGCCAATGAACTCCCGGGTCGGTTGCAGGCCGGTGCGCCACACAGGCGCTCTGGGCGAGCGTTCCACGGCGAGGAGCAGCGGCTGACTCGCGAGGAGTATGGAGAATCCGAATCCACGGGCCTGCTCGACCGGCCAGCCGCGTTCCAGCACGACGAGGTAGGCCGCGACGATCCCCGCGGCCAGCGTGACACCGACGGCGTACGGGCGCCAGAGCGCCACCGCGCTGAGGCCACTGGCGGCGGTGCGTGGCGGTCGTTGCATCACGTCCGGGTCGGCGGGATCGGCCTGGAACACCAGCGAGACGATGGGGTGCAGGAGGAGTTCGAGGAGGATGAGCTGTATCGGGAGCAGCAGGAGCGGCTTGCCGAGCAGTGGAACGAGGAGTGCGGCGATCATCAGTGGCGGGTGGAAGGCGATGAGGTACCCGAACGCGCTGGTGAGGTTGTCGTAAATGCGCCGACCGTTGCGGACGGCGGTGACGATGGTGTTGAAGTTGTCGTCGAGCAGGACGATGGTCCCTGCTTCGCGAGCGACCTCGGTGCCGCGTCTGCCCATCGCGACGCCGATGTCGGCAGCCCGGAGCGCCGGAGCGTCGTTGGTTCCGTCGCCGGTCATGGCGACCACCTCGCCCTGGCGACGGAGTGACTCGACGAGTCGGTGTTTGTGCTCGGGGCGGGCTCGCGCGAACACGTTCGCGCTCGCCGCGAGCGCGTCGAACTCGTCGGGGGAGGCGTGGTCCAAGTCGTCACCTGTCGCGATGACGTCGCCGTCGATGCCTTCATGGGGCAGCCGCAACCCCTCGGCGACGGCATGGGCGGTCGCGGGATGGTCACCCGTGATCATGATCACCCTGATGCCGGCGCTCCGGCACTGTTCGAGGGCCTCCTCGACACCCTCGCGGATCGGGTCGGAGAAGGCGACGAGCCCGAGGAAGGTGAGTGCGGCTTCGTCGAGCTCACGGTCGCCCGTGGGGCCGTCGGGCCGGGCTTCGGCGATCCCGATGATCCGCATCCCGTCGTCGCCGAGCTCGTCGTGCATCGTGCGTGCCGTCTCGGCGACAGTGGCGTCGGGGTGGGAGCGGCCGAGGATTCCCTCGATCGAACCCTTCGCCGCCGTCCGCACGGCGCCGTCGGCGAGGCGCCAGACATGGGTGAGGTACTTGGCGTCTGGGTCGAAGGGCCAGTCGGCAACGAGCTCGCCGGCGTGGAGCGCGTCGACGTCGACCCCGAACTGCCGCGCATGCGCGACGATCGCGATGTCAAGCGGATCGTACGGGTCTGGCTCACACGCGAGGACCGCTGCTTCGAGCAGCGCCCGTTGCGGCGCGGTGAGGTCACCGCCGTCGTGGCGACTGCCGTCGCTCGTGACCGTCGTGGCGACACTGAGTTCGCCTCGTGTGAGGGTGCCGGTCTTGTCGGTACAGATGACGGTGGTCGATCCGAGAGTCTCGACACCGGGGAGCCGGCGAACGAGTGCATCGTCCTTGGCGAGCCGCCACGCACCGAGCGCCATGTAGAGCCCGTAGACCATCGAGAACTCCTCGGGTATCGCGGCGATGGCGAGGCTGACGCCGGCGATGATGGCGTTGCCCCAGCCGCGGCCCCTCGCGAGTTCGGCTGCCATCACCGCCACGCAGAAGACGGCGGCGACGATCGCGAGGAGTCCGACCAGTCGAGCGAGTGCCCGCTGCAACGGTGTCGCCGGTGATCTGGTAGTGG
>CAVPET010000013.1:0-13649 GCA_963703525.1 Ilumatobacteraceae bacterium | reverse complement strand
GCCGGCAGCAGTGTGATGTTGTCGTCGATCTCGATCTCGCAGTCGACCGCCGTGCTCGCACCCACGCCGCGTGGGTCGAACCCGACCAGATCGAAGCGGTCGGAGATCTCGGTCGGCACGACGAGCGCAATCGAGGTCAGCAAGTCGATGCCCGACCCGCCGGGGCCGCCAGGGTTGAACACCAGCGAACCGATGCGTTCGTCGGGTTTGCCGGCCACCGCTCGAGCGACGGCGATGTCGATCATCTCGCCGTCGGGCTGTTCGTAGTCGAGTGGGACCGCCAGGGTCGAGCACTCGAGTTCGGCGCCCACCACCGGTGCGTCGTCGCAGGAACTCCAGTCGAGGGTGCCGGCGCCGGCACTCCCGGCCGGGTCGGTCGTACCCGGGTCGGTCGTACCCGGGTCGGTCGTACCCGGGTCGCTGCCGCCCGGGTCGCTGGACGCCGGCCCGGAATGGTCGGGATCCGTCGCCGCCGGGTCGGTGATCGCCTGGTCCGACTCGTTGGCCTCCACCGACGACACGCCGGACGAACTGGAACACGACGCAGCGATGAGGGCCAGCACCACAGCGGCCACGACAGGGACTCGACGCACGGAGCGAAGCTACTTGCGCGACCGCTGCTCCGAGCGTCAGCCCGGGCCGGGCAGCTATCGGTGGCCGGGTCTCACCCGTTGCGATGAGTTCCGGCGCGACCCGTGCGCGCTCATCCTCATCGGTGGCCGGGTCTCACCCGTTGCGATGAGTTCCAGCGCGACCCGTGCGCGCTCATCCTCATCGGTGGCCGGGTCTCACCCGTTGCGATGAGTTCCAGCGCGACCCGTGCGCGCTCATCCTCATCGGCGGCCGGGTCTCACCCGTTGCGATGGGTTCCGGCGCGACCCGTGCGCGCTCATCCTCATCGGTGGCCGGGCGCTGGGGCCTGTTCGTTCGTCATGGTGCGGAACACGCTGCTGGGTCTCGAACGGAGAGCGCGAAAAGCTCACCACCCGGAACCCGGGCGATGGAGGACAGCGATGCCGCTTCGAGGAGATCGGGGCGCAGTTCGCCCGGCGTGGCGCCTCCGGCGTTGACGAGGCCGGGGAACCACGCGAGGTACGTCTCGCCGGCGCAGATCTCACGAACGGTCTGCGCCGGCGACAGCGGATAGTGGCTGTTGCCCGCACGCGGCCGGGTGAACGCGAACAGGGTCGGCTCGTGACCGGTGTGCCACCACACCCGTTGGGGGTTGTTCGTGAGGACGTTCGCGTCGTCGGGCAACTCATCCACCAGTCCGTAGAGCTGCGGCGAAAACTGCTCGATCGACGCTGCCGATCCGGCCAGGCGATCCGGGAACTCGACGATCATCACAACACCCTGGAGACACCACACCGCGCTCGCGGCGAGGAACCCGAACGACAGCACGGATCGACGAGCGGCGAGCCGACCGGCCCCGACCATGCTGGAGGCGCCGACAGCACCGTTGGCGCCGACCGCACTGCACATGGCGACGACGGAGAAGTAGACGATCGGGATCAAGGTCGGCGACATCACCCGTGACTCGATGTCGTTGCCGGTCACCGCCCGAGCGGCCATCGGCACACAGATCGACGTGATCGCGAAGACGGCCATCCCGGCGCCGGCGATGTTCGCCGACGGTCTGGCCAGGATCGCCACAGCGCCGACAAGGAGGGCACACATCACGGTGTATCCGACGATGTTGGTCGTCGTCGACGACGAATCCACGTCGACCACGACCTTGCCGATCGCCCAGGCCGACCGGCGAACGAGCAACATGACCGAGTCCGTTGCGCCGCCCTCGAAGCGAGGGCCGAGCGGCCGGCCCGTGAGGATGATGTTCCGTAACGCCCACGTCGACACGAGGCCTGCGGCGACGCCGATGAAGGCTCCCGAGGCACGTAGCGTCTGCCGCCGGCCGGTTGGCCACGTCGCCACCACGACCATCACCACCCCCGTGATCACCAGACCGGCGCCGGCGTATCTCGTCAAGAAGCTCAGCCCCGCCAATGCACCCGCCGCCGCCGCGCGCGGCATCGTCACCGGTGCGACGGCGATGACGTACAGCATCGCCAACGCCACGGCGAAGTACGGGGTCTCGCTCCACACCGTGGCCTCGACCCGGAGCAGCGACTGTGACAGCACGAACACCAACGAACCGACAACTGCCCACTGCCATCGGACGCGCAGGCGCAACAGCCCGGTGAAGAACCACGAGGCGGCGGCCGCTGCGGCCGCGCCGACCACCGACGCCCAGACCAGGCTTCGGCCACCGACCGCGAGCAGCAGCGGGTACACCGGGCCGAAGATCGTCAGGGGCTCACCGGTGAAGTCGGTGAACCCGTCGAGGCGGCGGAGGTGATCGCCCACAGCCAGATAGGTGATCGAGTCCGCGGACAGCATCGGATCTGCTCGCGCGGTGATCAGTACGACGACCGCGGCGAGCGCGGCAGCGAGCGCCTGATGCGTCCTGGCCGACAGGCCGTCACCGGGCGGGTCGTCGCCGGGCCGGTCGTCACCGACACGGCCGTCGCCGGGCCGGCCGTCACCGGGCCGGTCGTCGTCGTGCCCGTCGGTATGCACGCCACCCGCTCTGATCCGGCTCACCGTAGCCCACCACGCCGCGCTCGTTCGCCCGGCCCGGTCAGCGAATCTGCAGCGTCACGCCCGGCTCGGCGGCGAGCAGTCGCGCCGCTGCGGATCCGGCGGCCGCGTCGATGTCGAGGGCGACCTGCAAAAACGCCCACACCGCGCGGACCTGTGCGCCCAGCAGTTCGCGCCACGGCCGCAGACCTGGTCCGACCGCACCGGCAGCGGTGAACTCAAGGTACTGGCGCACCGGTTCGGGCAGCCCCGGTACGTCTCGGGCGAGCTCGGTGTACAAGCCCATGTCGGTGGACGCCTGGTGGGCTGCGCCGGCCAGATCGACCCGCCAGGTGGGCAGGCCGCGCACCAGTGCCCACGGCCGGTCGGCGTCGGTGGATGCCGGCGTGGTGGTGTCCAACTCGGACACGACGAGCAGCGTCGGCGCCGTGACCCGCCCGAGTGCTCCGTCACTCATCGAGCGGGTGTACGGCTGGAGGCAGACGACGGCGCCGACTCGGTCGTGCGCGGGTACGCCCCTGACCCCCGCCGCGGTTGCCAGTGCCGTGTATGCCCCGTACGAGTGGCCCACGAGGGCGATGCGGGCGTGGTCGATCGCGGCGAGCAACGCTGCCGGCAGCGCGGCGCCACCGGGCTGCAACACCGCCAGCAGCGCATGGGCATCGGCGACCCGGCTCATCTCGTTCGTGCGGTCGTCGACGAAGCTGCCGAGGAGCCAGTCGGTGAGGACATCACCAGGATGATCGGCTGACACGACGATCGACCCGCGGGCGGCGAGCGCCTCGCAGAGCAGCGAGTAGCTGAACCGCATGCCGGTGCGCCCGTGGGAGAACAGCACCAGCGGGTAGCGGCCCGCGGCAGGAGGCGGCTCGTGCTGCGCTGCCGCGGCGCGGAACGACACCCCGGGAAACAGTTCGTACACCGACGCCGGTCCGTCACTCGTGGCGGCCGGGTACCACACGTCGACGTCGAGCGAGCGCCCCTCACGCTGCGCATCGAGCACCGTGGTGCAGCGCCGCCCGATGGGGTGCTGCGGGGGTTCGATCGGCGGCGCAGCCGTGAGCGCGGTCATGGGTCGAGCCTACGTTCGACCCCGCACGAAGAGGACCGAGCCGCCTCGACGAGCACCACGTCGCTCGCCTCACCACTACCGTCGGTGTCGATCTCTCCGAACGCATGCTGGAGCGAGCACGCGCCGACACCGACGACACACGGATCGTGTATCGGCAGCACGATCTCGAGACCATCGATCTCGCGCCCGCGGCCTTCGATCTCGCGGGCAGCTCCGTCACCCTGCACTACCTGGTCGCCCTGCGCTATCCGGTCGCCCTGCGCTATCCGGTCGGCCTGGACAGGTTGCTCGCCGAGGTTCACCGGTCGCTCGTCCGCGATGGGTCGTTCGTGTTCTCCGTCGAGCACCCGATCTTCACCGCGCCGTCCGCGCCGGGCTTCGCGTCCAGCGGCTCCGGCGGAGCTGACCCCGCCGCTGACCGGGCGCGCGACGTGGCACACTCGCCCTCATGATCGAGCGACAGATCGAGGTCACGACCCCCGAGGGCGAGATGACCACGTTCATCTTCCACCCCGAGCACGACGGCCCTCACCCGGTGGTGCTGTACCTGATGGACGCGCCGAGCATTCGTCCCGCCCTGACCGACATGGCGACTCGTCTCGCAACGGCCGGCTACTACGTGATGCTGCCGTACCTCTTCTACCGGGGCGGCCCGTTGCGCGAGTTCGGCCAGAGCGACGAGGACATGCACGCCCGCACCGAGCTCATGGGAACGATCACGCCGACCAACATCGTCAGTGATGCCCGGGCGATGCTGGCCGTCGCCGACGCCGACCCTGCGGCGCGCAGCGGTGACGTCGGCGCGGTCGGCCTGTGCATGAGTGGCGGTCTCGTCGTGTCACTCGCGAAGGCGATACCCGAGCGAGTCGCTGCGGTCGCGTCGATCCACGGAGCGTGGCTGGTGCGCGACACGCCCGATTCCCCGCATCTCGATCTCGACACCGCCCGGGCCGAGGTCTACTTCGCGTGGGTCGACGGCGACCCCACCGCGCCGATGGAGACGATGCCGGTGATGACCGAGGCCCTCGACGCTGCCGGCATCACCTACACGATCGACGTGATCACCGGCGCGCAGCACGGATTCGCCCCGAGCGGCCCCCGCTACGACCGGGCCGCTTCGGAGCTGCACTGGGAACGCGTCCACTCGCTGCTGCGCCGCAATCTCCGGACCTGACCGGGCCGATCAGTCGAGCCACTTCGGAGCGAACCCGGCCGGAGCGGCCGTGGCCATTCGGAGTGTGTCGGCAACCGCTGTGGCTCGCTGTGCGAGCCCCGGCCGTGATGCTCGCTGTGCGAGCCGGCCGGGATGCCCGATGATGGGGAACCCCGCCTCGATCACGGTGAGCTGTTCGTGGGCCAGTTCGGCCGCGACGAGATGATCGGTGATCACACCCGTCACCGAACGGAACACCGGGTCGGCGCCTGAACTCGACCCGCAGAACACACAACGTCTGGCCAGGGATCACATCGTCGCAGGTCGCTCACGAAAGGGACCGCGCTTGTACCGACCGGTAACGTCGCGTCCATGACCGACAGCACGATCATCGACAGCACGATCATCGACAGCACGATCATCGCCGCTCCCGATCTGCCGGCGGCCGCCGACGCCATCGATCTCGCCGACCGCGTCGTCGGCAAGGCCGTCCGCCGACTCGCCCGCTCCGGCGGGCCCGATGTGCACCAGGTGCTGGCCTACGACATCGCCCACGCTGCCTCGGCCGTCGCCACGGCACGCTCGCTGCTCGACTATGGCGCGAAAGGCGACGTGGAAGCCAAGATCACCTGTGCCTTCGCCGCCGACATGCTGCACGACCTCGCCGGCAAGGTTCTCGGCCGGGAGGACGAATGGGGCGTCGACCGTGACCCACTGGCCGACGCCCATTCGTTCATCCGCCAGTTCCGCGCACCCCAGTTCCTCGCCTCGCTGGCTGATCGACCCGGCCCCCGCCATCTCGACAGCGACATGGAGATGGTCGCCGATTCGTTCGGCTCGTTCGCTCACGACGTCATCGCACCACACGCCGAACACGTGCACCGCACCAACGGGGACGTGCCCGAAGAGATCGTCAGCGGGCTCGCCGAACTCGGCGCGTTCGGCCTGAGCGTGCCGGCGGAGTACGGCGGCTTCAGTGAAGGCGGCGACACGGAGTACGTCGCCATGGTCGTGGCCACCGAGGAACTGTCGAAGGCCAGCCTCGGCATCGGCGGGTCGCTGATCACGCGGCCGGAAATCCTGACCCGCGCGCTCGTCAAGGGTGGCACCGAGGCCCAGAAGCGGCACTGGCTTCCCAAGCTCGCGACGGCCGAGGTGATGCCCGCGGTCGCCGTCACCGAGCCCGACTACGGCAGCGATGTCGCCGGCATCAAGGTCACCGCCACGCCGGCGGCGGGGCCCGACGGCGAGGCCGGGTGGGTGATCAACGGGGTCAAGACGTGGTGCACGTTCGGCGCCCGCGCCGATGCGCTCACCCTGCTGGCCCGCACCGACCCCGACCGCGCCAAGACCCACCGCGGGTTGTCGTTGTTCATCGTGCCGAAGCCACGCGGTGACAGCCACGGATTCCAGTTCACCCAGGACCCGGTCGACATCGACGGGCGGGCACGCGTCGGCAAGATGGAAGGCCGGCCGATCGATACGATCGGTTACCGGGGCATGCACTCCTACGAGATCGCGCTCGAGGACTGGTGGGTTCCCGCCGACAACCAGGTCGGCGGGCCGGACGGCCTGGGCAAGGGCTTCTACTACCAGATGGCCGGGTTCGAGAACGGCAGGCTGCAGACCGCAGCACGCGCCGTGGGCGTGATGCAGGCAGCCTACGAAGCAGCGCTCGACTACGCCGAGCACCGCAAGGTGTTCGGCGAGCGCGATCCTCGACTACCAGCTCACCCGGGCAAAGCTCGGGCGGATGGTCGTGCTGATCCAGGCGGGCCGGCAGTTCGCGTACGCCGTCGCCACGTTGATGGCCAAGGGGGAAGGAGCGATGGAGGCGTCGATGGTGAAGGCGTACGTCTGCAAGGCCGCCGAATGGGTCAGCCGGGAAGCGATGCAGATCCACGGCGGGATGGGTTACGCAGAGGAGTTCCCGGTGAGTCGCCTCTTCGTCGATGCTCGGGTGCTCTCGATCTTCGAAGGCGCCGACGAGACGTTGTGCCTCAAGGTGATCGCCCGCGGGCTCGCCGCATGAACTCACCGCGCTGAGTTCAGCGAGCGAGTTCGTCGGCCAGCACCGTCAAGGAGTGGATCCGCTCGAAGGCGGCATCGGGATGATCGTCGTACGGATCGACCAGGATCGGGTGGAGGCCGGCCGCGGCCGACGAGGCGATGTCCATCGTGACCGAGTCGCCCACGTAGGCGATCCGGGAGCGATCCACCTCGGCGAAGTTCGTCAGCGCGTGGTCGAAGATGGCCGGGTCGGGCTTGGCGACGCCGACGACGTGACTGTCGACGATGCAGCGCATCGCCACGTGCGGCCCGTCACCGACCTGGCATGTCTCGCGTCCGAGCACCCCTTCGATCTGGCCACTGGCGTTGGAGACCACGCCCATCGGGACGCCGGCCGCGGCGAGACGATCGAGGGCAGCGCGTGACTCGGGGATCGGCCAGCGCCACAGCGGTGCGTGCCTGGTCATCCCGAGGACGTGGGCGGCCTCGACGACGTCGGCCGGACGAATGCCGACCGACCGGACGTAGGCCTCGTCGTACGTGGCCCACTCACCCTCCAACGCGCCGGCGGACGACTTGGCTGCCATCGCCGCATAGTGGGCCCGTCGATGGCCCCCGACCGTCGGATCGCCGCCGTAGAACGCGAGCAACGGCCCGAGCACCGTCGGATCGGGCAACACCAGCACGCCTCCCGCGTCGAGCAGCACGGCATCGAATCGAGCCATCGCGAACGGGTGTCGGTCGAGGTGATCGGTCAAGGTGATCGGTCGAGGTCTCAGTCCCGGTCGAGGTCTCAATCGAGGTGTTCGTGGAGGAACGCGATCGCCTGCGGCCAGATCCGCGCCGACGCTTCGAGGTCCTGTGTGCCGAGCGCGTTGTGCGGCGCCATGAACGCGTGACCCGTGCCCGGGTGCACCGTGATCGTGACGTCCTTGCCGAGGTCGCGCAGCAGCGTCTCCAGGTGCACCGCTGCCGACGGCGGGAAGAAGTCGTCGTGCTCGGCCATGTGCCCCTGGATCGCCGCCTCGATCTTCGCGTAGTCGGGCTGGGCGTCACCGGAGGGGAAGCCGTAGAAGGGGACTACCGCTTTCACCTTGTCGGGTCGGAGCGCGGCGAGCACGAACGTGAGCATCCCACCCATGCAGAAGCCCATCACGCCGATGCCATCGCCCGTGGTGGCGGCATGGTCGGCGAGGAAGTCGACGGCGCCGCTCATGTCGCGTCCAGCGCGATCGAGCGGCATCGAGCTCATCAGCTCGACCGCACGGTCCATCTCGGTGTGGCCGGCCAGCTCCCCGTGGTACAGATCGGGCGCCAGCGCGACGAATCCGGCCTCGGCGAGCCGGTCGGCCATCTCCTTGGTGCCCGAATCGAGCCCCCACCACTCCTGCACGACGATCACGCCGGGCCCGGCGCCGCTCGCAGGCAGCGCCAGATACCCCGACGCTTCGGCGCCATTGCTCGGAAAGTCGACTATTTCTGCCATGCGCACAACGGTAGACGATGGCCGACGCCGTGGCTTACCCTGGCGCCATGACCCAGCTCGAAACCCGTGCTTCCAGTGCCTACGCCAACGATCGGGCGCACGTGTTCCACTCCTGGTCGGCACAGGCGGCGCTCGATCCCGTCGTGATCGCCGGCGCCCTCGGTTCGAAGTTCTGGGACGAGCACGGCACGTCGTGGATCGACTTCACGAGCCAACTCGTCAACATGAACCTCGGCCACCAGCACCCGAAGATGGTGCAGGCGATCAAGGATCAGGCCGAGCTGCTGTGCATGGTCGCACCGAGCTTCGCCAACGAGCACCGCGGTGAGGCGGCTCGGCTGATCGTCGAGAAGGCCAACCTGGACATCTCGGGCTCGCGGCCGCCACAGGATCATGTCGGGGGTGATGTCGGGGGTGATGTGGGAGGTCATTTCCAGAAGGTGTTCTTCACCAACGCGGGCGCCGAGGCCGTCGAGAACGCTGTCCGGTTGGCCAAGGGGCACACGGGCCGGATGAAGGTGCTGTCGTCGTACCGCAGCTACCACGGTGGCACGGCCGCGGCGATCGGCCTGACCGGCGAGGGTCGGCGGCTCGACAACGAGCCGTCGATTCCCGGCCTCGTGAAGTTCTGGGGGCCATACGCCTACCGGTCGGCCTTCCACGCCGATTCGCTCGAGCAGGAGCGCGAGCGCGCGCTGCAGCACCTGCGTGACACGATCGTGTTCGAGGGCGGCGACAAGATCGCGGCGATCGTCCTCGAGTCGGTGGTCGGCACCAACGGCATCCTCGTGCCACCGGACGGCTACCTCGAAGGAGTCCGCTCGCTCTGCAACGAGTTCGGCATCGTGATGATCGCCGACGAGGTGATGGCCGGCTTCGGTCGAACCGGACAGTGGTTCGCGTGGCAGAACTGGGGTGCCCAACCCGACCTGATCGCCTTCGCCAAGGGCATCAACTCGGGCTACGTGCCGCTCGGTGGCGTCGTGATCTCAGCGCCGATCGCGGCGACGTTCGACGATCGGGTCTTCCCCGGCGGGCTCACGTACTCGGGCCACCCGCTGGCATGCGCCACGGCGGTGGCGAGCATCGGGATCTTCGAAGCCGAAGGCGTGCTCGAACACGCCCGCCGGCTGGGCGCCGACATCATCGGCCCGGAGCTGAGCGCGATGGCCACCCGCCACGAGAGCATCGGTGACGTACGCGGCCTCGGTGTGTTCTGGGCAGCCGAGCTGGTGAAGAACCGCGCGACCCGTGAGCCGATGGATGCCACCACCATGGGCCAGGTCGTTGCGGCCTGCAAGGCCAACGGCATGTGGCCGATGTCGGCCGCCAACCGCATCCACGTCGTGCCGCCCTGCAATGCGCCCGACGATCTGGTCCGTGAGGGCCTCGCCATTCTCGACGAGGCCCTCACGATCGCAGACGCTGCGACGACGACAGGGTGAACTTCTTGCGCAGTATTCGCGCAAGGTGTCCACGACTTCATCGGACCGTCACTGGCTGATGGTCACTCGCCGCCTTCGTTGAGGGTCACCTCGGTGGCTGTGAAGTCAGCGCCGAACAGGTCGATGCCCTTGTCGGCGAGCAACGCCCAGGCAGCCTCGACGATGTCGTTGGTGTACGCACCCTCGGTCGGCGGGGCGGTGAGCACCGTGGCGCCGTCGAGGTTCGGCGTGCTCTGGCTGATCTCGACCGTGCGGTCCCAGGCTGCCTGGTCGATGAAGCCGATGCCGTCGGGCGACGGCCAGATCAGCTTGTTGACCTCGTTCATCTGCCACAGCTGATGGCTGTTGCCGAGTGTCGAACCCGAGGCGACCACGATGTCGCGGCACGTCTTCGATGTTGTCGCGGCAGTAGGCCCAGCCCTCCATCGACGCGGCGACGAACCTGATCGCCTGGTCCTTGTAGGCCGCGTCGTCGGCCAGACGGTTCGAGTCGGCCCAGATCGCGTCCTGCAGCATGCCGACGCCGATGTCCTCGTAGCTGACGACGTTGAAGTCCTCCGGCGTGTACAGCTCTCCGGTGTCGGGGTCGACCGTTTCGAGCACCTGCGCGTACTCGTTGTAGGTCATCGCCTCGGCGGCGTCGATCGACCCGTCGAGCAGCGCGACCATGTCGAACTGCTGGCCGACGAGAGTCACGTCCGTGGCCGGGTCGAGTCCGGCCTGGCCGATCGCGGCGAACACCTCGTACTCGTTGCCGAAGCCCCAGTTGCCGATGTTCTTGCCGGCGAAGTCGGCCGGGGTGGTGATGTCCTTGTCGGCGTAGCTGACCTGCAGCGTGCCGGAGCGCTGATAGATCTGAGCGATGTCGGTGATGTCGGCGCCTGCCTCACGGCTGGCGAGCGCCTTGGGCACCCATGCCAGGGCGAAGTCGACGTCGCCGTTGGCGAGCTGCGTCTGTGGCACGATCTCGACGCCGCCCTCGACGATCGTCACGTCGAGGCACATCTCCTCGTAGAAGCCCTTCTCCTTGGCCGCGAAGTAGCCCGCGAACTGAGCCTGGGTGAACCATTGCAGTTGCAGGCTGACCGGTTCAGGTGTGGTGCAGTCGGCCGACGTGCCACCGCCCGCCGCCCCGGTGTCGGCCGGCGCCCCGGTGTCGGCCGGCGCCCCCTCGGCGGTGGTGTCGCCGACGGTATCGGCTGATTCGCTGCCGGAATCGTCGTCGCTGCCGCATGCGGCCGCGAGAAGGGCAAGGGCGACGACTCCTGCCGTCGCGAGGCGGATACGTTGGTTGTTCATGCTGTTGCTCCCCCGGGGATGAATCCCCGTGCTTGTTGTTGGTGTGGTGACTTGTGAGACGGCGCCGTGCGGGATCGTGACTGGTGCGACGGTGACGCCACCCGTTCCAGACCGACCGCAACCAGGTAGAACGCCAACCCGAGCGAACAGGCCCCGACGACGTAGCCCCACGAGGCGGACGTCCTCGAGATCGCCGCATTCGACGTGATGCCGTAGCCGAGCCCGTTCTGGCTCCCCCCGAAGTACTCCGCGACGAAGGCAGTGATCACCGCAACCGGCGCGGCGATCTTGAGCGCGGTGAACAGATACGGCACGGCATTCGGGATGCGGGTCTTCACCAGGATCTCCGACGGTGAGGCCGCGTAGGACTGCATCAGCTCCATGTGCGTGGCACTCACCTGGCGAAGGCCCTTGGCGACGTTCATCAGCACGATGAACGCCACGATGAGGGTGACCATCAACCGCCGAGGCACCTCGGTCGTGCCGGCCAAGGTGTTGTTGAACACCGGCACGAGCACGATGATCGGGATGGCATTGAGGGCGATGGCCAACGGCGTGACCAGCTCGTTGACGACGTTGAATCGCATCAGCAGGAAGCTCAGTGCCACCCCGCAGGTCACGCCGAGCAGCAGCCCGACCAACGCGTTGGCGCCCGTGACGGCCATCGCGTCCCACACCTTGTCCCAGTTGTCGCCCAGCGTCGAGCCGATGGCCGACGGGGCCGGAAGGAGGTAGGGCTGGATGTCGAAGACCTGGACGATGAACTCCCAGGAACCGAAGAACAGCACGCCGACGATCAGCGGTGGCAAGAGTGCATTGCCGACGGAGCGGATGATGCTCATCGGTCGTCCACGCCTCGTGCGCCGGGCTCGCCCTCGGCTCCTCGCAGCGCCTCACGGACCTCGGTGATCTTCTTGTAGAACAGGTCGTCTTCACGGGTGTCCTCGTCGCGTTCCGCGCCGAGGTCGACGTCGACGATCTGGGTGATGCGGCCCGGCCGCGGTGACATCACCACGACGCGGTTCGACAGGTACACCGCCTCGGGGATCGAATGGGTGACGAACACCACTGTTGTCTGCGCGGCAGCGCAGATGCGCAGCAACTCGGCCTGCATGTGCTCGCGCGTCATCTCGTCGAGTGCGCCGAACGGCTCGTCCATCAGCAGCAACGGCGGATGGGAGGCGAGCGCACGCGCGATCGCCACGCGCTGCTGCATCCCGCCGGACAGCTGCCACGGCATGTGCGAACCGAAGTCCGCGAGCTGGACGAGTTCGAGCATCTCCGTCGCTCGGGCCCGGCGTTTCGCCTTGTCCCAGCCCTTCAGTTCGAGCGGCAGCTCGACGTTCTTGCGAACCGTGCGCCACTCGAACAGGCCCGACTGCTGGAAGGCCATCCCGTAGTCCTGGTCGAGGCGTGCCTGCCTGGCCGACTTGCCGTTGACGAGCACCTTGCCCGTCGAGGGATCGAGCAGGTTGGCCACGAGGCGCAGCAGGGTCGACTTGCCGCAACCCGACGGGCCGATCAACGACACGAAGTCGCCCGGCCGGATCGAGAGGTCGATGTCGACCAACGCGTGGACCTGGTTGGGTCGTCCTGCATTGAAGACCATCGACACGTGCTCGACGACGACCGTGGCCGACGCGGACAATGACTCGGTGGCGCTCACGCCGCGGCCTCGTGTGGTCGATTCCGCATCGCAATCGCCTCGATGGCCACGATCAGACCGAACATCAGCAGCCCGAGCGTCGCGGCACCGAACACCGCCGTGTAGAGCTGCGCTGGATCGCTCGTCGCCTTCTGGCCGTACGTCAGCGACGGCGAAGCCGACGCCCCGGACGCCGGTGGAGATCTCCGACACGATCACACCGACCACCGACGCCGTCGCCGCCAACTTCAGACCGGGCACCATCGTCGGGACGGCTGCCGGCAAGCGGAGCTTGAACAGCGTCCGCCACCATCCGGCGGCGTAGCTGTCCATCAACTCGAGTGACGCGGCGGGTGCCGAACCCGAGACCCTTCAACGTGGCGACCGCGATCGGGAAGAACGCGAGGAACGCCCCGAGCGATGCCGACCCAGGTCCACTTCGGCAGATCCCAGTTCCCGCCGAGCGCGGCCACCTGTGGTGCCAATGCGATGAGCGGCACGGTCTGCGAGGCGATGACGTAGGGAAGCAGGCCACGTTCGAGCACCTTGAATCTCGCCATCACGATCGCCAGGCCGACGCCGAAGATCCCGCCGAGCAGCAACCCGACGAGGGCCATTCGGAAGGTGAACCAGCTGTAGCCGAGCACCGCCATCCAGATCGGCGTGTCCTGTCCGTGTACCTCCGGGTCGAACAATCGCTGCACCATCTCCCAGGTGTGCGGCATCGCACGGTCGCTCGACCGCGGCACCAGCCGCCACCCGACGACCTCGGCGCCCTCCTCGGGCCCGACAACCTTGTAGAACTCCCACACCGCGGCGACACACACGAGCGCGACGACGAACAGTCCGACTCGGCGCGCACCCCGTGCGATCACGAACGCGCCATCATGATCGGGTCATCATGATCGGGTCATCATGATCGGGGCCATCATGATCGGGCC
>CAVPET010000012.1:0-21061 GCA_963703525.1 Ilumatobacteraceae bacterium | reverse complement strand
AGACGTTCAGATGCCGACGCGGCGCAGGGAGAATCCGCTCGACCTGCTCGCCGCCGGTGATCGCTCGCTGCTCGACGGTGTGTACCAACCGGGCAAGCGCGCGCTGGTGAAGGTGACGCACGATCGAACGGTCGACTGTGCGGTGGCCGGACACCGCCTCCACAAGGGTGGCCGCGGAGTCGGCTCTCTGCCGCTCGGTCTGTCCGGCGACGACGGTGAGATGCACTCGGTGGGGGTCGCCGCCGCGTTCAGCCTGGCCCGACGCGCCGGTGCGCCGGTACGCGCGTCTGTGCGTCGGCTCAGCCGGGGACGGTGGTTGTCGTGTCGATGGGGACGACAACGGGCGGTGGGATCGTGATGTTCGTGGTCGGCGCCGAGCCGTCGGCGTTGCGGATGGTGAACCCCTGCGAGGGAGTGTTCACCACGCCGGTCTCGGTGATGGCATTCACCGAGACCGTCCAGTCGCCCGGCGCCGTGAGTGGCAGGCCGTCGGCCGCCAACCGCACGGCAACGCCACGACCCGACAACGGAACCGGTTGGGTGATCGTTCCGATCTCGTCGTTCGGCGGCGCCGTGAACACGACCTCGAGACCCGACATGCCCGACTCGGGCGCGTCGACGTCGACCTCGAGCCCGACGAGGCCGGGCGTGTCCTGAGTGAGCTTCACCGTCACGTTGAGGTCGGCTTGCGGAACTTCGATCTGTCGCTCGATCGCGTAGGAGATGGACGAGCCGCTGTCGACGTTCGGAGGTGTCAACGCGAACAGCCAGGCACTCAGCACGACGGCCACGATTCCGATCGCGGCCTCCGTCCCGAATGCCCTCCTCAGCCGGTCGGCCATCGGAACGGACATCTCGTCGGCGCGGGTCAAGCGCTCGTTGACCAACTGGCGGGCCTTGATCGCGATGAACAGCATGATCGCGACGAGGAGGGTCTTGAGCAGCAGCACCCGTCCGTGGCTCGACCCGAACAGGTCGTCGCCGTCGAGTCGCACCGTTTGAACGAGCCCGGTCACGACCGTGACGATGATCGCCACGTTGGAGATGCGGCAGAAGCCGCGCACGGCGTGGACGAGGTCCTCCTCGCCCGGGCCGGCAAGGACGACCCGCGCGATCAGCACGGCCCCACCGATCCAGATCGCCATCGCCAGCGCGTGCAGGATGCCGGTGGCGATCCCGATGATTGCGAGGTCGCCGCCCGTGCGGCTCAAGCCCATCGTCGCGACCGCGAGTGCCGGTATCCCGAGTCCGGCCATCTGCGTGGTCGGGTCGATTGCCCGGTCGGGTCGGAACGCAACCCAGCCCGATGCGAGCACGAAGACGAGCCGGGCGAGTGCCGCGATGCCCGGCGCGCCGGCGTCGAAGAGGTCGAACCAGTTCGCCGGGTTCAATCCGCTACCGAACGATCCACCGGTTGCCGCCGCGGTGGCCGAGGCCACGTACAGCACCGTGCCGACGAGCGCCACGATCCAGATGGTCCGGATGAACCGCACCGCCACGAGGTACTCCACGCCTTCCGGCCACGCCGCCGCGATCGTGATGAGTGATCCGAACAGGACGGCGACTCCGAGTACCGAGATGATCCGGCCCAACCACAGTGGCCCCTGGCCGGTCTCGGCATCGATCGGGTTGACGATCTCGGTGGCCGGGGTGACCGGCGTGGTCGTCGCGGCCGCAGTCGGTGACGCTGCATCGGTGGTCGGGGTTCCCGCCACCGTTGTGGTGGTCTCGGCGACGACCGGGTCGTTCGACACGTTGAAGGTGATGTTGCCGGCGCCGTTCGGCCGGCCGTCGGCATCGCTCACGCGCCAGTTCGCGACGCAGGCGCCCTTCGGCAGTGGTGTCGCCACCTCCGCCGTGAGGCTGCGGTTGTCGGGGCCGATTTCGGGACGACCCAGCGAGACGAGTTCGGTGTTGCACTCGAGGGCGATGGTGTTCTGTTCTCCGAGGTCTTCGGAGAACACGATCGAGATCTGCCCGGGAGAGGTGGCGATCGTCGAACCGTTGGTCGGTTCGGAACTGACGACCGTCGCTTCGGCGAGGGCGGCGCCCGGCCCCATCAATGACCCGATCGCGATGACACCGAGCGCGCCGAACGCGGCGATTGTCGCCCGACGCACGTTGCGTCGCGGGGGAACGGTCGTTGGCTGGCTCACGGTCGGCCAGAGGCTAGTGGCCGTCACGGCGACGTTGGGTGAGCCTCCCGTCGGGCCCGCCGGGTGTCGCTCGTCGGCGCTGTCGTCTCGGGACGCTCGTCATCGGGGTTGTCGCACGCATCCGGGCGCGCCCATCTCCGCGACGAGGTCGTTGCGGCCGAGGGTCAACTCGGCGATCCGGGTCGTGATCTCGGCGAAGAGGGCATCGTCGCCGCCGGCTGTGCCGGCAAGGTCGGCCCATGACCCTGCCTGTTCCTCGTCGTTGCGGATCAGTGCCCGATGGTCGTCTTCGAGGTCCGCAGGTGGCTTCGCCGAACGGATCTGTTCGGCTTCGTTCCCGAGGATCACGCTCGCCTGGGTGGAGAACTCGGTGACCGTGACGTCCGTCGACGGGGTCGGCAGCGCATCGAGCTGCTCTACGGTCTTGGCGCAGATGGTCTCGAGTCGAGCGACGTAGTCGGCGGCAGTCGGCTCCGGATCGCTCGCGGCCGAGCACGACGTGGTGACGATCGCCACCGTCGCCGCCCCTGCGAATGTCGCCGCCACGGCTCTCGTCGACCATCGCTCTCGCCCGCTCGACGGACCCGCCATGAGGGGGAACTCTACGACGGGATGGCCCCGACAGCGTCCCGTGCGGCTCGGGGTGTCGCATCGCATCGCTATCGTGGCCGCGATGGCCAACCAGTCGCTGTACCGCCGCTACCGGCCCCGCCGCTTCAGCGAGCTCAAGGGCCAGGACCATGTCGTCAAGGCGCTCCGAACGGCCGTCGCCGAGGGCCGGGAGGGTCAGGCCTACCTGTTCTCCGGGCCCCGTGGCACCGGCAAGACCACGTCTGCGCGCATCCTCGCCAAGGTCCTGAACTGCGAGCACCCTGTGGATGGCGAACCGTGCTGCGAGTGCGACTCGTGCCTGGCCGTCGAGCGTGGCACGAGCTTCGACGTCCATGAACTCGACGCGGCGAGCAACAACGGCGTCGAGGCGATGCGAGACCTGATCGAGAAGGCGTCGCTCGGCACTCCCGGCCGACACAAGGTCTACATCCTCGACGAGGTGCACATGCTGTCCAAAGCGGCCGAGGCAGCACTGCTGAAGACGCTCGAGGAGCCGCCGCCGCATGTGGTGTTCGTGCTCGCAACGACCGACCCCCAGAAGATGTCCGACACGATCCGGAGCCGGACGCAGCATCTCCAGTTCCATCTCCTCGGCGCCGACACGTTGAACGAGCACGTCAGGTGGGTGGCCGCCGATGCCGGCCTCGACGTCAGCGACGCGGCGGTCGAGCAGGTGCTGCGCCAGGGCGCCGGTTCTGCGCGCGACGCGCTGTCGGCACTCGAGCTGATCGCCAGCATCGGCGAGGAGGGCATCGAGAACGTTCCGCTCGAGGAGTTCGTCGAAGCCATGATCGACCGCGAGCCGGGCCGAGCGCTGACGATGGTCGCTCACGCGATCGGCATCGGCCGCGATCCGCGGACGCTGACCGAGGAGCTGATCGGCTACCTCCGCAACGGGTTCCTCTGTCTGATGGCGCCCGAACTCGTGCAAGTGTCGGGTCTGCACATCGACGCACTCACCGAACAGGCCGGCCGGCTCGGAGCCGCCGGACTCGTGCGCGGGATCGAGATGCTGGGCAGTGCGCTCACCGATATGCGCCATGCGCCCGACCCGCGGGTGCTGCTCGACGTCGCGGCCGTGCAACTCACCTCTGATGCCGCGGCCCCCGACGTCCTCGCGCTCATGGCGCGACTGCACCGTGTCGAACAGCAGCTCGCCGAACAGCAGCCCGTCGGACGGCCACACGCCGAACGGCAGCTCGTCGAAGGTGTCACCGTCGACGGCGCGGCATCCGCGACCGGCGGTGACGTCTCATCCACCGAGGTCGTCGCGCCGGCCGACGCGGTGAAGACCCGGGCGGCACTCGGCGGCCGGGCACGATCCGCGGTCGACCGAGGCAATGCGACGTCACCGGCGCCCGCGCCTGTGGCCTCCGCTCCGGCGGTCGAGGCGGTCGAGTCGGTCGAGTCGATCGATGCGATCGATGCGATCGAGGCGATCGACGCCTCGGCGGTTGCTTCGCCGACCCCATCGGTCGGCGACCCGATGACGGCCGAGCAGTGGGAGCAGACGGTCCGTCCCGGTCTGCGGGGGATGGCGCGCGCCGTCTATGCGCCGGCGTCCTTGCTCTCGAGTACCGCCACGTCGGTCACGTTCTCGCTACCCAATCCGATGCACCGTGAAAAATGTGAGCAGCATCGCTCAACGGTCGAAGAGGCGATCCTCGCGCTGACGGGGACGGCGATGACGGTGCGCCTGGTCGTCGACGGCGATACCCCGGCGTCGAGTTCAGCGGCGTCGAGTGCAGCGGGCTCGAGTTCAGTGGCATCGAGTTCAGTGGCATCAAGTTCGGCGGCGTCGAGTTCAGCGGATGGTCCCCAGCCGCCACGTACCTCGGCGCCGCCCGAGGACGTCGATCTCGATGATCTCGTCGACGTGCCGCCCGAGTCGGTGATGTCACCCGTCGACCGCCTGGCGGAGGCATTTCCCGGCTCCGAACTGATCGACGAGCGGGCCTGAGCGTGGCGAGCACCTACACCGCGCCCGTCCAGGCGCTCATCGATGAACTCGGCCGGCTCCCGGGCATCGGGCCGAAATCGGCTCAACGCATCGCCTTCCATCTGCTGAAGGTCCCGACCGACGACGTCGCACGGCTGGCCCACGCGTTGACCGACGCCAAGGCACGGGTGCGCTTCTGCGAGCGTTGCTTCAACATCGCGGAGGACCCCCTGTGCCCGATCTGCAGCGACGACAGTCGGGACTCCTCGACGGTCTGCGTGGTCGAGGAATCACGAGACATCGTCGCGCTGGAGAAGACCGGCGAGTTCCGCGGTCGCTACCACGTCCTGCTCGGTGTGATGAGCCCGCTCGAAGGCATCGGCCCCGAGCAGCTCAAGGTGCGCGAACTCCTCACGCGCATCGAGCCCGAAGGCATCACCGAGGTGATCTTGTGCACGAATCCGAACACCGAAGGCGAGGTCACGGCGATGTACCTCGCCCGGCTGCTCAAACCGCTCGGGCTCACGATCACCCGGATCGCCAGTGGGTTGCCCGTCGGCGGTGATCTCGAGTACGCCGACGAACTCACACTCGGGCGGGCCCTCGAAGGTCGTCGCCCCATGGAGTGACCCGGACGGGAGTGACCCGGACGGGAGTGACCCGGTCCGAAAAATTACTGGGGCACCACCTGCACGAATCGGTAGCGGGCGGACGGGCCGATTCGTATCGATGATGCCCCAGAAGGAGTTGAACTCGCTGACGTGTGCGGGTCCAAGCGACTTGTTGTTTCATTTACATTACAGAATCAACGTCATTCTGTCAAGGGTTTGGAACAATGGTCGGTTCCAGCGCCAAAATCCCACGATTCGTGCACGATGCGCCACATTGCGTGGCACAGACACTCAGAGAGCGTGACGTCGCGTGAGCTGTAGTTGCTGCCGGGCGTCGCCGATCAGACGGTCCGCAAGATGGCGGCATCGCCCTGGCCACCGCCACCGCACAGCGCGACAGCGCCGATGCCGCCACCGCGACGACGCAGCTCGTGGAGCATCGTCAGGGCCAGACGGTTACCGCTCATGCCGATCGGGTGGCCGAGTGCGATCGCGCCGCCGTTGACGTTCACGATCTCATCGGAGATGCCCAGCTCGGCGATGGATGCGACGCCGACCGCCGCGAATGCCTCGTTGATCTCGAACAGGTCGAGGTCGCCGATGGCGATGCCCGCGCGCTCGGCGGCCCTCAGGATCGCGCGGCTCGGCTGGTGCAGCAACGAGGCGTTGTCGGGACCGGCGACCATCCCATAGGAGACGAGCTCGCCGAGCGGCGCCACACCCCGCCGCTCGGCTTGGGCGCGTGACATGAGCACGACGGCGCTGCCGCCATCGGAGAGCTGCGATGCGTTGCCGGCCGTGATCGTGCCGCTGGAGTCGAAGGCCGGGCGAAGTTGGCCGAGGCTCTCCATCGTCGTGCCCGGTCGAACGCCTTCGTCGTGCTCGATCAGCAGCGGGTCGCCCTTGCGCTGCGGCACCGCGACCGGCACGATCTCGTCAGTGAGACGACCGTCCTTGATCGCGTTCGCCGCTCGCTCGTTCGACTTCATCGCCAGGTCGTCCTGCTGCTCGCGGGTGACGTGACCGGTGGTGTACTTCTCGGTGCCGGCGCCCATGAGGCAGGCGTCGAACGCGCACCACAGCCCGTCCTTGATGATCGCGTCGGACAGCTCGGTGTTGCCATAGCGGAACCCGGCACGTGCGCCCTCCGCGAGGTAGGGAGCATTCGTCATCGACTCCATGCCACCGGCCACCACGATGTCGGCATCGCCGGCGGCGATCATCTGGTCGCGCGAGGTAGATGGTGTTCAGGCCCGACAGGCACACCTTGTTCACGTTCACCGACGGGACGCTCATCGGGATACCGGCTTTGACGGCGGCCTGGCGGCTCGGCACCTGCCCCTGGCCGGCCATCAGCACCTGCCCCATGATGACGTGGTCGACCTCGTCGGGCGCGACGCCGGCGCGTTCGAGTGCTGCGGCGATCGCGAAACCACCGAGATCGGCGGCCGAGAGGGATGCGAACGCGCCGCTCAGCTTCGCGATCGGTGTGCGGGCGCCGGCGACGATGTACGAGCCGGTTGCGGAGTCGGAAGTAGCCATGGCGAAACGCTAGCCGTGGGTGGTCGCAGCCGTGAAACGCAATGCCGGTAGGCGCGTCGGCACGCGCGTCGGCCGCCGGCCCGCGGGTCGGCCGAGCTTTGGGCTGCCGATTACCGATCGGTAACGTTCGGCCATGGACACCATCCTCGAGGCCATCCAGACCGGCGCGAGTGGCGACGACATCGCCAACCTTGCGATCCCCGACCACTACCGAGCAGCGTTCGTGCGGCGTGACGACGTCGGCATGTTCGAAGGGGTCGAGTCGGCCGACAAGGATCCGCGACAGTCGCTGCACATCGGCGACGTCGCCACGCCCGAGCTCGCGCCCGACGAGGTGTACCTCGCGGTCATGGCCTCGAGCATCAACTTCAACACGGTGTGGTCGTCGATCTTCGAGCCGCTGCCGACCTTCGGGTTCCTCGATCGTCTCGGGCGCGAGAGCGATTGGGCCGCACGCGGCACGCGCTGCCGTATCACGTCGTCGGCTCCGATGCGTCGGGTGTCGTTCTGCGCGTCGGTTCGGCGGTGCGCAACTGGAAGCCGGGCGATCGGGTCACCGTGCACTGCAACTACGTCGACGACCAGGACCCGTCGGCGCACGACGACTCGATGATGGCCGCGAACCAGCGGATCTGGGGGTTCGAGACGAACTTCGGCGGGCTCGCCGAGCTCGGCGTCGTCAAGGCCAACCAGCTGATGCCCAAGCCATCACACCTCACGTGGGAGGAGTCGGCCGTCAACGCGCTGTGCAACTCGACGTCGTACCGCATGCTCGTCGGCGTGCACGGCGCGCGGATGAAGCAGGGCGACAGCGTGCTGATCTGGGGAGCGACCGGTGGCATCGGCGGTTACGCGGTGCAGTACGTGCTCAACGGTGGCGGCACCCCGATCGGTGTCGTCTCCTCGCCCGAGCGAGCGGAGCTGCTCACAGAGCATGGGCTGTGAAGCGGTCATCGACCGGCGAGCGGAGAACTATCGAGTTCTGGTCCGACGAGCACACCCAGGACGAATCCGAGTGGCGTCGTTTCGGCAAGAAGATCCGTGAGCTCAACGGCGGCGAGGACGTCGACATCGTGTTCGAGCATCCGGGTCGGTCGACGATGGGCGCATCGATCTTCGCGGTCAAGCGCGGCGGCGACCGTCGTCACGTGCGCCGCGACGTCCGGGTACATGGTCGAGTTCGACAATCGCCACTTCTGGATGAAGTTGAAGAAGCTGATCGCCTCGCACTTCGCCAACTACGCCGAGGCGTACGCCGCGAACCGGCTCGTCGACCAGGGTCGGATCCAGCCGTTGCTGTCGGCCACCTATACGCTCGACCAGGTCGGTGAGGCAGCGCTCGCCGTGCATCGCAATGAAGCCGAAGGCAAACTCGGCGTGCTGTGTCTCGCCCCGTCGGAGGGGCTGGGGATCGACGATGCCGACAAGCGGGCACGTATCGGCGAGGCACACATCACGCGGATGCGTGCGTAGTCGTCACACGCACGCGGGCACAGCCTCATCAAGCGAACGCGTGCATAACCTCACGGTGGTGAGCGCACGATCGATGACCCGGTCCACGGCGGACGACTCGACGACAGGCGCAGGCCCGGGCGGCGCTGTGCCGGGCGGCGCCGGTGGACCGTCGTCGGTGTCCGATGCCGACACCGAGCGACTGTTCCGCTGGTTCCTGGTCGCACTCGGTGCGGCGGTGGTCCTGGTCGCATCGATCGGCGTCGTGCGGTGGGCGACCGCGGGCGACGAGGAGCCCACACCGCTCGGGGCAGTCGACATCGGCTTCCTGCAGGACATGCTCGACCATCACGATCAGGCACTGGAGATCGCCAATGCCTACCTCGACAACAATCCCGCCGGGGATGCACGGCCATACGCCAGTGAGGTCGTCATGTTCCAGACCCGCGACATCGGCCGGATGGAAGCCTGGTTGGACGAGGCCGGGTCGAGCCGGGGCCGACCCGATCGCCAGGCGATGACGTGGATGAACCACGCCACCCCAATCGCGGACATGCCGGGAATGCAGGATCCCGCACGCATCGACGAGCTCGCGGCTGCACGCGGGCCGCAGGCCGACGCGCTGTTCTTCGAGATCATGAGCGAGCATCATCTCGGTGGTGTCCGGATGGCCGACTACGCCGCGTCGAACGCCGACAGCGAGCTGATCCGTACGTTCGCCGGCAAGGTGTCCTACAACCAGCAGATCGAAGTCGTCGAGTACGACCGAGCGGTCGAGCGTCTGAACCTGCTCTGACCACGATGGGCAGCGATCACGGCCACAGCCATGGCGCCGGGCCGGCACGGGCCGGCGAACGACACCGGAGCCGTCTCCTCGCTGCATTCGCGCTGATCCTGACGTTCTTCGTGGTCGAAGCGGTGGCGGGTGTCGTCACGAACTCGCTGGCGCTGCTGTCCGACGCGGGTCACATGTTCACCGATGTGGTCGGCCTCGGCATGGCGCTCGCGGCGATCCAGCTCGCGACCCGCTTCGAGATGCGTTCCCACGAGCACCGCTCCCGCAACACGTTCGGCCTGTATCGCTTGGAGATCCTCGCGGCCTTCGTGAACGCATTGCTGCTCTTCGGCGTAGCGATCTGGGTGCTCATCGAGGCGATCCGGCGGCTCTTCGACGAGTCGGAGGTACTCGGTGTGCCGATGCTGGTGGTCGCCGTTCTCGGTCTCCTCGCAAACCTCGTCGCGTTCGCGCTCCTGCGTGAGGGGTCGAAGGAATCGATCAACGTCGAGGGCGCCTATCTCGAAGTGCTGGCCGACACGGTCGGTTCGGTCGGCGTGATCCTGGCCGCGATCATGCTCGAGATCTTCGGATGGGCCTGGGTCGATCCGATCGTCGCCGCCGCAATCGGCGTGTGGATACTGCCGAGGACGTGGCGACTTGGTGGCCGTGCCGTGCGGATCCTGTTGCAGGCTGCCCCGGAACACATCGACCTCGACGAACTCGCGACCGAACTCGCCGCGATCGACGGTGTCGTCGACGTCCACGACCTGCACGTCTGGACCCTGACGTCGGAGATGGAGGCGGCCTCGGCCCACCTCATGACGAGCGCAAGCTCCGATGGTCATGCCATTCTCGACCGGGCGCGTCAGCTCCTCGCCGAGCGTTACCACATCGCCCATGCCACCTTCCAGGTCGAGCCCGACACCCATGAGGGGTGTCATGACGTCACCTGGTGACGAGCGGCTGCCTGCCGCGGTGCTGTGGGACATGGACGGAACGCTCGTCGACACCGAGCCGTACTGGATCCAGTGCGAGTTCGAGCTGGTCGCCGAGTTCGGCGGCACGTGGTCGCCGGCCGACGCTCATTCCATCGTCGGCTTCGACCTGCTCGATGCGGCAGGCGTTCTGCGTGACCGCGGTGGCGTACGACTCGAGCCGCCGCAGATCGTCGAATGCCTCCTCGACGGCGTGATCGCTCGCGTCGGGCGCCATCTTCCCTGGCGGCCGGGTGCGCCGGAACTCCTCGCGGTCTGCCGATCGGCCGGAATCCCGTGCGCACTCGTCACGATGTCGTGGCGTCGCCTCGCCGACGCCATCCTCGCGACAGCCCCGGCCGGCTCCTTCGCCGCCTCGATCACCGGCGACGAGGTGACGCGAGGCAAGCCCGACCCCGAGCCGTACGCGGCCGCTGCCGCTGCGCTCGGCGTGGATCCGGCGCGATGCGTTGCCATCGAGGATTCGCCGACGGGGGTTGCCTCCGCGATCGCCGCAGGGTGTGCCACGCTGGGAGTCCCCCATGTCGTCTCCCTCCCACCCGCCGAAGGACTCACCCTCGTCGACTCCCTCACCGAGGTTGCCCTCGCGGATCTCGCCGACCTCGTTGCTCGTCACTGACACCCCGGTCGCCGGTCTCGATCAGCCCGGCGCGATCGCGGAGGACGAGGCGACGTCACCATCACCATCAGCACCCCGGCATCGTCGACGTATCGGCCTCGTTGCGCTGCTCGTCGTGCTCGCTGTCGTCGTTGTCGCAGGAGTGCTCGTGGCGACGCGTGAGACCACGCCGCCGCCCAGGCCCGACATCCCACTCGACGGATGGGCGCCGTACTGGACGCTGGACACCTCGCTGCCCGAAGCAGGGCGACGACTGCCGTCGATGCGCGACATCTCGCCCTTCTGGTTCAATGCCGTCGGGGTCGACGAGATCATCACCGACCCCAACGCCGACATCGAGTTGACCGAGCAGTTCCTCGACACGGCGCGGGGGTCGGGCGCACGACTGGTGCCGTCGATCGTCGACATGATGCCCGCCGGGGGGATGGCGGCGATCCTCGCCGATCCGACGACCCGTGCCCGGCACGTCGAGGCGATCGCCACCTTCGCCGCCGACGGCGACTACGACGGGATCGACATCGACTACGAGCAGTTCGCCTTCGCCGACGGCCGCGACACGTGGGCGCGGACCCGACCCGACTGGGTCTCGTTCATCACGGATCTGGGCGAACGACTCCACGCCGACGGTCGCAGCCTGAGTGTCAGCATCCCGCCGGTCTACGACGCCGAAGCAGACCACCCGGAGTGGGTTCTGGGTGTATGACTATGGCGCCATCGCTCCACACGTCGACACCATCCGCATCATGGCGTACGACTACTCGGTGGACGAACCGGGTCCGATCGCGCCACTCGCGTGGGTGGAAGCGGCGATCAACGGGGCGATCGACGCGACCGGTTCGCCCGACAAGCTCGTGCTCGGCGTTCCCGCGTACGGCCGGAACTGGCCGGTAGCGGTGTCGGGCGAATGTCCTGCTGATCTGGTCGAGGGACGCACGAGCGTGACAGCACAGTCGGTCGATGACCTGATCGCCCGCCGGGGCGCCACTGCGGTGTTCGCCGAGGACAACGGCGAGTGGACCTTCGAGTACGACCTCGAGGTGACCGACGGCGCCACCAGGTGCGTCCAGACCCGCCAGGTGCACTACGTCGACGGCGACGGGGTTCGTTCGCGGATGGATCTCGCACGCGAGTACCAACTGAACGGCGTGTCACTGTGGGCGCTCGGTTTCGACGACCCGGCGGTGTGGGAGGCGATCCTTCCCACGGTGGCCGATCCGTTCGCCACGACGACGACCGAACCCTGACCCCGAACCCCGACCCGAATCCGACCCGAATCCGATCCCAGCGGTTGCGATGAGAGTTACCGCGACCTGTGCGCGCTCGGACTCATCGGTGATCGTGACCCAGCAGTTGCGATGAGAGTTACCGCGACCTGTGCGCGCTCGGACTCATCGGTGGGTTCGGTGGGACGTGACTGTGCCGGCAGATCGCTGCTGATCAGCTGTACTGATCGAGGATCGTCGACTCGGTGACACGATTCAGTGTCTCGCGAATCGCGCGTGCCGTCGTCTCGTCGACGCCGTCGACCGACACCAGGTCGGCGATGGTCGCTCGTTGCAGCTTGGCCAATCCGCCGAAGTGGTCGGCGATCGTGGCGGCGGTCGCGTGTGGCAGCCGGTTGACCCGATGGAGCAGGCGGAGCCCTTTGGGCGCCGCCTCACGGCCGAGATCCTGCGGGTCGCCGTCCAGATGCAACGTGTTCGCCGCGAGCCGAAGGTTGGAAACTTCGTCGTCGGACAGCCGTGACATTTCGGCGAGGGTGTCGGCCACTGTTCGCCCGGTCGGGAGGTAGTCGGCGACGACCAGGTCGAGCTCGTCGTCGATCTCGCCGTAGAGTTCGTCCAGCTGGAGGCGCAGTAGGCGTGCGTCGACACCGAGTTCGATGATCATCGTCTCGATCTCGTCGGCGATGCGGTGCACCATCTCGCCTCGCTGGACGACGGCGACGACATCGCGGACGCTGACAACATCTTCGATCTCGACAGCGGTCAGGTTGGCGATCGCGTCGTCGAGGCGGGCCTTGTACCGCTCGAGGGTCTGCAGCGCCTGATTGGCGCGGTCGCGGAGATGCCCGACCTCCTGCAGCTGCCGTTTGCCGCCACCGGCGTAGACGTTGATGACGCCCATCTCCTCGCTCGCCGACACCACCGGCACACCGAGGGACCGTGCGACGCGTTCCGCAGTGCGGTGGCGGGTGCCAGTTTCGCTGGTCGGCGCCGTGGGGTCGGGTACGAGGTGGACGTTGGCGCGGGCAATCCGCCCGACGTCGGTCGAGATGATGATCGCCCCGTCCATCTTCGCCAGCTCCGACAATCGTTGCGGGCTGTATGGCGCATCGACGAGGAAGCCACCCGAGCAGATCGACAGCACGTCGGCGCCGTCGCTGAGCACGAGCAGGGCGCCGGCCTTGGCTCGCACGACACGATCGATTCCGTCACGCAGCGGAGTTCCCGGCGCCACCCGAGCGAGCGCATCGCGCATCAGCTCGTTGACACCGCTGAATCGGGACTGCATGGGCCAATCCTAGAGGACACGTGCCGATGTGGGGCCTGGAGAACCGGCGGTGGCGCGCCGCGGCCGGCTGTTCACGAGAGCAGACCGGCCAGCGAGATCGCTTCGGCGAGGGTGCCGGCGCGCAGCGTGCGCACCGAACCATCGCCATCAGGCGAGTTCGTCGGCAGCACGACTCGACCAAAGCCGAGCCGGCCCGCCTCGGTGATCCGCCGTGCGGCGTGTGCCACCTGACGGAGTTCACCGCCGAGCCCGACCTCGCCGAACACGGCCATGTCGGCAGGGAGCGGCCGGTCGGTGATCGCACTCACCACAGCGAGGCACACGCCGAGATCCAGGCCCGGTTCGTTGAGCTTCGCCCCGCCGGCAGTCGAGGCGTAGACGTCCTGTTCGCCGATCGTCATCCGCCCGCGCCTGGCCAGCACGGCCATGAGCATCGACAACCGCCCACCATCGAGGCCTTGCGCGCTGCGTCGTGACGGCACCCCCGGCACACCCGGTGTGGTGAGTGCCTGCACCTCGACCACGATCGGCCGGTGCCCCTCCATCGTGGGCACGACTGCCGACCCGGCGAGACCGACCCGTCGATCCGCGAGGAACAAGGCCGAAGGGTCGGGCACCCCCAGCAGACCGTCCTGGCACATCTCGAACAGGCCGAGTTCGTTCGTCGGCCCGAACCTGTGTTTGGACGCTCGCAGCAGGCGCAGCGCGTGATGCCGGTCGCCTTCGAATTGCAGCACGGTGTCGACGACGTGTTCGAGTACACGCGGGCCGGCGAGCCCGCCGTCCTTGGTGACGTGGCCGACGAGGACCACGGCGACGTTGCGCTCCCTCGCCTCGACGACGAGGCGCTGGGCGCACCCGCGCACCTGGCCGACGCTTCCCGGCAGCGATGCGGACGACGGGTCGTGGACGGTCTGGATCGAGTCGATGACGACCAACTCGGGCTTCGTGTCGTCGACGGCCGTCAGGATGTGGGGGAGCGATGTCTCGGCGTGCAGCCAGAGGTCGTCGCCTCGCGCCCCGAGCCGCTCGGCGCGACGCTTGACCTGATGAGCGCTCTCCTCGGCCGTCACATACAGCGTCGGCCCGCTCCATGCCGCGAGCAGCTGCAAAAGCAGCGTGCTCTTGCCGATGCCGGGCTCGCCACCGAGCAGCGTGACCGACCCGGGCACCAGCCCTCCACCGAGCACCCGGTCGAGTTCCGGAATCCGGGTCGGGACCGGATGGCCCTCCTGCTCGCCGACATCGCCGATCCGACTCGGGCCGGGACGGTTCGAGGGCAGCAGGACGACATCGGCGGACCCTGCTGCCTCGATGTCCTCCACGAGCGTGTTCCAATCGCCACAACCCGTGCACTGCCCCGACCACTTCGGGTGCGACACGCCACATTCGGTGCACACGTGCACCATCCGGACCTTGCCGGTCGACCTGCTCGACGTCTTCATTGCCATGCCCCCATCCTGACCAAGGGGTCTGACACCCGGGTCAGGAGCGCTGGGCCGAGATGACCTCGCCGCGGTCGATCGACACCCAGTCACGAGCACCGAGATACGGCTGAAGACGATCGGCGATCACGGCGCCGTGCTGCGGGTTCTTCGGTCGCTGCAATTCGAACAGATAAGGGAACTCGAGCCAGGCCGTCGTCGCGCGCCAGAGCCGGAGCGCCGCGGCGCCCGTCGGCGGGTCGAGCATCACCGGACCGAACAGGCACTCCGGGCGGCCCGCGGGGTCGAGCACCTCGGGGAAGAACAACGTCGGCACGCCGTACCCGCCGGCCGCGACGACGCGGTCGTGGTCGGCCTTCACGTCGTCTCCGGTCGACGGATCCGCGATCGCGGCGTCGACGATCGCAGGATCGAGGCCGAGCTCGGCGAGCAGGCGCCGAGCGACATCGGGCTCGTGCGGCTTGTGGCCCTCCTCGTGCAGCGCCCGTCCGGCTCGCTCGTACCAGCGGTCGAGGTCGTCCATGCTCGAGCGGCGCAACAGTGCTCCGATGCGCATCATCGACCAGCCGTACGACCACTCCCGCTCCCACGGATGCTTCTTGCCCTCGATACGGTTGATCTCCTCGAGGCTGAAGAACTTCCACGACACGTCGAGACCGGTCTGCGAGCGCACATCCCGGATCCACTTCGCGGTCTGGTGGGCGAACGGGCACATCAGGTCGAAGTGGAAGTCGATCCGGCTGACGATCGCCGGGGAGGCGGCTGGATTCCCCATCCGCCCAGCCTTCCACACCCTCGATACCCTCGATACCCTCGATACCCGCTCCCGAAATGCACGTTTGCGTCGGGAAATTTGAGGACCGGGTCTCCGAAACCGTGACGCAAACGTGGAATGACGGCCGGGATGCAGTGGAATGACGGCCGGGATGCAGTGGAATGACGGCCGGGATGCAGTGGAATGACGGCCGGGATGCAGCCGGGATGCAGTGGACTGTCAGGCGGGGGGAGCAGGGCGGGGACGATCGCGGTAGCGGCGGGCCAGGCGGGAGCGGGCCCACGCGACGTAGCCGATGAACAGCACCATGAAAACGACCCAGCCGATCAGCGCGATCAGCGAGACCACCGACAGCGGCCGCGCCCACCACGCGTTGTTGGCCGGCGCCTGCTCGGACTGCCCACGCCAGTCGGCGATCGAACCGTCCATCGGGACGGTCCATTCGAGGACGCCGTCGTCGAGGATGGTCCCGTTCGTCTCCTCGGTCACGATGTCGCCCGGCAACCGAACTCGGATCGTGACGCTCATCGACGTCTCCGGGGTTGATCCGGCGGCCTCGATCTCGTCCCCGAACGGCAACGACCCGACGGCGGTGATGAGGTCGGGATCGGCGAACGCCTCGAACCCGTTCGACAATCCGAGCAACCCGCTGAGTGTGTTCGTCGTCGTGTTGTTCACGGTGGTGCGGGTCACCGCCATCTGATTGAACGGCGGGCCAATACTGTTCAACAGGTTGGTCGCATCCTGGGCAGACACGAAGTCGTGGGAGATCGAGATCGTCAGGCCACCATCCGGAGTTGGTGACGGGCCCTCGGCTACCCAGCCGGCTGCGACCACGTCGTCGAGCACGAGATCGTCGGCGAGGGTCGGAACAGCACGGATGACATCGGCGTCAGCGGTGATGACCACCCGGATGGCGCCCGTGCCATCTGCGTCCATCGTCATGTCGACTGCCACATCGAGCTGGCACGAGGCCAGCACCAGCACGCAGGCGCAGAGCGCCAACAGTCGACGGATCACGGTGTTCATTATGATCGGGCAGCGGCCGCCGGACGGCGACGCCTGCCCGATCACTCAGATGAGTTCGGGTCAGATGAGTTCGGGTGGCGGCAGTTCGGTGTCGGCGGCCGGCACAGTCGGATGCTCGGTGGCGGTGGTCGCCAGCTCGACCGACGCCGGCGGGACGAACCCTTCGACGGCAGTGAACGTGAAGCGCTTCTTGCCCTCGTGGTCGGGGTCGTCCTCGACGTCGACGACGATGATCTCACCGGCGGCGAACTCCTTGTAGAGGATCTTCTCCGACAGCGCATCTTCGATATGGCGCTGGATCGCCCGGCGCATCGGCCGTGCACCGAGCTGCGGGTCGTAGCCCAACTCGGCGAGCAGCTCCTTGGCTTCCTGCTTGATCTCGATGCCCAGACCCTGCCCTTCGAGCTGGCCGACCAAACGCTTCGTGAGCAGGTCGACGGTCTGCAAGACCTCGTCGCGTGACAGCTCGTGGAACACGATGGTCTCGTCGATGCGGTTGAGGAACTCGGGTCGGAAGTGGTTCTTCAGTGACTCGTTGACCTTGTCCTTCATCCGCTCGTAACTCATGGCGGAGTCGTCGGTGGTGAATCCGACGTGGGCCTTGCGCAAATCTTGCGTGCCGAGGTTCGACGTCATGATGAGCACGGTGTTGCGGAAGTCGACCGAACGACCTTGGCTGTCGGTCAGGCGACCTTCCTCGAGGATCTGCAACAGCACGTTGAACACGTCGGGGTGGGCCTTTTCGATCTCATCGAAGAGCACCACCGAGAACGGCTTGCGTCGCACGGCCTCGGTCAACTGGCCACCTTCTTCGTAGCCGACGTAGCCGGGAGGCGAGCCGACGAGGCGGCTGACCGTGTGCTTCTCCATGTACTCGGACATGTCGAGCGTGATCAGCGCCGAGTCGTCACCGAACAGGAACTCGGTGAGCGTCTTGGCCAGCTCGGTCTTGCCGACGCCCGTCGGGCCGAGGAAGATGAACGAACCCGACGGACGCTTCGGGTCCTTCAAGCCGGCGCGTGTGCGGCGGATCGACTGTGACACGGCAGCGACGGCGCTCTCCTGGCCGATGATGCGCTTGTGGAGGTTCTCCTCCATGTGGAGGAGGCGCTCGGTCTCTTCCTCGGTCAGCTTGTAGACGGGGATGCCGGTCCACAGCGAGAGCACCTCGGCGATGGCTTCCTCGTCGACCTCGTCGAAGAGGTCGACGCCTTCGGCCTTGACTTCGGCCTCCTTCAGGGCCTTTTCCTCCAGGAGCGACTTCTCCTGATCGCGCAGGCGTCCGGCCTCTTCGAAGTGCTGCTCCTCGACGGCGCGCTTCTTGGCTTCCTGGACCTCGCTCAGCTTGGTCTCGACCTCGCGTAGGTCGGGCGGGGTCGCCATCCGCTTGATCCGCAGCCGCGAACCGGCTTCGTCGATCAGGTCGATCGCCTTGTCGGGCAGGAAGCGATCGGAGATGTACCTGTCGGCCAGATTCGCTGCTGCCACGAGCGCCTGGTCGGTGATCGTGACGCGGTGGTGTGCCTCGTACTGCTCGCGGATGCCCTTCAGGATCTCGATGGTGTGGGCGAGTGTCGGTTCGTCGACCTTGACCGGCTGGAACCGACGCTCGAGCGCGGCGTCCTTTTCGACGTGCTTGCGGTACTCGTCGGTCGTGGTGGCGCCGATGGTCTGCAGCTCACCGCGGGCGAGCATCGGCTTGAGGATGGAGGCGGCATCGATGGCGCCCTCGGCGGCGCCGGCGCCGACGAGGGTGTGGATCTCGTCGATGAACAACAGGATGTCGCCGCGCGACTTGATCTCCTTGAGCACCTTCTTCAGACGCTCTTCGAAGTCGCCGCGGTAACGTGAGCCGGCGACCAGTGCGCCGAGGTCGAGCGTGTACAGCTGCTTGTTGGTCAGTGTGTCGGGCACGTCGTTGTTGACGATCTTCTGGGCGAGCCCTTCGACGATCGCGGTCTTGCCGACGCCGGGTTCACCGATCAACACCGGGTTGTTCTTCGTGCGCCGCGACAGGATCTGCATGACGCGCTCGAGCTCTTTCGTGCGACCGATCACCGGGTCGAGGGCGCCTTCGCGTGCGGCCTGGGTGAGGTTCCGGCCGAACTGATCGAGGATCTGGCTGTTGCCGCCCTTTTCGTCGCTGTCCTTGCTCGATGCGCCGACACCGGCCGGGGCCTGCTCGCTGCGTCCGCTGCCGCCTGTGCTGCCGGCCGGGCCCTGGTACCCCGAGAGCAGTTGGATGACCTGTTGACGCACCCGCGAGAGGTCGGCGCCGAGTTTGACGAGCACCTGTGCCGCGACGCCTTCGCCCTCGCGGATGAGGCCCAACAGGATGTGTTCGGTGCCGATGTAGTTGTGGCCGAGTTGCAGCGCCTCACGGAGCGAGAGCTCGAGCACCTTCTTGGCGCGTGGTGTGAAAGGGATGTGGCCCGATGGCGACGAACCGCCCTGGCCGATGATCTCTTCGACTTGGCTGCGCACCGCTTCGAGCGAGATGCCGAGGCTTTCGAGCGCCTTCGCGGCAACGCCTTCACCTTCGTGGATGAGGCCGAGCAGGATGTGCTCGGTGCCGATGTAGCTGTGGTTGAGGAGACGCGCCTCCTCTTGTGCAAGCACCACGACCCGGCGGGCCCGGTCGGTGAAACGTTCGAACATGGAGCGCCCTTTCCACGATGACTGGATGAGTGGAGACTGTGTGCTGAGACCTGTCCGTGAAGTGTACCGGCGGCTGTGCGCCGCCGACGTCGTGCACGTCCGTGTGTCGGATGACAAGCGCGCCTAGCCTGTCGACGTGTTCGACAAGCTGGTGGCGGATCCGGAGCATGCTCCGAGCATCGCCTCACCGCTGCTCGCCATCACTTCGATGGACGAAGATCGTGAGCGGATCGAAGCCGCGATGCACGACGCCGTGGTCACCCCCGACAGCTACCTCAACGAGATCGCCTCGCATCTCATCGTCGCCGGCGGCAAGCGACTCCGGCCGGTGCTGGCCATCGCGGCCGCTCAGGTGCTCGCCGACACGGCCTCACACGACGTGGTACGCGGTGGCGTGGCCTGTGAGCTCGTGCACCTCGGCTCGCTCTACCACGACGACGTGATGGACGAGGCGGACATTCGCCGCGGCGTCGAGACCGTCAACGCGAAGTGGGGCAACCTGCAGGCGATCCTGGCCGGTGATTTTCTCCTCGCCCGGGCCTCGGAGATCGCGGCATCACTCGGTACCGAGGTCGCCGGCCTGCTGGCCCGCACCATCGGTTGGCTCTGCGAGGGTCAGATCGAAGAGCTCCGTCACACCTACGACGTCGCGCGGACCGAGTCGAGCTACTTCGCGTCGATCCACGGCAAGACGGCGTCGCTGTACGGCACCGCGGCGCGCATCGGTGGAATCGTCGCCGGTCATGATCGAGTGATGATCGACGCCCTCACCGACTACGGCAACGCCTACGGCACGATCTTCCAGATCGTCGACGACATCCTGGACATCACCGCCACCGACGAGCAGCTCGGCAAGCCCGCCGGTCACGACATCGTCGAAGGGGTGTACACCCTGCCGGTGTTGCGCACCTTGGCGCTCGGCGCCTCTGCATCGGAGGAACTCGCCGAGCTGCTCGGGGCGCCGCTGAGCGTCGCCCAGCAGGAGGAGGCCCTGTCGATCGTACGCAGCAGCGCCGGCGTCGCGTCGGCGGTCGCAACTGCGCGAGAGTTCGTGGCGCGGGCCGAAGCCGCGTGTGATGATTTCCCCGATTCGGTGGCCACCTCCGCGCTGCGAGCGGCCCCGTCGGCACTCCTCGACTCGGTTGCCAACCAGTTCTGAGGCGGCCCGGGCCGAGTCTGCCCGGGCGTTACCAGTTCGGCGCCAACTTCGACAGCGTGGCCGCCATCGCATACGCCCGTTCGGCTCCTCCGGCTTCCGAGCGCAGCTGGTTGGAGGCGATCCGCAGCGCCGAACCCATCACCCGGTCGCTGCGCATCCCGACTCGCAACACCGATCGGAGCACCGCCGGGCGTCCGAGGAAGCGGGCCGTGAGCCGACCGACCTTGTTGTAGTCGCCGACCGAGTCGGCGAGCAGCGTCGGATAGCGCTGCAGTGACGTGGAGTTGCCGGAGGTCAAGGCTTCGTGGAGCACCTCGGCAGCGAGCCGCCCGGTCATCAGCGCGGCGTCGACGCCGTCGCCGTTGAACGGGTTCGGTGCGCCGGCTGCGTCTCCGACGACGAGGAATGTCGGCCCCATCGTCGGGCCGACGGACCCGCCGAGCGGCATACAACCATGGTGTTTCGCCATCCGGGACAGGCGCCATTATCGGCGCCTGAAAAAAGCCATTGCAACCAACGTGCTTGCTTGACGTTCCGTAAAGCGCGCACTCATGATCCGTAGTCGCGATATCCCCGCACATCGCCACACGCGAGCCCCGGCCTTCCCGTATGCTCACGCCATTCGAGCGCGGCACACCGACCGGAGATCCATGCAGGAGGGTAATAAATGGCACAACAACTCCACCTCAAAAGCATCAACGCGCCCCAGACCGAAGCCGAACGCATCCTCATGCTTCAGAAGGACGCCTGTCGCGCCCAGCCCTACCCGTCACTCGC
>CAVPET010000011.1:0-17214 GCA_963703525.1 Ilumatobacteraceae bacterium | reverse complement strand
TGTTACTCCATCGTCCTGGCACCCGTTCAGTTGGTCTTTGCTGAGACGAGCGATCGGGTGGCCGGGCTCGATGCCGGTGCCGACGACTACCTGCCCAAGCCGTACGCGCTCGATGAACTGCTGGCCCGCGTTCGCGCGCTGTTGCGGAGGTCGACGTACGCCGACGACGACGCCCCGGCCGGCGAGTTGTCGGTCAGCGATCTTCGTCTCCATACGGCGGCCCGCCGGGTCTTTCGCGGCGAACGTGAGATCGAGCTGTCGAAGACCGAGTTCGATCTGCTCGAACTACTCGTGCGTAACAAGGGCATCGTGCTCGACCATTCCACCATCTACGATCGCATCTGGCACTACGACTTCGGGCCCGACTCGAAGAACCTCGCCGTCTACATCGGTTACCTGCGCCGCAAGACCGAGCAGGACGGCGAATCCAGACTCGTCCACACGGTGCGCGGCGTCGGCTACACCGTCCGCGTCGGCGCGCAGACCGGGTCGAGTTGATGGGCAACCCTTCATGAGTGGGGGGCGAGTCACGAGTGGGGGCGACCGATGAACCTGCGCTGGAAGATCGCGCTCTCGCTTGCAGCCGTCGCCCTCGTTGCCACCGCGGCCGTCGGGGTGATCAGCTACCGCTCGACGAGCGCGCGGCTCGTCGACGAGATCGATCGGGCGATCGCATCGGCAGCGGTTCAGCTCGCCGGCCGACCGGGGCGGGAAGTTCCGGCGCGCGACCTGCTCGACGTGTATTCGGTCAGGTTGCTCGACATCTCCGGCGTAACGGTCGCGTCGTCCTTCGACAGTGAACTTCCGGTCACCGAGTCGGTGTTGAGTGTCATCGGCCGACCGCGCTCGAGCGTGTGGGCGACCACCTCTGCGGGCGGCGAGCGCTATCGGGTGTACACGATCGGCGCCCAGAACGGCGCGGTGCAGATCGCCCGGGGACTCGACGAAGTCGACGCCGTGCTCGACGACGTGCGCCGTCGAACCGTGATCCTGGTCGTCGTCGTTTCGCTTGCCGCCGCCGCCCTCGGCTGGCTGATCGCGGGGACCGTAACGGCGCCGGTTCGCCGTCTCACGCAGGCGGCCGAGGATGTCGGTACGTCGGGACGGCTCGACGTCGAGGTGCCCGGGACGGGGAGTGACGAGGTCGGACGACTCGGTTCGGCGTTCCGTCGGATGCTCGGTGCGCTGGCACAGTCGCGCGCGGATCAGCAACGGCTGGTACAAGATGCCGGTCACGAACTCCGCACGCCGCTGACCAGCTTGCGCACCAATCTGTCGGTCATGCGACGCCATCCCCAGATGTCGCCGACGATGCAGGTCCAGATCCTGGACGATCTCGACGGCGAGATCACCGAACTCACCGATCTGGTGAATGAACTCGTCGCGGTGGCATCCGGCGAGCTGGCCGACCAGCCATCGGAGACGTTCGATCTCGGCGCGCTGGCTGAGCAGGTCGGCCGGCGCGTGGGACGCCGCCGCGGCCGCACGGTTTCGGTCCGGTCGACGACCTCGTCGATGGTGGACGCGCCGAAGGCGAGTGTCGACCGGGCGATCTCGAACCTCATCGACAACGCCTGCAAGTTCGACCAGACGAAAGGCCCGATCGACGTGGTCGTCGAGGGCGGTTCGCTCACGGTGCTCGACCGTGGCCCAGGGATCCCCGAAGCCGATCTGGACAAGGTGTTCGACCGGTTCCATCGAGCCGACGCGGCGCGAACCATGCCGGGCTCGGGCCTCGGGCTGGCAATCGTTCGTGAGGTGGTCGAACGCGTCGGCGGCAGGGTGAGCGCCCTCAACCGCCCTGATGGCGGAGCGGCGATCGGATTCACCCTGCCCGTCGTGCCGCCATTGCCGGCGGCGCCCGCCATCTCGCCGGCGAACTGATCCCGGTCAACCGTCAGTCGTCTCCCGTCAGTCGTCAACCGTGAGTCGTGAGTCGTGAGTCGTGAGTCGTGAGTCGTCAACCGTCAACCGTCACGCAGCGGGGTCGGGCACCGTGATCGGGCAGTGCGATCGCTCACGCTTCTCGACGATGGCCGGTGCTGACCTCGGCCAGGGCCTCCGGGTCCACCTGGCCGGCCCTCGCGACGGCAACGGTGACGTTCGTGAGCGCCCGCAGCGTCGACGTTCGCATGCCGCCTTCGAGCGCAGCACGTTCACCGAGGATCGCGCCCGGCCCGACGTCGGCGATCGGTTCGCCGTCCACCTCGACGCCGACGACTCCGTTGAGCAGCAGGAACACCTCGTCGCCGGCCATGCCCTGCTCGGTGAGCAACGCCCCCTGCTTGAGTTTGCGGACCGTCGGCTTGGCGCCGCCACGCATGATGTGGCCCGCGAGCTCACGTTCGAGCGCCGTCTCGACCGCGGTCACCAGCGTGGGCGAGTCTTCGTCTCCCCATGGCGTGTGCTTGCCGAACGAGTGCTGCCACCACTGCTTGAAATCGGCCAGGCCGGCCTTGGCAGACAGGCGGCCCTGTTCGTCGTATACCCAGTGGCGCGGAAAGGCGCTCGCGCCGACCATCTCGAACTCGGTGGCGCCGTCGGCGTGGATCGTGAGTGCCAGCGTGCTCCACACGGTTGGCGCCTCGAACTTGACGAAGGGCGGCTTGCTGACGCGTCTCGGGGCCGCAAGCGTGGTGTGTCCCCCGACGGTCTGGACGAACCGAGCCGACGTGGCGGTCAACTCGACCGGCCGCTGGATGTCGTCGAAGGCGACGGCGGCGAAGTCTGCCTGCAACCCGCCCAGAGCGACCGTGGTTGCTCCCATCAGGCACCCACCGTCGTAACCGGCATCGACGATTCGCCGGCCGTCGAACTCGATCCAGCCGGCGAGGTGGTTGGCGAACCGGAACCGGTCTGCCTCCCGGAGCGTCTCAAGATCGAGGATCACATCGGGTGGGGGATCGTCGTAGTGGGTGAACCCACTGCCGAAGATGGCCTTGTTGACGCCGGTCACCGCCTCCGTGGGGATCCAGCTCAGGCTGGTCACGCTCGATTCGAGGCGCATCACGTCACCGTGAACTCGTGGATCATGCCCTGCGTGAAGTGCGCAGGACCATCTCCTGGCTCGCCGATCGAACCGACGGGCAGGAAGCAGACGATGGCGTAGTTGCCGGGCTCGGCCAGGTTCCACGAAACGTGGCTCGTCTGACCGGGCATGGCGAACGAGAAGTTCACCGGCGTGAGCTTGGTCATGGCCTCCGCTTCCGGTAGGGCGAGCACGTCCTCGATCGACTCGGTCACCCCGTCGTTGATCCTGAATGCGCCCAGTTCGTGCATCTCCTGTCCGTTGTTGGTGAAGTTGACAATGTGGTAGCCGGTCGGCAGGTCGTCGGGGAGTCCATCGAAGTGGTACTCCGTCGCTGTGACGTCGAACGTCTCGAGATCGCAGGACTCACTCGCCCACACGAGAACGTCGCCATACAGCACTTCGACATCTTCGGAGCCGTCGCTGTCGGGATTGTCGAGTTGCGGTTGCACGGCCGCGGTGAGGTCGGTGATCGTCTGGGCGATGGCCTGATCGGCAGCGGCGATCGCTTCGTCCAACGCCGCGTTCGCGGCGGCGGCGTCGCCCTGGCCGGATCCCAAGAGGGCACGGACCGTGTTGTCGGCCTTGATCCACGTGCTGCATGCCTCGCTGGAACCTCCGGTCGATGCCCCCGTCGCGGTTGAGTCCGTCGTCACCGACTCGTTCACCGCCGTCGATTCCTCAGGCGCCATCGGCTCCGTCGATGCGGCCGCGTCGGCCGGCGCTGTGCTCGCGTCGGCCGGCGCTGTGCTCGCGTCGGCGTTGTCGTCGTCCGAGCCGCAGGCGGCGAGGAAGAGCAATGAACTCGCTGCGACGGACCAGAGGATTCGCCGACGCTGTTTGGACCTTGTCACAACCATCTCCGTTGCCACAACCATCTCCGTTTCTGTGTGGAGCCCCTCTGCGGATGCCGGAACTTCTCACTGCCGACGGTAGGAGACCAGACGAAGGCCGGCGAGGTGACAGGCTGGTGTGTTCGACGTGGTGCCAGCACCCCTCGAGATGGGACACCACCGTCCTTGTCGCCCCGCCCGTGACGTGGTCTGATCATCGGGTGCCGACACCGACCTGCCAGTGCGTTGCGGGGTGAGTGAGATGACCGCCAGGGGTGCGAACCGCGCGAGTGGTGCGGACGGCGGTACAGCAGTCGTGGTCGGAGCGGGCCCGAACGGGCTGGTGGCGGCGATCACCCTTGCCAAGGCCGGATGGGACGTCAGCGTGTTCGAGGCCGCGTCGCAGCCCGGCGGCGGAACACGTTCGGAGGAACTGACGCTGCCGGGCGTGATCCACGATGTCTGCTCGGCGATCCACCCGCTCGCCGTCGGCTCGCCGGCATTCCGCGAAATCGCTGCCGGCGACACCACGCTCGCCGACCACGGCCTCGAGTGGATCCATTCCGAGGTTCCACTCGCTCATCCCCTCGACGGTGGACGAGTGGCGCTGTTACACCGCTCGGTCGACGACACGGCGGCCGGCCTGGGTGCCGACGCATCGGCGTATCGCAAGCTGTTGGGCCCGCATGTCGAGTCCGGGTTCGGCCTCACCGACGGTCTGCTGTCGCCGTTGACGATCCCGCCGAAGCATCCAGGGGCGCTGGCCCGCTATGGCGCAGTCGGTGTGCTCCCGGCGCACCTCGTCGCCCGCCGGCGGTTCGAAACCGACGAGGCACAAGCCATGTTCGCCGGCCTCGCCGCTCACTCGATCCTCTCCCTGAAGGCTCCCGTCACCGCGGGATACGGGTTGGTGCTCGGCGTGCTGGCACATGTCGTCGGCTGGCCGATGGCCAGGGGTGGTTCCCAGCGCATCGCCGACGCACTCGTTGCCGTCCTGCGGAGCTACGGCGGCGCCGTGGAGTGCGATCGCCGGATCACGTCGCTCGCTGAACTCCCACCGGCCGACGCCGTGCTGCTCGACGTGACCCCACGTCAGGTGCTGGCGATCGCCGGCGATGCGCTTCCGGATCGATACCGCAGAACGCTCACCCGCTTCCGACACGGTCCGGGTGTGTTCAAGGTCGACTGGGCCCTCGACGGCCCGATTCCGTGGGCCGGCGCCGATTGTGCCCTCGCCGCCACGGTGCACCTCGGCGGAATACTCGCTGAGATCACGGCGTCGGAACGTGCGGTGCAAGATGGCCGCCATCCGGAGCGGCCGTATGTGCTGCTCGCCCAGCAGAGCCAGTTCGACCGCAGTCGCGCGCCGGCCGGCACGGAGACTGCCTGGGCGTACTGTCACGTTCCCAACGGATCGACGGTTGACATGACGGCACGCATCGAAGCCCAAGTCGAGCGGTTCGCCCCCGGCTTCCGCGACCGGATCATCGGGCGGCACACGATGAACACCGGTGCGATGGAAGTGCACGACGCCAACTACATCGGTGGCGACATCAACGGCGGGGTTGCCGATCTCCGCCAGTTCATCGCCCGACCGCGGCTCGGTCTTCATCCGTGGAGGACCCCGCTCGAGGGGGTGTACATCTGCTCCAGTTCCACCCCACCGGGAGGCGGTGTGCACGGGATGTGCGGATGGCACGCCGCACACGATGTGCTGCGGTCCGCGAGGGGGAGCACGAAATGACCGCCAACAGTCGGGTGTTTGCCGTGCGTCGGGTGTTTCCGGCGCGTTTTCCGCGCCGGAAACACCCGACGCGACGGAAACACCCGACGCACTGGGGTGTGCGTGGCAGGGATGGAGGCACCACCGTGGGCGCGCCGGGTGACACGGTGTCCTCGCGGGTCGGTCGATGCGAGACTGTCGCACGAGGAGGCACGGTGTCCGACCAACCGAGTGAGTGAGTGGGAGGAGGAGTGGTGGGTGGGTGAGCGTGATGATCGTCGACGACCAGCCGCCGTTTCGAGCCGCGGCCCGTGCGGTTGTCGATCGCGTCGCCGGCGGCTGATGGACGATGGACGATGGACGATGGACCGGGCGGGCTGCCGGAGTTCTCACCTTGCTCTTGACTCGCTCGTGTTTCATGTTCACCGGGGCAGTCGAAGCTCATGTCGAATCCCAACCCCGATGTTCTCCGAAAGGACACAGATCATGCACAACGACATGCGAGTGGAAGTACCGGCCGGCAAGAGCCCCATGCGCAAGCGGGGCCTGACGATCGGCCTCGCCGCCGGACTCCTCGGTGGCACGGCGGCGGGTCTCGTGTTCGGCGTGCCGGGCCTGACGAGTGCCGCGACGCCGAGCGCGATCGTGCGGCAGGTCGACGACCTGGCGACCGACCCGGCGAGCGACCCGGCGACCGACCCGGCGACCGACCCGGCAACCGACGCCGCCGACGATGCCGCCGAGGACGGAACGCGCCTGCGCGCGGTGCTGCAACCGCTCGTCGATGACGGCACCATCACTGCTGAGCAGGCTGATGCGGTGACCGCGCATCTCATCGAAAGCCGCCCCGAACGCGGTCCGGGTTGGTTCGGACGTGGCGGTCACGGACGTGGCGGTCACGGGCCGATCCGCGATCTCCTGCGCGACGCATCCGACGCTGTCACCGGGGTGCTGGGTATCGACGCCGACACGCTGCGCCGGCAACTCATGGACGGATCCACCCTGGCCGAGATCGCAACGGCCAATGACGTGGAGCCGCAGGCTGTGATCGATGCCCTCGTCGCTGATGCCAACACCCGTATCGACCAGGCCGTGACCGACGGCAAGATCGACTCGGCGAGGGCCGAGGAATTGAAGGCGAACGTCACCGAGATGGTCACCGCCGTGGTCAATGGCGAGCGTCCCGCCCTCGGCGGTCATGGAGGCTTCCCCGGCTTCCCCGGTGGCCCCGACCGGGCTGACGACGACGATCAGGTCCCCGCCACGACGGAGAACTGACGGCCGAGAGCGAGCCGACGTTTCCGGGTGAGCGCCCCGAACTGACCGGGTGAGCGCCCCGAACTGACCGTTTGCGTCGGGATTTGTGAGGACCAGTCCTCGGAAATCCCGACGCAAACGTGGATTTCGGGGGTTGGCGTCCGGCGCCCATAGCGTGACAGGGTGATCTGCGTGGACGTCACCGGGGTCGGTATGACCCAGCCGGACAAAGTGCTGTTCAGTGATGTCGCGCTGACGATCTCCACCGGTGACCGTGTCGCCATTGTTGGTGTCAACGGGTCGGGAAAGACGACCCTGCTCCGCATCCTCACCGGGGCGCTTGCTCCCGACGAGGGCGACGTTCGATTCGGTCGCGGTGTTCGGATCGCCTCCCTCGAACAGGACCCGGTGCTCGTAGCGGGCACGGTTCACGAGGTGCTCGGCGACACATGGGAGGTTGCGGCGGTGGCGACGTCGCTCGGGGTGCTGCCACTGTTCGACCGCCCGACCGATCAGCTGTCGGGAGGGCAGGCCAAGCGGGTGGCGTTGGCGAAGGTGCTCGCCGACGACCAGCATGGCGACGACGACATGGTCGTGCTCGACGAGCCGACCAACCACCTCGATCTCGAGGCCATCGAGTGGCTCGAAGCGCGTCTGGTCGCTATGCGTTCAGCGCTCGTACTCGTCACCCACGACCGACACGCGCTCGATCGGCTGACCACGGCTGTCGGGCCGAGCCGCGTGGTCGAACTCGACGGCGGCCGTTGCTTCATCCACCACGCGGCGGCTGGATCGAGCGCCTACGCGACGTATCTGGAAGCCCGAGCCGAGCGGATCGAACGCGAGGCGAAGGAGGAGTCGACCCGCAAGATCCTCGCCCGCAAGGAGCTCGCGTGGCTGCGCCGAGGGGCTCCCGCCCGGTCGACGAAGCCCAAGGCCCGGCTGCGCAGCGCGGCCGACATCATCAGCGGTGGCCCTGCCGACGCCGGCGTACGTGGCCAGGAGCTCGAGCTCGGGGCGGGCACGACCCGGCTCGGCAACCAGGTGGTCGAGCTCGTTGGGGTCAGTCAGCGATTCGGCGAACACACGGTGTTCGAGGGTGTCGACCTGATGATCGAGCCCGGTGCTCGCCTGGCAATCGTCGGGCCGAACGGCTCGGGGAAGTCGACCCTGCTCGACGTCATCGCCGGCCGACGTGAGCCGGCTGTCGGTGAGGTCCGTCGAGGAAAGACCGTCGTGGTCGGGTTCGCCGACCAGCACTCGTCCGAACTCGATCCGGACGCGATCGTCCGCAAGCTCGTGGCCGGCCCGCATCGGGAACCGGACTTCGAGGATCGTGCGCTGCTCGAACGGTTCTGGTTCGACACCACGGCGCAGTATGCGCCGGTGCGCATGCTGTCGGGCGGTGAACGCCGTCGGCTGCAGCTCGTGATGGTGCTCGCGACCAAACCGAACCTGCTGATCCTCGACGAGCCGACCAACGACCTCGACCTCGACACCCTGCGCTCGCTCGAGGCGTTCCTCGAGGACTGGCCCGGTGCGCTGGTGGTGGCGAGCCATGATCGCGCATTCCTCGACCGGGTCGCCGATCACGTGCTCGCGATCGGCCCCGCGGGCGACGTTCGGCGCGTTCCCGGCGGCGTGTCCGGGTGGCTTGCCGAGCGTGCATCGCCGGCGCGCGGCCGATCGCCCGCCGCGGCGAAACCGGTGCCATCCCGATCGTCCCGATCGTCGCTATCGTCGCCGGCGTCGGCGGCATCACCATCCGGGTCGACGCCATCCGGGTCGACGCCATCCGGGTCGACGCCATCCGGGTCGACGCCATCCGGGTCGACGTCATCCGGGTCGACGCAGCGAGAGCGCCCGGCCGGGCCGAGCCAGTCGACGATCGGCCGCCGCCTCCGAGAGAGCGAGCAGGCGATGGTGCGGGCTCAGAAGCAGGTCGACGCGCTCACGGAACGCCTCGTCGGCGCCACCGACCACGCTGTGCTCGCGGCGACGGGAGCGGAACTGACCGTGGCACAGAACGAACTCGATGAACTCGAGACACGATGGCTCGAACTCGTCGCGCTTCAGGACGGCTGATCGGACTCCCCGCGAGATCGGGCTTCAGATCGCGCCGACGGCGATCAGCGCGACGGCCACCAGGGCGACACCGATCCGGTACCAACCGAAGATCGCCAACGGACGTGTTCGGAGGAACGACACGAGCCAGCGCACGGCGATCACCGCAGTGACGAAGGCGACGATCGCTCCGAGCAGGGGCGTTCGCCACCCGTAGTCGTCGAGCAAGGTCTGGCCATCCTTGGTCAGGTCGTAGAGCGTTGCGGCGCTCAATGTGGCGAGACCGAGCAGGAAGCTGAACTCGACTGCCGCCGACATGCTCGCGCCGATGGCCAGCGCGGCCGCGATCGTCACCAGGCTGCGGCTCACGCCGGGCCACAGCGCGAGGATCTGCGCGGCGCCGATGATCGCTGCATGACGCATCGTCAGCGAGGTCAGACTGGAGCGGCCGGGCTGCGGGTTCCACCACACGAGGAACAGCCCTCCCGCCATCCACGCTGCGACGACCGGCCACGGCCCGAACAGCTGATCCTTGATCGTGTCGCCGAGGACCACTCCGACCGCGGCAGCAGGAACGAACGCCACGAGCAGCCGGGTGAGCAGCCGCCGCCCGTCGATGTCACGCCCGACGACTCCGGAGGCGAGCTGGCCGAGCCTGTGCCAGTACAGCACGACGACGGCGAGGATTGCTCCGATCTGGATCGCGATGGCGTAGATGTCGGCAGCGTCCTTGCCCTCACCTTCGCCGAGGCCGAGGAGCCGTTGGGTCACGAGGAGATGACCGGTCGACGACACCGGGAGGTACTCGGTGAACCCCTCGACCGCACCGAGGATGATCGCCTTGAGGGGCGTGAGCGGTCCGCTCGTGTTCAGCGACAACACGACGACGACAACGAGCGCGACGATCATGCCTGCGGCGATGCCGAGGTGCCGAGTGCGTTGGTCTCGGTCCGCGCCGCGCAGCCGTTCGTCGGTGGTGGTCAATGAGCGTCCCGATCAGAACTCTGCCGGGACTTCGCCGAGCTGGCCGCCGAGCTGGCCGCCGAGCTCCCCGACGCTCTGTCGAGTCCGTCGGTGCTCCAGGAGGACCGGAACCAGCGAGACACCGACGATGACGACCGCGGCGTACTCCAGGTTGTCGCGGATGAAGCCGATCTCGCCCAGGAAGAAGCCGAGCGTCGTCACCCCGAAACCCCACAGCGCGGCGCCGATGATGTTGTACGTGACGAACGTGCGGTACGGCATCTTTCCGACGCCCGCAACGATCGGAACGAACGTGCGCACGATCGGAACGAATCGGGCGATCACGATCGCCTTGGATCCTCGATGTTCGAAGAACTCCTGAGCCCGCAACGCGTTCGCCGGGCTGAACAGCCGGCTCTTCGGCCGACTGAACAGAGCGGGGCCGACTCGTCGTCCGAATACATACCCCACCTGATCGCCGAGCACCGCGGCGACGAACACCACTGCGCCGGTGATCGGAAGGGGCGCCAGGACGTGGCCCCCTGCGGACGACGAGAGAAATCCGGCGACGAACAACAAGCTGTCGCCGGGTAGGAAGAAGCCGACGAACAGTCCGCTCTCGGCGAACACAATTCCGGCGAGCAGCAGCAGGCCACCTGTCGTCAGCCATCCTTCGACGTCGATCACCGGTACATCATGCCAGCTGGGATGGACACTCGGCAGGCAGCACGCGTCGCAGTGCGTGCTGCGTGCCGGGCGTGGCCCTGACATGGTTCAGTACGTGGTTCAGTCCAGGTTTCAGTCCGGAAGCAGGCCGGCTCAGTCCGGGAGCAGGCCGTGTCGACGTCGGACCCAGCGGTCCAGCGTGCCGAAGAGCAACGCGTCGACCAGGATTCCGACCACGAGGATCACGATCATCATGGCGACGAGACCGGCGGCGTCGGCCAGGGTTCGGTACTGCTGGAGGAGGAATCCGACCGACGGCCCGAGCACCACGATCAGCTCGCCCGCCATGAGGCTGCGCCACGCGAACGCCCATCCCTGCTTGAGGCCGCCGACGAACGACGGCATCGACGCCGGCAGGATGACATGGCGGAACTTGCCGTAGCCCGACGCGCCCATCATACGCCCTGCTCGTAGCAGCACCGGCGGCACGTGGTCGACGCCGGTGATCAGGCCGTTGGCGATCGAAGGGGCCGCGCCGAGCACGACGACGAAGGTGATCGCGCCCTCCGAGAGTCGGAACAGCAGAATCGCCAGCGGGAACCAGGCGATCGACGGCATCGTCTGCAGGCCGGTGATCAGGGAACCGACCGCCGAGCGCACGATCTTCGACGACGCGACGAGACTTCCGACGCCGACACCGATCACCAGCGCCATGGTGAAGCCGTACAGGGCTCGTTCGCCGGTGGCGGCCAGCGCGCTCGCGACGGTGCCGTCGGCGATCAGCTCGCCGAGTCGATCGAACACCGTGGCCGGCGCGGGCAGCACGTACTCGGGACGCCAACCCGACCACACCACCGCCTGCCAGATCGACAGGCTGATGACGACAGCGGCCACTTTGGGCCACGTCGCCAGCCAGATGCGCCGGCGGAGGTCACCGCGTGATGCGGAGCCGGCCACGACGACGATGGCGCTGTCGTCGAGACCGGTCGTCACCGCTCCGATCGGAGATGTCGTGCCAGATGTCGTGCCAGACGTCAGCGACGAGCATGGGCGAGCGCCTCCTCTCGCAACTGGTCCGTCACCTCGGCGGCGAGTTCCGACACGGCGTGCGAGTCGATCCGTCGGGGTCGCTCGATGTCGACATCGAAGCCGGCGGTGACCCGGCCGGGTCGGGGCGACATGACGATGATCCGATCGGCCAACCGGGCCGCCTCACGCACGTTGTGTGTGACGAACAGCACCGTCAGCTCACGTGAACGCACGAGCGTGTCGAGTTCTTCGTGGAGCACATCGCGGGTCATCGCGTCGAGCGCACCGAAGGGTTCGTCCATCAACAGGACCTCGGCATCCTGTGCGAACGCGCGAGCGAGGGCCGCGCGCTGACGCATGCCACCCGAGAGTTGGTGTGGCCGCTTGTCGGCGAATCCGTCGAGGTGCACGGTTGCGATCAGTTCGCGCGCCCGGGCCCGGCGCGCGACTCGTCCCATCCCGGCGAGTCGCATCGGTAGTTCGATGTTGGCGGCGATCGTCAGCCAGGGGAACAACGCCGACTCCTGGAACATCATCGCCACCCGCCCGCCGACCTCGACGGCGCCGGCGCTCGGCGATTCGAGACCGGCGACGAGGTTGAGGATCGTCGACTTGCCGCACCCGGATGCGCCGATCAGGCAGACGAACTCGCCGCGTTCCACGGCGAGGTCGACATCGGCGAGCGCGGTGACCGCGTCGGCGCCGGCGCCGAACGTCTTGTCGACGCCGCTGAGCGAGATGATGCTCACAGGCCCGCCACTTCAGGTTGACCGCGTTCGGCGAGCACCTCGTCGAGCAGGGTGAGGTCGTAGATTCCCGGATCGGTCAGATCGACCGGATCGAGAAGTCCCACCGCCACGGCATCGTCGGCCGACCCCTGCAATGACGAGGCGACCGGGTCGAGCGTGAACTGCAGGTTCTTCCAGGCGCCGGCGATGGTCTCGTCGCCCAACGGCTTGGTGGTGACCCGTTCGATGCCGGCGTTGACGACGGCCTGCGCTGCAGCCGGATCTGCGTTGGCAACGTCGATCGAGTCGGCGAGGCCGGCGATCAAGTCGTGGACCACGTCCGGGTGCTCGTCGAGGAACTTCGTCGCCACGATCAGGTGGGTCGTGACGAACCGTCCGTCGGGCCACAGTTCGGCTTCGTTCACCAGCACCTTGCCGCCGCCTTCGAGCACCAGCCTGGTCGCCCATGGTTCGGGCGCCCACGCGCCGTCCAGCGCGCCTGATTGGAACGCGGCGAGGGTGTCGGCGTTGTCCTGCGGCGTGATCGACACATCACCTCCGCCGCTGGTGTCGGTCTCGAATCCGTGCTCGAGCAGCCATGCTCGAAGGGCGACGTCCTGGGTGTTGCCGAGCGACGGTGTTGCCAGAGTCGCCCCGGCGAGGTCCGCCGGCGTCTCGATACCCTCACGAACGACGAGGGAGGCGCCTGCCGACGTCGTTCCGGACACGATGCGCAGCGCCTCGCCGTTCGAGTGGGCGTAGCCGTTGATCGCGGGGTTGGGGCCGATGAAGCCGGCGTCGAGCGCGCCGGAGAAGATCGCCTCGATCGCCTCGGCGCCGGAGTTGAACGTGGACAGCTCGAGGTCGACGTTCGAGCCCAGCGCCTGCTCGAACAGGCCGTCCTCCACGCCGATGATCGCGGGGGCGTGCGTCACGTTCGGGAAGTACCCGAGCCGCAGCGTGACATCCGAGGCCGGCTCATCCGGGCTGCGGACCGCGTCGTCGGAGAACACCGATCCGGCGCTCGCGTCGGCGCTCGCGGTGTCGTCGTCGCTTCCGCAGGCGACCCCGGCGGCCAACAGACCCGCGAGAACGAGGACCAGGGGGAGTCGTGACTGCGCAATCCGCATGGAGGTATCCTACAATGTGGACTACAGATACGCAATATGGAAATTACGACCAGTCTTATCAATAATGTGCCGGGAAGCGCTCGGTGCAAGAATTGCGGCATGCCCGTTGCCGGATCGTCGTCCGCGGCCCCTCGCTCCGGCACGCAGTCCATCGAGCGGGCGATCGCGGTGCTCGAATGCTTCGCCGCATCGGATCGGTCGCTCGGGCTTTCCGACATCGCCCGCACCGTCGGGCTGACGCCGAGCACGACGCACCGTCTACTGCGAGCGCTCGTCGCCGCCGGGTACGTCGAGCAGGAGCCGATGTCGGAGCACTACCGACTCGGAATCGGTATCGCCGTGCTCGGCCAGCGCGCGCTCGAGCATTCGGGCTACCACCTTGCTCGTCCGGTCCTCGATCGGTTGAGCGCCACGACGGGTGAGTCAGCCAGCCTCGGGATCCGGCGAGGTGACGAGGTCGTCGTCATCGAGCGGGCGACAAGCCCGGCGCCGCTGCGTTTCGATCATCCCCCGGGAGCGGAGATCGCGCTCTACGCGTCGGCGATGGGCAAAGTGCTCCTGGCGTTCTCGCGACGCTCACTCGACGCGGAGATCGCGGCGATCAATGTGTTCAGCCAGTTCACCGACCGAACGATCACCGCGCCCGACGACCTCCTCGTGGAGCTGACCACAGTCAAGGCGCAGGGGTACGCCACGAACGTCGAGGAGCGGCACCTCGGCGCGTGCGGTCTCGCCGCTCCCGTTCGGTCAACTGTCGGGTGGGCGCACGCGGCGGTTGGGCTCCAGGGGCCGAGCGTGCGGCTGACACGTGACCGCTTGCGGGAACTGGCGCCGATCGTGATGTCCGCCGCCGCCGACGTCGCCGCGCTCGCGATTCGATTCTGAGTCCGCCACCCTCTGCTGCCCTGTGCCCCGTGCTCGCGGTCACAGCCCCTCCGTAGAGTGGGCATGCCATGACCGACGACGAACTGTTCGCCGACATCCCCCATCCCGCCGATCGTGCAGATGCCGATCGTGCAGATGCCGATCCGGCCGGCGAGCATCCCCTCGAAGATGCGCCGTTCGGCCGCGGCCCATCGCCGTTCGCCGAGGGGCTCAACCCCGATCAGCTCGACGCTGTCGTGCACGACGGCGGCCCGTTGCTGGTCGTCGCCGGGGCCGGTTCGGGCAAGACCCGCGTGCTCACGCACCGCATCGCGCACCTCGTGCACGAGGGAGTGTCGCCGGCCAAGATCCTCGCCATCACGTTCACCAACAAAGCGGCCGCGGAGATGCGTGAGCGGGTGGCGCTGCTCGTCGGGCCCGTCGTTCGCACCATGTGGGTGTCCACGTTCCACTCGGCGTGCGTGCGGATCCTGCGCGCCAACGGCGATGCCCTCGGTTATCCGCGGCAGTTCTCGATCTACGACCAGGCCGACGCCACCCGGCTGACCGGGTACGTCATCCGTGATCTCGGCCTCGACTCGAAACGGTTCACGCCCCGCGGTGTCCACGCCGTCATCAGCAATTGGAAGAACGAGCTCGTCGACCCGGCGATGGCGCAGGCCCGCGCGGTCAACATCTTCGACCGCAAGCACGCCGACATCTACGCCGAGTACCAGGCCCGTCTCGTCAAGGCCGGCGCGATGGACTTCGACGATCTGCTGATGAACACCGTCGTGCTGTTCCGTGAGCACGGCGAGGTGCTCGAGCACTACCGCCGGCGCTTCGAACACATCCTCGTCGACGAGTACCAGGACACGAACCAGGCGCAGAACGAGATGGTGCTGATGCTCGCCGGCGGCCACCAGAACGTCTGCGTGGTCGGTGACACCGACCAGAGCGTGTACCGCTTCCGCGGGGCCGATTTCCGCAACATCCTGCAGTTCGAGCAGGCGTTCCCCGATGTCACCACCGTCGTGCTCGACCAGAACTATCGCAGTACACAGACCATCCTCGACGCCGCGAATGCCGTCATCGACAACAACACCGAGCGCAAGGCGAAGTCGCTGTGGACCGACCTCGGCGCGGGTGAACGCATCGTGCGCTACTACGCGGAGGACGAAGGCGACGAAGCCCGCTGGGTCGGCGCGACGATGCGTCAACTGCAGCGTGACGACGGGTTCAACTGGCGTGAGATGGCGGTGCTCTACCGCACCAATGCGCAGAGCCGGGTGATCGAGGAGGCGTTCATGCGCCTCGGTGTGCCGTACAAGGTCGTCGGCGGCACGCGCTTCTACGACCGGCGCGAGGTGAAAGACGCCATGGCCTATCTGCGTGCCGTGGTGAACCCGCTCGACGAGGTGAGTGTCAAGCGGGTACTCAACGTGCCCAAGCGCGGTGTCGGCGACGCGAGCATCGCGAAGCTCGACGCGCTCGCTGCTCGCGAGGACATCTCGTTCATGGACGCGCTACGACGCGCCGAGGACGCGAACGTCACGGGGCCGGGTGCCCGTGGTATCGCGTCGTTCGTCGACCTGATCGATCGCCTCGGCGTGCTCGCGGCCGACGAGTCGAATGGCCCCGCCGACGTCCTTCAGGCTGCGCTCGACGACTCCGGCTACCTCGCCGAGATGGAAGCCGAAGACACGATCGAGGCGCACAGCCGTATCGAGAACCTCGGTGTCTTTCAGGCCCGCCGCCACCAGCGGGTCGCCGTCGGCCATATGGCCCTGGTGGCACATGACGGTGCCCATGTGGCGTTGCGGGTGGTAATACTCGCTTTCGCCAAAACCATAGTCCAGCAGGAAGATGGCGCCGCGCACCAGGCGGTCGGCCAGGGTGCGGATGAAGCCCTCGCCCGGGCGTGGATTTCGGGGTCAGGTAGTCGTGCGGGCCTTCGATCTCGACGGGCGGGCGCAGGCCGCGGGCGGTCGGCCCACGTAAAAGCGCCGTCATCGCCCACCATCACGCCGCGCTTGATGCCACCGCCCGCTCTCGTGCCCGCCATGGCGGGCCAGCAGCTGCACGGGCATGGCATCGAGCACCTCGTTGCCCACGGTCGAATTCGCGGCGGCAGCTTTCCGCCGGATCTTCGCCTTCGTCCACGAGCCCGGCCGGCAATTCCCAGGTGAATTGCTCGAGCGCGGGGCGGAATTGCCGCACGATCGGAATCTGGCCTGCGGGCGTGCGCGCGACGATCGCGACGTAGTCGGCCTGATCGACGGCATAATAGGTCTGCGGCTCCTCGCCCGGCGCGAACACCACGTCGCGTTCGATCACCGTCATCCACGGCGAGATCGCGGTGGTGTGCCGTCGGGTGATTTTCGGCCGCTCATCGGACATCGGATTTCTCACGCCTGTTTCAGGGTGACCGATTGCGGCGGGCGGCGCAAAAAGGTCGTCGCGAACGCATAGGCATACCAGCGCAGATAGGCCGGCAGCCAGGACAGCACGCGAAAGCGGCTCTGGCCATGCGCGCGCTCGTGCCATTGCGCCGGCACTTCGCCAATCCGCCAGCCCAGCCGGTGGCACTTCACCAGCAGTTCGATGCTGTAGCAGAAGCCCTGATCGGACTCGACCGGGATCTTGTCGATCACGCGGCGCGACCGAGAGGGGCAATCCCATGGAGCCGAATCAGCAGACCGACGATCAGGCCGAGCTCGTCACCGAGACGCTCGTCGAAGAGGTCTCGATCGACGGTATGTGGCGGGGGTCTACCGACCGTGACGGCTCCGGCCGAGGGTCGGGCCGACGTGGTCGCGTTCGATCCCGATCGCGCCTGGCGGCTGCACCCTCAGGTGGCGGTGCGGCCCGAGTCGTTTGGGGCACTGCTCTATCAGCAAGACCAACCGAACCAAGTACAGCGACATAT
>CAVPET010000010.1:0-22232 GCA_963703525.1 Ilumatobacteraceae bacterium | reverse complement strand
GGGGACAGGGGGTCGCAAGTTCAAATCTTGTCAGCCCGACTCGACGTGCGATCTTCGCACGGTCTCTCGTCAACCAGGCGTGAGGCTGTGCGGACATCGGCCGCTCACCGTGCCGGGTGGCGCGCGTGGAGCGTGATCGGCCGGGCCCGCCCCAAACGTTTGCCTGGTCGCCATATCGCCGTCATCTTTCGTTCAGGAGTGCGACAACGGGCGCTCGTAGGGTCCGCGGTGCATGGACATATCACTGCGTCTGCCCATGAATCACGCCGGGGAACAGCCTGGCGAGCGCACTGCGGAGGTCGACGAGTTCCTCACCGCGCTGACCAAAGAGCAGACCGTCTTTCTCGCCGCGATCGCCGACGCCGGCGCCCGCCTCGACAGCGACTCCGGCCAGGTCGCCCAGGTCGCCTCGCTCCAACGTCGGCTCACGCAGCAGTTCCTGGATGCGCAACGCTCCATCATCAAGCGGCGCGCGAACACCGATGCCGCTGTCGCCCACATCGCCAAGGTCACGGATGTGGAGGCCGGAGAACTCATCGCTGCAGCTCGCACCCAGGCCGCCGGAATGGGCATGGCGGTCGAGGATCTCTGGGCTGCGTACCTGAGCCGTGCCATCATCCCGACCGCTGCTCATCCGGGCGCCGAAGACGCCACTGACGCCAGTGCCGAACGCGGTGCTGCGCCGACGGGCGCCGACGTGAGCTCGCCATGGCCCGCGCCCCGTGGGCTGCTGCGTGCGCCAGTGGGTCGCGGCCCAGGCGCCGACCTACCGGCCCCCGACACCCGCGAGATGGTTCGCCACCAGATCACCGAGCTCGGAGTGCGCATGATCCGGACCGGCGCCGAAGCCCAGTCGCTCGCCGGCGTCATCGACGAGGCCTTCACACCGGTTGAACCGGATGGCGCCGCGGCGAGACGCCAGCTCCGCGACCTGCTCGACGAATGGTGGCGAGCCGAGAACCAGGAGCACCAGGAGGCGATCGACGATGCAAACGCGCGGGCCGCGATGCGCCTCCACGTCGCCAGGATCGAGGCCACAGCGATCCTCGAAGCGTCCCGTGTCGAGCACGGTGACGCCGAGCAGCCGATACAGCGCTGCATGCCACCGAGCTTTCTCCCACCGCCGGCCGCCGAGGACCCCGTGTCGACGCTGCCACCACCCGACCCCCAAGCAACGCCGCAACCAAACCTCCATCCAAACCGGCAGACGACCGGGCGCACGGACGTTCTGCCTCAGCGGATGGCCGCGGTGCTCGACAGCGCCGCCGACGTCGGCCTCGACGCGGTGCTCGCGTCCCTCCTCGACTCGCTCGACACGGCGCCCGAGCAGGCTTCCGTGTCCGATGACGTCGACCGGACAGCGGACATCGACGCCGAATTGGAGCCGGCGCGTGACGTCGGCTCGGTCGCTCTGGACGGCGCCAGGCCGCAGGAGGCCTTCGAGCGCTTCTGGGGCTCCGTCGTGACGCGCCGTACCGGACAACCGACCCGGGAATGGATGCTGATCCAGGTCGTGCTTCCCGCTGTGGCCGTCATCGCCGTGATGGCGCTGGTACTGGCTGTGGTGGGGTGATGGCCACCTCGACCGCCCATCTACGCGCTCCGCTGGCGATGAACGGCTCGTCACGGCCGAAGCCAACCGCGCCGACGGAGGACGTCGGCGACGACGAGCGCTCGCGCCTCGAGGGCGAGCTTGCGGCCGCGAAGGAGCGCGTCGCCGCGGCCACGCGTCGTCGGGCGGCACGTGACCTGGCTGTCAAGGAGGCGATGCGCGTCGAACTCGCGGCGTTCCAGGAAACCATCGCCGACACCGAACGCCGGCATCAGGAGGCGGTGGCGATGATTCGAGATGCGGCCGATGCCGAGGTGGAGCGGATCCTCGCCGAGGCACGCCGGGCGGCGGCGGACCACACCTCCGACGGCGCGGAGGGCGCCTCTTTCTGATGGCCGGTGACGCACCCGTGATCGAACGACACCGGCTGTCGCCCCGAGCCGCGACCGCGCTGTTGACGCTGCAGTTGCGTGGCGTACTCCATGAGGCGTCGGCTGCCGAGGCCGCGGCCGACGCCGTGGATGTCGACACCGTGCTGCAGGAGCTGCGGGCCAAGGTCCTGCCACTGATCGAGGAGCGCCGCCGCGTGCTCGACGAGGACCTCCTGAAGGCCCGCACCGACGCCGCAGCGGCGATCGCGGCCGCTCATCGTGAAGCGTCACTGATCGGCGCCGCGGCATCGGCTGAAGTCGCTGAGGTCGCTGAAGTCGCTGAAATCGCCGAGGCCACCCGAGCCGACGATGGCACCCGAGCCGCCGAGCCCGCCGAGGTGGAGGGGGCGGATGGAATCCTCGTGGTGGAGGCGACCGAGGAGATGTCGGTCTGGGCGCCGCCTCTCCCTGCTCCGCCGGCCCCGGCGGCCGGGCGCCTGCCGATCCTCCCGGGCCCCATCGATCCCGGGGCGGTGACCGTGGTGCTCGACGCCGAATCGTTCGCGCGGGCCTTCGCGCTCGCGATGGCGCCCATCCTGGAGCGCTCCACGCGGGCGCCGGGGTCGTATCCCCCCGGGCGGTGGGTGCAGAGCGCGCCGGTCGAGGCGCCGCGGAAGCGGTCCTTCTGGGCGAACGCGTGGCATGTCGATGTGCTGCTGTCGGGCATTGCCATGGTGATCGTGCTGGCTGTGCTCGTGGCGTGGACGAGTTGACCGATGGACACCATCACCAACCCGATGACGGGCACGACGACCACGATCCCGGCTGATCCGGCCGACGATCTCGCGATGCCCGAACCGCGGGCCCTGGTGGCACGTCGCGGCGCCGACGATCGCATCTTCTTCCGCGGACTCGGGCTCAGTGGCCTCCTCGTGTTGGCGATCATGGCCGCGGTCGGGGTGTTCCTGTCGGTCGAGGCTGCCGAGGCCCTCCGTGTCACCGGGATCTCGTTCTTCACCACCGCCGAGTGGCAACCCGACACCGGAGAGTTCGGCATCGCCGCGATCATGACCTACACGGTGTTGATCGCGTTCGTTGCCGTCGCCATCGCGTTGCCGATCTCGATCGGCAGCGCGCTGTTCATCACGCAGATGGCGCCACAGTGGCTCCGCTCGTCGCTGATCGCGATGGTCGACCTGATGGCCGCAGTGCCGAGCGTGGTCTACGGGCTCTGGGGCCTGTACTTCCTGCAGAACCAACTGCTCGGACTGTCGCGTTGGATGAACACGTGGTTCGGGTGGATCCCCATCTTCGACGTCACGGGGGCAGACCCGAACAGCCCGCTCGCGAGTGCCAGCGTCTACACCACGTCGACCTTCATCGCCGGGGTCGTGGTGGCGATGATGGTCATGCCGATCCAGTGCTCGGTGATGCGTGAGGTGTTCTCGCAGGTGCCGATCGGCGAGCGCGAGGGCGCCTTCGCCCTCGGGTCGACCCGCTGGGGGATGATCAGAGTCGTGGCCCTGCCGTTCGGCAGGGGCGGCATCATCGGCGGCACGATGCTCGGCCTCGGCCGGGCGCTCGGCGAGACGATCGCCGTGTTGCTGATCATCTCGCCGCGCTTCGACATCAGCTTCCACGTGCTCGAGGCGGGCAGCAACTCGGTGTCCAGCCTGATCGCGCTGCGCTACAGCGAAGCATCGGGTTTCGGTCTGTCGGCGCTGATGGCCGCCGGCCTCACGTTGTTCGCGATCACGCTGGTCGTCAACTTCATCGCGTCGGCGTTCATCTCCAGGTCACGCTCGGGAGCGGGGAGCGAGGCATGACCTCGACGTTGTTCGACGACGAGCTGACCGATCAGCGCGCCGAAAGCGCCGAAGACACCGACGGCGCCGAGGCGGCGGCTGTGCCCCGAGTTCTGGTTGAGCGGCTCGCAGGAGCCGCCGCGTCGGCCGAGACGACGGTGCTGCCCCCGCGTCCGGGCCCGCTGACTGCGCCGCCGCTGCGGCGACCCGTCGGCCAGGTCTCGCGGCAGGACGTTTTCGTGCTGGTCGGGGCCGCGTTCAGCGCGTTGAGCACCACGCTGCTGCTCTTCGGCCGCCTCACGCCACTGTCCGGGAAGTTGGGCTTCGTGGTGGTGGGCTTCGCCATCTTCCTCGCCACCTACGCCCTGTTGGTCTCGCTGACCGACAACGGCCCAGCGGTCGTCGACAGGGTCATGGGCGCCCTGCTGACTCTGGCCATGGCGGTGTCGGCCGCGGCGTTGATCTCGGTCGTCACCTTCACCCTCTGGCGAGGACGCACCGCGCTGTTGAAGCCCAACTTGTACACGCAGGACATGAGCCTCGCCGGCCCGCTCGACCCGCTCGACGTCGGGGGCATCGCCCACGCGGTGGCGGGGACGCTGATCATCATCACGCTGGCGCTGATCCTCACCGTCCCCCTCGCCCTGGCCACCGCCGTGTACCTCAACGAGACGCGGGGCCGGGCCACCGAGTTGGTGCGCACCGTCGTCACGGCGATGACAGCGCTTCCGTCGATCATCGCCGGCCTGTTCATCTTCGCCACCTGGATCCTGATCCTCGGCCACGAACGTTCGGGTTTGGCCGCTTCACTCGCCATCAGCATCATGATGCTGCCGATCATCATCCGGTCCGCCGACGTGGTGCTCCGACTGGTGCCTGGCAACCTGCGCGAGGCATCGGCGGCATTGGGCGCGCCCCAGTGGCGCACCGTCGGCCACGTCGTCCTGCCGACCGCTCGATCGGGCCTGGCCACCTCGGTGATCCTCGGCGTGGCCCGCGGCATCGGTGAGACGGCGCCGGTATTGCTCGTGTCCGGGATCACCGCGTCGATCAACCGCGACGCGACCAAGAACCCGATGATGTCGCTGCCGCTCGCCACCTACGAGTTTGTCCGGTCCCCGCAGCCGGCGCTGATCGCCCGCGGCTTCGCCACCGCCGCTGTCCTGATGATCCTGGTGCTGTTGCTGTTCACGCTGGCCCGCTTCCTCGGCGGCCGGCCGGCCGGCCACCTGTCGAGACGTCAGGCCCGGCGTGGTGCGGCGCGTTCGGCGCGCGATCAGCAACGATTCGATGCTCGGCGCCTGGCGCAAGGCGCGGAGGTGGCGACATGAATGGTCGTCACGCGGTGGATCGTCGACCCTCGACTCGCCAGGCGTCGCCACGTCGGCGTGGGCTCGTGGCGATCGGACTGTTGCTCGCCGTGCTGGTCGCCACGATCGCCGGGCTTGGCGGGCCCCCCTCGACGCCGCACGTCGAGGCACAGGAGAGCTACCAGCGCATCTCCGGCGAGGGCTCGTCGTGGTCGGCCAATGCCATCGACGCGATGCGCGTCAACGTGCGCCAGTTCGGCATCACCGTCGACTACAACCCGAGCGGCTCGACGTCGGGCCGGAAGAACTTCCTCAACGGCACCGTCGACTTCGCGGCGTCCGACATCCCGTTCCAGTTCGACTCCCGAGGACGGCTCGGCGCCGGAGAACCCGGCGCCCGGGAGCTACGCCTACATCCCGGTGACCGCCGGTGGCACCGCGTTCATGTACAACCTGAAGATCAACGGTCAGCGGGTCACGAACCTGCGCCTCTCGGGCGAGAACATCGCCAAGATCTTCACCGGGGCCATCACCATGTGGAACGACCCGGCGCTGCAGGCCGACAACCCCGGTCTGGTGATGCCGGCCCGGGCCGTCGTGCCGGTCGTTCGCTCCGACGGATCCGGGTCGACCGCGCAGTTCACGAGGTGGATGATCGCCCGGCACGGTGGGCTCTGGAACGACTACTGCAATCGCTCGGGCCGGGCCCCGGCGTGCGGCTCCACGTCGTTCTATCCGACGATCCCCGGCGGCATGAAGGCCCAGTCCGGTGATCTGGGCATCGCCGGCTACGTCAGCCAGGGCTTCGCCGAGGGGGCGATCGGCTACGTCAACTACTCCTACGCCCTCGGGGTGCAGTTCCCGGTCGCCAAGGTGCTCAACGCCGCAGGCTTCTACACCGAGCCGACGCCGGAGAACGTGGCCGTCTCGCTGTTGCAGGCTCGCATCAACACCGACGCGAACGACCCGGCCGTGTACCTCACCCAGCAACTCGACGGTGTCTACGCCGATCCCGATCCCCGGAACTATCAGCTCTCGTCGTACTCGTACTTCATCCTGCCGACCAAGGTCGGCGGTCAGTTCAACGAAGCGAAGGGTCGCACGCTGGGCGAATTCGCGTACTACGCGATGTGCCAGGCGCAGCAGCAGTCGGCCTCGCTCGGCTACTCGCCGATGCCGTTCAACCTGGTCGAGGCCAGCTTCGACCAGATTCGCAAGATCCCCGGTGTGGTCGAAAAGAACCTGGGCAATGGCGACTGCAAGAACCCGACGTTCTCACCCGACGGGACCAACGTGCTGGCGAGAGACGCGCCGCAACCGCAGGAGTGCGACCGCCAGGGCCCGACCCAGTGCGCCACCGGAACCGGGGGCGTGAAGACCGTGGCGACGCCGACCGCCGCCGCTCCCGTTGCCGCCGCCGGCGGCGCCGCGGCGCCGGGCACACCGACGGCGGGGGCCGCACCGGGGGCTGACACGGCTGCCGCGACGGACGCCGCCGCGACCGGTGGCGCGGCCACCGGCGGCGCACCCACCGGTGGGGCTGCAACGGGTGTGGCCGCCACGGGTGGCGCCGCTACCGCCGGCGCTGCCACGGGCGGGGCCACGACGGCCGGTGCGGCGACAGATGGCGCAACGACGAGCGGCGCCACAGCGGGCGACCCTGCCGTTGCCGGCGACCCGGCGGCCGGGGCGGCGACCGAAATCTGCGATCCGGACACCGGGATCTGTGGCCAGGTGGCGACGGCGATCGCCGGCGGCGCAGCGGCCGCCGGCGCGACGGTCGGTGCGATTACGCCGACGACACTGAAACAGGGTTCCGGTTGGGGTGCGACGCAAACCCTGACGCTCCTCGTGACTCTGTTCACGCTCGGCCTCGTGTTGATCCCGGCGATCGCCTGGCGCCGGCTCAACCAGAAGAGCCCGGCATGAGCGCTCGTCGATACGCCCGCAACTGGGTCTTGGCCCCGCTCGCCATCGTCGTGGCAGCCACATCCGTGGCCGCCACGGCAGCGGGCGCCGACCCCATACCCGGCAGCCAGGGCACCGATACCTCACTGCCGGCTACCGACTCCCAGGTCACCGTCAAGGGTCGCGGCAGGTTCGCCGACCTGACCATCACGGTCAACCAGACCGAGAACCTGACCAACCAGGCGGTGTCCATCGACTGGGATGGCGGCACCCAGACGACACAGGGGCCGGGCCGATTCGGCGCCCACTACCTGCAGATCATGCAGTGCTGGGGGGATCCGGACGGGACTGTCGCCGAGAACCCGGGCCCGCCTCCCGAGCAATGTGTCCAGGGCGCCGTCGGCGGCACCCACGGTGGGCTCCCGGGGGGCCTCTACCCGCCGGGCTTCGCGTTGAGCCGGGTCATCTCCCGCTCGACGTGGGACAACTACGACCCGGCGGTCGGCGTGCTCGACACACGTACTACCAACGTCTGGCGCCCGTTCCGCGCCGTCGACGGCACGGTCGTCGACATCCAGACCGACCCCACCTTCAACCCGTCCGCCGGTGGCGGCAACTTCTGGCTCAACCCGTACTTCGGAATCGTGACGACCAACGAGATCGTCAGCGCCGCCTCCGGGCCCGATGGCAGCGGCGCGGAGTTGATGCAGGTGCTCACCGGCGTCCAGTCCTCCGGCCTCGGTTGTGGTCAAACCGTGCAGCCTGACGACAGCGGTAGGAAGATGCCTCAGTGCTGGATCGTCATCGTCCCGCGCGGCGCACCCGCCGAAGAGAACGTCGGTACCCCCTTCGAAGTCAACGCCGACCAGAATGGGGTCGTTACCTCGCCGGTGGCGCCGGCGGCATGGGGGAACCGGATCGCCATCCCGATCGAGTTCAACCCGGTCGACTCGCCGTGCTCCATCGCCGACGAGGAACGACGGATCGCCGGGAACGAACTCGCCCTTGCGGCCGTGGCGAGTTGGCAGCCGTCATTGTGCGCGAGCGGTGACCTGCCGCCGTACTCGTACGCATCCGTCGGGGACTTGAACGCGCGCCAGCAACTGACCAGAGGCGCCCAGGGCGCCCCCGGTCTGGTGGCCATCTCGCGTCCGATCCCGCCAGAGTCGGCGCCGGCCTCCAACCCGGTCGTGTATGCGCCGCTCAGCTTGTCGGGACTGGTGATCGGCTTCAATGTCGAGCGGTACCCGAAACCTTCGGCGCCGGAAGCGGCGCAGCGGCTGGCCGGTGTGCGCGTCGCGGATCTGAACCTGACACCGCGGCTTGTCGCCAAGCTGCTTACCCAGTCCTACTCCCAGCAGTTGAGCATCATCCAACCACCGCGCTACGAGTGGCTCAGAAGCAATCCACCCCACCTCGGCCAGGACCCGGACTTCCTCCGGTTCAACCCGGAGTTCGAGCTCCTGCAGATTGCCAACGCGCGCACGTTCAGCGGCCTCCAGTTACCGGCCGGCAACTCCGACGCCGCCCTTCAGGTGTGGGAGTGGGTGCTCGCCGACCCCGAGGCGAGAGCGTGGCTCGACGGAACGGCCGACGAGTGGGGTATGCGTGTCAATCCGCTGTATGCCACCAGCGCCGAGGCCAACCCGACCGGACTTGCCTTCGGCGACCCTGTGCCGAGTTCGTTCCCCAAGGGTGACCCGTACTGCTACCAAGCGCCGCCACGAGGGTCGGGCAACTCGATCGTGCCGCCGGCACTTTGCGGCACCGACTGGATGCCGTACGCCCGAGGTTTCGCCGACGCGGCACTGATCACCCGCGTTGCCTCCGACGGTGCGCGCATCGTCGAGAACTCGTTCGCCCAGTCGGCGAGCGAGGTGTGGGCGCGTGAACTCCCGCAGTTCCTCGGCCGCCGCGCCATACTCTCGCTCACCGACACTCCGTCGGCGGCCCAGTTCGGGCTGCAGACGGCGAGGCTCAGCCGGGCCGGCGACAACCGTGGGGACCGGGTGTTCATCGCTCCCGACGCGGCGGGACTCATCGCCGGCGTCAAGTCCATGGAGGCCGGCGACGAGCCGAGCGTGCTCGAGCCGTCTCCTACGTCGATCCCGCCGGACGCATACCCGTTGACGGCGTTGACGTACGCGGCGATCGCTCCGCTGGCGCTCGATGCCGCTGCTCGGTCGGACTACGCGGCCTTCATCGAGTACGCGGCCGACCAAGGCCAGGAGCCCGGTCTCGAGCCCGGCAAGCTCCCGATCGGATACACACCGCTTCCGTTCGCGTTGAGGATCGAGGCGCTGTTTGCAGCGTTCGTCGTGCGTGCGCTGGAACCGGCCGCCCCCGAACCGGTGGCGCCGCCCGTCGCTGGGGCACCGGCTGCGGAGGCCGTCGTCACGACACCGGCCACGACACAGGCACCGGCCACGGCGCCCACCTCGACAGCACCGATTGAGCAGCCGGTCCCGGCGGCGCCCTCGACGGGCCCGCCTGCGTCCGGCGCACCACGCTCCACGTCCTCGGCGGGGGCGGCCCCGGCGACTGACGAGCCGGCTGCCGAGCAGACGCCGATCCTCGATCAAGAGGCAGCACCGGCAGACGAGGCACCCCCCGGCGACGAGGACGTCGACACCACGCCCTCGCGCTCCTCGGCGCTCACGCCGATCATGGCAATCGGGCGGAGCCGCTACGCTGTACCCGGCCTCGGGGTCGTCGCACTCGGATCGCTGCTCGGCGCGCTCGAGATCAGCAAGCGGCCCCGCCGACGACTCGCTGACGACACGAGCAGCGTCGATGAACCCGTTGCAGTGGGAGAGAGTTGACGTGCGTCGCACCACGTCGTCCCCGGTGAGCAGCAGCGTCTGGGTCGCGACGACCGCGACCCTTGCCGCGCTCGTCTGCTCGCTGCTCTCGCTCTCCGGACTCGCCGCCGCGCAAGGCGAGGTCGGCAACCCGGTCGACGCAGGCGCCGTCGGGATCTACGACGTCGACGATCCTTCGACCACACTCGTCGAGGGCGACAGCAACACCGTGTTCACATTGCGTCTTCCGGACGGCGCGTCATGCCCGGGAGACAGTGCCCATGACGACTGGCGGGTGAACAGCTTCATCGTTCCGGCGACCGACGACCCCGGTGCGCTCCGCTACGGCGTCATCTGGCCGGAGGGGGACGGTCGCTATGCGCTCTACGGAGCCGACACCAGGCCGTACTCACTGGTGCTGACCGGTCAGAACGCCACCGCAGGCTTGCCGGGGCGGATCGTCGCGCCGCCCCCATTCACGCTCGGGGTGTTTCCTGCCGGCACGCTGACGGCGGACCGGTACCGCATCGGACTCGCCTGCACGTACTTCCGAGAGACGGCGATCTACTGGGACACGGAGCTGGTCATGTCGGACGATCCCGACATTCAGCCCGGTGAGCTGCGCTGGCGCCTCGCCGACGCACCCGACACCGCCGGCGCGGGCTCGGACTCGGGCGGGACGGGCTCGATCGGGGCGTTCCCGCTCGTGATCGTCAGTGCCGGCGCACTGGCCGCGCTCGCCCTGTTCTCCCTGTCCCGCCGGCACACCAGACACCGCGTTCCACCCCTCGCAAAGGAGCAGGAATGATTCTTCTCTCACCACGATGGCGGCCGATTGCCCGATCCATCTCGCGCGTCGGATTCGTGCTTTGCGCCGTGATGTTCCTTCTCGGGCTGGCCACGACATTCGACTCGGCCAGCCCGCCCGCCATCGCCTCCGCGAACGCCGGCCCCGCACAGATCGTCGGGGGGCCCGGGACGACCTCGGGGGTGCCGCTCGACAGCGGCGGGAGCGCAACGGTGTTCGCTGTCCGCCTTCCTGTCGGGGCCGCCTGCACCGGCGATTCGGCGTCCGGCGGCTACCGCATACAGAGTTACGTTGTGCCGGCCGGCGTCGACCCGGACACGCTTACGTTCGGCAATCAGGGTCCCACCCCGGTGGGCACCGGCTCGAGCTTCCGGCAGCCGCTGTTCACGACTGGCACGACGCGGTACGTCAACATCACGACGGGCATCGCCCCAACGCCCGGCGGCGGAGGCCCGATCCCGAGCACGCCGGGGTTCAGCTTCGCCTATCTGGGCGCCGCCGGCGCGACCTCGTTGCCCGCCGGCGCCTACAACGTCGGGCTGGCCTGCACTACCGCGTCGGCGCCGGGCGGCAACCTCGACAATTACTGGAACGTGCAGATGACCTTTGCTGCCGATCCCGCAGACACTCCCGCCGGCGTCACCTGGACGGTCGAGGATCCGGCGGTCACGACAACGACGACGACAACAACAACAACAACAAGCACTACCACCACTACGACCATGAAACCGCCCACCGGATCGTCCACCACCACGACCGTGAAACCGCCCACCGGATCGTCCACCACCACCGCCACAACGACGACAACCACGTCGGTCGCCGGATCGCCGAGCAGCGGGACGGGCTCGACGACTGGCGGGACGACATCGGGTGGGAGTCCGTCGGGAAGTTCGTTCGCCGGCCCGGCGACGCTCCCGCCCACTGGCTCGTCGACGACGTCACTCGTCGTGTGGGGCCTGCTGCTCGTGACGTTCGGCCGGATGGCCGTGCTCCTCGGCCGTAAACCGAAAGTGCTGCACGGCGGCCCATGAGCATGACCAACACGTTCCCCGCGCGGCCGCGCGGGCGCCGATGGCCACGCTGGTCGTTGCGTTCGGGTCCCTCACGCATGCAGGAGCCCGCCTCGACCGGCCTCGGCGAGGGTGCAGCCACGTCGATTCCGCCGATGAGCCCGCGGCTGCAGCTCATCCGGGCCGCCCTGATCATGGTGGCTGTGCTGTCGGTCACGCTGCTGCTGCAGCTCGTGTTCGTCAGCTCGCTGCAACAGTCCGCCGCCCAGGAGCGTGCGTTCGACAGCATCCGCGCCGACCTCGCGCAGGGCACCGCGCCGATCGGGCCGACCGACAGCGAGGGTCGTGAACTCCGCGCCGGGGCCCCGGTGGGCTACATCGAGATCCCGGCCATCGGCCTGCGGCAGGTGATCGGCGAGGGTACGAGCTCGGGCGTGCTGTTCGATGGGCCCGGCCACCGCCGTGACACCCCGCTGCCTGGTCAGGTGGGCACCTCCGTGGTGATGGGCCGCCGGGCCGCGTTCGGTGGGCCCTTCGCCCGCATCGGCGAACTCGAAAAGGGTGACACAGTCCACGTGACCACGGGCCAGGGCGACTTCGACTTCAACGTGCTCGGCGTGCGCGAGGAGGGTGACCCCGTACCCCCACCCGCCGCGCCGGGCTCTGGACGACTCCTGTTGGCGACCGCCGCCGGTCGGCCATACCTCCCTGACGGTGTGCTCCGCGTCGACGCCCAGCTCGCCGGCGATGCCGTCCTCGGCCCGGCGCGGCTGTTGACCGCCACCGAACTGCCTGCGGAGGAGCAGATGATGGCCGGTGATGCGGGCACGCTGTGGGCGCTCGCGCTGTGGTTGCAAGCGCTCATCGCGCTGGCGCTCGGCGCCGTGTGGGCGTGGCACCGCTGGGGCCGCGCACAGGCCTGGGTGGTCTTTCTGCCCCCGCTGCTCCTCGTCGGCCTGTCGGCCTCCGGTGAGGTGGCCCGTGTGCTGCCCAATCTGTCATGACCGCCGAGCAGCCCGGCGTGGCGCCCTTCGATCCGACAGTCTCGCGGTGGGCGCCGTCACCCGGTAACGGTAACGGCAACGGCAACGGCGCCGAGACGGTGCTCGGCTCGTTTCCAGGGGCCTCGGTGGTGCAACTCGTCGCCGGGGACGCGCACGAGTCGAACGCGGTGGTGACCCCGCTGCACACGGCCACCGTGACCGTCACCAGCAAGCGGATCCTGGCCGGTGACGGCGAGTTCGACTGGGCGTGGCTCGTCGATGATCTCGACGAGATGGTCCACGGCGCCGACGACCCCTGGACGATCCTCACCACCGCCGACATCGCCGACTTCGGCGTCCAGGTCCCCGCTGACAGCCTCGAGGACTTCCGCCGGACATTGGCGGGTCTCGGCGGGCTCGACGTGCGTCGCCAGAAGCCCCCTCCCGGAGATCCCGCGGACGAACCGAAACATCCGACGCCGGCCATCGCGGTCGCCCCGGCGGACTGGCCGGCTCCGGCGCCGCTGGTGGTCACCATGTCCGAACCGGCGACCGTGCTGTTCGACGACTTCGAATCCATGCCGGCGTCCGATGTGCCCACGACGCAGGTGCGGGTGACGGGCGACGAACCGGCCCGGGCGGCCCTCACGGGGATCGACGCCAAGAACATCTCGGCATGGTTCGGCGCCCATCAGGTACTCGACAGGGTGTCGCTCCAGATGGCCGCAGGTGAGGTGACCGCACTCATCGGCCCCTCCGGCTGCGGCAAGTCGACGTTCCTGCGGATACTCAACCGGATGCACGAGATGATCCCCTCCGCGGCAATGGCCGGCGAAGTGCTGCTCGACGGCCATGACGTCTACGACCCGTCTCGCAAGCTCACCGACGCCCGACGCGAGATCGGCATGGTCTTCCAGAAGCCGAACCCGTTCCCGGCGATGTCGATCTACGACAACGTCGTCGCCAGCCTGCGCCTCACCGGCGCCAGGGCGACCCACGACGTCAGGGACGAACTCGTCGAGTCGTGCCTCACCAAGGCGGGACTGTGGCTCGAGGTCCGTGACCGGCTCCGCCAGCCCGGTGGTGGGCTGTCGGGTGGCCAGCAGCAGCGATTGTGCATCGCCCGGGCGCTGGCGATCAGACCGCGCGTGCTGTTGATGGACGAGCCATGCTCGGCGCTCGATCCGACGTCGACCCGCCGGATCGAGGAGACGGTCATGGAACTGGTGTCGGAGGTGACGATCGTGATCGTCACCCACAACATGCAGCAGGCCGCGCGGGTCTCGGACCGCTGCGCGTTCTTCCTCGCCGAGCACGGCACGCCGGGCTTCATCGTCGAGCACGGCCCGACGGCGGCGATGTTCGGCTCACCCCAGGACCAGCGCACAAGTGATTACGTCAACGGTCGTTTCGGGTAGCCGCCCGCCGACATCCAGATGAACTCTTGACGGTTACCCCCACCGTTCACCTCGTGGCCAACTCGGCGAAAGATGGCTCTGTCAGGGTGGCCATGCCGGGGCGCACGCCCGGGCATTCACCACGCGAAGGGACCGCCATCCACATGAAACTCACATTCACCAAAAAGCTTGCGCTTGCGACCGCGGCCACTGCTGCCGTCGGCGCCACTCTCGCCCTCGGCCTCGGGGGCTCACCGGCCAATGCCGATCCGAAGCAGTTCAGCGCCTTGGTCGCCGTCGGTTCCGACACGACGCAAGACGTCCTCAACGGTTTTGCCGGCTTCTCCAACGGCATCAACTTCACACCGGTGCAGAGCAGCCCGACATCGAACTACACCCAGATCGCGTCGTGGAACGCCGGCGCCGCCGAGTGCATCGCGGTGAAGACCGGTGCGCCGCTCGTGCTGCGACCGAACGGCTCCAGCGGCGGACGACGAGCGCTCAGCCGGGGTGCCCTCGGGCAGCCGACGTGGGGTACGGGGTCGATCTGTGGGGCTGCCGACGTCGGTGGTCTGTTCGACTTCGCACGGTCCTCGGCGACGCCGGCTGCCGGCGACGTCGGCACCGACCTGACCTACGTTCCGTTCGGTCGCGACGCACTGAGCTACGGCTACTACCGGGCGGGAGGCAGTCCGGTCACCGACATGACCACCGCCGAGCTCAACGCGATCTTCGCCACCGGCGCAGGCCTGGTCGGCGGCGTGCCGATCATCCCGTGCGGCATCCAGACCAGCTCCGGCACCTACCAGTCGTGGAACACCACGGTCAGCGTGTCGTCGGGAACGGAAAGCACCTCCACGGCGTTCTGCAACGACCTGCTCGGCGTCCCCGACCCGGCCGGCCGCCTGCAGGAGCACGACGGCCCGCAGCTCAAGATCAAGGGTGACCTGATCGTGTCGCAGAGCAACCCGAACTGTGACGGCGTTGCCGGCGGGGCATCCGTGTCCTGCACCGGCGCCGAGGTCATCGTGGGCTTCTCGGCGAGCCAGTTCATCGCACGTTCCAACGGCGTCGCCGTTCCCAACCCCGGCCCCGGCGTAGGCCTCGGCGGACTCAACGGCAACCAGGCCGTGGCCGGAATCGCCCCGAGCCTCACCCCCGTGTCGGCCTTCTACGCGAACAGCCTGTACGGGCGTGATGTCTACAACGTCTTCCCCACGTTCACCATCAACGACACCTTCAACCAGGCTGTCCAGAGCATGTTCGTCGGGCCGGACTCGACGGTCTGCTCGACTGCCGCCGAAACGACCACGGCCACGTTCGGCTTCCTGCCGATCGGCGCCAGCTGCGGCAGCACGAGCCTCAAGGGCTCCTACTTCTCGGGCAACTCGTGACCGTTCACCGTCCAACGACCGCCATCCAACGACCTGTTCACCCGCAAGCCACCTGTTCATCCACTCTTTCCGACGAAAGGACCAACTGACATGATTTCAACTTCCAAGAGGCTCAGGCGGGCCATCATGGGGATGGCGGCGCTAGCCGTCGTCGCCTCCGCCGTGCCGCTGTCCGACATCGCCACGGCGGCCCCCCTTGTCGCCGGCGATCCGCCGGCTGCCGCTGCGACGCTCGTCCCGCCGGCCGGCAACAACACAACGCTGTACAACCTCGCCATCCCGGCCTTGTCCAGCTGTCCCGGGGACGGCCCGGCCGGATACCGCTGGCAGACGTACATCGTGCCGGCCGCCACCGACATCGCGACGATGACCTGGGACGGCTCGGGCAACCCCCTCGGGCCGCCGTTCTCGCAGGCCCTCAGGAACCCCAGTGGCACGCTGGTCCGCAACCAGTTGCCCGGGATCGGCAACGGCCTGATCGCCATCCCTCCGGCAGGGTTCAGCTGGGTCGGGGTTGCTCCCCCGGCGGGTGAGTACAACATCGGTATCGCCTGCACCAAGAACGATGGCGACCCGGTCACTCCGGTCATCCACACGGAGAAGTACTTCAACCAGAAGATCACCGTCACCTCGACCGGTGTCGGCACCTTCGACTACGCGACCGGCATCGCTCCGGCAGCGCCGGTGCTGGCGTCACCGCTCACCGTTGGCGCCGGCGCGACGAGCGTGAGCGGTAGCTTCACCGCGGCGTCGTCGGACCCAGCGACCACCGGTTACACGGTGACGGCAACGCCCACGGCGCCTGCCGGCACAGCCCTGACCTTCCCGGTCGCCACCGCCGGGGTGTTCACGCTGACCGGGCTGACCCCCGCAACGACATACGACGTGACGGTCACCGCGACCAACGACGTCGGCACGAGCGTTCCGTCGAACACGGTGTCCGTGACAACCGTCGTGGGCGCTCAGCCGCCGATCCCGCTGGGGCTCACTCCTGGAACAGGGCAGATCACCGCGAGCTTCCAGGCGCCCGGCGCACCGGCTCCGGCTCCGACCGGCTACACGCTGACGGTAGCGCCTGCCCCCGGCGGGACAACCCCGGCGTCGTTCACCTTCGGCGCCGGTATCGGCCCGTTCACCCAAGTGGTGTCGGACCTCACGCCCGGAACGACGTACACCTTCACGCTGACGCCGGAGTACGCGGCTCCCGACTCGGGCACCCCGAGCACGAACACCGCGTCGCCGAATGCTGCTCAGGTCATCCAGCAGCGGATCACGGTCACCCGCCCCGTGGGCACCTTGATCCTCACACAGCGTTGTGGTGTCTACGGCGCACTGCCGGCGTTCACCGCAGTCGATGCGTTCCCGGGTTACCCGCTGGGTCTCCCGGCCGAGACGGCGACAACAGACCAGATCGGCACGACGCCTGACATCGACCTGACCACATCCGGTCTGCAGAACGATCCGCAGTTCGGGAGCTACCCGTTCCCGTCGCCGGCGACCTACCCGACCGAGTGCGGAATCGCCCTCGGCTCGGCCAGCCTCGTCACCACTGGTGCCCTCGCTGGACAGTACTACGCCGCTGCCGGCCGCCTCAATGAGGTGACGGTCGCCGATACCCGTGACACCGACTCCGGTTGGATCGTCACTGGAACGATGTCGGACTTCGTCGGCACCGTGTCGGCCTCGAACACCTTCGACGGCGACTACCTGGGCTGGGACCCCGAAGTCCAGAACGTGACGCCGCCCACCACAACCGGTTACACCCAGGTTGTGAATGCCGGAGGCCCAGTGCTTCCGGGAACGGGCGTTGTCTCGGGCTCTGGCCTCGGTAGCGGTCAAACGCTCGCAACTGCGCCGCTGAACAAGGGTTTGGGTGTCGCCCAACTCGATGCTCGGGTCCAGCTGCTCATTCCGACCGCCGCCGACAACGACGACTACGTCGGCATCCTCGGCTTCACGGTCGTCTGATCACGCACACCCTGAACACTTACCTCAACTCCTAATCGAACACCCAGACGAACGCCGTGCGGCGGTGCGGGAGAGCCAAGGCTGTCCCGCACCGCCCTCGGCGTTCCCGACGGAAAAGGCAGAGAGCATTCCATGAGCAACTGGCGACGTTTCGCCATCGCGGCGACCGCAACGGCGGTATCCCTACTCGTGCCCGCAGCAGCGACTGCCGGCCAGGCGCCCGGCCAGGCCGACGATGATTCCCCACCGGTCACCATTGCCGAGCAGATCGTCCCCGGCGGCGGGCCCGTGGAGATCGTGCACAGCTGGGCACTGGCGCCCGCGGGTTCCGAGGATCCCACGGAGGCCGGAAACCGACCGAACCTGTCGTACGTCGCCGACGCCGGGGCCGTGATCGAGGACGCCGTCACCCTGTACAACTACGGCAACGAACAGCTCACCTTCCGGGTGTACGCGACCGACGCCTTCAACACCGCCGACGGCCAGGTCGGCCTCCTCCCCGGAACCGAGTCGCCGACCGACGTGGGCTCCTGGATCACGTCGGCACAGGAGTTCGTCACCGTGGCGCCCGGCGGGCAGGCGACCATGCCCATCACGCTCACGATTCCTGACGATGCCACTCCCGGTGACCACACCGGCGCCGTGCTCGCGTCCAACGAGGCGCAGAGCGCCGGCCCCGACGGCGACACAGTGAAGCTCGACCGGCGCACCGGCACCCGACTGTTCGTGCGGGTCAACGGCCCACTGAACACGGAACTGGCCGTCGAGGGCCTGTCGACCTCCTACCACCCCGCCCTCAACCCGCTCGACGGCTCCGCACAGGTGACCTACCGCATAGCGAACCGCGGCAATGTCCGGCTGAGCGGATCCAGCAGTGTCTCGATCTCTGGTCCGTTCGGTCTGGGGAAGGTCGAGGGACCGGCCGCGGACTTCCCCGAGCTGCTCCCCGGCAGCGCGGTCAGCATCACCACCGACATCGACGACGTGCCCTCCCTCGGGGTCGTGTTCACCACCGTGCGACTCGATCCGGCCGACGACCGTGCCGAGGTCGCCGTCAGCAGCGGGAACACCGTGACGTTCGCCCCGCCGATCGCTGTGCTGCTGGGGTTGTTCGCCTTACTGTTCGCCCTCCTGGCCATACGCTCGTACGGTCGGCATCGATCACAGGATCTCGATGGTGACCCCGAGGTGGAGTTCGAGGTGGAGTTCGAGCCCGACGAGTCGGCGGAGTTCGAGCCCGATCAGGTCGAGCGCCAGCCGACGTGACCCGAGCGATGCGGCACGCGATCGGGACCGTGGTGCCGGCGGTCGGCCTGTTGATGGCAGTCGGCCTCGGCCTTCCCGCGTCAGCCCAGCCGGTGACCGGCGGGCCTTCGGTCGCTCTCGATCGATACGAACTCTCACCAGGCGACCGCGTGGTCTTGACGATCGACGGGTTCCAGGCAGGATCGGTGATCATCTCGGTCTGCGGCAACGGCGGTCGCCGAGGCTCGACGGACTGCAACATGACCGCCAGCGAAGGCCTGCGCCTCGACCGAGACGGCAACCCGACGATCTCGTCGATGCCGATTGCGGCCCCACCGGCGCCCTGCCCGTGCATCGTGCGGGTCTCGAGCGCGAACAACGACCAGGTCGCCGTTGCGCCGATCACCATGATCGGCCATCCGGTTGCCCCCGTCGTCGGCGACCCCGGCCTCGATGAACCCCTCGCGGTGTCGGTGGTTGCCGAGGAGTCGACCGATGGGATACTCGGCCTGTTGCGCTCCAGCCTCGGGGGAGCGACCGCATACGACGTCACCGTCACGGTCAAGAACCGTTCGTCCGAGACCATCGACCGGGTCAGGCTGGCAGGATCGGCCGGCCGGAACCCGCAGGACGAACTGACGACCATCGAGCTCTCCGAACCTGGCCCGATCGGCCCGGGCCAGACCTGGGAAGAGGTGGTGCACACAGATCTACCCGCGCCGGTGTACGGCGCCGTCGAGTGGCGGGTCACCGCGTCGAGCGCCGAGACGAGCGTCACGACGACCGACGCCACCCGGCACACTCCGTGGCTGTTGATCCTGCTCGCCGTCATATTCGTGGCCGACGTGCTCGTCATCGTGTGGCGGGGCGTCACCAAGCGTCTCCGGCGCGGGGATGGATCCGATCTCGATGACCCGCCCGGCCAAGGTGACCCGCCCGACGGCGAGTGGCCGCTCGAGGCGTCGGCTGACAACCTGTCCTCGGCCGGCCGGCCGGCGCAGCTCGTCGGCTGACCTACGGTCACGCTCCGGTCCTCTACGTGCAGGGGGACTGAACCCGTCGAGTGACAGGTGTCCCATCGTCACTACAGCTCACCGATCGGATCGACGAGTGATCAATCATCCGGTGCGGTCGCCGACGGGTGATCGATCACCACGACCAGGTGACCCATAGCGCCATTCAGTCGACCAACCCGTCGTCGGCCGGGTCGTCGGCCGGGTCGTCGGCCGGGTCGTCGGCCGGGTCGACGGCCGGGTGGATGACCCGGTCGACGTGCAGGTCGGCCATCAGGCCGAGCACCCGACGTTCGATCTCGTCACGGATGGGGCGGATCGCCTCGATGCCCCGGCCGGCAGGATCGTCCAGTGCCCAGTCGAGATACTGCTTGCCGGGCATGAACGGGCATTCGTCTCCACAGCCCATCGTGATCACGACGTCGGACGCGGCGATCATGTCGCCGTCCAGCCGTTTCGGCGTCGCGCGTAGGGCGTCGAGATCGATGCCCCGTTCCCGCATTGCCGCGACGACACCGGGGTTGACCTCATCGGCCGGCGCCGTTCCGGCCGAACGGACGACGACCCGCTCGCCGGCGTGGTGCAACAGGAACGCCGCTGCCATCTGTGAGCGCCCGGCATTGTGCACACAGACGAACAGCACCTCGGGGCGGCCATCGGCGTCGATCATCGAACCTCCTCGGTGTCGATGGGGGATGGGGTGTCGTTGCGGGATGGGGTGTCGTTGCGGGATGGGGTGTCGGCGGGGGATGGGGCGGCGGGGGATGGGGCCGCCCCCACCGCCATCCCGTTCCCCGCCGACACCCCATCCCGCAACGACACCCCATCCCGCAACGACACCCCATCCCCCATCGACACCGAGGAGGTTCGATGATCGACGCCGATGGCCGCCCCGAGGTGCTGTTCGTCTGTGTGCACAATGCCGGGCGCTCACAGATGGCAGCGGCGTTCCTGTTGCACCACGCCGGCGAGCGGGTCGTCGTCCGTTCGGCCGGAACGGCGCCGGCCGATGAGGTCAACCCCGGTGTCGTCGCGGCAATGCGGGAACGGGGCATCGATCTCGACGCCCTACGCGCGACGCCGAAACGGCTGGACGGCGACATGATCGCCGCGTCCGACGTCGTGATCACGATGGGCTGTGGAGACGAATGCCCGTTCATGCCCGGCAAGCAGTATCTCGACTGGGCACTGGACGATCCTGCCGGCCGGGGCATCGAGGCGATCCGCCCCATCCGTGACGAGATCGAACGTCGGGTGCTCGGCCTGATGGCCGACCTGCACGTCGACCGGGTCATCCACCCGGCCGTCGACCCGGCCGACGACCCGGCCGACGACCCGGCCGACGACCCGGCCGTCGACGGGTTGGTCGACTGAATGGCGCTATGGGTCACCTGGTCGTGGTGATCGATCACCCGTCGGCGACCGCACCGGATGATTGATCACTCGTCGATCCGATCGGTGAGCTGTAGTGACGATGGGACACCTGTCACACGACGGGTTCAGTCCCCCTGCACGTAGAGGACCGGAGCGTGACCGTAGGTCAGCCGACGAGCTGCGCCGGCCGGCCGGCCGAGGACAGGTTGTCAGCCGACGCCTCGAGCGGCCACTCGCCGTCGGGCGGGTCACCTTGGCCGGGCGGGTCATCGAGATCGGATCCATCCCCGCGCCGGAGACGCTTGGTGACGCCCCGCCACACGATGACGAGCACGTCGGCCATGAATATGACGGCGAGCAGGATCAACAGCCACGGAGTGTGCCGGGTGGCGTCGGTCGTCGTGATGCTCGTCTCGGCGCTCGACGCGGTGACCCGCCACTCGACGGCGCCGTACACCGGCGCGGGTAGATCTGTGTGCACCACCTCTTCCCACGTCTGGCCCGGGCCGATCGGGCCAGGTTCGGAGAGTTCGATGGTCGTCAGTTCGTCCTGCGGGTTCCGGCCGGCCGATCCTGCCAGCCTGACCCGGTCGATGGTCTCGGTCGAACGGTTCTTGACCGTGACGGTGACGTCGTATGCGGTCGCTCCCCCGAGGCTGGAGCGCAACAGGCCGAGTATCCCATCGGTCGACTCCTCGGCAACCACCGACACCGCGAGGGGTTCATCGAGGCCGGGGTCGCCGACGACGGGGGCAACCGGATGGCCGATCATGGTGATCGGCGCAACGGCGACCTGGTCGTTGTTCGCGCTCGAAGACCCGCACGATGCACGGGCAGGGCGCCGGTGGGGCCGCAATCGGCATCGACGAGATCGTCGGGTTGCCGTCTCGGTCGAGGCGCAGGCCTTCGCTGGCGGTCATGTTGCAGTCCGTCGAGCCTCGGCGACCGCCGTTGCCGCAGACCGAGATGATCACCGATCCTGCCTGGAACCCGTCGATCGTCAAGACCACGCGGTCGCCTGGTGAGAGTTCGTATCGATCGAGAGCGACCGAAGGCCCGCCGGTCACCGGCTGGGCTGACGCGGGAAGGCCGAGGCCGACTGCCATCAACAGGCCGACCGCCGGCACCACGGTCCCGATCGCGTGCCGCATCGCTCGGGTCACGTCGGCTGGCGCTCGACCTGATCGGACTCGAACTCCGCCGACGCGTCGGACTCGAACTCCGCCGACGCGTCGGGCTCGAACGCCACCTCGAACTCCACCTCGGGGCCACCATCGAGATCCTGTGATCGAT
>CAVPET010000009.1:0-8953 GCA_963703525.1 Ilumatobacteraceae bacterium | reverse complement strand
GCAAGCAGATCGGCATGATCTTCCAGAGCTTCAACCTGTTTCCCCACATGAGTGTCACCGACAACGTGGCGATCGGCCCGCGCAAGGTGCTCGGGGTGGACCGCGCGACGGCCCGAGGTGATGCGATCGAGATGCTCACCCGGCTCGGATTGAGCGAACGAGCCGACGCCTACCCCGATCAACTGTCGGGCGGCCAGCAGCAACGGGTAGCGATCGCCCGATCGTTGGCGATGAACCCCGAGGTGATGCTGCTCGACGAGATCACCTCCGCGCTCGACCCGGAGCTGATCGGAGAGGTACTCGACGTCGTGCGCAACCTCAAGCAGCAGGGAATGACGATGTTGTTCGCCACCCACGAGATGGCGTTCGCCAGGGAGATCAGCGACCGCGTGTGCTTCCTGCATCGCGGCGTGATCCTCGAAGAGGGCCCGCCGGATCGGATCTTCGGTGCACCCACCGAGGCCCGCACCAGCGAGTTCCTGCAGCGCGTGATCGACGCCGGCCGGCTCTAGGTGCCCGCTTCGGGCTCGGCGGGCTGGACGACCACCGTTCCGATCATCCCGACATGGAGGGAGCAGACGTACGGATACACCCCCGGCACGTCGAACAGATGGGTGTAGACGTCACCGGCGAGGAACCCGGCGATCTCGACACCCCAGTCCTGACCGTCGTCCTCCGGACGGATGTTGTGCGCCACCTGGCCGACGTTCTCCCATCGCACCTCGGTCCCTGCGACCACTTCGACGGACTCGGGGACGAACAGGTTGTCGACGGCATCGACACCGGCGACCTGGCCATTGGGCGATGTGGCCGCCGCTTCGTCGTCGGAACCGCACCCGGTACCCAGACCGAGTATGACGAGCGCGCCGACCAGCGCCGAAGCCCTCTTGCGCGGTGCGGAAACCCTCGGGTGCCGCCCCGCGGGGATGAATCGGACGCGCATCACCAGTTCGCCACACCACACACGAACTCGCGATTGAGACATGACCGTACCTCCTCGTCCAGTTTGGCCTGATCCCACACATTCCAGAAATCCGCGTGACCCGTGAGGATCGAACCTGACGCCAGGCTCAGCCCGTCCGGGCCGACCGGCGGGTAGTCGATGGCGATCTGGAGTTGCGGGACCGGAACCGGATGACCATCAGGGCAGCCGTTCGCACTGTAGACGGCGTGGCTCGCCTCCGCATGCCGGCCTGCCAAGGTGCTCGTGAGGTGCTCGTGAGGTGCTCGTGAGGTGCTCGTGAGGTGCTCGTGCTCCTCGTCCCGGCAATCAGCGAACGTCACGATCATCCTCAACGTCGAGTTCGACGCGCGGGCGAAACGAGTTGTCGATGGCCTGGACGTCGGCCGTCACACCGTTCGGCGCGGCCGCCTGCCCGGCTCCGTCGCTGTCGGAACCGCACGATGCGAGCACCGTCAAAGCCGCCGTCACGGGCACCATCACGGCCACCGCCACGGGCGCCATCACAGCCGCCATCGCGGGAACGTCACGGGCGACTTCACCGGCGCGAGCACTCCCGAGGCGCGGGCGACCACAGACTCGTCGACCACCGGCGTCACGACTTCATCAGTTCCGTGGCGAACTCGTCACGGAGGGTCTTTTTCGAGAACTTGCCGACACTCGTCTTGGGCACCTCGTCGATCCACACCACGCCCTTGGGCATCTGCCATTTCGCGATCTTGCCGTCGAGGAAGGCAAGCACCTCGTCCTCGGTCAGCTCCTCGCCGGGCGCCTTGACCACACAGGCAAGGGGCGCCTCACCCCACTTCTCGTGAGGGACCCCGATCACGGCGGCCTCGGCAATCTTCGGATGCGCCATCAGTTCGTTCTCGAGTTCAACAGAACTGATCCACTCGCCTCCCGACTTGATCAGGTCCTTGGTGCGGTCGACCAGCCGGATCCGGCCACGTGGGTCGATCGTTGCCACGTCGCCGGTGCGCAGCCAACCGTCGTCGGTGAAGCTGTCCCCGGAGCGCTCGTCGTCGTAGTAACCCGACGCGATCCAGTTGCCACGACACTGCAACTCGCCACTCGTCTCGCCGTTCCACGACACCTCGTTGGTGGTGTCGGGTTCGACGACTCGGCACTCGGCGCCGAACACGACGCGGCCGACCTGGGTTCGCAGGTCCGCCTGCTCGTCAAGGGCGAGGAGCTGCTGGTCGGCATCGAGGTGGCACACCGAAGCGATCGGGCTGGTCTCCGTCATGCCCCACGCCTGGACGATCGGCAAGCCGACCTGTTCGCGGTATGCCTCCGACAGCGACCGCGGCACGGCCGAGCCACCACACGGGATCGCCCGGAGCGAGGACGTGTCGCGACCCTTGAGCTCCGGTAGTACCGCCATCCAGATGGTCGGCACCCCGGCAGCCACCGTGACCTTCTCGTCGACGATCAAATTGGCGATCGACGCGCCGGACAAGTCGGGGCCGGGCAGCACCAGTGTCGCCCCGCTGGCGACAGCGGCATGGGCGAGGCCCCAGGCGTTGGCGTGGAACATGGGCACGACCGGGAGGATCACGTCGGACTCGCGGGCGCCGAGGCTGTCCACCGACAACGCGCCCATCGTGTGCAGGAACGTCGAGCGGTGGCTGTAGACGACTCCCTTGGGGTGACCCGTGGTGCCGCTCGTGTAGCACATGCTCGCGGCGCGATACTCGTCGGCAACGTCGAACTCCACCGGCTCGGCCGCCGCGAGCAGTTCCTCATAGTCGAGCAGTTCGTGCCCGGCGAGATCGGAGGGAATGTCGCCCTTGCCGTCGTCCATCAACACGAGGTGCTTCACCCGCTCGAACGTCGCCAGCAGCGGCGCGAGCAGAGCCAGCAACGACCGGTCGACGAAGATCACCTCGTCGTCGGCATGGTTGACGATGTAGGTCAACTGCTCGGGGAACAGCCGGATGTTCAGCGTGTGCAGCACGCGGCCACTGCACGGCGCGGCGAAGTAGAGCTCGAGGTGACGCGCCGTGTTCCAGCCGAAGGTCGCAACCCGACCGTCAGGGGAGATGCCGAGTTGATCCAGCACCCCACCCAGCCGGCGCGTCCGCGTGGCCCACTCGGCATAGTTGGTGCGTTCCGGGCCCGTGCCGGTCGCGGTAACGATGTGCTTGTGCCCGAAGTATTTCTCGGCGCGTTCGAAGATGTGCGGAACGACCAGTGGAACATCTTGCATCAGCCCCTGCATGCCGCGAACGTAGCGGACGTTCGATGGCCACCAGGTACCGTGATCGCCTTGTGAGCGACACTGCTGCACTACCGCTCGACGAGAGCCCCCACGTCCGTCCGATCTGGGCCCCGTTCACACTCGTCGCCTTCGTCTCGCTCGTCGTGTGCAGCAATATCGCGAGCGGCGTGTGGGCCAGGTGGGTCAACACCAACCCCGAAGGCCTGCTGCTGCTGTCGTCGCGGAACCGCTACCTCGCGTTGACCCTGGCGGCGGATGTCCCTGTCGCCACCTTCGTGTTGATCGCCTTCGTACGCATCAGCGCCGCCTTCGTCGTGGTGCATCTGATCGGGCGGGCCTACCACGACGACGCGATCGGCTGGTTCACGAAGTACATGGGCGTCACACCCGAGGCCGTCGTCGCGTTCAATCGTGGCTTCGCCAAGGCCGAGTGGGCGATCATCCCGTTCTTCGCGGGGTCCAACATCGTGGCGGCGCTGAGCGGCGTACATCGCACCGCGCCGGCGAGGCTCGCGCTGCTGCTCGCCGCGGGCATCGCCGGTCGGCTACTCGTCATCTGGTGGCTGGCGCGCACCTTCGAAGATCAACTGGTCACCATCCTCGAATGGCTCGCCCGGTACCAGTGGTGGGCCGTCGCGATCTCGGTCGTGCTGGTCGTGCTCGTCAACGTCCGCAACTTCCGACGCGGCTGACCGCCTCGTCGGGTGTTTCCGCCTCGTCGGGTGTTTCCGACGCGAAATCCGGGACCCAAACACCCGACTGGGCGGGTTGGCGGCCCAAACACCCGACGAGGCAGGGCGGGCGCACCGGCAGGTTGGGTGCACATGCAGGGCGGGGCGCACCGGCAGGTTGGGTGACAGCGGGCCGCGTGATCAGGCCACGTGATCAGGTGAGGAACGGATCGAGGGTGCGGGTCAAGCCTGACACCTCGGGGATGTGCTTACAGGCCAGGAGCACACCGGGCATAAAGCTGTCGCGATCGTAGGAATCCTGACGGATGGTCAGCGTCTGGCCCATCGCTCCGAGGATCACTTCCTGGTGGGCGACCATACCGCGCATGCGCACTGAATGGGTCCGGATCCCGCGTGGGCCGGCGACGCCACGAGCCCCCGGATACACCTCGTGCTCGGTCGGGTCGGCAGCGAAGTCCCCCGATCGAGCGGCCGCCATGCGTTCGGCGGTGCTCAGCGCCGTTCCCGACGGCGCATCGATCTTCCGATCATGATGCAGCTCGATGATCTCAGCGGTGTCGAACCACGGCGCAGCCATTTCGGCGAAGCGCATCATCAGCACCGCGGAGATGGCGAAGTTCGGAGCGATCACACAGTTGGGGCCGTCGCTGCCCGCGAACGTCGATTCGAACAGTGCGAAGTCGTCGGCGTTGAAACCGGTGGTGCCGACGACTGCATGGATGCCGTGCATGCCGAGCCACGGCAGTGTGGCTCGAGCACGCCGTAGCCACCGTGAAGTCGACCACGACGTCACACTGTGCCTCGGCAAGTGCATGAAGGTGGCCCGAGATCGTGACGCCCTCGATCGTCTCGCCCACGCCATTCGGGTCGACACCCGCCACGAGAACGAGATCGGGGTCGGCGGCGACCGCAGCACAGATGGTTCGACCCATCCGTCCGGCGGCGCCGTTGACCCCGATTCTCATGTGTGCAGTCTGGCCGATTCAGTCGGCCGGCGCGTGATCGTTCCAGGTGGGAAATGTGTGATCCCGGAACGCCGGACGCACGTCAGCGATGGCGGCGGCGAGCGCCGTCGTTGCGACGACCCCCACCGGGGTTCTCCGCGGGTCGATCGCTCTTCGGGCCGAGATCGCCGAGGTCGCCGGCGAGTTCGGCGTCGAAGCTGTCTTCGAAGCTCACCTCGACGACGTCGACGCCGCCGGTGGTCGAAGCGCTCGATGAACTCGGTGCGCTCGACGAACCCGACGAGGCGCTCGAACGCTCGTCGCGAGCAGCGGCTGGGGCCCGCTCGGCGCTACCGACGGTGGCATCGCCTTCCGGCGCGTCGCCGATCGGCACGAGGCTGATCTTGCCCTTGTCGTCGATCTCGTCGACACGGACTTCGAGCTCCTGGCCGAGCGACAGCACGTCTTCGACGGCGTTGATCCGCTTGCCGCGGCCGAGCTTGGAGATGTGCACCAGGCCGTCGCGGCCCGGGAGGATGTTGACGAACGCACCGAACTTGGTGATGTTCACGACGCGGCCGTTGTAGACCTTGCCGAGTTCGGCCTTCGGCGGATCGACGATCGCGAGAATCGCAGCCTTGGCCTCTTCCATCCGCCACGCCTCGACCGCGCCGATGGTGACGATGCCGCGAGCGCCGTCGTCGTCGACGCCGATGTCGGCGCCGGTCTCCTGCTGGATCGTGTTGATGACCTTGCCCTTCGGGCCCGATCACCTCGCCGACCTTGTCGAGCGGGATGTAGATCGTCGAGATCTTCGGTGCGGTCTCGGCGACCTCGGACGCGGCTCGCGAGATGCAGGCGTTCATGACCTCGAGGATCTGCGAGGCGAGCCTCGCGCGCCTGAGCGAGCGCCGCGGTCGAGCACGTCGGCGGGGATGCCGTCGATCTTCGTGTCGAGCTGCAGCGCAGTGATCGCGTCCTCGGTGCCGGCGACCTTGAAGTCCATGTCGCCGAAGGCGTCCTCGGAGCCGAGGATGTCGGTCAGCGTGATGTACTTGCCGTCTTCGTAGATGAGACCCATGGCGATGCCGGACACGTGGCCCTTGGTCGGCACACCGGCGTCCATCAGCGACAGGCTGGACGCGCACACCGACGCCATCGACGTGGAGCCGTTCGACGACAACACCTCGGAGACGAGGCGCAGTGTGTACGCAAAGTCCTCCTGGTTCGGGATAACCGGGAGGACCGCACGGGCGGCGAGCGCACCGTGGCCGATCTCGCGGCGCTTGGGAGAACCGACTCGGCCGGTCTCGCCATTTGCCCACGGAGGCATGTTGTAGTGGTGCAGATAGCGCTTTGTCGTTGTGCGGCGAGAGCGAGTCGATCATCTGGTTCATGCGCGGCATGGCCAGGGTCAGCACGTTCATGACCTGGGTCTCGCCGCGCTGGAACAGGCCGGAGCCATGCGCGGTCGGCAGCACACCGACCTCAGCGGTCACCGGGCGGAGATCGGAGACGCCACGACCGTCCATGCGCACACCGTCGTCGACGACCCGGCGACGCACGAGCTTCTTGCTCAACGAGCGCACCGCCTCCTTGACCATCTTTTCCTGGCCGGCGAACTCGCCCGGAGCGTCGCCGGCGCCGCACAGCTCGGCGACCGTGTCCGCCGTCACGGCGTCGGTGGCCTCGTTGCGCTCGGACTTGGCCGAGATGCGGATCGCCGGGGCAAGCTTGTCGCCGGCGACCCTTTCGACGGCGGCGAAGATCTCCGGGGTGTAGTCGAGCACGGGGGTCCACGCCATCGGTCTCGATCGGGCCGGTGGTCGCGATCACCGAGGCGACGAGCTGACGCTGCAGGCGCGATCGACTCCTTGATCCAGACCTTGCAGGCCTCGAGGCCGTCGGCGAGGACTTCCTCGGTGACCTTCTTGGCGCCGTCGTCGTAGTAGTAGAACGCGTTCTCGGAACCGCCCGGCCTCGACCATCATCACGGCGACGTCGCCGTTGTCGAGCTCACGCCCGGCGACGACCAGCTCGAACGTGCCGGCCTCGCCCTCCTCGTAAGTGGGGTGCGGAATCCACTCGCCGTCGACGGTGTAGGCCATGCGAATCGCGCCGATCGGGCCCTCGAAGGGAATACCCGAGATCATCAGTGCCGCCGACGCGGCGTTGATCGACAGCACGTCGTGCGGGTTGTCCTGATCGGCGCCGATGACGGTCGTGACGATCTGGGTCTCGTTGCGGAAGCCGTCGGGGAACGACGGCCGCAGCGGACGATCGGTCAGTCGGCAGGTGAGGATGGCATCCTCGGTGGGACGACCTTCACGGCGGAAGAACGAGCCGGGGATCTTGCCGGCGGCGTACGCCCGCTCCTCGACGTCGACCGTCAGCGGGAAGAAGTCCATCCCGTCACGCACGCTCTTGGCGGCGTTGGCGGTGGTCAGGACCTTCGTGCCGCCGATGGTTGCCACGACGGCGCCCATCGACTGGGGGGCAAACTTGCCCGTCTCGAAGGTGAGTGTCTTGTCGGTCCCTGAAACGGTTCCGGACACGGTGATTGGGTCAGCCACAGAGGGCTCCTTTCAATGGCACCCCATGCTCGACGAGGAACTCCCGAGAAGCACAGGCATGCGCCTTGTGGAGCGAATGAGCCGGTTCCCAGTTGGCGACCCCGAACGATCGACCCGCTCGAGCGGGGAGTTCGGAATCTGCAACCGGCAACCGACAGCGAATTCGCTCATGTCACGAGACCGGACGTTCCGATCTCGGAATGTAACTCTACCGCTGCCGGTGGCAGATGTGCGTTATCGACGCAGACCCTGCTCAGCGAGGATGGAGCGGTATCGCTCGACGTCGATCGACTTGACGTAGTCGAGCATGCGCCGGCGTCGACCGACCAGCATCAGCAGGCCACGACGGCTGTGGTGGTCCTTCTTGTGCATCTTGAGATGCTCGGTCAGGTGCAGGATGCGCTCGGTGAGGATCGCGATCTGCACCTCGGGAGAACCGGTGTCGGTTTCGTGAGTGCGATGCTTCTCGATCGTTGCGGTCTTGTTCGGCATGTGTCGCCTTCCAGTTCAGTCCCGTACACCGCGATGGTGTCGGGCTCGGAGGTCGCAGCCGGCGCCGGTGGCGCCTCCTGCATCACGTCCGCGCCGAGTGATCTCAGCCCGAACGGACTCGGCAAGGTTACGGGCGCCGACCCCGAGTCACAACGGCCGACGACCCGACCGGCCGGCCAGCTGACCACAATCGTCGTTTGCGTCGGGATTTCTGCGACCCGTCGCGCTGAAATCCCGACGCAAACGAGGAATTCGGGTGGGTGGGTGGGTGGGTGGGTGGGTCAGCCGGCGAGCAGGGTGCGGGCGTGATCGATGTCGTGCGCGAGTTGGGCGATCAGCGCGTCGACACCATCGAACTTACGCTCGCTGCGCAGGAAGTGGATGAAGCGCACGATGGCCGTCTCACCGTACAGATCATCGTCGAAGTCGAGCAGGTGGGCTTCGAGCAGTGACGAGTCGGCGTGCTCGTAGAACGTCGGTCGTCGGCCGAGGTTGATCGCACACGGGTGAACCGCCCCGCACGGACGCTCGTACCAGCCGGCGTAGACGCCGTCGGCCGGCAGCGACATCGCATTGGACACCTCGACGTTCGCGGTCGGGAATCCGAGTAGCCGGCCCCGCTGATCGCCGATCACCACCGGACCCCTGGCCTCGAACGCCCGGCCGAGCATCTGGTTCGCCCTCGTGATGTCACCACCGGCGAGCGCGCGGCGAATCGCCGTGCTGCTCACCGATTCGTCGACACCGTCGACACGTGGGAGCAGCGTCAGCGGCTCGACCTCGAAATCGAAATCCACGCCGAGCTTGCGCAGATGGCCAGGGCGAGACTGAAGCTCGCCGCGGCGATCGCCGCATCGACCGCCGGATCGGCCGTGTTGGGACCGCGTCCCTGGGCATCGAAGTAGCGGAGGTCGCCGCCGCGGGTGCGGGTCTCGGTGTCGGCGCTGAGCTCCTGCGCCAGCGCGCGGAAGGCCCGCATGTCGGCCCCCCGGGCGCGCTCCAGGACCGCGTCCGCCTCCGCGCGGCTGCTCACCAGGATGTGGCTGGCGCGGCGCATCTCGGGGCGGCTG
>CAVPET010000008.1:0-6819 GCA_963703525.1 Ilumatobacteraceae bacterium | reverse complement strand
CGCCGTACGGTAGGGCACGACCCAGCTCACAACCGTCGGCTGACTGGCGGGCGGAGCCAGCACGTGGATTCGCCGATCAGGAGGTAGCCGACGAAGATCCCACAGCCGCCCTGCGGTCGGGCCGCTGATGACAACCTCCGGATGGGCAGCACAGACCGCGGCACATCGGGCCGGCTCGTCGAACGGAACCGCCGGCAGCCGATACGCGTTCGGCAGTATCGACTCGAGGTTGCCGGCGGCAACGAGCGTGCGGATCGCGTGCGACGACAAGCCGAGATCAGCGAGGTCACGGCTCGATGCCACGCCGTGGTGGGATTCGAAGTGGGCGAGCGCCGCCCGTGTGAACTGGGGCATGTGTACTCCTTCAACGTGATGACCAACGTGATGACGAAGAGGGAGTCGGTGGCCGCGACGCTACCTGCTACCAACGGTCTCCGGAACACGGGCAGCCGACGATGAGGATGAGCGCGACCTGCCCGCGCTCGAACTCATCGCAACGAAGAACCGGCGATCGACGATGAGGATGAGCGCGACCTGCCCGCGCTCGAACTCATCGCAGGGGCCAAGGGCGGGGGGTGGAGCTGGGCGGGGTAACGGGTGGTGGGGGTAACGGGTGGGGGGTGGAGCTCGGTGGGGGTAACGGGTGGGGGGTGGAGCTGGGTGGGGTAGGTCAGACGAGACCGAGTTCGGCGACGGCGGCGCGCTCGCTGATCAGTTCGGCGACGGTCTCGTCGATCTTGGCGCGGCTGTAGTCGTCGATGTCGAGCCCTTGGACGATCTCGTAGCGACCGTCTCTGCACACGCACGGGAACGACGAGATGATCCCCTCCGGCACGCCGTAGCTGCCGTCGCTCGGTACCGACATCGACACCCAGTCACCGTCGGGCGTGCCGAGCGTCCAGTCACGAATGTGATCGACCGCCGACGACGCGGCCGACGCCGCCGACGAAGCGCCACGGGCCTCGATGACCGCGGCGCCACGCTTGGCGACCGTGGGGATGAACGTCGAGTCGCACCACTCATGGTCACCGACGACCTCGTAGGCGTTCTTGCCATCGACCTCGCAGTGGAACAGGTCCGGGTACTGGGTGGTCGAATGGTTGCCCCAGATGGTCATCTTCTTGATCTCGTTGACCGACACCCCGAGACGTTGTGCGAGCTGCGACTTGGCCCGGTTGTGATCCAGGCGCGTCATCGCCGTGAAACGGCCGGGGGCGAGATCCGTGGCGTTGCTCATCGCGATCAGCGAGTTGGTGTTGGCCGGGTTACCGACCACGAGCACCTTGACGTCACGCTTGGCCGAACGCGACAGCGCCTGCCCTTGCGGCTTGAAGATCCCGCCATTGGCCGCCAGCAGGTCGGAGCGTTCCATGCCGGCCTTGCGCGGCATCGACCCGACGAGGATCGCCACGTCGACATCGCCGAACGCGGTGTCGGCGTCGTCGGTGCAGACGACCCCCGACAGCAACGGAAACGCACAGTCGTCGAGTTCCATCCGCACGCCTTCGAGCGCGCCGAGCGCCGGGGTGATCTCGAGGAGTTGCAGGTTGACGGGCGTGTCGGGCCCGAGCATCGAGCCCGAGGCGATACGGAAGAGCAGGCTGTAGCCGATCTGGCCGGCAGCACCCGTGACAGCGACGCGTACAGGAGTGGTCATACCGGCGAGCGTACGCTCGAAGCCCGCTGCGGCCAAGCTGACGTGTCGGGGCTTCGGCGCTCAGCCCAGGCCGAGTACCGCGGCGATCAGGCCGGTGTAATAGTCCTGCCCGGACTGGGTGAGATGGATCCCGTCGTCGTAGAAGCAGCGGCCCTGGCAGCCGGCCGAGAGCACCTCCCAATCGAGGACCGTCACGTTGGAGTGCGCTGCCGGTAGGGCACGGACCTTGTCGTTGTTCCCTGCGACCCACCCTCGATCGGCTTTGCCGGTGAGTACGAGCACCACCGGAACCTCGGCCAGGATGCCCATCATCCGGTCGAGCGTCTCCTGACTGAAATCGCCGTTGGTGCCGAGGTGAACGACGACGACCGACCCGAACGTGCCGTTGTCACGGATGACCTGCATGTCCGGGAGGTAGCTCTTCATCTGGCGGCTCACGACGGCGTCGACGACGAAGCCGAGCGCTCCGAGTTCCTCGGTCGCGCCGAGCATCACCGAGTCGCCGAGCGCCACCAGGGGCAGACCCGTCGCCGTCGGCGGGATCGTCAGCGGTGTCACGCTCGAGATGTCGGTGACCACCCCGAGTTGCGTGACGGGTGCCGCCGGCGGCGTGACCGGTGGCGCAATCGTGTCGGGTACATCCGTCACGGCCGACTCGACTGGCACGGCCGACTCGACGGACACGACGGGCACGGCGGGCGTCGCGGTTTCGATCGCGGCGGCGTCGAGAGCGGTACCCGTCGATGCCCGCGAATCCACGGGTGTCGTCCCGCCCGGAGCGGCGGCGATCGGCGCCGCACGATCGCTCTCCAAGATCGTCGGGCGGGCGCCGGTCGTGACAGTCGTCCTCGGCACGAGATCGGATCGGCGAGCGGACCCGGTGGCGTCGACGTCGAGCAGGTTGGTCGTGAACCGTTCGTTCCCGCCGAGATCCACGGCGATCTCGTTCTGCTTCAGTTCGGCCGTCGCGAGCGTGCTCACGGCGAACACGGACACGCCGACGAACGCGGCGAGGCCACCGATGATGACCCCCCGTGGCACACGGGTCGGCGTGGGGCGCAAGCGGCGCCGACCAACGCCGAACTGACCGGTTCGGATCGGCGTTTCGACGAAGCGGAAGGACAGTTCGGTGATGCACACGGTCGCCGCCAGCCCGACGGCGAACTGGCGCAACGAGAGCGGATTGCCGGCCACCCCGCGCAGGATCATGAAGATCGGCCAGTGATACAGGTACAGACCGTAGGAACGCAGCCCGATCCACCGGAACAGGGGATTGCCGAGGGCCCGTCCGGCGATCGCGCGCTGATGGGTCACTGCGGCGATCAGCACGAGCATCGCCAGCCCGGCGAGGAACAATCCTCCCCGGAACAGGCCCGCGTCCGCACCCTCGGCCGTGACGAGATGGGTGGTCCACACGATCCGTGCCAACCCGACGAGCGCGAGCAGCGCGGCGATGTCGAAGAGCCTCCCCTTCGAGCGCAACGGCCCGCGCATGACCGCGAACGGTCGCCAGACGAGTGCGAAGGCCGCGCCGAGCAGTAGGCCACCGGCGCGGGTGAACGTGCTCAGGTAGAGCGTGTCGAGCTTGGCGATCGGTCGGTCCCCGATCCACCAGTAGGCCTCGGGGGTCTGGGCGGGTTCCCCGATCGTGCCGGAGTGGAACGAGAACGCCACCACCACGGTGATACCGACGGCGGCGATGAACAACCAGCGGCTCACGTCGGCCACGCGTCGCGTTCCGGCGCGCCCGAGCAACAGCACCATGATGATCGGCCAGATCAGATAGAACTGCTCCTCGACCGCCAGGCTCCACAGGTGGCGCAGCGGAGCGAAGTCACCCGCTGCGGTGTAGCCGAGGCCGACCCAGATCTGGTACCAGTTCGACACGTAGAACGTCCCGGCCAGGACGTCGCCGCGAAGTTGCCCGAGGGCATCGCGCTCGAACAGGGCGGTCCACACGGTGACCAGCAGCATCATCAGGAACACCGCGGGGAGGAGACGCCGCGCCCGCCGGAGCCAGAACTGTCCGAGTGAGATCCGATAGTTGCGCTCGCGTTCGGCGATCAGGAGCAGGGTGATGAGGTACCCCGAGATCACGAAGAACATCTCGACGCCGAGGAACCCGCCGGGGAGCCAGGCGTTGTTGGCGTGGTAGACGATGACGGCGACCACGGCGATCGCCCGCAAGCCGTCGAGGCCGGGCAGGTACGGCACACGACTGATACGTGCCGAGTCGCCGGCCGCGACAGTGGGGGCCCGCGGCGGGGCGATGGTCGCCATCGACCGTCAAGTATCACCGGCCGGTGCCGCCGGATGACGTCACGTTCCCGTCAAGGCCCGTCAGGACTCATCGCGATGGGCGGTATCCGGTGGACGCGGCGCCGCATCACGGGTCAGGTGATGCCGAGGACGCCGGTGATCAGCGTGGCGTAGTACTGCGAGCCGGCGGGTTTCATGTGGATGCCGTCGCTGTACAGACAATCACCGGGACAGCCATCGTCGAGGCCCTGCCAGTCGAGCAGTTCGACGTTCGGATATGTGTTCCATGCGTCGTAGATGAGGCCGTTGTTCCCGGCGGTGTAGTCGCGGTCGACGTCGTTGGTGATCAGGAGCACCTGTGGAACGTCGGCGAGCGCCGCCATCAGGCGGTTCATCTCGGCGGCGCCGATCGGACCATTGGTCCCCAGATGGACCACGACGACGTCACCGAGGCGACCCTGCGCCTGCAGTGTCTCAGCCGCCTCGACACCGTTGGCGAACTGGCGACTCTCCTTGGCATCGACGAGGAAGCCGAGGGCCTGCAACTGGGGCGCCGCACCGAGCATGACCGAGTCGCCGATCGCCAACTTCGGGATGACGGTCGGTGTGGGAACCGTCGTCGTGGTCTCGATCGTGGTGCTCGATGCCCCCGGCAGGACCGGCTGCGCCGGATCGACGGTGGTCTCCGGCGCCGACCCCGGCGCCGGATCGGTGACCGGAGTGTCACCCTCGACGTCGGTCGTGGCGGAACACGTCGGGTCGTTGACCACGTCGCAGGTCGCATCAGCGCCGGCGTCGAGCGACTGCGCCACCTCGTTCTGCTTCAGCTCGGCGGTGACCAGGCTCGTTCCGGCGAAGATCGCCAGCGCAGTGCCGGCGAACGCTCCGGCCAGCACCGCGTTGCGCCGGCCGGTGTCACGCCGCTCACGCACCCGTCGCCACGATGCGCCGAGCGCTCCCTTCCTGATCGGGGTCTCGACGTACCGGTACGAGAGTTCGGTGACCACCAGCGTGAGCGCGATCGCAAACACGAATTCGTGCAACTTCATGTGCCTTCCGGCGATGTTGCGGATCAGCTGATAGATGGGCCAGTGGTAGAGATAGAGCCCGTACGAACGCACGCCGATCCACACCAGCGGCGGGATGCTGAGGCCCTTGGACGCGAGCGTCAACGGATGAGTGACCGCGGCGATGACGGCGAGTGTGGCGACGGCCGAAAGCAAGAAGCCACCACGGAACAGCAGTGGGTCGGCGCCGCGCGACCCGACGAACCCAACCGACCACATCATCAGCGCGAGGATCGACAACCCGGCAGCCCCGAACCCGTCGAGCAGCGGCCCGCGCGCACGCACGGGTCCGCGCATGAGCGCGACCGGACGCCACACCATGGCGAACGCGGCGCCCAGCAACAGCCCGCCGGCACGCGTGAAGGTCGACAGGTAGAGGAAGTCGGCCTTGGCGATGTTCCGCCCGCCGATGTGCCAGTAGGCCTCCGGCGTGACGTCGGGTGTGCCGATGGGGCCCCGGTGGTACAAGAGCGCGATGAGGATCGTGATGGCGAGCGCGGCGCCGACCAGCCATCGGCTGAGGTTGGCGATCCGGCGGCTCCCGACGCGGAGCAGCAGCACCATGACGATCGGCCAGATCAGATAGAACTGCTCCTCGACCGCGAGGCTCCACAGGTGGCGCAGCGGGGCGAAGTCGTTGGCCGCGCTGTAGCCGGCGCCGGTGTAGATCTGGTACCAGTTCGAGCTGTAGCCGACAGCGGCGACCAGGTCGCCGCGCAGCTTGCCGAGCGTCGAGCGTTCGAACAACGCCGTCCAGACGGTCAGCGCGAACAGCATCGCGAACAGCGCCGGGAGCAGACGACGGGCCCGTCTGAGCCAGAACTGCTTCATGTCGACGGTGTCGGAGCGCTCCTTTTCCGAGATCAGGAGCAAGGTGATGAGGTAGCCGGAGATGACGAAGAAGACCTCGACACCGAGGAAGCCGCCCTTCAGCCAGTCGCTGTTGGCGTGATAGATCATCACCGCCACGACCGCCAGCGCCCGCATGCCGTCGAGCCCGGGTAGATACGGCACGCGGCTGATGTTCGCCGAGGACGTCGCGTACCGCTCGGTACGGCGCGCGGCGGATCGAGAGGCCTCGATGTTGGCGGACATCTCCGTCAAGTATCGCTCAACGCGACGCGAAATCGAGGCGCGCGCAGATCTCGAGCACAGCGTCGGGACGGTTCAGCGCGTAGATGTGCAGCCCGGGAGTCCCGGCTTCGAGCAGGTCGGCGCAGAGTTGCGTCGCGACGTCGATGCCGATCTTGCGGACCTCGGCAGGGTCGTCGGTGCGATCGAGACGATCGGTCAGCCAGCCGGGCAGGGGTGCTCCACTCATGTCGGCCATGCGCTTCACCTGCCCGGCGTTGGTGATCGGCATGATGCCCGGCAGCACCGGCTTGTCGACGCCGAGCGCCGACAGCTCGTCGACGAGGCGGAGCCATTCGTCGACCTCGAAGAAGAACTGGGTCATCGCGAAGTCGGCGATCCGGAGCTTGTCGGCCAGGCGCCGGCGGTCGCTCACCCGGTCGGACGAACGCGGGTGGACCTGCGGATGCGCGGCAACAGCCGTGGAGAAGCAACCCGCCGACACGACGTCTTCGAGCAACTCGATCGCGTACCGGTAGTCGCCCACGTCGGGATCGCCGTTCGCCGGCGGATCACCGGCGAGGGCGAGGATGTTCTCGATGCCCAGCTCGCGGTAGAGCTCGAGCAGCGCGGCGACGTCAGCGCGCGTGTGACCACGGCAGGTGAGGTGCGGCATCGGCTCGAACGACGTCTCGGTGCGCATCCACTCCACGACATCGCCGGTGCGGTGGCGATCGGACCCGCCGGCGCCGTAGGTGATCGACA
>CAVPET010000007.1:0-13758 GCA_963703525.1 Ilumatobacteraceae bacterium | reverse complement strand
GCCGCTGCATGGTCAGCTTCTGAGATCATCGACCTGATCCGGCGCAGTTCGGTCATCTTGAACTCGTCGACGGGCTCGGCCGTCGACGACCCCCAACGATGACTCCGCGGACGGGAACCTCGCGGACAGGAACCTCGCGGACGGGAACCTCGCTGGGGTATCGTCGGCGAAGAACACCCGTGTAACTCCTCAGCAAGCGATCCGTGCCCGATTCCTTCACCCATCTCCACGTCCACACCGAGTTCTCGATGCTCGACGGCGCGGCGCGGCTGGACGAGTTGGTGGCCAAGGCGGTCGGCCGACGGGATGCCCGCGATCGGTATCACCGATCACGGCAACATGTACGGCACGTTGGACTTCTACAAGGAGTGCAACAAGCAAGGGATCAAGCCGATCATCGGCACCGAGGCCTACATGGCCCACGACCACCGCAGTGAGCGCCCGGCTCGTCGCGGCCGCATCGACGACTCGGGCGGCGACACCGAAGGCGGCAAGAAGCTCTACTACCACCTGACCCTGCTCGCCGAGAACCAGACCGGTTACAAGAACCTGATCCAGTTGGCGAGCCTCGCGTTCATGGAGGGCTACTACTACAAACCCCGGATGGATTGGGAACTGCTCGAGAAGTATTCCGACGGCCTGATCGCCACGACCGGCTGTCTCGGCGGCCAGGTCCTGCAATCGCTCCTCAACGGCGATGACAAGGGCGCACTGGCCAAAGCAGCCCGCCTCCAGGACATCTTCGGGCGCGACAACCTCTTCGTCGAGATCCAGGATCACGGCTTGCCGGAGCAGCGTCAGACGAATCCGAAGCTGGTCGACATCGCCAAACGGATCGGTGCGCCGCTGCTCGCCACCAACGACAGCCACTACACCCAGCAACACGATCACGAGTCGCACGACGCGTTGCTGTGTGTGCAGACCGGCGCGCTGCTCTCCGACCCCAAGCGGTTCAAGTTCGAAGGCGCCGAGCACTACCTGAAGTCAGCCGCCGAGATGCGGTACCTCTTTCGCGAGCTTCCGTCAGCGTGTGACAACACTCTGTGGATCGCCGAGCGGGCCGATCTGGAGATCGAGTTCGGCAAGCCGCTGCTGCCGAACTTCCCACTGCCTGCCGGGTTCGCCGACGACGCGGCGTACCTGACCGACCTCGCCTGGAAGGGCGCCGAGCAGCGGTGGGGCGACGAGTTGTCCGCCGACGTCCGCGAACGGATCGCGTACGAGCTCAAGATCATCTGCGACATGGGGTTCGCGTCGTACTTCCTGATCACCTGGGATCTCATCAAGTACGCCCACGACCGAGGCATCCGCGTCGGCCCGGGCCGCGGATCGGCCGCCGGCTGTGCGGTCGCGTACTGCCTCCGGATCACCGATCTCGACCCGATCCGCTACGACCTGCTGTTCGAGCGCTTCCTCAACCCCAGTCGCAGCTCGATGCCCGACATCGACATGGACTTCGACTCCCGCTACCGCGACGAGATGATCCGTTACGCCGCCGAGCGCTACGGCCGTGACCACGTGGCGCAGATCATCACCTTCGGCACGATCAAGGCCCGAAACGCCGTCCGCGACGCGGCACGCGTCCTCGGGTACCCGTACGGCGTCGGCGACAAGTTGGCCAAGGCGATGCCGCCGATGGTGATGGGCCGCGACACGCCGCTGAAGTACTGCTTCGAGCAGAGCCCGAAGTACGCCGACGGGTACAAGGCAGCCGCCGACCTCCGGGCGATGTACGACTCCGATCCCGATCTCAAACGCGTGATCGACGTGGCCCGCGGCCTCGAAGGCCTGAAGCGCTCCGATGGCATCCATGCTGCCGCCGTGGTGATCACCAAGGAGCCGGTCACCGACTACGTGCCGATCCAACGCAAGCCCGAGTCAGGTCAGGACCCCGCCGACGCGCCGGTCGTCACCCAGTACGAGATGCACGGCGTCGAAGACCTCGGTCTGCTCAAGATGGACTTCCTCGGGCTGCGCAACCTCGACGTCATCACCGACGCCGTCGCCATGATCCGCGCGCAGCGTGACCCGGACTTCCTCGTCGAGGAGATCGCGCTCGACGACGCGGCCACGTTCGCGTTGCTCTCCCGGGGTGACACGATCGGCGTGTTCCAGCTGGAGTCCCCGCCGATGCGTCAGCTGCTCAGGGCCCTGGCGCCGACATCGTTCGAGGATGTCTCGGCTGTGTTGGCGCTGTATCGGCCCGGCCCGATGAGCGTCAACATGCACTACGACTACGCGGATCGCAAGAACCGGCGCAAACCGGTCGAGTACTTCCATCCCGATGCCGAGGAGGTGCTCGGCGACACGTACGGCCTGATGATCTATCAGGAGAGCGTGATGCGAGTCGCGCAGAAGTTCGCCGGCTATTCCCTGGCCGAGGCGGACAACCTTCGCAAGGCCGTCGGCAAGAAGATCAGGGAGATGATGGCCACCGAGCGCGATGCGTTCGAGGCCGGGGTCGAAAAGACCGGGTACGGGCGGTTGCTCGGCAAGCAGCTCTTCGACATCATCGAGAGGTTCGCCGACTACGCATTCAACAAGAGCCACACGTTCGGGTACGGCCTCGTGACATATCAGACCGCCTACCTGAAGGCGCACTACCCGGTCGAATACCTGGCGTGTCTGCTCACCAGTGTCAAGGGCAACCTCGACAAGGCGGCGACGTTCCTCTCGGACTGCCGTTCGATGGGGATCAAGGTGCTGCCTCCCGACGTCAATCGGTCGCTCTCCAACTTCGCCGCGCTGCCGATCGATCAGGTGCCCGACGGTGTGACGCTGCCGGTCGGCAGCCCCGGAGCGATCACGTTCGGGCTGTCGGCAGTGCGCAACGTCGGTGAGGGCCTGGTCGAGCTGCTCGTCAACGAGCGCAACGAGAACGGTCCGTTCACGGGCTTCCATGATTTCGCCGAACGGGTGCCCGAGGCGGTGCTCAACAAGCGCACCGTCGAATCCTTGATCAAGGGCGGGGCGTTCGACTCGCTCGGCCATCCGCGTCGTGGGCTGCTCACCGTGTTCGAGCACATCATCGATTCCACGGTGAGTCGGCGTCGCGAGCGGGACAAGGGCGTCATGACGCTCTTCGGCGACTGGGACGACAGCGGTGATACGACGGACGACGCGGGCGAACCCGGATTCTCCGAGCGGACGCCGATCCCGGCACTGGTGTTCGACAAGACCGAGCAGTTGCGCTTCGAGAAGGAAATGCTCGGGCTGTACGTGTCGGACCATCCGCTGTTCGGCGTCGAGGCGGCCCTGAGGCGCAAGGTCGAACACTCCGTGCTCGATCTGGTGTCGATGGACGACGGCGCACATGTCGTCGTCGGCGGGGTGATCACCAACCTGGCCCGTAAGTTCACCAAGCGTGGCGACCAGATGGCCGTGTTCATCCTGGAAGATCTCGACGCCTCGATCGAGGTCACGATCTTTCCGCGCACACTCACCGAACAGGGCCACAAGCTCGAAGATGACCTCATCGTCACCGTCGTGGGCCGTCTCGACCGCCGCGACGAATCGCGTTTCGGCCTGATCGGCCAGACGGTCACGGTACTGACCGGGCTCACCGACGGCCCGGCGCCGGCGCTACGTCTCAGGCTTCCTTCGACCTCGCTCGACGAGCTGCGGATTCAACGATTGAAGCGGATCCTGCGTGAACATCCCGGCGATTCGCTGGTGATGGTCGACATCGGCCAGGGCCGCGTCCTGAAGCTCTCCGATGAGTTCCGCGTGGATCTCGATCGTTCGGTCGGTGAACTCCGGATGGCCTTCGGGCACGAGGCCGTGCTGCTTTGAACCCGCCGAACAGGCAGTACTTCGCGCACTATTGAATCGTTGCCTGTTCTGGGTGGCAGAATGGTAACGATGGCTCTTGACGTTGTGACCAATGACGCTGCTGCTCTCACCGACTCCGATCTCGACGAATTGGCATCGATGGAGGAAGCGTTCAGTACCGGCCAGCTCTCCAAAGCGAAGGAAGACTGGGTCCTGGTCACCACAGCGCGGTACGCCGGCAAGTTGCACGGATACACGTTCTCGACCCTCGAACGCATCGGGGGCACGCCGTGCGTCCTGCTCGGCTTGATGAGCGTGAAGCGCACGTCCAGGCGCGATCAGGTCCTGCGGGGATTGATCGGCGAGGCCTATCATCGTGCGCTGATGGCATTCCCGGACGAAGACGTCGTGGTGGGCTGCCGGTTCGTGAATGCCGACGGGCTCGAAGCGTTCAAGGATCTTCGCGAAGTCACTCCGTCGCCCGGCACGACCGCAGTCGGCGAGGAACGGGCGTGGGGACGCCGCCTCGCCAAGCGATTCGGTATCGAAGCCAAGTACGATCCACGGTCGTTCACATCGGCGGCGGGGGCGCAATCGGGCTATCTCGATCATGAGTCGTCCAAGCCGGAAAAGCTCGATCCCGCGATCGTCGAGATGTTCTCGACCGTACCGGTTGCCAAAGGCGGCGTGATGGTCGTGTACGGATGGACCATGGCCGAAGATCTCGTCAAACTCGGTCGGCGTTGACTCGCTGAGCTACCCGCACCGAGACGGATCAGACCGACATGGCCGAGTTCGTCGAAGTGGTGCGCAATCGGCGGATGACGAGAGCGTTCGGCCCCGACCCGGTCGCCCCGGCGACGATCGACGCCATGGTCGATCTGGCGTCGCGGGCGCCGAGTGCCGGCAAGGCCCAGGGTTGGCACCTCGTGGTCCTGGAGGGCGACGACACGGCGATCTTCTGGGATGCGACGCTCCCGGCGGTCCGCCGGGACTCGTTCAGGTGGCAGCAGCTGCTCAGCGCACCGGTCATCGCGTTGCCCTTCGCCGACGCGAAGGCATACACCGATCGATACGCCGAACCGGACAAGGTCCAGACCGGGCTCGGGGCCGGTGTCGGCGCCTGGCCCGTTCCGTACTGGACGATCGATGCCTCGATGTCGGTCATGACCTTGCTCCTCGCAGCCCAGGACATCGGTCTGGGCGCATTGTTCTTCGGGGTCTTTCGCGGCGAGCGGGAGTTGCGCCAGCGACTCGGGGTCCCGCACGCACTCGAACTACTCGGAGCGCTGGCGCTCGGCCACCCGGCGCCTGGTTCCGCTGACAACACCGACCCCGGTCGCAGCGTCGGCCGACGCCGACGTCAGCCTGCCGAGATCATCCATCGGGGCCGCTGGTAGCGGTCGGGCCTGCCGGCTGCGCCGGGTTGGCGGTGACGCTCCGGCCGGTGAGTGCTTCGGCGAGACCTTGGGTGGTGTCCTGTGGGGCCTGGCAGGCGTAGTCACGGCAGACGTAGGCGAAACCTTCCTGCCGCCCCTGCCACAGCGGCGAATCGTAGGGCTCACCCCAGGCGAGCACGGTGTCGGGTCGCCAGATCGACTGCGCCAGACGGACCAGATCGGGCCGGTCGCCGACGATGGCCACCTCGGTGATGCCGCGTTGGCGCAGTTCGACCGCGAGCAACGCGTGGGAGTACATCCCGGCCGTATCGTCGAGCAGGCCCCTGATCAGTTGCAGGATGCGGTCGGCATGATGCCGGAAGCGCAATTCGCCGGTCAGGGCCGCGAGCCGGTAGAGCGCGATGGCCGCCATCGAGTTCGCCGACGGGGTCGCGTTGTCGGTCAGGTCCTTCTGGCGCACGACGAGCGCCTCGGCGTCCTCGGCGGTCGTGTAGAGGCCTCCGTTGACCGGATCCCAGAACCACTCGAGCATCGTGTCAGCGGTCCGGGTCGCCTCGTCGATCCAGCGAGCCTCGCCCGTCGCCTCGGCGAGCCGGGTGAACGCGTCGACGAGAGCGGCATGATCAGCGGCGAGCGCGTGGTGACGTGCCTGCGGGTCGCCGTCGGCCTGCCAGCTGCGCAGCCAGCGCCCGTTGGGCAGGCGCAGCTCGCGCAGCAGGAACTCGGCGTTCGCCACCGCCGCGTCGAGCCAGTCCTGGCGATGCATCGATGCGCCTGCTTCGGCGAGCGCGGCGAGGAAGAGTGCGTTCCACTCGGTGAGCACCTTGTCGTCGAGTCCTGGCCGCCGGCGTTGCTCTCGTGCTGCGAAGAGCAGTTGGCGCGCACGTTCGATCTCGGGTGGGCGGGCCGGCGCCCCGCGAGCGTCGAGCCGGTTGGGAATCGAGCGGCCCTCGAAGTTCCCGTCCGCGGTGATGCCGAACCAGGCGAGCGTCTGCTCGACGATGTCGGGATCGATGTCGGGATCGCCGTCGTTGAGCGCTCTACGGGCCTCGGCGGGAGTCCATGTGTGGAAGAGGCCCTCGACGCCGTGACCGTGCTCGTCGGGGGAATCGGCGTCCTCGGCGGAGAAGAAACCGCCGTCGGGATGGCGCAACGTCGTCAGGACGTAGGCGACGGTCTCCTCGACGATCTGGCGCCACTGTGGCGCCCCGATCACGTTCAGGCCGTGGAGGTAGATCTTGCACAGCAGGGCCTGGTCGTAGAGCATCTTCTCGAAGTGCGGGACGAGCCACTCGCGGTCGACGGAATATCGGGCGAACCCGCCGCCGATGTGGTCGTACATGCCGCCCGACGCCATTGCGTCGAGCGTGGTCGTGACGATGTTCTTCGGGGCGTCGGCCGCCGTGGTCATGTACGCCCGCAACATCAACTCGAGGTTGAACGTCGAGGGGAACTTCGGCGCCCCACCGAATCCGCCCCACTCAGGGTCGAACGCGCGCCCGAGGCCTTGGACGGCTGCATTGAGATGTGACACGTCGGGCATGTCGTCGGTCGGCACGATCCTGGCCGTCTTGTCGAGTGCGGTCACGAGCGCCGTGACGTTCTGGCGGACATCGGCGGGCCTGTTGCGGTACACGTCGTCGATCGCCGTCATCAGCGCCAGAAACTGCGGCTTGGGGAAGTAGGCGCCGCCGTAGAAGGGTTCGCGGTCCGGCGTCATGAAGACGGTCATCGGCCACCCACCCCGTCCCGTCATCGCCTGGACGGCATCCATGTAGACCGCATCGACGTCGGGCCGTTCCTCGCGATCGACCTTGACGTTGACGAACAGCTCGTTCATCCGACCGGCGACTTCCTCGTCCTCGAAGCACTCGTGGGCCATCACGTGGCACCAGTGGCAGGCGGAGTACCCGACCGACAGCAGGATCGGCACGTTGCGCTCCTGCGCGGCGGTGAACGCCTCGGGGCCCCAGGGGTACCAGTCGACGGGATTCTCACGATGCTGGCGCAGGTACGGCGAGGTCTCGTCAGCGAGCCGGTTCACACGATCCGAGGGTACCCGACGGGCAAGAGGTACCGCCGGCCGGCAAGAGGTACCGCCGCCGGTCCAGAGGTACCGCCGCCGGTCCAGAGGTACCGCCGACCGGTCCAGAGGTACCGCCGCCGGTCCAGAGGTACCGCCGCCGGTCCAGAGGTACCGCCGCCGGTCCAGACCCTTCCCCGGCCCCACACCCTTGCGATGAGTTCACGCGCGCACGGGTCGCGTTCGAACTCATCGCAACCGGGCCGGGTCGCCTTCCGATGAGTTCGCGCGCGCACAGGTCGCGTTCGAACTCATCGCAACCGGGCCGGGTCGCCTTCCGATGAGTTCGCGCGCGCACGGGTCGCGCTCGAACTCATCGCAAGGGTGTGGGGAGGGGGAGGGGGAGGGGAGAGGAGGGGAAAGGGGGAGGGGGGAGTCAGGCGCCGACGGCGTGGTGGCCGCCGTCGACGTGGACGATCTCGCCGGTGGTCGCCGGGAACCAGTCCGACAGCAGGGCCACACATGCTCTGGCGACGGGCTCGGAGTTGGTGACGTCCCAGCCCAGCGGGGCACGGCCGTCCCAGCTGTCCTCGAACAGCGCGAACCCGGGGATCGACTTCGCCGCCATCGTCTTGATCGGTCCGGCCGCGACGAGGTTCGAACGGATCCCCTTCGGTCCGAGCTCCTTCGCGAGGTAGCGCGAGACGCTCTGCAGCGCCGACTTCGCAACACCCATCCAGTTGTAGGCGGGCCACGCATGCTGGTTGTCGAAGTCGAGCCCGACGAAGGCGCCGCCCTCGGACATCAGCGGCAGGAACGCGTCGACGAGCGCCTTGAGCGAGTAGGTCGAGACATGCATGGCGACGGCGACGTCGTCCCAGGTCGCGGCCAGGAAATCGTCTCCGAGACACGCGGCGGGAGCGAATCCGATGGCATGCAACACCCCGTCGACGTGGCCCCATTTCTCGGCGAGCGCGTCGCGAACGGCGACACCGTGTTCGGGGACCGTGACATCGAGTTCGTACACGTCGATGCCTTCGCCGAGCTTGCGGGCGGTGCGCTGAGTGAGCGAGAGGGCACGCCCGGCTCCCGTGAGCACGATCTCGGCGCCCTCCTCGCGGGCAATCCGGGCCACGCCGTACGCCAACGAAGCGTCCGTGAGTACGCCGGTGATCACGATCTTCTTGCCCTCGAGCAGTCCCATGCCGGCTGACCGTAGTCGGCGCAGGATCGTGCTGTTCGATCTCTTGGTCTTCGGCATGCCCGATGTGTCACGCTGTCGTCATGCGCATCGGAATTCTCGGGGGTACCGGGCCTGCGGGCAGTGGGCTGGCAGCTCGACTGGCCAGCATCGGCCACGACGTCGTCATCGGCTCTCGGTCGAAGTATCGGGCGATGGAGTCGCGCGACAAGCTGGTCGGCTTGTGGCCGCAGTTGGCTGAACGTCTGACATTCGGCGACAACGCGGCGGCGTCGGAGTGTGAGCTGGTCGTGATCGCGACCCCGTGGGATTCCGCCGCCGGCACCGCCCAGGAGAACCAGGAAGCGCTCGCCGGCAAGATCGTGGTGTCGATGGCCAACGCGCTCGTACGGGTCAACCGGGAGTTCCAGCCACTCGTGCCGCCGCGCGGAAGTGTCGCGGCCCATGTCCAAGCGGCGGTTCCTCGGTGCCACGTCGTGGCTGCGTTCCAGCACCTACCGGCGACCGAACTCGGCAACATCGAAGATCCGATCGACTCCGACGTGCTGATCTGCGGCGACGATCGGGCAGCCGTGCGGCAGGTGAGCGACATCGTGTCGGGTATCCCAGGCTGCCGGCCGCTGGAGGCCGGCGAACTCTCCAACGCCACGGCGATCGAAGCATTCACTGCCGTGCTGCTTCAGCTCAATGTGCGCTACAAGACCAGGGTCGCGTTGAAGCTCACGGGAATCAAACGCGATCCGCGCGCTGTTGATCCGTGACGATGCAGTTGTACGACACCGCCCGCCGCGCGATCGTGGCGTTCGAACCGAACGATCACGTGCTGATGTACACGTGTGGCATCACGCCCTACGACGCCACACACCTCGGCCATGCCGCGACCTTCCTGGCCTATGACGTGCTCAAGCGGCGGCTGCTCGACATCGGTCACACCGTTCGCTGCGTGCGCAACGTCACCGACGTCGACGACCCGCTCTTCGCCAGGGCTCGCCAGCTCGGCATCCACTACCTCGACCTGGCCGCGGGCGAGGAGGCACGCTTCGAACGCGACATGGAGGCGCTGAACGCCCTGCCGGTCGCGTCGTCGCCGCGGGCATCGTCGGCGATTCCGGACATCCGCGGGTTCATCGGCATGGTCCTCGACCGGGGGTACGCGTACGAGGCGGGCGGTTCGGTGTACTTCGACGTGTCGAAGTTCGAGTCGTTCGGCACGCTCAGCCACTACACCACCGACGAGATGCTGGTGCTCGCCAAGGAGCGCGGCGGGAACATCGACGATCCCAACAAGAAGGCGCCGCTCGATTTCGTGTTGTGGCATCCGTCGGCATCCGATGAACCGTCGTGGGACACGATGTGGGGGCCGGGTCGGCCGGGTTGGCACATCGAGTGTTCGGCCCTCGCCCTACGTGAGCTCGGCACCACCATCGACCTGCACGGTGGCGGTGCAGATCTCATCTTCCCGCATCATGAATGCGAACGGGCGCAATCCGAGGCGGCGACCGGCGAGCCCTTCGTGAAGCACTGGATGCACACCGCACTGATCGCCAAGGACGGCGAGAAGATGTCGAAGAGCCTCGGCAACCTGGTGTTCGTCGATCAACTCCGCGAGACCTACGACCCACGGGCGATCAGGCTCGGCATCATCGAGCATCACTATCGCGACCCGTGGGAGTGGGACGAGGAGTTGATGCCGCGCAACTCGCGGCGACTCGACAGTTGGCAGACGCATGCCAGGGCGAACCCCGACCTGCTCGAAGGCGTGCGCGAACGTCTCGACGACGATCTCGACACGCCCGGAGCCGTGCGGCTGATCGACGACGCTGCCCGCCGTGGCCAAGGAGTGCTCGACGCGGCCGCCCTGCTCGGCGTCGACCTGCTCTGAGCGAACCGGCCCCACCTGAACTCGTCGCAGTCGCCGGCAGGTGACCGTCGAACAGCCCGATCGAACAGCCCCGATCGGTAAAATCTCCGCCGGTCGATCACGGCGCCGTCGTATCCTCACGGGACGATGTCCACGATCACGATCTCGCTCCCCGATGGTTCGCAGCGTGAGTTGCCCGAACCCGCCACTCCGTTCGATCTCGCGGCCGCCATCGGCTCGGGCCTGAAGAAGGCGGCCGTCGCCGCGACCGTCGACGGCAAGGACACCGACCTCAACACGCCGTTGCACGATGGGGCCGTCGTGTCGATCATCACCACCGACACCGACGCCGGCCGTCACGTGCTCCGACACTCCACGGCCCACGTGCTGGCCCAGGCAGTGACGCAGATCTTTCCCGGCGCCAAGTTCACGATCGGCCCGGCGATCGACAACGGCTTCTACTACGACTTCGATCTGCCGGACGGCAAGACGTTCACCGAGGATGACCTCGAGCGAATCGAGGCGCGGATGCGCGAGATCGTCAAGGCGAACCAGCCGTTCGTCCGCTCGGAGATGTCGATGAGCGAAGCCAAGCAACTGTTCGCCGACCAGAGCTACAAGGTCGAGATCATCGAGCGGGTCGAGGTTGCCTCGCAGGCCGCCGCGCAGGCCGGCTCACAGACTCAGTCGCATCGCGCCCATGTCGACGAGCTCGACACCTCGGAGGTGACCGCTGACGGTGTGATCAGCGTGTACCGCAACACCGACGACTTCGTCGACATGTGCGTCGGCCCACACGTTCCCTCGACCGGCAAACTCGGGTTCTTCAAGCTGCAGAAGGTCGCCGGTGCGTATTGGAGGGGCAACGAGAAGGGCCCCATGCTGCAGCGCATCTACGGCACGGCGTGGGAGTCGAAGCAGGCGTTGGCCGATCACCTGCACCAGCTCGAGGAGGCTGCCAAGCGCGACCATCGCAAGTTGGCCACCGAGCTCGACCTGTTGAGCTTCCCGAGCCAGCTCGGCGGCGGGCTGGCGGTGTGGCACCCGAAAGGCGCGATCGTCCGCAAGCTGATCGAGGACTACAGCCGAATGCGCCACGAAAAGGGCGGCTACGAATTCGTCTACACGCCACACCTCGCCAATGCAAAGCTGTTCGAGACCTCCGGCCACCTCGATTTCTACGCCGACGGCATGTATCCACCGATGGAGATGGACAACGGCACGTACTACCCGAAGCCGATGAACTGCCCGATGCACTGCCTGATCTTCGACAGCCGGCAGCGCAGCTATCGGGAGTTGCCGCTGCGGTTGTTCGAGTTGGGAACCGTCTATCGCTACGAGCGCGCCGGCACGTTGCACGGGCTGTTGCGTACGCGGGGGTTCACGCAGGACGACAGCCACATCTTCTGCACGAAAGAGCAGCTTGCCGACGAGGTCGCCGGCCTGCTCGACTTCGTCCTGTCGGTGCTGCGTGCCTTCGGCTTCGACGAGTTCACCTTCAACCTGTCCACCAAGGACCCGAACAAGTACGTCGGCTCCGACGAGATGTGGGACGAAGCGACCACAGCCTTGCGCGAGGCGCTCGATCACCACGGTCTGGCCTACGACATCAAGGATGGCGACGCCGCGTTCTACGGGCCGAAGATCGACATCGACGTGCGCGACGCGATCGGGCGGTCGTGGCAGCTGTCCACGATCCAGGCCGACTTCAACCATCCTGAACGCTTCGGGCTGGAGTACGTCGGCGCGGACAACGCCAGGCACCGCCCGATCATGCTGCACCGGGCGTTGCTCGGATCGATCGAACGGTTCTTCGGCGTACTGGTCGAACACTATGCCGGAGCGTTCCCGACCTGGTTGGCGCCGGTACAGGTACGGGTCCTCCCGGTCGCCGAAGCACACGAGGCCTATGCATCCAACGTGCTCGAAGCGCTCGCCGCAGCCGGTGCGCGGGTCGATCTCGGCCCCGCTGACGACGGCCTCGGCAAGCGCATCCGCAGCGCCAAGCTGGAGAAGATCCCGTACGTCTTGGTCGTCGGTGACGACGATGTGGCGGCGGGCACGGTCGGCGTCAACTCACGCGGTGGCGATGTGGTCCGTGGTGTGGCCGTCGACGCATTCGTCGCCGATTTCCGCGCCGAGGTCGCCGACGCCGAACTCGCCGCACTCGGCGCATGAGCCGCCGGAAGGTGTGAGCGTGCTGGAACGGATCTGGTCGGGGTGGCGGGCCAGCTACGTCGCCGGCGTACCCCTGCGTTCCGATGCTGTCCGGGAGGCCGATGTCGTTCGGGAGGCCGATGTCGTTCGGGAGAAGAGTGTCTTCCGCCGGCTCCTCGACTCCGGGGCTCCTGATGAGCAGACGCACATCGTCCATCGCGGCGCCACGTGCTTCGTGATCGTGAACATCTTTCCCTACACCTCCGGTCACCTCATGGTGCTCCCGTATCGGGAGGTGGCCGACCTCGAGGACTTGACCGACGAGGAGACTGCGGAGCTGTGGGCGACCGTCACCACCGCGGTCCGCGTCGTTCGGTCCGCGTACCGGCCGGACGGCATGAATGTGGGGCTGAACCTCGGTCGGCCGGCAGGCGGATCGGTGCCGACCCATCTGCACGTGCACGTCGTTCCGCGATGGACCGGCGACTCGAACTTCATGTCGTCGATCGCGAACACGCAGACCCTTCCGGAGTCGATCGGCGCGACGGCGGCAAGGCTTCGGAGCGCATGGCCACGCTGAACCGGCGGCTGCCGGTCGGGCCCGGGCGGCCATAGCCTGGTGGTGATGACCGACGAGCTTCGCGACGAGTTGCCCGACGACCTCGACTCCTCCGGTTTCGTCGGCCCGTATCAGTTCCCCGACAACAGCCGTCGCCGCTGGCCTGGGGTGATCTACCTCGTGGTTGCCGCAGCGTGTGTCGCTGTGTACGTCCTCGCCACAGACTCTGGCGTGGTCAACCGGGGGTGGTTGCTCGGGGCGGCCCTGCTGGCGATCGCCGGGATCATCTCGATCACCTCCGGTTGGCGGATGCACGTCGACGAGAAAGACGCCCTGGTCGCGGCCCAGCACGCCGTCGGATTCCCCATCGGTCATGCATCGGCCCAGCAGGTCTGGCGAGGGTTGCGAAGCCGGCCGACATGGCGGGTGCTGTGCTATTCCACCGAAGACCCACCCGGCCGGCGGGGCCTCGTACTCGTCGACGCGGTCGACGGGAGCGTGGTCCAGCACTTCGTCGAGGACAATCCCGAGTCTCTCTGAGCGGCGTTGGGGCGGCCGGGCCGCGCCGGCCGCCTGTGTTCGTCTGCGCCGGACCCGGCACGTCAACCGAGCGGCAGTGGGATAGCGTCGACTCGATGTTCGACGGCAAGTTCCGAACACCGGTCGACCGTGCGGTCAAGCCGATCGGCGCCGTGCTCCGCAAGACCGGCCTCACCCCCGACCACCTGACCATTCTCGGTCTGCTCGTCGGCGTGGGCGCCGCCGTTGCGATCGGCGCGGCCAGCA
>CAVPET010000006.1:0-26101 GCA_963703525.1 Ilumatobacteraceae bacterium | reverse complement strand
ACTGGTTGACGTCGCCGACCGGTGGTTCGGTTCGTGGATACCTCTTCGACGTGGCGATCAACGGCACCCACCCGCTGTTGCCCTGGCTCGCCTTTCTCTGCGCCGGCATGATCCTCGGCCGAGCGTTGGCAACTCGTTGGTGGAGGATCGCCGCCCTCGGTGGCGGGGCCGTGCTGTACAGCGCCGCCACGTTGCTCGGTTCGACTGCGAACACCGCGTTCCAACGCGTGGTCGTGTCGACCGAGCCCGGCAGCGGTGGGGTCGTCTACGTCGCCGGCGCGCTCGGGACGGCGCTCGTGGCATATGGCTGCGTCGACTGGCTCGCGGATCGGTTCCCGGACCGCCTCGATCCGCTCCGACGTGCCGGCCGGATGACCCTCACGTTGTACGTCGCGGACATCCTGGTGTTCAACACCGTTGTCCATCGGCTGGGGTGGATCGAGCCGGCCGGCCTCGACGTCGCCCTGCTCTTCGCTCTCGGGTTCTGGATCGTGGCCGTGATCGCGGCAGCGGCATGGCAACGACGATTCGGTCTCGGCCCGGCCGAGCGCTTCTACCGAGCGTTCGGCGGGTGACGATCTCGGGCGGCCCGGCGCAGGCCGCGCCAACCCATCGCTCCGGCGCCGATCAGTTGCCCGTTCTCGCCGAGGCGCGACGGTGTGATGCGCGCCCCGCGGCTGTACGGCATGCGGGCGTGCTCCTCGAGCGACACCTGCGCCGAGTGGAAAAACGTCGCGGCGAAGTTCCGGGCGATCGTGCCCCCCACGACGACGAGCGTCAGGTCGAGCGTGTTGCACACCGTCGCCGCCGCACGGCCGACCAGGCGACCGGTGCGCTGCATGATCTCATAGGTCGGCTCGGTCAACGGTCGACCGGTGATCGACTCGATCGCCGCGCCGGACGCCTCGGCGTCGAGGCATCCTTGTGCGCCGCAGACACATCGCCGGCCACCCGGCTCGACGATGATGTGGCCGACGTGACCGGCGAACCCCGATGCGCCGTCGAGCAGATCACCGTCGAGTACGACCCCGCCGGCGATCGTCGCCGACACCGTGATCGTGCAGAAGTTCTGATGGCCCTGGGCGGCGCCCAACCATCCTTCGGCGAGCGCGAGCACCTTGGCATCGAGGTCACCGTGTACGGGCAAGCCGGTCAGTTCTTCGAGTCTGGAGCGCAGTGGGAACCGACGCCACGACAACTTGCCGGCCGGCGACACCGTTTCGAGGTGTCGCTCGACGGGACCACTCGATCCGACGCCGACGCCGACGACGCCCACGTGGTGGTGGTGCTCGGCTGACGTGAGCAGCTCCGACACCAACGTCGCGAGTGCCGTGTACTGCGATTCGGGGCCGGCATCAGGCTCGATCGGCGCAGTCGACCGCTCCACCAGCGCGCCGGTGGAGGTGAGCAGCCCCGCTTCGAATCGCTCGGCTGCCACATCGATGGCCAGCACGACGTCGCCCTGGTCACCGAGCCCGGGCCGGCGATGGTTCTGGGTGGCATCGATCGGCATAGGCGCCGACGGACGGTATCGCCACCGGCCGTGAATCCTGAGCAAGATGAATTCTTGGTTCGCACTGCAGTTCGCGCGCGTCGTTGCCGATATGCAGTCGTCGGCTCGTCACGAACGCGCCTCACCACAACTCCATGCACCAGTTCGCGCACCGCCAGGGATCCGAACACCGAGGATCCGGCAGCACACCGATGCCACGCGCCCACCGGTCTCGGTTCGTCGCGCGCGGCGCGCTCGCAGCTGTCGCCGGCCTGCTGTCACTCTCCCTTCCCGCAGTCGTCGTGGCCGAAGGCGCCGACACCGGCAGCACCGACGTCGGCACCACCATCGACGCGGCTCCAGGGGCCGCGACTCCTCCGGCCGCGGCTGCTCCGACGACCCCGACGCCGGTTGCCGAGACGCCCGATCCGCCGACGGCGCTACCCGGGACACCGACGCCGGCGCCGTCGACGCCGCCCCCATCGAGCCCGACGCCATCGGCCGCGCCGGCTCCTGCGCCGCGACAGGTGACGGCACTTCCGCGACAGATCGGCCACATCCTGGCCACGATCCGCTACATGGAGTCGCGTGACGACTACGCCATCGCTCCCAACCGCGGCAACGCCTCCGGCGCCTACCAGTTCATCGCCTCGACGTGGAATGGATACGGCGGCTACTCACACGCCTATCTCGCCCCGCCGTGGACCCAGGACGAACGGGCCGCGCTCGACGTCAACATGTTCCTCGCCCAGTGGAACAACGACGTGTCGATGATTCCGGTCTTGTGGTACTACCCCCGAGCCGCCCGCGATGCCTCGCTGATGGACATCGTGCCGATGCCCTCTGCCGGCAACGTGTTGACCGTGCGCGAGTACCAGCAGCGTTGGCTCGCCGTGTTCTCGCTGATCTCCGGCAAGCCTGTCCCGACCCCGCCCACTCCGTTCGACCTGCTCGCCCGCGCCGGCCTCCCGCCGACCATCCCGCCGACCATCCCGCCGACCATCCCGGCGACGGGCCAGGCGACGGGCCAGGCGACCGGCCCGCCGACCGGCGCCGGCCGCGTCGGAATCACGTTCCCGGTACTCGGGCCGAGCCGGGTCGCGGCGCCTGCCTGCGACCAGCCGGACGCGGCAGCCGCCGGGCTGTGTTCCGATGCCGCGCCGGGCATCGTGTTCGGCGTCAAGCTCCAGCCGGTGCTCGCGGTGCACGACGGCGTGGTCACGACGATCTCCGACGAGCCCGGATCGCCGATCGCGGTCACCATCACGGACACGACCGGGCGCAGCTACACCCTGGCGGGCTTCAACGACGACAACCCGAGAACGAACGACGGTGCTGCGCCCGCTCACCTCCGGCTCAGCGCGCTGGCGAAGATCGGCGGATCGGTACGGGCCGGCCAGATCATCGGCTTCATGGGCGACAGCGACCCACTCCCCCTCGGGGTTCGCGAGGATGTCCCGACCGATGCGACGATCGTCATCGACGACAGCGCGGTCGCGCCCCACGTCAAGCTGACGATCACCGAGTTCGACGGCGCCCCGATCGACGCCTACGGCCCGGTGATCGATGCGCTGTTCCGACAGGCGTGTTCGGTCGCGATCGGCCCCTGGATAGTGCCGCCGAATGGATCGGATCACGATCGGATCACCATCGAGACGACCGACACCGACCGCGACATCGACTCCGAATGGGTGATCACCTCGACCGCTGAGGTGACCGCGAGCGGGTGGGCGGCGATGATCTATCCGAACGAAGGCTGTTCGTTCGCGCCACCCGACCCGCACGGCCCCGGCGCCGCGGGGTTCCGCGCCGTGTCACCCGAATGGGTCTCGCCCGTCGACCTGCCGACGTCGATCTGGGTCGCGCTGGCCGTGCGTGACGAATTGACGCCGACAGTCCCCGTCCGGCGCGGCTGATCGGCGCCGATCAAGCGTTCGACCAACGTCGGCTCAGCCGACGCGACGGGCGGCTTCGAGGAGATTGATCTGGTGGAGAACCTCGTCGAGAGCATCGTCGGCAGTGATCGCGGCGAACCGCTGCGGCCGCCGCGGCGTGCAGCACGACGGCACCGGCGACAGCACCGTCCACGGCCGAGGATGACAGAACTGGACGACGCTGTAGCGCTCACCGTGGTAGTCGGGAGGGGCAACGACACGATGCCGGCCGATCGGGATGGCGCCGTTGGTCAGGCGTTCCAACATGATGCCGGTATTGATGATCACCGCGTCGTCAGGTGGGATCGCGTCGACCCAACCGTCGCCGACCTTCACCTGCAACCCGGGGGCGGTGGCCCTCGGTAGTGCCGTGATGAGATTGATGTCGCCGTGCTCGGCGGCCCAGACGTGGCCGGCCGCACCGACATCGCCCATCGCCGGATAGCGGATCGCCCGGGTGAGGGTCGGCCCGTCGTGCACCATGTCGTCGAAGAACGACTCGTGGCAACCGATCCCTTCGGCGATCACGTGCAGGAAGCGACGCTGCAGGTCGGCGATCGAGTCGTGGAACCGGTACAGGACATCGGTGATGCCCGGCACGGCCGACTCCGGCAGCACCTGATCGGGGTACGCGGTGGCGAACTTGCGCTTCAAGGGGTGACCGGGCTCGATCGGCGTCGCCCAGTTGAGCATCTCCTTCCAGTCGGGCTTGTCGCTCGACGCCGCGGTTTCGACCAGCAGCCCGGTGTAGCCGGTCTGACCATTCGCCCCCGGTGCGACGAAGCGTTGCTTCGACTCGGCGTCGAGCTCGAAGAACTCCCGCAACAGGGCATACGCCGTGTCGAGGAGATCGTCGGAGACGTCGTGGCTCGTGTACACGAACCCGGTTGCCAGGCTGCGACGCACACCGTCGACGACGGCCCGCCGCTTCAGGCGACTGTCCTGCTCGAACGCGAGCAGGTCGACGTCGAGGATCTCGTCGCTCATGTGCCCGACGTTACCGGCGTGCCACCGGGCGTGAACATGGCCGGCCACCCGCCGGTGTGGATGAACACCACGTCGTCATCGGCCGAGAATCGACCCTCGGCCACCAGACCGAGGAGCCCGGACAGGCCCTTGCCGGTGTACGTCCGATCCATCAACCAGCCTCCGTGACGTGCCGCCCACACGATCGCGGCGTCGCCGGCAGCGGAGGCAATGGCGTAGTCGTCTCCCATCCATCGCGTGTCGACTTCGACATCGCCGGGCGCCACCACGCCGGGCGCCACCACGCCGGGCGCCACCATGCGTCGGGCGCCACTGCGTCGGGCGCCATCAGCCCGATGGCCTCGTTGGCGAGCTCGGAGATGTCGGGGATGCCGTGGTTGACCCCCTTGGCGACGCCGATCGCCAGGACGTCGGGAACCGTTCGACCGGCGGCGAGCGCGGCGGCGCGGCCGGCGAGGAGACCGGCGTGGGTGCCACCGCTCGACGACGTGAACACGACGGTCGACGGAGCGATGCCGACTGCATCGAGCTGGTCGAGCAGTTCGACGAACGCGTTCGCGTACCCCAGCGCGCCCGTCGCCGTGCTCCCACCCATCGGGATCGAATACGGGACGAAGGCCCTCCCCGGCGAGCACGGCGGTCACCGATTCGCGGGCGATCTCGAGCTCACCCCAGTGGTGAGCGGGCGCACCGGTGTAGTGGAGCTGGGCGCCGAACAGCTCCGACAGCAACTCGTTGCCCGTCGCCGCGCCGGCAGCGGGCCTGTCGCCGGAGAGCACGAGGTGTACCTCGAGCCCGAGCATCGAGCCGGCGGCCGCCGTCATCCGACAATGGTTGGATTGTGCTGCCCCGACGGTGACGAGTGCCCGCGCCCCGGACGCGATGGCTGCACCGCACAGGAATTCGAGTTTGCGTGCCTTGTTCCCGCCGCCGCCGAGACCGGTCAGGTCATCACGCTTCACCCAGAGGCGGGTACCGCCGGGAGCAGTCGGCACTCCCCGGGAGAGCAGCGGGCCGGCCTCGAGCGGGGTCGGCAAGGTGGCCAGCGTTGCCCGGTCGAGATGTGCGAACACTTCCGACATGCTAGGCAACCGTGCTGATGGCCGTGACCGATTGGAATCCACTCCTGCGGGGAGAGTTCGAACTGGACTACTGGAGCGAACTCCAGGCATTCGTCGCCTCGGAGCGCCGCGACCATCTCGTCTACCCGCCCGCCGACGAGGTGTTCGCCGCACTGCATCTCACGTCGCACACGGATACGAAGGTGATGATCCTCGGGCAGGACCCGTACCACGGGCCGCGCCAGGCGCACGGACTGTGCTTCTCGGTCCGGCGCGGGGTGCGCGTGCCCCCGTCACTGCACAACGTCCACCGGGAACTCGCCGACGACCTCGGGGCGCCGGCGCCGACGCATGGAAGCCTCGACAAGTGGGCACGCCAGGGTGTGCTCTTGCTCAACGCCACACTCACCGTTCGCGCCGGTCGCGCCGGATCACATCAGGGACACGGCTGGGAGACGTTCACCGACCAGGTGATTCGCACCGTCAACGACAAGCAGCAGCCGGTCGTGTTCATCCTCTGGGGAAGTGCCGCCAGACGCAAGAAGAGCCTGATCGACACCTCGCGTCACACGATCATCGAGTCCGCGCACCCGTCGCCGTTGTCCGCGCACAACGGGTTCTTCGGCACGAAGCCGTTCAGCCGGGCGAACGCAGCGCTGCTGGCCGCCGGGCTCGCGCCGATCGACTGGAACCTGGCGGACGAGCCCGACGACGTGATCCGCTGATGGAGTCTTCCGATGGAGTCTTCCGATGAAGTCTAAGCGTCGGGTCGTGCCCGCCCGCCTCATCGCACGCCCCCCACGTTTGCGTCGGGAAAAGTGCGGACCGGTGCGCGCAAATCCCGACGCAAACGTGAGAATTTCGACGCTGCCGGCCCGCTGGGAGTCGACGCCCCGACGGGGAGACCACCGTCACACCCCGTAACATCCAACGAATGACTGTTGACAACGCGAACGTCGACGCAGCCGGAGTCGGTCTGGACACAGCAGTCGGTCTGGACACCGGGCCGGACGCCGGAGTGCCAGTGCCCAAGCAACGCTCGACGATGTCGGTGGTGGCCTTCGGCGGGCTCGCGTCCCTGGCGGCGGGAGCCGTCCATGCGTCCGCCGCCGGCATCCACGCCGAGCATCCTCAGCTCGCCCGGATCTTCATCGTCACCGCCGTGCTCCAGATTGGCGCCGGATTGTGGGCTCTGCTCCGGCCGTCGGGTGTCGCGGCGCTGGGCCTTGTTGCGGTCAACGGCGCCGCGGTCGTCGGTTGGCTGGCGACGCGGCTCATCGAAATCTCGTGGATCGACGGTCTCGAGGTTCGCGAAGCAGCACAGTTCGCCGACACTGCCACGGCCATTCTCGGCGTCATCGCGATCGTCGCCGCGTACACCGGCGTCATCCTGCCCGCAGACCGGCGTCGTCGCACGGGGTTGCCGGCGCCGAGCGTCCTCATCGTTGCGCTTGCCGTTTGGACGATGATGGCGGCGAGCACGCACGTCCATTCGCACGACGACGCCGGCCACAGCGCCGAAGTCGCGGGCAGCGCCCACGATCACGGCGAGGACATCGTCGACGGCGGTGCGCCTGCAGCCGTGACGGCGACCGACGACCACACCGCCACCGGCCACACGGGCATCGACCACACCGGCACCGACAGCGGCGGGGACGCCGGTGCGGCGACGTCCGATGGCCACGACCACGGAACCGGCGCAGCGGCGGCTCCGGCGTGGCCACGGCCATGGAATCCGACCCAGCCGATCGATGTCTCAGGCGTCGCCGGCGTCAGCGTGGAGCAGGAATTGCGTGCGGTGACGTTGATCGAGGGCACCCTGCGCGAGCTGCCGAAGTATGCCGACCCCGCCGATGCCATCGCCGCCGGCTACAGCTCGATCGGCGACGCCGGAACGGGCAGCGAGCACTACATCAAGGGTGATCTCATCGGCGACGACGTCCTGCTCGACCCGACGGCTCCCGAATCACTCGTCTATGCGGTGTCCGGCGACCAACGCACACTGGCCGGCGCGATGTACATCGCCGGTGCCCGTCCAGCGGACGATCCGACGCTGACCGACTGGGCCGGACCGTTGATGACCTGGCACAAGCACGACAACTTGTGCTGGTCGCTCGACAGCGGCAAGGCCAAGGTCGTCGGCATCGTCGACGCCGGCGGCAACTGCGCGAACGGCATCCGAGCCGGCGGCGAGAATCCCATGGTTCACGTCTGGATCCAACCGCACCCGTGTGGCGTGTTCGCCGCGCTCGAAGGCATCGGCGCAGGGACGGCAGCGGTGTCGGAAGATCAACGTATGGACATGTGCGGCGCCGGCCATGACCACGGAGGCGGCTCGTCGGCGGAAGCGACAGATGCCAGTGCGGTGGCCAAGCCGTACGATCCGACCCTGCCGATCGACTTGAGCGGCACGCTCGGCGTCACGCCGCAACAGCAGGCGGCTGCGGAGAACCTCATCGCCGTCACTCTGGTGCGACTCCCACAGTGGAGTGACTACAAGACCGCTGAGGCGGCCGGGTTCCGCAGCATCGGCGACGCCGGCACGGGACACGAGCACTTCATCCAATGGGACTGGATCAACGACGACACGATCCTCGACCCCGACCATCCGGAAAGCCTCGTCTTCGAGCCGCAGCCGGACGGTTCGAAGAAGCTCGTCAGCGCGATGTACATGCTGCCCGACGATGTCGCCCTCGCCGACGTGCCCGACATCGGTGGGGCCCTCATGCAGTGGCACATCCACGACAACCTGTGCTTCACCAGCGATCCGGCGCAGCCACGAGTGGGCGGCCTGACGAACGCTGCCGGGAACTGCCAGGCCGGGCTCACCAAGTTCCGGCCCGCAGCCATGATCCACGTCTGGATCACTCCGCACCCGTGTGGCCCCTTCGCCGCCCTGGAAGGCGTCGGCGCCGGCCAGATCGTGCCGGGCGAGGAGCGCCTGTGCGACCACCAGCACGGTGGCGGGTTCTGAACCGTTGCACCCAGTGGAGCACCGCTGCTGAGCAGTCCGATGGAGCACTACATCTTCGTCTACGGCACGTTGCGTCCCGGCGACGTGCGCTGGCATTTCCTGCAGCGATTCGTCACTGACGACGGTCTCGCCGACTCCGTCGACGGATCGCTCTACGACACCGGCCTCGACTATCCGGCTGCGGTCTTCGACGACAGCGGCGTGATCCACGGGCGGACCTTCGAGATCGCCGCCGCCGTGCTCGTCCAGTGCCTCGCCGTGCTCGACATCGAAGAAGACGTCGACGGCGGCCTGTACCGGAGGGTCATGATCCGAACCCACCGCGGGCTGGGTGTGTGGGCCTACGAATACCACGACGGACCCGGGCTTGTGCCGATCCCGTCGGGCGACTGGTTCGAGCACCGACCACCGACGATCGAATCGCCCGGACCGACCTGAGCCGCCGCGAGTCCGGCTGCGATCCGGCCTGTCGACCCCGGCCGCGATCCGGCCTGTCGACCCCGGCCGCGATGAGGATGAGCGCGACCTGTGCGCGCTCATCCTCATCGCAGGAAGTTCGACCCTCCGGGGTGAATGGCTCCGGTCAGGTCATGGTCACTGCACGACGAGGGCCGTGAGCATCCCGAACATCCCGGTCTCACGTTCCACGTGGTTCAGGATGTGGCAGTGCCAGACCCAGGTGCCGACCTCGTCGGCGTGCACCAACACCTGGTAGCGCTCGCCCGGGGCGACATTGATGGTGTCGGCCCAGTACGGCTGGTCGAGCGGGAACCCATCCTTCGCGTACACCAACTGCGGGAACTTGTGCAGGTGCATCGGATGGGCGAGCAGCCCCTCGTTCAGGTAGGTCAGCGACAGCCAGTCGCCGTTGTTCACCACGATCGGCGCCGTCGCGGGGAAGCTCTTGCCGTTGAGCGAGAGCCCGATGACGCCGGCATCGTTGAGCACCATCGGCATGTCGACGGCGGGCACGACGTCCTCGGGAATCGTCACTCCACCGATCGTTTGTCCACGCGGGATCGGGTTCTCCCCGATGACGAACGAACCGAACATTCCGTTCGGCACCGAGATCTGGCTGTGCAGGTGGGCGTGGTACATGCCGTTCGTGGGCTCGGTGGCGAGGAACTCGTAGGTGTACGTGTCTCCGCTGGAGATCGGATCCTGGGTGATCGGTGAGACTCCGTCCTGGGTGAACGGCGTATCGATCCCGTGCCAATGGATGTCGGTGCCGAGCGGGGTGTCGTTGTGGATGATCACACGAACCTTGTCGCCGACGTCGACCTTGATCTGCGGACCCGGCGCCGTACCGTTGTACGTCCACGCGTCGACGATCTTGCCCGGCTCGACCTCCCACGGCGTGATGGCGGCGGTCAGCTCGAACTGCTTGGTCCCGTCGGGCATCAGTTTGAACTCGAGTGGCTCGTTCCCGACGCCCTCGGTAGCGGCGGGGAACGGCAGGAACGACTCGAGCATCGTCTTGTCCATCTGTGCAGCCATCGCCGGATCGGTCATGTAGTCGGCTCCCGCTTCGCTCGTGCCACCGGTGGTGTCGCCGGTGGTGTCGCCGGACCCGGCCCCCGAACCATCCGTGATGACGAGTTCGGCGGTCATGCCGGACGACGCGTGTCCCGGGACCTCGCAGATCAACGTGTACGTGCCGGGGGCGAGATCACCGAGATCGAGCGTCGCGGACTGGCCTGCCGGGAGCATGGCCGTGCGAACATCGAGATCGACCTCGGCGAGGTTGTGATCCATCGTGCCGCCATTGGTCACGTTGAGGCTGACCTCGCCCGCGGGGGCGGTGAGGTCGCCGGTGATGGCGAACTCCGTGAGCGACACGTCGATCGTCGAAGAGCCCGACACCGAGGAGTCGTCGGACCCGATATCGGTCAGCAGGCCGATGAGGCCGATGACGACGACCGATCCGACCAGCAGCACGGTGATGGCGATCATCGCGACGAAGATCGCCGAGCCGCCACCCGACGACGGTGGCCCCTTGGTCGACTGGGCATCTTCGGGTTTGTCTACGACGGTCATCGGACGGCTCCTCTTGGCGGGTTGGTCAGGGGGTTGGCTGAGGGGTTGGTGGGCGGGTTGGTTGAGGGGTTGGTGGGCGGGTTGGTTGAAGGGTTGGTGGGCGGGCTGGTTGAAGGGTAGGTCAAGGGGTTGGCCAGAGTTGGGCCAACGGTGGTCTGCTCGTTCACCGTGCTGTTCTCTCATGCCGGCGTTGTGGCGAACCAGGGCCGGAAGTCCCGAGGTCCGCTGGACGAGTACCGTCGGGGACATGCATATCGGCGTCGAGATCTTCCCGACCGACCAGACGATCGATCCGGTCGAACTCGCCCGATCCGTGGAGGATCGTGGCTTCGAATCGCTCTGGTTCCCCGAGCACTCCCACATCCCGACGAGTCGGGCGACACCGTGGGGCGGTCGAGTCGGCGCGCCGCCGTTGCCCGAGTTCTACAAACGGACGCATGATCCGTTCGTGGCGCTCGGCGCCTGCGCCGCCGTCACGGGCACGTTGAAGCTCGCGACCGGCATCTGTCTGCTCGCGCAGCGCGACCCGATCCACACCGCCAAGCAGGTGGCGAGCCTCGACTTGTTGTCGCGCGGACGATTCATCTTCGGCATCGGTTACGGCTGGAACAAGGAGGAGATGGCGCACCATGGCACGGCCTACGGCGATCGGCGGGCGATCCTGCGCGAGAACGTGATGGCGATGAAGTCGCTGTGGACGCAGGAGGAAGCCGGCTTCGACGGTCGGTTCGTGCATCTCGAGTCGAGTTGGGCATGGCCGAAGCCGGCGCAGTTCCCGCATCCGCCGATCGTGCTGGGGGGCGATGCCGGGCCCAAGACGGCGGCCGACATCGCCGAGTTCTGCGACGGATGGATGCCGATGGCCGGCCGCCACACCCTCGACAAGTGGCCGACGATCGAGCGTGCGTGCGAGAGCATCGGCCGCGACCCCTCGACCGTCGAGATCGGCGTGTTCGGTGCCCGTCCCGACGAGGCGCAGCTCACCGAGTTGGCTGCCGGTGGGGTGCGGCGCGCTCGTTCTCGGCCTTCCGCAGGGCCCACGTGACGACGTGCTGGCCGCACTCGACCGGCTGACACCGCTCGTCCGGATAATGCAGTCTGCCTGAGGCGTGATGCGGTCTGCCTGAAGCGGAGTGGTCGCGCATCCATCCGAGGCGGGTCCCCCGGAAGACCCCGACATCGACGAATGACGCCGCTGAAACCTCGTCGAAATCTTCGCCGCCGATGATTGGTTCATGGTCACATCCCCCAACGTCGTGTCTCCCGTTCCACTGATCGTCGCAGCCGATCATCCCAGCCTCTTCGGCGCCGGAGATCGCTTTGTCGAGGATCTGCACGGCGAGCACCGCTACGTCGAACGGTCGGGATCCTCCACCCCCACCCCCGTGCCCTCGCTGGTCGACAAGCTGATGAACCGTGGCGCCATCCGCTCGGCCGCCGTGGTCGACGGGCGGATCGTCGCCATGGCGAGCGTCCATGACGACGGCGAGACGTGCGTGGCGGTCGTCCCGGACTGGCGAGGCCACGGCCTGGCTTCGGCGCTGATGAGAGCGGTCAGCGACCAGGCGAGACGGGGAGGCCACTCACGGATCTTCATCCCGTCGAGTCATCGCAGCCGTGCCGCCGAGGCGCTCGGCGATGCGCTCGCCGCAACGGTCGTCGACACGGGTCGCGGTCGGGTCGATCTCATCTTCCACCTGGGCTCCGACGCCCGATCAGCCTGAGGTGTCGCGCTGCGCCCGACACCGCGCGACAACTCGGGCGCCGGCATTCCTCTTGTGTCCGCAACTATTGCCGCTACAAACTATTACCGCTACATTGGTTGCTATGACCACAACTGAGACCACACCACTGCCCCTCGCCCAAGGAACCTGGACCGCCGACCCGGTGCACACCACGATCAACTTCAGTGTGCGCCATCTCGGGCTCGCAAAGGTTCGCGGGCACTTCGACAGCTTCACCGCACAAGTCGTGGTCGGCGAGGATCTCGCCTCCACATCGGTGACGGCCGACATCGAGATGGGCACCGTCACGACCGGCAACACGGACCGCGATGCACACCTCGCTTCGAGCGACTTCTTCAATGCCGAGGCAAATCCGAAGATGACGTTCGTCTCGACGCAGATCGTCGGCTCGGGCGAGAACTACACCCTCAATGGCAACGTCACGATCAATGGCATCACCAAGCCGATCGCGCTCGATGTCGAGTTCTTCGGCACGACGGTGTTCCCGGCCGACCAGTCCACACGCGCCGGATTCAGCGCGAGCGGCTCGCTGTCACGCAAGGACTTCGGCATCGACTTCAACATGGCCCTCGGTGGCGACAAGGTGATGATCTCCGACAAGGTCACCCTCGATCTCGACGTCGAACTGATCGCTCCCGCCGCCGGCTGAACCGGCCTGCCGGCCCGGTCGGCGGGAATCGTCCGTCAAACGACCTCGTTGCCGTACATCTCGCCGAGGGGGTCGGAGATCAGTTCGAGCCGTTCGCCGTCCGGGCCGGCGAAGTAGATCGAAGCGTCGTCGACGACGAAGGTACGCCACCCCCGCCGCGTCGAGCTTGGCCCGCAGCCGCGCCCAGTTGCCCCGCTCGACCGAGATCGCCAGGTGGTGGTGACCTCCGAGCACCTCCTCGTACGTCGTCCGAGCCCGAGGCCGGGGAAGTCGAAGAACGCCAGCGCGTTGCCGTTGCCGATGTCGAAGAAGAAGTGCGTCGAGCCCTGCGTAGTCGCGGTTCTCGAACAAGTCGGTCAAGGGGAACTCGAGCAGGCCCTGGTAGAAGTCGATCGTCCGCGCCACATCGGAGGACAGCAGAGCCTCGTGGTGCACGCCGCGGGCAGTCGAAGCCGGGCGCTGCTGTTTGGGTCGCAGATAGTCCTGACGCAAGCGAGCCCACTCGTCGGCCCGATCTGGATGATCACCGTCGTGCTCGGAGCCGAAACGGGGGTTCGTCGACGACATCCTGACATCCTGACATTCGGCCATCCCACCGTCATGCCATCCTGCCATCCTGCCATCCTGCGTCACGTCCCGCACACGGGGCTGCCGCAGGTGGCATCGTACGGCGCCACGGGATCGGGAGGCCATCGGGCGGATCCGCTCGCTCACCGCTCGAGGTGACGCAGGAGACCGTCGAGGGCGAGCGTGTAGCTGTCACGGCCGAAGCCTCCGACCACGCCGAGGCACACCGCGCTGACCATCGAGGTGTGGCGGAACGGCTCGCGCGCATGCACGTTCGACAGGTGGGTTTCGACGACAGGCAAGCCGATCGAGGAGATCGCGTCGCGCAGCGCGACGCTGGTGTGGGTGTAGGCGCCGGGGTTGAATACGACGCCATCGGCCCAACCCTGTGCGTCATGAAGCGCATCGACCAGCGCTCCTTCGCTGTTGGACTGGTAGTCACGGATCTCGGTGTGGCGCGATCCGGCAACGACTCGCAGATCGGCGAGAATGTCGTCGAGCGTGTCCGAGCCGTACACGTCAGGCTCGCGAGTGCCGAGCAGATTGAGGTTCGGTCCGTTGAGCACCAGAATCTGCCAGGCCATACGGCGAGGTTACGCGCTCAGCCCGGCGGTTCGGCCGCTGTGCTGAACGTTGGGCTCAGATGCGTCGTGTCGTTGAAGCAGCGAACGATCCAACGGTCGGGGGTGACAACGACGTGGCTGAGTGACCCGTTGTCGGCGCCGCTGAACGCGAACCCCCGGGCTCCCGTCGCCTCACCGAGCACCTGGCCGATCACTCCTCCGTGCACGACGGCCACCGCGAGTTCGTTCGGATGCGCTTGTGCTATTCGCTCGATCCCGCGACGGACCCGCGCTGCGAACGCCCTATCCGGCTCGGCGCCGGGAATCACATCCCAGCGCTGCTCGGCATACATCCGCAACGCGATCGGGTCGCCGTCGGCCACTCGCCGACGGAACTCCCCGCCCTCCCACTCACCGAGGAAGACTTCGCGCAGGTCGGGCTCGACCACAGCCCCGAGGCCGAGGCCGGCAAGCAGCGGCGCGGCGGTCTGATGCGTGCGTTGCAGCGTCGTCACATACACGGCGGCGACGCGCTCACCGGTCGCGATCAGACGGGCCGACGCCCGATCGGCCTGCTCGCGTCCGATGGGTGACAGTGGCGGGTCGCCCTGACCATCGAGGAGCGGAAACGACTCCCCCTCGACGTGTGGCGCCGACTCACCGTGGCGGAGCAGCAGGACCTCGCACGAGCCCGGCGGCGGCACGAAGCGGGACTGCGGGAACCGGCGAGACTCGACCACGACCGCAAACTACCGCTGCCGGCGGGGAGCGAGCAGGATCGCGTAGGTTGTCGGTTCATGCCCGATGCCGTGCTCGCAGCTGCCGAGGCGACCGGTCACGGCTTCGAGGTCGTGCCGTGCGATCCCGACCTGGCCGACACCGCCGAGTTCTGCCGGGCCTACGGATACCGGCCCGAGCAGTCCGCCAATGCGATTCTCGTGGTCGGCAAGAGTGAACCCCGTTCCTACGCTGTGTGCCTGGTGCTCGCCTCGACTCGACTCGATGTCAATGGCGCCGTCCGGCGACGATTGGGGGCCCGCAAGGCATCATTCGCGTCCGCCGACGAAACGATCGAACTCACCGGGATGCAGATCGGAGGGGTCACCCCCTACGGGTTGCCTGCCGGGCTTCCGCTCTGGATCGACGAACGGGTGATGGCCTGCGACCAGGTCATCGTCGGTGGTGGATCACGTGAACGTAAGTTGCTCGTCCCGCCTGCCTCGCTCGCCGCGCTCCCGAATGCGCACGTCGTGGATGGGCTCGCCCGACAGATCGACTGACGCTCACGTCACCAGTCGGGACGCAACGCCATGCCCGAGACACCGTCGTGGGACCGGGTGGCGAGCACCTGGCTCACCGACAACCCTCGCTTCTCGAACGTCACTGCCGACGCCGCCATGTAGAGCCGCCAGATCTTGGCCCGTGGGAGCGACGTGAGACGAACGGCTTCCTCCCAGTTCCCCTCCAACCGTCGGACCCACTCGCGCAGGGTGAGGGCGTAGTGCTCCCTCAGCGATTCCATGTGGCGGACCTCGAAGCCGCTCTCTTGCATCGCCGTGATCACCTGGCCGACGTCGAGGAGCTCACCGTCGGGAAAGACGTAACGAGCCATGAACCCGTCGGGGTCGATGTGACTGTGACGGTTCTTGACCGGTCGGTTGATCGCGTGGTTCAGCAACCGGCCACCCGGCCGCAGCACGCTCTCGATCTGTCCGAAGTAGTCCTTGATGCCCGGCTCGCCGACATGTTCGAACATGCCGATCGAGGAGACCGCGTCGAACGGTCCATCGGTGACGTCCCGGTAGTCCTGCAAGCGAATCTCTACGCGACGGTCGAGGCCGGCATCGACCACTCGTTGCCTGGCAAGCGACTGCTGCTCCCGGGCGATGGTGATGCCGACCGCCTCGACCCCGTAGTGCTCGGCCGCGTGCATCACCATGCCGCCCCACCCGCAACCGATGTCGAGCAACCGCATACCGGGGCGCAGGCCGAGCTTGCGGCACACGAGGTCGTACTTGTTCGACTGCGCGATCTCCAACGAGTCGGTCGAGTTGCCGAACACGGCACACGAGTACGTCATCGTCGGGCCGAGAAACAGCCGGTAGAAGTCGTTGGACACGTCGTAGTGCGACGAGATCGATTGCGCATCACGTCGTTTCGTGTGCATTCGACCGTGCAATCGAGTCTCTTCGGGTGGGACCGGCGGCAGCGAACGCAGGCTCGCGAGATCACGGATCGACTCGATGCCGAGCACCGCCGCGACCTCGCGAAGCAGACTCCGACCGGGGTGGAACGAGGCGAACCAATCGGCGAGGTCCGTGACGGCGTAGATGTCGCCGTCGAGCTCGACATCTCCGGCGACGTACGCCCGAGCGAGCGACAGCTCGCTGCCGCGCCCCACGACGACCCGTTTGAAGAAGTCGGGCGATGTGATGCGCAGCGTGGTCGACGCGTCGTCAGGGCCGACCACCGAACCGTCGTAGGCCTCGATGCGAATCTGCTCGGGGTCGCCACCGAACAGGTGGCGGACGAGCACCTCGATGGGCGTCGGCCTCCCGGCATGGCTTGTCGAACGCTTCATGGGCGAGACCAAGTCCGTCACGACTTCTCCGATCGTCACTGTTCCGGCTTCGACAGCGAACGTAGCAAGCCGACGCCGAGCGGTCAACGGCCCCGCCGATGGCCTCTGCCGCCCGGCGTGCGCCGCCGGCGCCGCCCGGGCTCAGAGCCAGCCGCTGCGCTTGAACTGCCGGTAGAGCACCACGACGACCAAGACCATGCCGGCGAGCACCAATGGATATCCGAACTGCGAACGGAGTTCGGGCATGGTGTCGAAGTTCATGCCGTAGATGCCGGCGATCATCGTCGGTACGGCCGCCATCGCCACCCATGCGCTGATCTTGCGCATGTCGTCGTTCTGTTGCACCGAGATCTGGGTGAGGCTGGCGGTGAGCGCCGCGTCGAGCAGGTCGGACAGTGACCGGGCCCGAGTCACCGCGCGCCGCAACTGGTCGGCATTCTCGTGGAGGTCGGCCAACACCTCCCGGGCAAGATGCGGCTCGAGCACCCGAATCAACCGGGCAAGCGGGTCCTGCAGCGAATCCATCGCGACGAACATCCGACGGAGCTCACGCTTGAGCTTGTACAGCCGCTGCACCGGTTGGCGGTTCGTGTCGGAGAACACATCGCCCTCGACCTGGATCGCGTCGGTCTCGAATCCGTCGAGCGCCGGCCCGTAATCGTCGATCACACGCCCGATCACGGCGACCATCACCGCCGTCGATCCGAGACGCAAACGCTTGGGATGCTCCTCGAGCGCGCTGCGTCGCGCGGACAGCTGACTCGCCTGGCCATGGCGGATCGTGACGATCGAATGCGGCCGGACCAGCAGTGTCATCTCGCCCAGCGAAGCGATCTCGTCACGATCGTCGTATCGAACGGTGCGCAGCACGAGCTGCAGGGTGGTGCCGTCGACGGTGAGCACCGGTCTCGCGTGTGGTGTGAGGATCTCGGTCGGATTCACGTCATCGAGTTGCAGCGTCGAGCACCACGACGTGAGTTCTTCGACGTTCGGCATCCGGAGACCCAGCCACACGAAGCCGTCGGGCGCATCCCAGGGCGGCGACGAGTCGGTGTCGTCGACATCACGCTCGTGCATCGACGCAGGGAGCACGCCCTGCAATGCCTCGGCACGCTCGTCGAGGTCGACCCGTTTGCCGTCGACGTAGGCCGCACAATCGATGATCACGTCACCAGTCTCGTCGATTCCACCGGCACGCGGGTTCACGCCGGGTCGTTGAACGCCTGCCGACATGCATCGAGGGCTCTCGTGACGTGTGGTCGGATCGAACCGTGCGCCCCGGCCTCGATCCACGATCGGAAGGCGACCGAGATCGATGACAGGAGCGCCGCCGTCGTGGCGCGCAGTTCGACATCGGCGCTGTCGACCCCTTGCCGGGCTGCGATCGTGTCGACGACCACGTCTTCCAGGTCCTGCAGCAGGACCAGCCGGGCATAGTCGATGAGGCTGGGTTCGTCGTGGGCCAGTCGCCGCAGGAGCTGCATCCGCACGGTGTCTGCCGCGAGCTCGTCGCCGATGTCGAGGCACACCCGCAGCACGCTGCGATGCGGTGGTTCGTCCGCCGGCCGGTCGTTGAGCAGGCCGCGGATGCGGCAGGAGATCTCGTCGGCGTCGTGGTAGAGCACGGCTTCCTTGGTGGGGAAGTACCTGAAGAACGTGCGCGGGGCGACGTCGGCACGGGTGGCGATGTCATCGATCGTCGCCGCGCTGAATCCGCGTTCGGTGAACAGCTCGAGTGCTGCGGACACGATCGAGAGCCGGGTTCGGTCCGCGTGCCGTTGACGAAGCGATCGGGTGTCGACGGCCATTGGGCTGCATCGTAACCGACCTGGCAGGAGTGACATGTGTCAGAACTGCGTCGTAACAGAGCTGTCAAGTGTCAGTTCTGCCAGTATCATGCCGCTAGCCCCCACCAAGCCCACCGCCCCCGCCCAACCCACCGCCCCGCCCAACCCAGCGCCCCGCCCAACCAGAACACCGCCCACCCAGAACACCGCCCACCCAGAACACCGCCCACCCAGAACACCGCCCCATCCCCTCACTCCACCGCCCCCAGCGGCGTCTCGAAAGGCACGGCGACCCGTGGCAACTCTGCTCTACCGACTCGCCCACTTCTGTATTCGCCGTCGGCGGACCGTGTTGGCGGCGTGGATCACGCTGCTCGTCGGCATCGGGGTCACATCAGCGGCTTTGGGCGGCGAGACATCCGACAAGTTCACCCTCCCGGGGACCGAATCTCAAGAAGCGTTCGACCTGCTCGAAGAGCGCTTCCCGGTGCAGGGCGGCTCGGCGACGACGGTGGTGTTCGCTGCCGCTGCGGGAACATCGGTCGCCGACCCGGCCAACGAGCAGGCCATCGCGAACACCTTCGATGCGCTCGCCACGATCGACGGTGTCTCCCTCGCCTCGCCGCCATTGCCGGGGCGTGGCATCTCCCAGGACGGATCAGTCGCCTTCGGCGAGGTGCGGTACCCGCTGACCGTCCTGGAGGTGGAACAGGCAACCATCGACAGCGTCGATGCAGCAGCCGAGCCGGCCCGCGCTGCCGGCATGACGGTCGAATTCGGCGGCGACGTGATCCCGGGTCGAACGGTCGGGCCACCATCGTCTGAGGCCATCGGGTTGTTCTTCGCCGTGGTCATCTTGCTGTTCACGTTCGGGTCGGTGCTGGCGATGGGCCTGCCCATCGCCACCGCGCTGATCGGTCTCATCATCGGGATCTTCGGCATCGGCGTCGTGTCCGCGTTCATCGATCTGTCGTCGGCGGCGCCCACGCTGGCGGTGATGATCGGTCTCGCAGTCGGCATCGACTACGCGTTGTTCATCGTGACTCGCCACCGTCAGAACCTCGCCGAGGGGATGGATGTCGCCGAGGCGGCCGCTCGGGCGAACGCCACGGCAGGCAGTGCCGTGGTCTTCGCCGGGATCACGGTCGTCATCGCCATCTCCGGCCTCTCCGTCGTGGGCATCCCGTTCCTGACCGCGATGGGGCTCGCGGCGGCGGCTACCGTCGCCACCGCCGTCGCTGTCGCGGTGACGTTGTTGCCGGCACTGCTCGGGTTCGCGGGCCACAACATCGACCGCTGGCGCATCCCGTTCATGAAGGCGCGAACGGGCGGCGCGGAGGACGGTCACACGCTCGGGGCGCGGTGGGCGACTCTTGTCACCCACCACCGCGTGCCATCGCTGTTCCTCGGTATCGGTGTCATGGTCGTGCTCGCGCTGCCGGTCGTGTCACTTCGTCTCGGTCTCCCCGATGACGGCGTCGAGCCGACGTCGACCACCCAGCGTCGGGCGTACGACTTGCTGGCCGAGGGGTTCGGGCCAGGGTTCAACGCCCCGCTCACCGTTGTCGTCGACCTCAGCCAATCGAACGATACGACCGGGGCGCTGACGGCAGTCCGCGATTCGATCGCCGCCACCGAGGGCATCGTCGTGGTTCAGGAGCCGGTGGTGAACGAAGCGGGCGACACCGCGATCCTCATCGCCATTCCCTCGACCGGCCCCTCAGCCGGGCAGACCGAGGATCTCGTCCACCATCTACGCGACGACGTCGTTCCCACCCTGGCGACCGAAGAGGGGGTGCAGATCTCGGTCACGGGCACCACTGCCGCGGGGATCGATATCTCCCAGAAATTGGCCTCGGCGCTACCGGTGTTCATGCTGCTGGTGATCGGGCTGATCGTCCTGCTGCTGCTCATTGTGTTCCGCTCGATCCTCATGCCGATCAAGGCCGCCGTGGCGATCCTGCTGTCGATCGGCGCCGCGTTCGGGGTGGTCGTCGCGATCTTCCAGTGGGGTTGGCTGAAGGGTGTCGTCGGTCTCGACACGACCTTGCCGATCGTCAGCTTTCTCGCCGCTGATGATGTTCGCGATCCTCTTCGGGCTGTCGATGGACTACGAACTGTTCATCCTGTCGCGGGTCCGCGAGGAGTACGTGCACAACGGCAACGCCCGCCGGCGCCGTGCTCACCGGGCTCGGCGAGCTCTGCTCGGGTGATCACCGCGGCGGCACTGATCATGGTGAGCGTGTTCGGCGCCTTCGTGCTCGGCGACGATCCGATCATCAAGATGTTCGGCGTCGGCCTGTCGGTCGCCGTGCTGCTCGATGCGACCGTCGTGCGAATGATCATCGTGCCGGCGGCGCTGTCGTTGTTCGACGAGAAGGCCTGGTGGCTACCTCGCTGGTTGGATCGGATCATCCCCGACGTCGACATCGAAGGTGAACGCCTCGTCGCTCACCTCGACGAGGTCGATGCCGCCAAGCAAGCCGCCGACGACGAGCGCGAACGTCGTGACGACAGCCTGGGCGGCCACGACCGCGAGGCGGCAGCGGTCTGACGACCCGTTTCCGGCGACCCGTTCCCGGCGACCCGGTTGGGCGCGGGTCGACAGGATCAGTGATCCAGGAACTCGTTGAGGAGTTCCTGGGTCACCTCGACGACGTCGTCAGGCGAGGCATTCGCGAGTACGTCCAGGGTGCCCGCGACGCGCGCGAGCGCGATCCCCGCCAGGGCTGCCGCCGCGATCTCCGCGCGAAGGTCAGCTCGGTCGTGTCCCGCGGCGTGAATGCGGTCGCGCAGCGGGCCGATGGTGCGTTGTTGCAGTATCCGCCGAGCAGCTCGGCGGATCTCGGGCTCGTCGGAGGGCGTCACAGCGGCCTGCAGGATCGGACCCGGCCCGAGGCGGGTGGTCCGGTTGATCACTCGCTCGACGATCCCCTCGTGCGAGGGGCGCTGGATCTTGCCGGAGTCGTCGGAGGCGGAATCGTCGGTCTCGAGGGTGGCGATGTAGAGCGAGGCCTTGCTGCCGAAGTAGCGGGCGATGAGCGCCGCATCGGCGCCGGCATGCTCGCCGATGTCGCGCAGCGTGGTCCGCGTGTAGCCCTGCTGACCGAACAGCTCACGGGCGGCGAGCAGGAGATCGGCCTTGGTCCGGGCCGCATCGCGCTGGCGGAAGTTGCCGTGGGCGTTCATCGCGCCGCGTCCTGGTCGGTATTCGGGTCCAACTCGTACATCATCACGCCGGCGGCCTCGGCGTCCACGCTCTCGAACTCCGCGAGCGTCTCCCCGACGGTCGCGACCACGACGATCGAGCGGCGTGGCCAGGCGACGACCATCGCCAGTATCCACACCGCGACGCCGATCATCGCCGATTGGGTGTAGCCGCCATCGGTCGGGAACGGCGAGGCAGATGTGGTGTGAGCGGCGAGCACCGCGGCACTCATCGCGCTGCCGATCGACGAGCCGACCGTCCGCAGCACCTGGTTGAATCCGAGCGCGCTCCCGGTCTCGCTGCCCGGCACCGAGTTGACGATCAGGACCGGCATCGAGGCGAAGACCGTGCCCACCCCGATGCCGGCCAAGGCCATCACGAGGAGCAACTCCCACAGCGACGATCGGGCAACGGTGAAGATCGACAGGGCGACGATGAACGCGAGACATCCGACCGGCATCGTCCATTGCGGCCCGATCCACCGGCGCAGTACGGGCAGTAGCCGGTTCGTGGCAAGACTGGCAATCGAGAAGGGCACCAGGATGAGCCCGGCGACAAAGACGGATCGGCCTTGCCCGTACCCCGTGCTCGTCGGCGTCTGCACGTATCGGATGATGAGCGACACCAGGAAGTACATGCCGACGCCGGCCAGGATTGCGACCGTCTGGGCGACGCGCACCGACGGTTGCGTCATCGAGCGGAGGTCGACGAGTGGTGACTTGATGCGCAGTTCCATCCGCACCCACGAGGCAAGCACGATGCCGGCGACAAGCAACAGCCCGAGGAATGCCGGCGAGGACATCCCCCAGTTGGTGGCCTCGCTGAGCGCGACGACGAGTGCGGCCACGCCCAGCGCCAGCAGGATGGCGCCGACCCCGTCGATGCGCTGATGGCCGTGATGGCTACTCGAAGGAATCGTCAACGCCGCACCCAGCCAGGCGACACCGGCCATCGCCGCGGCCAGGAGGTACGTCGCGTGGAACCCGAGGGTGTCGGCGAAGAGCCCGCTGATCGGATAGCCGATACCCACACCGGCAGCCGTGGTGATCGAGAGCACCGCCACCGTGGACGATGCCCGCACTGCGGGGAGGTGGTCGCGGGCGACGGCCATGGCAAGGGGCATGAGTCCGAGGCCGATCCCCTGGAGGCCACGCGCGAGCAGCAGCAGCGCGAACGAGCCGGGAATGGCGGCGAGCACGCCGCCGAGAGCGATCAGCCCGAGCGCGCCGAGGATGACCTGGCGGCGGTACTTACCGTCTCCGAGGCGGCCGAGCACGGGCGTGATCGTCGCCCCGGCCAGCAGCGCGATCGTCAGGGTCCATTGGGCCGTGCCGAGCGACACCCCGTATTCGGTGGCGACCGTGGGCACCATCGGCGACCCGAGGCTGCTCACCACGGCGACGACCAGACCAATCGTGATGAGCGCCGGCACCAGCATGCGATGCCTCCACTCGACCTCGCCGATCAAGTGGCCTTCTGCGCCGGTCGATCGGCCTTCTACGTCCACGTCACGCCTTCCCTCTTGCCCGTCTCTCTTGCCCGTCTCTCTTGCCCGTCTCTCTTGCCCGTGTCTGCCAGATGGCGCCGCGCCGACAACCGTTTGCGTCGAGGTTTCTGAGACCCATTGCACAAGGATCCCGACGCAAACGGGTGTTCGAGATCGATCGGTTGATGTCACCGTTTGATGTCAACGTATGATGTCAACGTGTGATGATATCCGCTCCGAGCTCCAACGCAACGCCCACGTGGCACGCTGGCGGCTGTGAACGCAGGACCGAATCGAGACCGAGTCACCCAGCCCGTGAGGGTTATCGGGCTGGACCACATCGTGCTCAAGTGCGCAGACGTGGAACAGACACTGCAGTGGTACCTTACGACGCTCGGTCTCGAACCGGTGCGCGTCGAACAGTGGCGGCAGGGGATCGCACCGTTTCCGTCGGTGAGAGTCGACGATCACACGATCATCGACCTGATCGGGGACATCGACACGGGCGAGGCCGACACGATCGACGGTCGCCTCGACCACATCTGTCTCGTGATCGAGGCGACCGATCTCGATCGGCTCGCCGCCTCCGAGACCTTCGACGTCGTCGCCGGTCCGGGCCTGCGCTATGGCGCTCGCGGAAACGGAACCTCGCTCTACGTCCGCGACCCGGACGGAACCGTGGTCGAACTACGTCACTACTGAGCTTGCACTACTGAGCTTGCACTACTGAGCCAACTGCTCGAAGCGTGCGCCCGCCGCCGTAGTCGACGTCGACGATGGCCGGCGCCTCGAGGACCGGGCAGCGAACCGGAGAGTCCTCGGGAGCACCGTCGATCAACTCGAGGATCTCTCCGTTGAAGCGTGCCGAGTTGGCGTAGTGCGGCCCCGAAGCGAACCGGTAGGCGACCAGCCCGGAAGCAGCTCGAACCCTGGTTCGACGAAGACAGACTTGAGGTGGCCACCGGCGGACCTGACCAACATGGCGTCGTTCGGCCGGTAGCTGCGACCGAGATGGTCGATCATCGAGATCACCAACGCCACGATGATCGCCTGCTCGACCCCGACGACCCCGACGATCACCTCCTCGCCGTCCTCGATCCGATGGTCGACGCCGGCCACGACGCCCTTGTTGCCGACCCCGGTCACCCGAGCCCATAACCTGACCGAACGCACCCCGTTGCACCTCGCTTGTCTCTCCAGTCTTTGAACAACCGGAAAGCCAAGCGCCACAACGGGGTGCTACCGCGGATGGGCCCCGATCAACCCACGGAAAGGGACGGAGAGCCCGAAGAACTCGCGGATCGTTCCACCGCTCGGCGACGGGATGCCCAACATGTCGCCGACCTGGCCCATCGCCACCTGGATGCCGACACCGGTCAGGAAGCCGACCAGCACACTGTGAGACAGGAAGTTGGCGATGAAGCCGAGCCGGAGCAAGCGGGCGACCGCCCAGCCGGAACTCGCCGACGTGGTCGCGCGGGTACCCGTTCGGTTCGGTCCCCAACAGGCATCGAAGTGAGGTCGAAGTGAGGTCGAAGTGAGGTCGAAGTGAGGTCGATGTGAGGTCGAATGGTGAGGTCGAAGTGGTCGAAGTGAGGCCGTTCGCCCCTTCCTCATCGGTGCCTCGGGCATGCATGATCGAGCTGGTGACCGGTCCGACTGACTCACACACGGTGCTCGACACGGCGCTGCTCGCTCCACCGTCCGGCATCACCGGCCTCACGACGATGGAGGCGGAGCGGCGCCTCGCCGCCGACGGTCCCAACCAGATCGTCCCGACTGACGAAGGCCGACGATGGCGACGAGTTCTCGGCCCATTGGCCGACCCGATGGTGGCGTTGTTGCTGATCGCCGCCCCCACCTACCTGCTCATCGGCGACACGACCAATGCCATCGTCGTGTTCGTGGCGCTCGTGCCGATCGCCGCGGTGGGCTGGGTGCTCGAAGCCCGTACTGAACGGACACTCGCACAGCTCCGCCGGCTCACGGCGCCCACTGCGACGGTCGAGCGCGACCACCGGCCGGTCGACGTCTTCACCGAGGACCTCGTGGTCGGCGATCTCGTGTGGATCCACGAGGGTGACATCGTCCCGGCCGACGCCCGTCTCGTCGCTCTCACGCAACTCCTCGTGGACGAGTCCAACCTCACCGGTGAGTCACTCCCGATGGCGAAGACCGTGACGGGAAGCGAGCCCGACTGCTCGGTGTTGGCAGGTACCACGGTGCTCACCGGTCGGGCGCTCGCGCATGTCACGCAGACCGGCCCGCGAACCAGCTACGGCCGGATCGGCACGCTCGTCGCCACTACCAGATCACCGGCGACACCGTTGCAGCGGGCACTCGCTCGACTGGTCGGACTCCTCGCGATCGTCGCCGCCGTCTTCTGCGTGGCGGTGATGGCAGCCGAACTCGCGAGGGGCCGCGGCTGGGGCAACGCCATCATCGCCGGCGTCAGCCTCGCCATCGCCGCGATACCCGAGGAGTTCTCGATGGTCTACGGGCTCTACATGGCGCTCGGTGCGTGGCGGCTCGCCAAGGACGATGCACTCGTTCGCCGGCTCCCCGGTGTCGAGACTCTCGGATCGACCACCGTCATCTGTACCGACAAGACCGGCACCCTCACACGAGGCGAACTCAGTGTCGCCACGACGGTCACGAGCGACGGCAGTCGCCACGACGGCGGTGACCTCACCGCGCCGCAACGGGCGCTGCTCGAAGCAGCGGTCCTCGCGTGTGAGCCAGACCCGTACGATCCGCTCGACATCGCGATCGTCGCGCATGCGCGGCAGTTCGGGGTCGACGTCGACGCGCTCCACGCCGGCGAGCTCGTTGCCGACTGGCCCTTCGACCCAGACGCCAAGTACCTCACCCATGTCTGGCGCCTCGCCGACGGCGCCGTGCGGACGGCGGCGAAGGGTTCGATCGAGGGAATCCTCGGCCGCTCCCACCCCGACGCCACTGTCGCCGAGACGGCACGCACGATGCACGACGAGCTCGGCGACGACGGGATGCGGATCAGCACGATGACGT
>CAVPET010000005.1:0-24031 GCA_963703525.1 Ilumatobacteraceae bacterium | reverse complement strand
GAGGGTCGAGCGGCTCGTCGACGCGGCGAGTTGCTCGGGTCGTGAGGCGCCGAGGATCGGCGCGGTGACCACGGGGTTGGCGAGCACCCATCGCACGGCCAGGGTCGTCATCCGAATGTCGGCATCCTCCGCGATGCGCTGGAACGCCTCGACGGTCGAGAACATCGCTTCGTGCCAGTACCGCTCCTGGTAGCGGCCGGCGGCCGCGCCGAGCGTGAAGCGGGTGCCCTCGGTCGGCGAGCCGCTGTGGTGCTTGCCGGTGAGCAGGCCACCGGCGAGCGGGTTGTAGGGGATCACCGCGACACGTTCTTCCCGGCACAACGCGAACAGCTCGCGTTCGTTCTCACGGAACAGCAGGTTGTAGCGCGGCTGCACGCTGTCGAATCGCGAGACGCCGAGCACCTCGGAGCGCCCGATCGAGCGGGCGAGCTGGTAGGCGAGGGTGTTGGAGCATCCGACGTAGCGGACCTTGCCGGACCTCACGAGGTCGTCCATCGCCCGCAGCGTCTCGTCGATCGGCGTCAGCGGATCCCACGAGTGGACCTGATAGATGTCGATGTGATCGGTCCGCAGCCGTCGCAGCGACGCCTCGACCGCCCGCATGATGTTCTGGCGGCTGTTGCCGCCGTCCCACGGCATCGGCCCCGTCGGGAAGAAGCACTTGCTTGCGATGATGAAACGGTCACGCCTGCCCCGCATCCACTCCCCGATGATCTCCTCGGTGCGCCCGAACGCCTCGACCGGCGCCCCGAGCGGGTACACGTCGGCGGTGTCGAGGAACGTGATTCCGGCATCGGCCGCGGCATCCATGATGGCGAACGACGTGTCGCGATCCGATTGGTAGCCGAACGTCATCGTGCCGAGGCACAGACGTGACACCCTGAGACCGGTCCGACCGAACTGCACATGCTCCATGCGCGCGACCGTACAGGGCGCCGACACCCCGACGCCGTTGATCCGGTGGCGCCCCCTGTGCCTTCGATCTCGGGTGTGTCGATCTCAGGCCTTCGGGCCCCGGGGCAGGCCGAGCACCCGTTCGCCGAGGATGTTGCGCATCACGTTCGACGTGCCGCCCATGATCGTGTAACCGGGGGCATAGTCGAGGCCATGCGTGACGTCGGTCCACAGCATGGCGTCGGCGCCGAGGATGGTCGGCGACGAACTCGGCGACGCGAACTTCGTGCTCGGTGCAGAAGCACTTGGTGGCCGCGGAGAACCCGGCCGGGGCCTGGCGCAGCACCTCGCGGGTGACGAGGATCCGCCCGATGCGGTACGCCGGTCTCGAGTCGCGGCGATCTCGCTGCCGAACCGGCGGGTCGGTCCGGTCGGCGCGTTCGCAGGCCGAGCTGGTACAGCGCCCGGTTCGACACGAGACGGTCGATGCCGCCGCGCTCGTGCTCGAGTTGCGCCATGGTCTGCTTGAAGGCGTTGCCCTCGATCGCCGACGAGGTTGGCGACGGGCACCCGGACATCGGTGAACCACACCTCGCAGAAGTGGCGGTTCGTGGTCATGTCGGTGATCGGCCGGACGTCGATGCCGGGCGTGTCCATCGGCACGATCACCTCGCTGATGCCACGGTGGGGCTCTGCGTCGGAGTCGGTCCGGCAGATCAGGTAGCAGTAGTCGGCGAGCGCGGCGAAGCTCGTCCAGATCTTCTGGCCGTTGATCACGAAGTCGTCGCCCTCCCGGCGGGCGCTGGTGGTGAGTGACGCGAGATCGGATCCGGCGTCGGGTTCGGACATGCCGATGCACCACGTCGTCGTCGCCCGACAGAATGCCGGGGAGGAACGCGGCGCGCTGCTCGTCGGTGCCGTAGCGGATGAGGGTGGGGCCCATCTGCCGGTCGGCGAACCACATGGCCGCGATCGGCGCACCCGCGGCGATCAGTTCCTCACCCACGATCAGGCGATCGATCGGTGGCCGGCCGCCGCCACCGAACTGCTCGGGCCATGTCATGCCGATCCACCCGTGGGCGGCCATCTGCCTGGCAACGTCCTTCGAGAAGCCGTTGATCCACGAGTCGTTGTGTCGCCCGTGGAGCGCGACGGCCCGGTGAGCGAACTCCCGGGCCTGTTCGCGCAGCGCGATCTGTGCGGGCGTCCAGGCGAAATCCATCGGCGGCGAGCGTAGACGCGGTCAGCGGCTGCCGCGCTAGTGTGCAGACAAGTGAGAGACAAGTCGACGATCATCTACACATTCACCGACGAAGCCCCGGCGCTCGCGACGCTGTCGCTGCTCCCGATCATCGAAGCGTTCGCCGCGGCGGCCGACGTCGTGGTCGAGACACGCGACATCTCGCTCGCGGGGCGCATCCTGGCCACGTTCCCGGATCGGCTGACCGAGCAGCAGCGTGTCGACGATGCACTCGCCGAACTCGGCGCCCTCGCGCTGACTCCCGAGGCCAACATCATCAAGCTGCCCAACGTCAGCGCCTCCCTGCCGCAGTTGAAGGCGGCCATCGCCGAGCTCCAGGCCAAGGGGTACGACCTGGCGGACTACCCCGACGACCCCACCACCCCCGAAGCCGTCGAGGTCCGTAGCCGCTATGGCGCCGTGATGGGCTCAGCCGTCAACCCGGTGCTGCGCCAGGGCAACTCCGATCGTCGTGCGCCCAAGGCCGTCAAGGACTACGCCCGGTCGCACCCTCACTCGATGGGCGCCTGGTCACCCGAGTCCAAGACGCACGTCGCCACCATGGGCAGCGGAGACTTCTTCGCGAACGAGCGGTCGCTCACGGTCTCCGATCCCGGCGCGGTGCGCATCGAGCACATCTCCGCCGACGGCGACGTGACGGTGCTCAAGGCCTCGGTTCCGGTCCTGGCCGGTGAGATCATCGACTCCACCGTGATGAGCGTCGCCGCGCTCCGGACGTTCCTCGCCGAACAGATCGCCGAGGCCCGTGAGCTCGGCGTGCTGTTCTCGCTGCACATGAAGGCCACGATGATGAAGGTCTCCGACCCGATCATCTTCGGCCACGCCGTCGAGGTGTTCTTCGCCGACTTCTTCGCCGAGCACGGCGACGTGCTGGCGGCCGCGGGGGCGAACCCCAACGACGGTCTGGCCCAGGTGATCGAGGTGATCGCGGGGCTGCCGGCGGAGCAGCGAGCGGTCATCGAGGCCGACCTCGCCGCCGGGTTCGAGCGGGGCCCCGATCTGGCGATGGTCGACTCCGATCGTGGTATCACCAACCTGCACGTGACGAGCGACGTGATCGTCGATGCGTCGATGCCCGCGATGATCCGCACGTCGGGGCAGATGTGGAACGCGGCGGGGGAGCCGCAGGACACCAAGGCCGTCATTCCCGACAGCAGCTATGCGGGCGTCTATCAAACCGTCATCGACGACTGCCGGATCAACGGGGCGTTCGACCCGTCCACGATGGGCAGCGTCCCCAACGTCGGTTTGATGGCCCAGAAGGCCGAGGAGTACGGCAGCCACGACAAGACCTTCGAGATGGCGTCGGCGGGGACCGTCCGTCTCGTCGATGCCACGTCCGGCGACGTGCTGATGCAGCACCGGGTCGCTGCCGGCGACATCTTCCGCATGTGTCAGGTCAAGGACGAACCGATCCGTGACTGGGTCAAGCTCGCCGTCACCCGTGCCCGGGCGACCGATGCGCCGGCGGTGTTCTGGCTCGACGAACATCGAGCCCACGACGCCCAACTCATCGCCAAGGTCCGTCGGTACCTCCGCGACCACGATACATCCGGTCTGCTGATCGTGATCATGGCCCCGGCGGCGGCGACGCAGTACTCGATCGAGCGGATCCGTCGGGGGGAGGACACCATCTCGGTCACCGGCAACGTGCTGCGCGACTACCTCACCGATCTGTTCCCGATCCTCGAACTCGGCACCAGCGCGAAGATGCTGTCGATCGTCCCGCTGCTCGGCGGGGGCGGGCTGTTCGAGACCGGCGCCGGCGGGTCGGCTCCGAAGCACGTGCAGCAACTGCTCAAGGAGAACTACCTGCGCTGGGACTCCTTGGGAGAGTTCCTCGCGCTGGCCGTGTCGTTCGAACATCTCGCCACCGTCACCGACAATCCCCGGGCCCAGTTGCTCGCCGACACGCTCGACGCGGCCACGGGCCAACTGCTCGAGAACGACAAGTCGCCGGCGCGCCGCCTCGGCCGGCTCGACAACCGGGGGAGTCACTTCTACCTCGCGATGTACTGGGCGCAGGCGCTGGCCGCGCAGACGAGCGACCCCGAGTTGGCGGCACGGTTCGCGCCCTTGGCGGCGACCCTCGCCGAGCACGAAGCCGTCATCGTCGAGGAACTGCGCGCCGTTCAGGGGGCTCCCGCCGACATCGGTGGGTACTACTCGCCCGACACCGCACTGGCCACCGCCGTGATGCGCCCCAGCGCCACGTTCAACGCCGCGCTCGCCTCGCTCTGAGCGCAGCCCCCCGCCCGCCGCGCGCCCCGCCACCCACGCCCGTCCCGCCCGCCACCCCCGCCCGCCCCGCACCCCCGCTGCGATGAGTTCGAGCGCGACCTGTGCGCGCTCATGCTCATCGATGGTGGGTCGGTGGGTGTTGCGATGAGTTCGAGCGCGACCTGTGCGCGCTCATGCTCATCGATGGTGGGGTAGTCGTGGTCGCGGCGGTCGCCGATGCCGACTCAGCGGTCGCCGATGCCGACGTAGGCCCGCTCGTCGGGCCCGGAGTACCACTGGCGGGGCCGGGAGATCTTCTGCGCCGGGTCGTCGAGGAGTTCCTGCCAGTGAGCCAGCCAACCGGACATGCGGGGGATCGCGAACAGCACCGTGAACATGTCGACGGGAAAGCCCATCGCCTGGTAGATCAGGCCGGAGTAGAAATCGACGTTCGGGTAGAGCTTGCGATCGATGAAGTACGGGTCGTTCAGCGCGATCTCCTCGAGCTTCAGCGCGATGTCGAGCAACGGGTTCTTCCCCGTCACCTCGAACACGTCGTACGCCGCCTGCTTGATGATCCGGGCCCGCGGGTCGTAGTTCTTGTACACCCGGTGGCCGAAGCCCATCAGGCGTCCGTCCCCGCTCTTCACCGACTCGACGAAGGCCGGGACGTGCTCGATCGATCCGATCTCGGTGAGCATCCGCACGACGGCTTCGTTGGCGCCGCCGTGCAGTGGCCCGTAGAGCGCCGCGGCTGCGCCTGCCGCAGATGAGTACGGGTCGGCCTGGCTCGAGCCGATGACCCGCATCGCGGTGGTGCCGCAGTTCTGCTCGTGGTCGGCGTGGAGGATGAACAGCACGTCCATCGCCTGCTCGAACACGGGGTCGACCTCGTAGTCGCCGATCTTCCACATCATGTTGAGGAAGTTGGCCGGGTACGACAGGTCGTTGTTCGGCTGGTTGAACGGGAGGCCGACCGAGAACCGGTAGCACATCGCGGCCATGCGTGGGCGCCTTGGCGATGAGCCGCAGGATCTGACGCTCACGGGCGGCCGGATCCTCGACGTCCTTGGCGCCCTCGTAGAACGTGCCGAGCGCCGCCAGCGCGGAGATGAACATCCCCATCGGATGGGCGTCGTGATGGAAGCCGTCGACGAAGCGCTTGCGCATGTTCTCGTGGATGAAGGTGTGGTTCGTGACGTCGAACACCCACGTGTCGAGCTGTTCCTTGTTCGGCAACTCGCCGTTGAGCAGCAGGTAGGCGACCTCGAGGTACGTCGACTTCTCGGCGAGCTGCTCGATCGGGTAGCCGCCGTAGCGGAGGATGCCGGCGTCGCCGTCGAGGTACGTGATGGCCGACTTGCACGACGCGGTCGACAGGAACGCCGGGGTCGTAGCAGTACAGGGTCGGGTCGAGTTCGCGCAGCGCCGCCGACGAGAACACCCCACCTTCGATCGGGACGGTGACGGTCTTTCCTGTGCGGTCGTCGGTGATGGTGATGGAGTCGGGCACGTGGCTTCCTTCAGTGTCTCGAGCTGTCGGCGCCGGGCGGGGTTCGCCAGGCGCCGTGGTGGTCGGAGGGTCTTCCCCGACCGCCGGTCACGTTAGTGGGATCGACCAGCGCTGCAACCAGCTGGTGGGACATCGACATCGGCAGATCAGAGCGGGGAGTTGCCGTGCTTGCGGGGCGCGAGCACCTCACGCTTGTCGTCGAGGATGTCGAGCGCCGCGGCGATCTCCCGGCGGGTGTCGGCCGGATCGATGACGGCGTCGACGTAGCCACGTTCGGCGGCGACGTACGGGTTCAGCAATCGCTCGGCGTAGTCGGCCTCGAAGGCCGCCCGTTCGTCCGGCGTCGCTCGGCGTTGGAGGATCGCCGCGGCCTGTCCGGCGCCCATGACGGCGAGCTCCGCGCCGGGCCAGGCCAGGCACAAGTCGTTGCCCATCGTCTTGGAGTCCATGACGATGAACGCTCCTCCGTAGCTCTTGCGCAGGATCACACAGATGCGCGGGACGCTCGCCCTGGCGTATGCGAAGACGAGTTGGCCCCCATGACGGATCATGCCGCGCCACTCGAGATCCTTGCCGGGGTAGAAGCCGGGCGTGTCGACGAGCGTGATGATCGGCAGGTTGTACGCATCGCAGAACGCGACGAAGCGGGCGGCCTTCTGCGATGCGGGTATGTCGAGTGTCCCGGCCAATGACAGGGGCTGGTTGGCGACGAGGCCGACCGGGCGGCCGTCGATCGTGGCGAACGCGGTGACCACGTTGCGGGCCCAGCGGTCACGCAGCTCCAACAGGCTGCCGTCGTCGACGATTGCCTCGGCTACCTTGCGGACGTCGTAGCTCCCTGTCGACGATGTGGGGATCTGTGCTCCGGCCTCGGGGCAGCGCCGGTCGGCGGGGTCGTCGCAGGGCCGGCGCGCCGGTTCGGCATCGACGTTGTCGGGGAGGTACGCGAGCAGCGATTCGGCGGCCTCGATGGCGGCGGCTCGATCGGCGACCACCATGATCGGGACACCGGTGTAGCGGGCATGGTTGTCCGCTCCGCCCAGTTCGTCGACGTCGATCCCGATGCCCGTGAACTGCTCGACCATCACGGGCCCGTTGACGAATGCGTAGCTGTCCTGGGTCATGATCGTGAAGTCGGCGAGGCCGAGCAGCAGCGCCGGCCCCGACACTGCAGGACCGTCGACCACCACGATGGTCGGCACCTTGCCGGAACATGCCGCGAGTGCCGAAGCCACGAGGCCCCACGCATGCAGCGCCGCAATCCCCTCGACGATGTCGGCGCCCGTCGTGCCGAGCACGACGATCACGGGGAGTCCGACCTCGTTGGCGGTGCGCAGCCCGACCGCGATCTGCGATGACGTCGCCGAGGACAGAGACGTCGGCCTGTCGAATTGATCGAGGTCGATCCACACCACCTGGCGATCCCCGATGCGCCGGACGGTGGGCCTGGCCGAACCGGGCACCAGCCGGGTGAGTCGGAGATCGTCCCACGAGTCGTCCGGCGATGCGTCCCACGAGTCGTCCGGCGATGCGCCCGGCGCAGTGTTGGTCGCATCGACGGTGGTCATCGACGCGACAGTACCTCTTGATCAGCGGGACATCGTTGCGGCGTCAGGTTGCCCGCGAGACTGCGATGGCCGCGGTGTCGAGGTGCACTCCGTGCTGATTCGCGCCCTGGTCGCGGATCACCTCGCGGAGCGTGTCGAGCGCGGCCATCGTCGGTGCGTTCGGCCTGGGCCGCCGTCGACGAGCGAACGCGACCACTCGACGGGGAAGCTCGGGGACGGTGATCCGGCGGAACGATCCCTGGATCCAGTCGGGTACGGCGGTCGCCGGAACGATGGCCGCGCCGAAACCGTCGAGCGCGAGCGACGCCATCAACCGGACGCCGTCGATCTCTGCTTGCGGGCGCAGCGTGATGTCGGCGGCGGCGGCGGCGCGGTCGAGTACCCGGCGCAGGGCGGCGCCGGTCGGCGGAAGCAGGAGCGGAACCTCGTCGAGTTCGGCGAACGGGATCTCGCCGCGGTCCGCGAGCGGGTGGCTCTCGCCGGCGAGCAGTAGGAGGTCCTCCGCAAACAGCGGCTCGATCACCAGCTCTTGGTCGTCGACCGGGAGATGGATCACCGCTGCGTTGATCTGGCCGGACAGCACGTTGGGGACCAGGGCGGAGGTGGCGCCCTCCTGGACGATGACGCGGACGTTCGGGTGTTGCTGCTCGAGCAGCCCGAGGAAGTTCGGCATCAACCAGCGCGCCGTGGTTCCGATGACGCCGATGCGGGTCTGTCCGGCGACTATCGCGTCGCGGCTCGCCATGTCGGCGGTGATGTCGTCGATCTCCCGGAGGATCCGTCGAGCCCGTTCGACCACCCGGGCGCCGTCCTCGGTGAGCCCGCCCTGGGCCCGATCGATCAACGTGACGCCGAGCTCCTTCTCCAGGCGGGCGACGTGGCCGGAGACGTTCGACTGCACGGTGAAGAGTGCCCGAGCGGCGGCGGAGAACGTTCCATGGTCGGCGATCGCCACCAGGGTCGACAACTGCCGGACATCCATCTGTGAAAACGATAGCCGATATCTCGGAGTTCTACTTGCCAGATCACTCGTTCACGTGCATACTTTCACAAGCCACACATATCGCAGTGAGAACACCCCCCATGTTCCACTCGAAGGGTACCCACAAGCCGATCCCCCATCGGTGGGCGCCCGCAGGTTGAGAGACCCGGATCCCCCATCCGGGTCTTTCCCTTTTTCGGCCTCTTCTCCTCGTTCGGTACGGTGATCCATGTGGCAGTGGATGTGGCAGTGGATGTGGCAGTGGACCCGGAGTGTGAGTTGTGCCAGGCGACACCGTTCACCGAGTGGTTCCACAGCGACGACCTCTGTTGGATCGCCGAGTGCGACGCGTGTGCCGTGCCGATGGTTGTGTGGCGTGTCCACGACCCCTCGCCGCCCGACGACGTGCGCGCCGAACTCCACGCGCGTCTGTCCGCGGTGGTTGCGTCCCGCTTCGAGTTCGAACACTGGATCGACGACAACATGCGGTCGATCCCGGACCACTACCACGCCCATGCACGGCGTCGATTCGATTGGAGCACCCGCTGATGTCCGATGCTGCCCCGTCGGGCCGACCGGCCTCCGGTCTGCCCCGTCCCGATGAGCTCCTGCCGCACCGGCCGCCGTTCCTGCTGGTCGACGAACTCACCGCGATCGTGCCGGGTGTGTCGGCTGCCGGTGTGTGGCGGCTCACGGGTGAGGAGTACTTCTTCGCCGGCCACTTCCCTGGCCGGCCGACCCTGCCGGGGGTGCTCATGTGTGAAGCGATCGCGCAGGTCGGCGCGGCCGCTGTCCTCGCCGATGAGCGATTCGCCGGAAAGCTCCCGCTCTTCGGCGGGCTCGACAAGGCACGCTTCCGGCGACAGGTCGTGCCCGGTGAGGAGTTGATCCTCGAAGTCGAACTCGGTCGGATGTCGGCTCGCGCCGGCAAGGGCTCTGGTCGCGCCCGGGTTGGCGATGACCTCGCCTGCGAGTGCGAACTCCTCTTCGTCATCGTCGACGCCTGACAGCGCGCCGGCCGATCCCGTCGGCGGGCTGTCAGACGTCAGCGGGCGGGGGCGAGGACGACGGAACCGTTGTGGCCGCCGAAGCCGAAGTTGTTCGAGATGACCGGGCCTGGCTCCCACGGGCGCGGATCGCCCATGACGAGGTCGATGGTCATGTCGTCGCCGAGCGCCTTGGTGTTCGCCGTCGGGGGGATCAGCCGCTTCTCCATCGACAGCAGTGCCGCAGCGGCCTCGAGTGCGCCCGCCGCGCCGAGCGGATGGCCCGTGACACCCTTGATCGACACCACCGGCACCGCACGCGCGCCGAACACCTCGGTGATCGCGGCGGCCTCCGCCGCGTCGTTGAGCGGTGTCGAGGTTCCGTGGGCGTTGACGTGGCCGATGTCAGCAGGCTCGACGCCGGCGTCAGCCAGTGCGAGCCGCATGCACGTGATCGCTCCGACACCGCCGGGCGCCGGCGCGGTGATGTGATAGGCATCGGCGTTGCTGGCACTGCCGAGAATCTCACCCAGGATGTTCGCCCCGCGCGCCTCGGCGCGCGACCACTCCTCGAGAATCAGCACCGCGGAGCCTTCGCCCATGACGAAACCATCGCGATCCACGTCGAACGGCCGGCTGATGCCCACCGTCGACAGCGCGGTCATGTTGCGGAACCCCGCCAACGACGTCGGGGTCCCGGCCGATTCACTGCCGCCCGTAGCGGCGGCATCGATGATGTCCCACTGGATCAGTCGAGCCGCGTAGCCGATGGCGTGGGAGCCGGCGGCACAGGCCGTACAGATCGTCTCGCTGGGCCCCCGGAGCCCGTAGCGCATCGAGATCGAGGCCCCGGACGCGTTGACCATCATCATCGGCACGAGGAACGGTGAGACCCGGCGTTCGCCCTTGTCGGCGCGGATGAGGATCTGTTCTTCGAGGGTGTGCAGGCCACCGATGCCGCTCGCGAATATCGTGCCGAATCGGCCGGCGTCGACACCGATCGCGTCGACACCTCCGGCTCGGTCGAATGCCTCGCCGGCGGCAGCGAGCGCGAACTGCTCGACCTTGTCGGCCCGCCGGGCCTGCTTCGGATTGTCGAAGTACGGGGTCGGATCCCAGTCGTCGATCTCCACGGACTGACCGTGCGAGATGCCCGGGCCGAGAATGCCTGACCAGAAGGCGTCGACACCGATGCCTGCCGGCGTAACCACACCGAGCCCGGTGACGGCGACCCGTCGGCCGCCACCCATCAGAGCTTGTTCGCGACGAGGTCGTACGCCTGCTGGACGGTCTCGACACCCTTCGAGCTCTTCCTCGGGCACCGAGATGTCGAACTCCTCTTCGAGCGCCATGACGAGCTCGACGAGATCGAGGCTGTCGGCGTCGAGATCGTCACCGAAGTTGGCCTCGGGCACGACGGCGCTCTCCTCGACCGACAACACCTCGACGGCGCACTTGCGGAAGCGGGCAAACAGTTCTTCGTTCACGTTTCTCTCCTTGTAGCTGTTTCGTGAGTGTAGAGCGCGGGTCAGTGTCCCATACCGAGTCCCCCATCCACGGGGATGACGGCGCCGGTGATGTACGCCGCGTCGGCAGATGCGAGGAACGCGGCAACGCCGGCGATCTCATCGGTCGTCGCCATGCGGCCGAGCGGTACCGCCGCGGTGAGTGCCGCACGCCGGTCGTCGCCGAGCACCGCTGTCATGTCGGTCTCGACGGGTCCGGGAGCGATGACGTTCACGGTGATCGAGCGGGAGCCGAGCTCACGAGCCAACGAACGCGACAACCCGACGAGGCCGGCCTTGGATGCGGCGTAGTTCGTCTGTCCGGCCGAACCGAGCATGGCCACCACCGACGACATGAAGATGATCCGACCGCTGCGGGCCTTCACCATCCGCGCGCGGCGCGTTTGGCGACCCTGAAGGACGCGGTGAGGTTGGCATCGATCACCGAGGTGAAGTCGTCTTCGCTCATCCGCAGCAGCAGGCCGTCGTGCGTGATGCCGGCGTTCGACACGAGCACCTCGACGGTGGCGCCGAACTCGGCCTCGACGGCGTCGAATGCGGCATCGACGTCACCTGCCGACCTGACATCGCACCGGACGGCGAACAAACCGTCGGGCGGGGGAGTGGAGTGGTAGGTGACGGCAACACGATCACCGATCGCCGCAAATCGGCGAGCGCAGGCGAGACCGATCCCACGCGACCCTCCGGTGACGAGGACCACCCGTCCACGGTCCGGCGCCGTCACGCCCGAACTTCTACTGCGTTCGGTGACCACCGGATGACGGCGCTTGCCGCGGTCATCCCGGCGCCGAACCCGACGAACAGCACCAGGTCGCCATCGCCAACCCGGCCCGCGTCGAGCGCGTCGGCGAAAGCCAGCGGTATGGAGGCCGACGACGTGTTGCCCGTCCGATCGAGAACGACGGCGGTGCGGTCCATGCCGATCCCCAATCGATCACACGCCGCCGAGATGATCCGGATGTTCGCCTGATGGGGTACGACCAGGGCGATCTCATCGGCGGTGACGCCGGCGAAGGCCATCGACTTCTTGGCCGAATCGACCATCACGCGAACCGCGCGGCGGAACACCTCCTTGCCCTCCATCTGCATCGTGCCGCCGATGTCGCAGAACAGGAATCGCTCGGCGCTGCCATCGGAATCGAGATCCCAGGACAGCAGCTGGCCCGGCCCCTCGACCGCTTCGAGCACGACGGCGCCGGAGCCGTCGGCGAAGAGGATCGCCGTGCCCCGATCGTTCCAATCGACGATGCGCGCCAGCGTGTCGGTACCGATCACCAACACCTTGTCGGCGCCCATGGAGATCAGGCCGTGCGCGTTGACGAGCGCGTAGACCCACCCCGAACACGCCGCGTTGAGGTCGAATGCGCCGCACGACAGGCCGAGCTCGTGTTGCACGGTCGAGGCGGTGGCCGGAACGAGACGATCCGGCGTGGTGGTCGCAAGGATCACGGCGTCGATGTCGGCCGGTTCGAGGCCGGCCATGGCGATCGCCGCTCCACCGGACTCGATCGACAGTCCGGCGGTGGTGCCGCCGACGTGGCGCTGGTGGATGCCGGTCCGCTCGATGATCCAGTCGGAGTTCGTCTCCATCATCGACTCGAGGTCTTCGTTGGTCAGCACCTTGGGCGGCAACGCGGTCCCCCATCCGGTGATGACCGCCCCTCGCGTTCTTGGACTCACTGCCGGCATCTGCTCGTTCCCTTCTTGATCGTGTCGTTTGATCGTGTCGTTTGATCGTGTCGTTTGATCGTGTTCAGATCGACCGTACTCAGCTCCACTGCGACTCGGCTCGATGGCGCCTCAGCTCGAGCGCAACCAGGCGATCGGCTGGCGGGCCGTCACCCGTTCGGTGTCGAGCGCGATGTAACCCTGGAGCAGCCCTGCGAACGGTGATCGAACTTCGAGATCCCCCACGTGGCCGAGGACCGCGCCGACATCGATGCGCTCGCCGTCGCGCAGGTCGCCCACCGGTGTGAAGATGCCGGCGCCGGGGCTGACGACGAGTCGTTCCACGGCGAAGAGGTGCTCTCCTTCGACGTGCCGTGCGAGTTGTCGGCCGGCCGTCGGAGCGGTCTCGTCGACCCACTCGAGCAGCTTGTCGAGATCTTCGGGCGTCGCGACCGAGATCGTACGGCTCTCGGTGACCGTGCGCTTGGCCATCCCGGTGAGCACCGCGCCCGGGCCGAGTTCGGCGAAGCTCCGCACGCCGGCTTGCTCGAGAGTGAGCAGGCAGTGCTTCCAGCGCACCGGGTTCGACAGCTGTGCCGACAGCAGGCTGGCCCAGTCGGCGCCGTGGTCGTGGGCCATCCCGTCGACGTTGGACACGACCGGTACGTCGGTGTCTCGCGGCTCGGCCTCGGCGAGCGCGACCCGCAGACGCTCCCGCGCCGGCGCCATGAACGGCGTGTGGAAAGCGCCGGCGACCTGCAGCGGCATCACCTTCTTGGCGCCGAGCTCCTTGGCGTGGGTCGCGGCTGCGTCGACGCCGGCCGGTGACCCGGCGATCACGACCTGGCCGGGTGCGTTGTAGTTGGCCACCCATACGTCGGAATCGGCGCGCCGACAGGCGACCTCGACCTGGTCGTCGTCGAGGCCGAGCACTGCGGCCATCGTGCCCGGTCGGGCGAGCCCGGCATCGTGCATGGCCGCGGCGCGTTCGATCACCAGTCTGACGCCGTCGTCGAAGCCCGAGCGCGCCGGTTGCGGTGAGCGCGGTGTACTCGCCGAGGCTGTGGCCGGCGCAGTAGCTCGGTTCGACGCCGAGACGTTCGACCGCGTCGAGGACCATCAGGCTGGAGACGAACGTGGTGAGTTGGGCGTTGCGCGTGTCGCTGGAGTTCGTCGGCGTCGGCGTTGCACAGCAGGGCGCGCGACGTCGCGACCGGCGATTTCGCTGGCCTCGTCGACCAGTTCCCAGCTCTCGTGTTCGCGCCAGGGCAGACCCATGCCGGGGCGTTGCGACCCCTGGCCGGGGAACGTGAATGCGAGCATCGTCGGCAGGCTAGACCGCTCGGTGCGGACCTGGCGAGCTACCGCCCGGTAAGACCTGCGTGGTCCCGCCTGCCGCGCGTCGCATCCTCGACTGTTCCATCGGCCCCGGTAGCCCAATTGGCAGAGGCAACGGTTTCAAACTCCGTCCAGTGTCGGTTCGAGTCCGACCCGGGGCACTCATGGATCGCGCGGGAACAATTCGCTAGCGTCTGACGCCCATGGGTTCGTGGCTCGTCGAGCGGAGATTGTCGCAGGTGTCGTCACGTCTGAAGACGTTGCGCGCCGAGCTCGCGGTGGTCGACGAACAGCTGGCCCATCTCGGTGACGATGCCGACGACCAGGCAATTCGAGCGCTCGTGTCGGAAACCGCGGGCGCCTCGTTCGAGGCGAGAGACGCCCAGCGACACGTCGACTCCATGCGCAAACACCGCTCCCACGTGGTCGGTGAGATCGCCGATCTCGAACTCCGACAGGACGAGTTACTCGACCGCATGTGATCGTCGCCGCGCCGTTTCTCGTGCTGTTCGGGAGACCGAATGCCGTGGGAAATGGTAGATAGTGGAGATGCCGTTGCGCGTCGTGATCGCCGAAGACGAGGCCATCATCAGAATGGACCTGCGCGAGACCCTCGAAGAAGAGGGGTACGAAGTCATCGGTGAAACCGGTCGAGGCGACCAGGCCGTCGAACTCGTCCGAGCGCTGCAGCCCGATCTCGCGATCCTCGACATCAAGATGCCGGGGATGGATGGCGTCCAGGCCGCACGCATCATCAACGGTGAGAAGATCTGTGGAGTGCTGATGCTGACGGCGTTCAGCCAGCGCGAGGTCGATCGAGCAGGCCCGGGATGCCGGGGCGCTCGCGTTCCTCGTCAAGCCGTTCCAGAAGAGCGACCTGATCCCGGCGATCGAGGTCGCGATGGGCCGGTTCCGCGAGCTGCGCGCTCTTGACCGGCGAGATCGATGCCCTCGGCGAGCAGCTCGAGTCGCGCAAGTTCATCGAGCGGGCGAAGGGTGTGCTGATGGACGAGTCGAAGATGAGCGAAACCGATGCGTTCAGCTTCATCCAGCGCACGGCGATGAGCGAGCGCACCCGGATGCGTGACGTCGCCGACCGGATCCTCGACGGCTCCCTGCGTCCCGATGCGGTCTGAGCGCGGATGGGCACCTACCTCGTCGTCGACGGCAACTCGCTGACGTACCGCGCTTTCTTCGCCTTGCCCGACCGACATGGCCACGGCGAGTGGCCAGGTGACCAACGCCGTGTTCGGGTTCACGTCGATGCTGATCAACGTGCTCAAGGACCACCGGCCCGACGGCGTGCTCGTTGCCTTCGATCGCCCCGAGCCGACGTTCCGTCACGAAGCCGAACCCGAGTACAAGGCGCAGCGCACGGCCGCCCCCGACATCCTGCGTCAGCAGATGGGGCTCGTGCGTGAGGTGCTCGACGCCATCGGTATCACCTCGATCGACCGTGCCGGATGGGAAGCCGACGACCTCATCGCCACGGCGGTCGACCGTGCTCGTCGACGCCGGCCACGACGTCATCATCGTCACCGGTGATCGTGACAGCTATCAACTCGTCGCGGACCCTCACGTCAGGGTGCTCTACAACCGACGTGGAGTGAGCGACTACGCGTTCTACGACGAGGCCGGAATCGAGGACAAGACCGGTGTGCCGCCTGCGCTCTACCCGCAGTACGCCGCCCTGCGTGGCGACCCGAGCGACAACCTTCCGGGCGTACCCGGCGTCGGGGAGAAGACCGCGGCAAAGCTGATCATGACCTACGGGGGCTTCGATGGGATCTTTGCGAATGTCGACGCGCAGACCCCGAAGCTGAGGGCGTCACTGGTCGACTACGAGCAACGCGCGCGCAAGAACCTCGACCTGATGATGCTCCGTCACGACGCGCCGATCGAGGGTCTGACGATCGACGAGTTGAAGATCGTGCCGAACGCCGAGGAGTTGCAGCGGTTGTTCGACTTCCTCGAGTTCCGCGCGCTCGGTGTGCGCCTCGCGGACGCGCTCGCCGGCATGGGGTCCGGGCTCGAACTCGGCGGTGGTGAGGAACGCCAGGAGCTCGTCGCCGAGGTGTCGATCGTCGAGTCGCCGGCAGCGGCAGCCGCGCTGCTGTCGGGGCTGGGCACACTCGAGGTGGGCGCGACGTGGGCCGGTGAACCGGGACGCAGCGAACTGACCGGGCTGGCCGTCGTCAGCGACCCGGACTCGGCCGAGGTCGCATGGATCCCGGGGCCACTGATCGGGACTGCTCCGGTCGCCGCGGCGCTCGCTGCTCACCGCGACGTACGCGGGCACAACGTCAAGCCGTTGATGCGCTCGCTGCTGGCGATGGGAATCGAACTCGGTGGCCTCAGGCTCGACACGGCGATCGCCGCGTACCTCATCGATCCGGCCGAAGCCCGCTACACATTGCCGGACCTCATCGAGAAGTACACGCGGTTCGCCCGTCCGTCCGATGTCGCGGCGTCAGGTCAACTCGACCTCGACGGCACGTCGAAGACCGATGCCGATCGCGCCGGCCGTGATGCGCTCGCCGTGCACGCGCTCGCCGATCCGATCGTCGCCAGCCTCGAAGCGCAGGGGATGGCCGAGTTGTATCGCACGATCGAGAATCCGCTGGTCGTCGTGCTCGCCAAGATGGAACACGTCGGCATCGGCGTCGACGTGCACGAACTCGTCGCCCTCGGCGCTCGGCTGTCCGCCGAGGTCGACACGCTCGGCGCGGAGCTGCGCAGCGTCGCCGGACGTGACGATCTGAACCTCAACTCACCCAAGCAGCTGCGCGAGATCCTCTACGACCAGCACGGTTTGAGCCCCGGCAAGAAGACCAAGACCGGATACTCGACCGATGCGGCGACGCTGGAGAAGATCAGGGACCAGTGGCCCGAGTTCCTCGGCCCGCTGCTGCGCTACCGGGAGGTCGAAAAGCTCCGCAGCACGTATGGCGAGGGCCTGTTGGCCGAGGTGGCCCCCGACGGGCGCATCCACGCCACGTTCAACCAGACCGTCGCCCGCACCGGCCGGCTGTCGTCCGACCGGCCCAACCTGCACAACATCCCCGTACGTACCGACGAAGGTCGCCAGTTCCGTCGTGCCTTCGTGCCTGCCGGCGGGACGACGCTGCTGGTCGCCGACTACAACCAGATCGAGTTGCGCTGCATCGCCCACCTGGCAAGCGATCCCGGGTTGATCGAGGCGTTCACGACTGGTCAGGACATCCACAACGCCACGGCCGCGCGGGTGTTCTCCGTCGATCCGGGCGCCGTCACGCTCGAGCAGCGCTCGAAGGCGAAGATGGTGTCGTACGGGCTCGCCTATGGCATGGAGGCCTACGGACTGGCTCAGCGGCTCAACATCTCGACCGAGGAGGCATCGGTGATCCTGGACGCCTACTTCGTCGCCTTCCCGAACGTCAAGCAGTACATGGATCGCACCGTGATCGAGGCCCGCGAGCGTGGGTACACCGAGACGCTCTTCGGCCGTCGCCGCCCGATTCCCGAGTTGACGAACTCGAACTTCCGGGTCCGCCAGGCGGGCGAGCGCCAGGCGATGAACGCCGGCATCCAGGGCCTGGCCGCCGACATCTTCAAGGTGGCGCTCGTGCGCATCGACGAGGCGCTCGTCGCCCGGGGCCACGAGAGCCGACTCGTGCTGCAGGTCCACGACGAGGTGCTTCTGGAGGTGCCGGACGACGAACACGACGAGGTCGGAGCGCTCGTCGTCGACCTGATGCGCGGCGCCGCGAACCTGGCGGTGCCGCTCGAGGTGAACGTGTCGTGGGGCGACACGTGGGCCTCGGCCAAGAGTTGAGCGACGGCCGAGTGCGCAGCGCAGGATCGTCTGCGGTGTCCGGATACGACCACTGGTTCGAGCCGCTCGCCGACCACATGGGTGCGGCGTACCTGCGGTACTCGTTCACGAAGGGAACGGTCCAAGAGGTCGGGTTCATCATCGAGGCGCTCGATCTGGCTCCGCGGTCGCGGATCCTCGACGTCGGGTGCGGGCCCGGCCGTCACGCTCACGAGTTCGCTCGCCGCGGGTTCCGGGTCCACGGCATCGACATCAGTCGTCGCTTCATCGAGATCGCCCGCACGGCCGGGGGAGCCTCGGGGGCAGCAGCCGGGAGAGCGACGTTCGAGCGCATGGATGCGCGCTCGATGACATTCGTCGGTGAGTTCGACGCGGTGATCTGTCTCTGCCAGGGCGCCTTCGGGCTGATGACGGCCGCCGGTGACGACGCAGCCGTCGTAGCGGGAATGTCACGTGCGCTGCGACCGGGTGGTCGCCTGGCGCTCAGTTCCTTCAACGCCTACTTCGCCGTGAAGTACCACGATGACGCCGATTTCGACGCCGGCAGCGGCGTCTCGCACGAGCGCACCGAGATCCGCTCGGCGTCAGGCGAAGTGCGGATGGTCGACCTGTGGACCGGCTGCTACACGCCACGTGAGCTGCGGCTGCTGCTCGGCGCCCACGACTTCGCCGTCGACTCCATCTCCTGCGTGGAGCCCGGCGCCTACGCCGTGGCGCCCGCCACAACCGAATCCCCCGAGTTCCTCACCCTCGCGCACCCGCAACCCGCGACCGGGGGATCTCGGCGCATGATCTGTCCATCGTGGTTGTTCCTGGTCAGTGCTATCATTGTCGCCCTGCCACCAGGGCAGCAGCGGGGGTTCGCGCCTTCGTCCATCCGATTCACTTCTCGAAGTCAACGTTTCCGAAAGCAGCCCGTCCCTTGTCCGACACCACCACCACCTCGCCGACGACCTCCCAGCCCATGGGAACCTTCGACGACGAGGGCAACTACACCCCGCGTGAGGTCGTCTCCGACGATCTCGGCATGTCCTTTGCCGACGCGATCGACGGCACCATGGTCACCGTCGACGACGGTCAACTCGTGCACGGCATCGTCGTCAAGATCGACAAGGACGAGGTGCTCCTCGACATCGGATACAAGAGCGAAGGTGTCATCCCGGCTCGTGAGCTGAGCATCCGCAACGACGTCGACCCCTCCGAGGTCGTGTCGTTGGGCGAGGCCGTCGAGGCACTCGTGCTGACCAAGGAAGACAAGGAAGGCCGCCTCGTCCTGTCGAAGAAGCGGGCGCAGTACGAGCGTGCCTGGGGCGACATCGAAGCCAAGAAGGAAGCCGACGCCGTCGTGTCGGGTCCGGTCATCGAAGTCGTCAAGGGTGGCCTCATCGTCGACATCGGCCTGCGCGGTTTCCTGCCTGCGTCGCTCGTCGAACTGCGTCGTGTCCGCGATCTCGCCCCGTACATCGGCACGACGGTCCACGCGAAGATCATCGAACTCGACAAGAACCGCAACAACGTCGTGCTGTCGCGCCGGGCCTACCTCGAGGAGAACCAGAAGGAGACCCGCGACCAGTTCCTCACCAACCTCAAGGTGGGCGAGGTCCGCGAGGGCACGATCTCCTCGGTCGTGTCGCTTCGGTGCGTTCGTCGACCTCGGCGGCATGGACGGCCTCATCCACGTCAGCGAGCTGTCGTGGAAGCACGTCGACCACCCCGGCTCGGTCGTCGCGGTCGGCGACCACGGTCAAGGTCCAGGTGCTCGACGTCGACTTCAGTCGCGAACGCATCAGCCTGTCGCTCAAGGCCACCCAGCAAGACCCGTGGCAGGAGTTCGCCGAGAGCCACCAGGTCGGCCAGCTCGTCTACGGTCGGGTCACCAAGCTCGTCCAGTTCGGTGCGTTCGTCCAGGTCGGCGAGGGCATCGAGGGTCTCGTGCACATCTCGGAGATGTCGGCGCACCACGTCGATTCGCCCGAGCAGGTCGTCACCCCCGGCGAAGAGCTGTGGGTCAAGATCATCGATCTCGACCTCGCCCGTCGCCGGATCAGCCTGTCGATCAAGCAGGCCGCCGAAGGTGGCGAGCTCGCCGCCGAGTACCGCGAGCACTTCGAGGTCGACGCCGCCGGCAACTGGGTCGCTGGTGAGACCGACGCCGAGGCGGAGGCCGCGTGGTCGGAGTACTACGGCGACAACCCGCAGGCCGATGCCGACACGGCCGATGCCGGAACGACCGCCGACGCCGACGTCGACGCCGTCGACGCCGACCTGACCTCGGCCGTCATCTTCGATCCGGTCGACGCTGCCGTCGAGTGACCATCCGGGTCGGTGGTCCGATCCGAGTGTTCAGCGCATGATCGTCGTCGGCCTCACCGGAGGGATCGGATCGGGTAAGTCGACGGTGTCGGCGATGCTGGCCGAACTCGGCGCGGTGATCGTCGACGCGGATCAGATCGCCCGTGACCTCCAGTCCCCGAACAGTGCAGTCCTCGCCTCGATGGCCGCTCGGTTCGGTGACCACATCATCATGCCCGATGGGTCGCTCGATCGTGCCGCCGTCGCCGGCATCGTCTTCAACGACAAGCAGGCGCTCGATGACCTGAACGGGATCGTCCATCCGGCCATGCAGGATGAGATCCAACGCCAGATCGAGGCCCACCGCGACACCGACCGGGTGGTCGTGCTCGACTTCCCGCTGCTCGGTGAGAACCCTCGTCTTGGTCTGGTAGCCACGATCGTCGTCGACGTTCCCGTCGACGTGGCGGTCGAGCGACTCGTCGGGCAGCGAGGGATGGACGAGGCCGACGCTCGGGCCCGGATCAACAGCCAGGTCGGGCGCGAGGATCGCCTGGCCACGGCGACCCATGTTCTCGACAACACCGGCGATCTCGAGTCGCTGCGCCGCCAGGTCGGCGAGCTGTGGATCCAACTCGCCGAGATGGTCGAACCCACGCCCGATGAGTGAGCGCGCGGATCCCGGCACTGCAACGGTGTGGGTCTTCGGGTACGGCTCGCTGGTCGACCCCGAATCGCTGGGCAGCACGCTCGGGCGCACCGTGACCGTCGGGCTCGATTTCGTCGAGGCGCAACTGACCGGCTGGGGGCGCCGGTGGAACTACGGTGTCGGCCACGTCACCGGTCGCTGGGTGTCTCCCGGCGGGCAGTTGGTCGACAACGGGGTGATCGTCGCGCTCGGTGTCGTTCCGGCGCCGGGTGAGCTGACCAACGGGGTGGTGGCCAGAGTCACCGAGGTCGAACTCGCACGTCTCGATCATCGAGAGCGTGACTACGACCGGGTGGACGTGAGCGAGGCGCTCACCGACGTCCGCTCGCCCGGCCGTTCGCCCGGTCTGGGCGTCGGCGACCGCGTCGTCACCTACGTGCCCCGCGCCTCGGCCATCGCCCGCTACGAAGCCGCCCGGGATGCGCGGGTCGCCGGAATTCGCCACACCTACTGGGGTCTCGTCGACGCCGCGTTCGCCGTGCTCGGGCCCGCTCAGCTGCACAGCTACCGATCGTCCACACCATTGCCGGATGTTCCGGTCGTTGCCGTGCGCGAGAACTCGCAACGTCGGAGGTAGGCAGCCTCAGAGGTACTCGGGGAGGATTTCGGCGATCTGTTCGGGAGTGGTCTGCGGCGGGAACCGCCGGACCACGTTGCCGTCGCCATCGACGAGGAACTTCTCGAAGTTCCAGGTGATGTTCGACGACTCACCATCGCCGGGCTGGGATGCCTTGAGCAACGTGTAGAGCGCCGCCTCGCCTGGGCCATTGACCTCGATCTTGTGGAACATCGGAAACGTCACGCCGTACTTCGACGTCGCGAACTCGAGGATCTCGGCGTCGGTACCCGGCTCCTGAGAGCCGAACTGGTTGCAGGGGAACCCGAGCACGGTCAGGTCGTCGTTGTCGTCATGGAGTGCACGCAGACCTGCGTACTGAGGTGTGAGGCCTCAAGCGCTCGCGAGGTTGACGACCAGGCACACCTGACCGCGGAACTGCTCGAAGGCGACCTGCTCGCCCGTGATCGACGTCATCTCGATATCGTGGAATGTTGCCATGGTGAGCAGGCTACCCGTACTCGCGGACACGATGTCGGCCGGGTGATTCGCCCCGTCGGCGAGTGGAGCTGGATAGCATGACGCCGGCCATGTACGACGACCGACTACGAAGTTGACGCCGTGCTTTCCGCGCTCGGGATCCTGGCCGTTGTCGCATTGATCGTGGCCAACGCCTATTTCGTAGCCGGCGAGTTTGCGTTCGTCGCCGCCCGGCGATCGAAGTTCAGCGAGGGCGCCGAGCAGGGCGATCATCGCTCCCGGCGGGCACTCGATGTGCACAAGCATCTCAGCTTCATGTTGTCGGGGGCACAGCTCGGCATCACGGTGGTGACGTTGGTGCTCGGGTTCATCGCCGAGCCGGCGATCGCCGGAGCCATCGAGCCGCTGTTGGAATCCGTCGGCGTGCCCGAGTCCGTGACGTTCGGAATCGCATTTGGCCTCGCCTTCGTTCTGGCCACGATGGCCCAGATGGTGTTCGGTGAGCTGGCGCCGAAGAACCTCGCCATCGCGAAACCCGAGCCGGTGGCGTTGGCGGTGGCTTCCTCGACACGGTTCTACCTCCGTGTCGCCGGCCCCCTCATCCGCCTGTTCGACGGTTCGGCGAGTCGATTGCTCCGCCTCGTCGGAGTCGAACCGGTCGAAGAACTCAGCCACGCTGTGTCGCCCGAGGAACTCGACCTGATCGTCGACTCGTCCGCTGAGAGCGGACATCTCACCGCGGCACAAGCCGCGCTGCTCGAACGGGCGATCAGTTTCAGCGAGCTCGAGGCATCCGACGCGATGGTTCCGTGGAACCGTGTGGTCACGATCGCCATCGACGCGACCGCGGAGGATCTCCGTGACCTGATGGCCTCGAACCACTCGCGATTCCCGGTGGTGGATCACGACGGACGGCCACAGGGCATCGTGCACGCCAAGGACCTGCTCGGCGTTGCTCGCGGCATGTACGCCACGGCGATGGTGGCCGACCTGTTGCACGACGTGCTGGCCGTGCCGGAGGCCGCAGGACTTGCGGTGGTGCTCGGCGAGCTCCGGGAGCGGTCCACCGAGATGGCAATCGTGATCGACGAGTACGGCGCGCCTGCCGGTGTGGTCACGCTCGAAGACATCGTCGAGGAACTGGTCGGGCCGATCGAAGACGAGTACGACCCGATGACGGCGGGCGACTACGTCGAGATCGAACCTTCGGTGTGGTCGATCGACGCCTCGTCGAGAACCGATGAGATCGAGCGGTTCACCGGCATCGATCTCCCCGAGGGCGAGTACGACACGGTGGCCGGGCTCGTCCTCGACCGACTCGAGCGGATCCCTGAGGTCGGAGACTCCGTCGTCGTCGACGGCATCTTGATCGAGGTGCTCGCCGTCGAGGACTTCGCGATCCAGCGGCTCCGGCTTCGTGTGCTCGTCGATGACGGCCGGGTCGATGACGGCCGGGTCGATGACGGCGGGGTCGATGACGGCGGGGTCGATGACGGCCGGCACGGTTCGTCGAGAGCCGGCGACGGCGATCGACCCGCAGGCCGGAGTGGACGGCAGTGATACTCGACATCGCGAACCAGGCCGTGACAGTGCTCGCTGCCGAGGAATCCTCCGGTATCGATTTCAACGTTCGGGCGCTGGCCTTCGCAGCGGTGTTGTTGGCGTTGAACGGTTTCTTCGTTGCCGCGGAGTTCGCGCTGCTCGCTTCGCGACGTTCGCGGATCGAGCAACTCGCCGCCGAGGGTGACAAGCGAGCCAAGCATGCGCTCGCCGCGATCCGTGAGTTGACGTTGATGTTGGCAGGAGCCCAGCTCGGCATCACGATGTGTTCGCTCGGTCTCGGCGCCGTGGCCGAGCCGGCGATCGCGGGGATCATCGAAGGCATCCTCGGCGAGGCGTTCTCGCTCAGTTCGTCGGCACAGCGTGTCATCGGCTTCACGATCGGGCTGTCGATCGTGGTCTTCCTGCACATGGTCATCGGCGAGATGGCGCCGAAGTCATGGGCGATTGCCCACCCTGAGGAGTCCTCGCTTCGCGTCGCCCGCCCGTTCCGGCTGTTCGTGTCGTTGTTCCGACCGATCATCCGGCTGATGAACTGGCTCGCCAACGTGGCCATTCGGGCGGTGGGCGTGGAGCCGCAGGATGAGCGTGCCATGGCGCACTCGCCGGCAGACCTGTTGCTTCTCCTGGAGGAATCGGCCGGGCACGGATCGTTGGCGGCCCG
>CAVPET010000004.1:0-23882 GCA_963703525.1 Ilumatobacteraceae bacterium | reverse complement strand
GCGTTGGAAAAGTTGGGTCCCACTCGGTGACGGTGAGCGGGCGGACAAACTTGAAGCGGCGCGCTGGGGTCCGTGGTGGGGGCCTTCGAAGGGGAACGGGTCGCCGACCGTGGCGTAAGTCGTCCACCGGCTCGGGGGCGTGTTCACGATCAGCTTCGAGCGAGAACGGCTGGCTGTTGGAGGGCTGGTTGTGGGCCTGCTGGCGGATCTGCGAATAGAAGATGCCATAGCCGCCGCGGATGCTGGTGGAGCCGCTGCCGGTGGGGTCCCAGGCGAAGCCGATGCGCGGCGCCAGGTTATCCATGCTGCGGCGGATGGTGGCGCGCGGAACGCCCTCGTCCCCGGGGTACAGCACGCCCACCGGCGCGGTGGGGAATACCCGGCTCTGCCGTCCGGGATGCAGTTGGCCGAAGCGGTCGCCGGTGACGATTGCGCTGGCGCCAGTGATGTCCATGGCACGCGAAGATAGATCGGACCACGGCCGATCGTGGAATCCGAGCCGTTCTCAGCGCTGCCGGCCCGGGATCCCGGAACTCGCACCGCTGGGCTCGCAGCCGATCGAACTCAGATGGGGCCGGGCCCGATGCCGTTGCGGGTGTCGACGAGGCGTCGCGGCACGTTGCCGGTGAAGCTCGCCGGGTCGCCACCGGCGAACCAGCCCGCCACATCCACGATGAGATGGGCGTCGACGCTGGAGAAGATGCACACCGACCCGTCGGCGCCGAGCGGCGCGATCACACCGTTGGCGACCGTTCCGCCTCTCGGGAAGTTCACGTTCGACGCCTCCGGCCGAGTCGTGCCGCAGGGCCACACCGTCGCGTACCCGGCCGCGGCGGCATCGGCAATCGTCACGTTGAGCGCCACCGCCGTGGCATCGGCCGGGACGGGCCGGCTCACACCGCTCACCTCGAGCGCCACGCCACGCACCGCCACGGCCTTCGGAGTGGTCGGCGTGATACGGCCGGTCGGGCCGCCGATGGCGTTGCGGGTGTCGACGAGACGGTTCGGAACGGCGCCGGTGAACGGGGGGCGGCCCTCGCCGGCGCCGAACCACCCGAGCACGTCGACGAGGATGTCGCTCTGCTGATTCGTGTACAGACAGACCGACCCGTTTGCGCCGATCGGCGCGACGACCCCATTGGCCACCACCGAGCCGGCCACGAAGTTCACGTTCGACGCGACGGGCATCGCCGCGCCGCACGGCCACACGGTGATGAACCCGGCCGCCGACGGCGACACCGCGGTCACGTTGATGGCGACCGCGGTCGCGTTCGCCGGGATCACGTCGGCGGTTCCGTCGGTTCGCTGGATCCCCGCTCCGACAACCGGAACGCTCAGGGTAGCGTTGGCGACGATGCGGGCGCGTGGGGCGCCGATGGCGTTGCGGGTGTCGATGAAGCGGTTGGGGGTGGCGCCGACGAATGCCGCGGTGCTCGGGGATCCACCCGCGAACCAACCGGCGATGTCGACGAGGATGTCGGTCGCCGCGTACGAGTAGACGCACACCTTGCCGCTCGCTCCGAGCGGCGCCACCACACCGTTGGCGACCACGGATCCCTTGACGAAGTTGAGGTTCGATGCCTCCGGCCGGGGGAAGTCGCACGGCCACACGGTCACGTAACCGGCCGCGTCGGGGTTCACCGCGGTGATGTTCAACGCCACCGCTGAAGCACCGGCCGGGATGGCCCGGGTCGTCCCGTCGGGAGCCGTCACGTTCTCGCCGACGACCTGGAGTTCGATGCGCTGGCCTGCCGAGTAGCTGCGTGAGACCGGGATCGCGCCGCCAAGTCCGGACGGGCCCGCGACGACCTCGCGCAGCCAGAGCGAGAACTGCGCATTGCCGGTGGTCGTGAGATGGATGCCGTCGCCGGCGAACCAGCGAGGCCGCTCGGGCCCGGCAGCGGCGCCGGCCTGGTTCCAGTCGGCAACGGCCAGGTTGGGCCAGCGGGAACGCGCCGCGCTCAACGCGGCGTTGGACGGCCCGTAGTACGACCCGCCGCCGCTATCGGCGCGGATCTCGGCCATGTTCACCCACACGACACGCTTCGCGCCGCGCTGATTGAGCACGTTCATCATCGCGTCGATGTCGCCGGCGAACGTGCTCGGCGGGTCGTTGTAACCGAGTTCGACGACGACGAGGTCGAGGTTCATCGGCAGCGCGTTCGCGACCTGCACGCCACTCGACTTGCCGCCGCAGGTGCGGTTGGTGCAGCGGCCCACCTCGGCGTCGAACGTCGCCGACGCGAACGTTCCGTCGGTGAGGGTGCGGAAGGGAGCCGTGGTCGTGCCGGCCACGCCGACGCCGATCGAGTCGCCGACCATCGCCATCGAGGCGTTGGTGTCGTTACGGGTGATCACACGCACGCTGCTGAAGCCCGGTGACGGAAGGCCGTACTGGCCGCGGAAATCCCAGGCGTTCATCCGTTTGGTCCCGGCCGTCCCGGTGAAGACGATGTCGTTGAACCAGATCCCGTCGTATTGCTGGTACGTGCTGGACGCCGCCTCGACCATCGACACCGAGATGATCGATCCGAGGCCGTACTTGGCGGCGATGGTGTCGGCGTCGATGACTCTCGTCCATCGGTGCCACGGGTTGTTCGGCGTACCGTCGCCGGGGGCGTCGTCGACCGGCGGGAACGCCCCACCCGCCGTACGCGGGCCGTTCGAGGAGGAGAACTCGGTCGACACGATGTCGCCGTTCGGCCACTTGCGGACCTTGCCGGCGGTCGCCGCGATCGCCGCGTCGCTGCGCGAGTCCTCGAGTGCCGCGGCGGTCCCCTCCACACTCGGGCGCTTCGCCGCCCCGCCGTAGACCTGGCAGGCCGTGCTGTCGCAGGTCTGCGCGTAGGGCGCGTACCGGTTCTGCGTGAGCGCGTACGAGCGGGCGGCCACGGCCTGCGCCCGCAGCGCGTTGGCGCCGCGGCCCGAGCCGGCGTCGGCCCAACTCGCCGGGCTCTCTCTCGGCACGACCCCGCGGAGGTAGTCCTCCAGCCGGACGTTGTCGACCACCCTGACGTCGCCGGCCGCGATCGACAGGTCGATCGAGCCGCGGTAGTGGATGACCGAGCCGTTCGGCTGGCACAATCCGAGCACATCGCGCGGACTTCGAGCCGGGATTCTCCCCGGTCGCGGTGGTGAACGACGGCGTGGCCGTGCTGCCGATGTACATGTCGGCGGCACACGTGCGACCAGCGCTGCCGTAGACGTCGAAGTAACTTCCGGCAGGGTTCTTGACGGCACGCATCGATGCGTAGGTCTGCCCGTTCCAGGTGACACCTGCGCCGTACGACACCAGGCCGATGTCGCCGGCGCCGTCCATGCCCAGCAGGCGCACCTTGATCCGGCTGTTGGCGTCGACATCGCCCATCGTGGTGCCGCCGTAGTAGTGCTCGAGGATCCGGGTCCAGTCCCAGCCCTGGTCGACGGCCCAGCCGTAGGCGCCCCACTGGCTCATCCCCCGGCCGTGGCCGTTGCCGGTGCCCTCGATGACCAAGGCGATGACGTCGTTCGGGGCCGCAGCGGCGCGCGGCGCGGCTGCGGGAACGAGTGTCAGAAGCGACACGACCGACAGGAGCACCAGCCTAACACGACGCATGTAACCAAACTGTAACATCCGTGCGCGCGTGGACAAGCTCACCATGCCATGTTCATCGTCCGATCTTGCCGATTCCTTGAACGCCTCGACAATCATCGTTTGCGTCGGGATTTCGGAGACCCGCTCCTCAACTATCCCGACGCAAACGATGATTGGGCCTGTTCTCCGGCCATCGGCGGGTCAGTCGGCTGGTCAGCGGCGGGTCAGCGGCGGGGGACGGCGGCAACGGCCAGTTGGTCGACGAGATCGTTCATCGGGTCACCGCTGTGTCCCTTCACCCATCTGAACGTCACGTCGCCGGCTTTCACCAGTTCGATCAGTGGCTTCCAGAGGTCGGCGTTGGCGACCGGCTCGCGCTTGGAGTTCTTCCAGCCGTTGCGCTCCCACTTGGCCCACCACCCGTCGCGGAAGCAGTGCACGACGTAGGTCGAATCCGACACGACCTCGATCGGCATCGGCCCTCCGTGGTCGTCGGCGAGCGCCGAATGGGCGCCCAACGCATCGATGACGGCGAAGATCTCCATGCGCTGGTTCGTGGTCTGCGCCTCACCCCCGGAGCCCGACGGCGTCCCTGACGGTGACACCGCCCATGCCCAACCACCCGGGCCCGGGTTGCCCTGGCAGGCGCCGTCGGTGTAAATCACGAGTCGTTGCATCCTGGCACTATGCCGCGATTCGGTGCGCACCCCTGCCCCGACCCGCCACCCGGTGCATACCGACCCACCACCCGGTGCATACCGACCCACCACCCGGTGCATACCGACCGGTGACGCTGCGAGACTGTCGGAATGATCTTCGACGGCCACGTGCACCAACTGCCCGACATCGATCCGACGGAAACGGCCGAGTGGCTCGACAGCCTCGATGCCGTCGTCGACACCCACGGCAAGACCCGGGCCCGGTATCTCCTCTCCCGCCTCATGGAGCGGGCCAACGAGAGCCAGGTCTCCTTCCCGGCCACGGTGTCGACGCCGTACGTCAACACGATCCCCCGCGAGGAAGAGCCGTGGTTCCCCGGCGACGAGCACATCGAACGACGCATCCGTGCCTACATCCGCTGGAACGCGGCGATGATGGTCGTGCAAGGCCAACAAGCACGCCGACGGCATCGGTGGTCACCTGTCGACCTTCGCCAGCTCGGCGTCGCTGTACGAGATCGGGTTCAACCACTTCTTCCGCGGCAAGGACGACGGCACGCCCCGGCGACCACGTCTACTTCCAGGGCCACGCCGCGCCCGGCATCTACGCCCGCGCGTTCCTCGAAGGGCGCCTCACCGACGACGACCTCGACCACTTCCGCCGCGAGATCGGCCGCGGCGGGCGGGGCCTCTCCTCCTATCCGCACCCCCGTCTGATGCCGGACTTCTGGGAGTTCCCGACGGTGTCGATGGGCCTCGGCCCGATCACCGCGCTCTACCAGGCGCGCTTCAACCGGTACCTCCAGAACCGCCAGATCGACGACACGTCCGACGAGCCGGGTGTGGGCGTTCCTCGGCGACGGCGAGTGCGACGAACCCGAAACGCTCGGCGCGATCTCGCTGGCGTCGCGCGAGCAGCTCGACAACCTCATCTTCGTCGTCAACTGCAACCTGCAGCGCCTCGACGGCCCGGTGCGCGGCAACGGCAAGATCATCCAGGAGCTCGAAGCCACGTTCCGCGGCGCCGGCTGGAACGTCATCAAGGTGATCTGGGGCTCGAAGTGGGACGAGCTGCTCGCCCAGGACAAGGACGGGGTGCTGCTCAACAAGATGAACACCACCGTCGACGGCGAGTTCCAGCGCTACGCGGTCGAGGACGGCGACTACATCCGCGACAACTTCTTCGGCCCCGACGAGCGCCTGCGCCAGATGGTGTCGCACCTGTCCGACGACGAGCTGCGCACCCTGCCCCGTGGCGGCCACGACTACCGCAAGCTCTACGCGGCCTACAAGGCGGCCTCCGAGAACCTCGGCTCGGGCCGCCCGACGGTGATCCTGTGCAAGACGATCAAGGGCTGGACGCTCGGCCCCGGGTTCGAGGGTCGCAACTCGACACACCAGATCAAGAAGATGACCTCGGAGCAGTTGCTCGACCTGCGCGACCGCCTGCACCTCAACGACGAGATCCCGGGTGACACGATCGACGAGAAGAACCCGCCGTACTTCCGGCCGTCGAAGGACTCGATCGAGTACCAGTACATGATGGAGCGGCGCAAGGCACTCGACGGGTCGATCCCGAAGCGCACCACGGTGGCGCGGCGGCCGATGGAGCTGCCGGGCGACACGGCGTTCGCCGAACTTCGCAGCGGGTCCAACGGCCAGCAGGTGTCGACCACGATGAGCTTCACGCGGCTGCTGCGCAACCTGTGCCGCGACGAGTACATCGGGCCGCGAGTCGTGCCGATCATCCCCGACGAGGCCCGTACGTTCGGAATGGACGCGCTGTTCCGCGAGCTGAAGATCTATGCGTCGCAGGGTCAGAAGTACGAGTCGGTCGACCACGACCTGCTGCTCAGCTACTCCGAGTCGACCAAGGGCCAGATCCTCGAAGAAGGCATCACCGAGGCCGGGTCACTGGCCAGCTTCATCGCCGCCGGCACGGCCTACGCCACTCGTGGCGTGCCGATGGCGCCGTTCCTCACCTTCTACTCGATGTTCGGATTCCAGCGCGTCGGCGATCTCATCTGGCAGGCCGCCGACATGCGGACGCGTGGCTTCCTGATGGCCGCCACGGCCGGCCGCACCACCTTGCTGGGCGAGGGGCTCCAGCACCAGGACGGTCACAGCCTCGTGCTGGCATCGACGGTGCCCGCGGTGCAGGCCTACGACCCCGCGTTCGCCTACGAGGTCGGCGCCATCGTGCAGGCCGGGCTGACCCGGATGTACGGCGGCGGGCTGCCGGAGCACACCGACGTCTTCTACTACATCACCCTCTACAACGAGAACTACGAGATGCCCGCGATGCCCGACACGCCGGGCCTCGCCGAGCAGATCGTCGAGGGGTTGTACAAGTGGGCCGACGCGCCCGACGGCCCCTCGAAGCGAGCCACGATCCTGTTCTCCGGCACGGCTCACGCGGCAGCACGTGACGCCGCGGCCGAACTCGCCGAGCACTACGACGTCGGCGCCGAACTGTGGTCGGCGACGTCCTACAAGGCGCTGCGGGAGGAGGCGATGTCGGCCGAGCGGTTCAACCGCCTGCATCCGTCGCAGGATGCCCGGGCGCCCCTCGTCGCCCGGCGGCTCGCCGCCTCTGCGGGCCCGATCACCGCCGTGTCCGACTTCATGGCGCTCGTGCCCGAACAGATCGTCCGGTTCCTCCCGGGACGCACGTTCGTGCCGCTCGGCACCGACGGCATGGGCCGCTCCGACACGCGCGAGGCGTTGCGCCGCCACTTCGAGGTCGACACCGGCCATGTCGTGCTCGGTGTGCTCACCGGCCTGCTCGCCGAGGGATCGATCGACGTCTCGGTGGTCCAGGACGCGATCGAGCGCTACGGCATCGACCCCGACGCCGTCGACCCGTTCCTGGCCTGAGCGGATCCGCCACTCTCCCCCTCCGATCAGCATGGCCTGCAGGGGGCGCCCATCCTCGCGTTGTTACGCTGCGGGCACGGGTGAGCGACGGCTAGATCCGGTTGGGGCCGTCGCTCGACCGACGACGGTGACCGAGCGAGGCGTGCTCCTCGTCGACCTGCTCGATCTCGTGGATGCCCTCCCCCCTCGACCACGACGGGAATTGGAGATACCGACGTTCGAGGAGTTGTGTGCGCGACGTTGAGCCCTCGCTCGTCGACAAGGTCATCATTCTCGACGACACGCTGAGCGCCCACGGAGTACCACATGCCTTCGGTGGCGCCCTCGCTCTCGCGTACTACACGCTCGACCCGCGGGCCACCGCCGACATCGATGTCAACATCGGTGTCGACGCCGTCGACGCCGAGCACGTGTTTTCCGCCTTGCCCGACGGAATCGAGCGGGACGCTCGTGACCTCGCACGCGTCCGGGTCGACGAGCAGGTGAGGCTCTGGTGGGGTCGCAACCCAGTGGACCTGTTCTTCCGAGCGTCGAAGTTCCACGACGGTGTCGCCGCCCGGGTCGAGTTCCACCCGTTCGCCTCGACGCGCCTCCCGTTCCTCGCCGCCGTCGACCTCGCGGTTTTCAAGACCCTGTTCGACCGACCGAAGGACTGGATCGACATCGAGTCGATGAGACAGGCCGGGGCCATCGGTACCTCACCGCCGATCCGTGCGGGACCGAACCTGACGCCGGCCACCTGAATTGCCGGCAGCTCAGACCATCCCCAACGTCCAATCATCGTTTGCGTCGGGATTTTCGTGACACGCACCACAGAAATCCCGACGCAAACGCTGAGAACGCGGGCCGGCGGGCCGGCGGGCAACAGGGCCGGCGGGCCGGCGGGCAACAGGGCGGGCGGGGCGGCGGGGCGGGGCGGCGGGCGGGGCAATAGGGTGCGGTGCTCGTGAACGAGTACTACGCCACCCGGTTGACCGCCGATCCGGCTCGCGCCGCGGTGTGGCGTCATGTCGGCGGGTACCTGCAACGCTGGATCGACACCGATGGCGCCGTGCTGGATCTGGCGGCCGGCTACTCGGACTTCCTGCGATCGATCACCGCACGACGCAAGGTGGCCGTCGACACCAATCCTGCCCTGCCCGAGATGGCGGGACCCGACGTCGAGGCGATCGTCGGTGACGCGACGGACCTCACGCGCTTCGGCGACGGCGAGTTCACGACGGTGTTCGCGAGCAACTTCCTCGAGCACCTCGACCACGACACGATCGACTCCCTTCTCGTCGACATCGGACGCGTGCTGGCCCCCGGCGGGCGACTCATCCTCGTGCAGCCGAACTTCCGGCTCGACCCCCACCGCTACTTCGACGACTACACCCACCGCACCGTCTGGACCGACCGTTCGCTGGTCGACCTCGTGAATGCTCGCGGATTGCGGGTCGTGCACACCGAACCCCGCTTCCTGCCGTTGACGATGAAGTCGCGACTGTCGTTCGGGCACCGCCTCGTGCCGCTCTACCTCAAGCTTCCGTACCGCCCGCTCGCCGGTCAGATGCTCGTGGTCGCCGAACGCCCATGAGCGTCGCCCGCGGCGACGAGCGGGCCACCGGAGTTCCTTCCCCCTCCATGGCCTCCGGGTAGCGTGGCGCGATGCCGACCGGCACGCTCTACATCACCGGCAAGAAGTCGGCCGACTCCCTGCTCAACCGTGACGGCACGGCGCTGCTGACCGGCATGCTGCTCGATCAGCAGGTCCCGATGGAGTGGGCCTTCGCCGGCCCGGCGACGCTACGTGAACGGCTCGGTCACCTCGACGCCGAACAGATCGCGGCGATGGACGTCGAGGAATTCGTCGGGGTCTGCGCGTCAAAGCCCGCGATCCATCGGTTCCCGGCCTCGATGGGACGACGCATCCACGAGCTGTGCGTGGTGCTGACCGACCACTACGGCGGCAGGGGCGAACGGGTCTGGAAAGGCGTCACGACCGGCGCCGAGTTGTACACCCGGCTGCGCGCGCTGCCCGGTTACGGCGACGAGAAGTCGAAGATCTTCGTTGCCCTGCTCGGCAAGCGGATGGGTGTCACACCCGACGGCTGGCGCGACGCGGCAGGCAAGTTCGGCGACGACCGGCCGCGCTCCGTGGCCGACATCGATGGCCCTGACGTGCTCGGGAAGGTGCGGGAATGGAAGAAGGCGCAGAAGGCGGCGAACAAGGACAAGCAGGATCGTCCGACGATGACCTGACACCCGTTGCCGCGGGCGACGGGGAGGACAACCGGTCGACAGGCTCATCGCTCGGAGACGTGAGAGCGACACGCCGGCGCCCGGCGTCGCCGTATCCGGTCGTCACGGTCGTCGCGCTGTGGCTCTGCCGGTCGTTCTGGTTCCCGGGCCGGTATGTCGTCGGATTCGACACCTACGCGTACTCGGGACCCAACCTCGAGGTCACCGAGCGGGCCGTGCGTGACCTGCGCTTACCGATCCTCGACGACATGATCTTCGGCGGCGTTCCCCACCTTGGCAACCCGTCGGCCGCGGCCCTGTATCCGCCACAGCTGCTCACGTTGCTCTTCGAGACGAACCGGGCGATGGGCATCCTGGTCACCGTGCACGTGGTGCTACTGGGCGTCGGGATGGTGCTGCTGCTGCGCCGGCTCGGCGTCGGCCGGCTGGGGGCGGGGGTCGCCGCTGTCGCCCTCGTGGCCTCGGGCGCGGCGCTGACCAAGACGATCCAGTTCGAGCAGATCCTGGTCATCGCCTGGGCGCCGTTGCTGATCGCCTCGATCCACTCGGTGCTGCACGCATCTCGTCCCTGGCGGTCCGTCGCCGCCACCTCGGCGGTCACCGCCGCGATCCTCCTCGCCGGCCACCCGCAGCACGTCTACCAGACCGTGATCCTGGCGCTCGGCGCGACCGTCGGATTCGCGGTTGGGGGAGATCGTTGGCGGCGGCTTGCTCACCTGACCCTCGGCGCCATGCTCGGCGCGTTGATCGCGGCCCCGCAACTCGTGGCGGTGCTGGCGGCGACAGCCGACAGCGCGCTGCGGGGCGGTCGCACCATCGAGGATCTGATCCAGCCGGCGCTGTCGCTGCAGCCGAGCGCTTCGGCCCGAGCGTTGCTCGGAACGGTGCAGGACGTCGATCCGGCGTTCTTCGTCGGCTCGTTCGAGAGCATCGCGTTCGTCGGCGTGACCGTGGCGATCCTCGCGCTCATCGGTTTGGGTGACGCGATCACCGACCGCCGTCGCCGTCCCTGGATGATCTCGTTCGCCGTTGTCGGACTGGTGGCGCTGGTGTGGGCGCTCGGGCCGCGCACCTTCGTCTTCGACCTCGCGTTCGACCTGCTCCCGGTTTTCGACCTCGCCCGGGTATCGGCTCGGTGGTTGGTCGTCGTGGTGTTCGTCGCCGCGGTGTTCGCCGGTATCGGCATCGATGCCGTCGCCCGGCGATCCAGTGTGATGCAGGTCGCCGCCGGAGGCGTCGGCGTGGCCGCTGTGGGCCTGGTGCTGCTGAGTGGTCGGGTGGTCGCCGACGGTCGGACGATCCTGCTGTGGTCGGTCTTCGCCGCCGTCGTGATCGGCCTGGTCGGCGTCAACGTCGTCGCCGGGCGGGGAACAGATCGAACCGAGCGATCGAGGCATCGCCGGTCGGTCGGCGCGACGATCGCCCTGGTGGCTGTCGGAGCGCTCGAGCTGATGCTCATGTCGATTCATTCGCTGCCGCAGTCGTTGGCAACCGATCAGCCGTTCACGGCCTACTCGTCGCCTGCCGTCGAGTTCCTCGCCGCCCACGGGTCATCGACGATCGCGCTCACCGACGACGGCCGAGATCCGGCCTACGAGATCCCGGCGTTCCGACCGAACGCCAACGCGCTGGCCGGCGTGCCGTCGATCGACGGTTACGACGGCGGGGTGCAGATCACCGAGCGCTGGGCGACGGCGTTGCAGCGGTTCACCCCCGATCCGCCGACCGACCTGCCGCTTCGCAACAGCCTGCAGCTGCCGATCACGACCTCGGTGATGGCACGGCTCGGTGTGCGCTACGTGCTGCTGGATCGGGACCGTCCGGCGGAGGAGTTCATCCCGGGTTGGACCGGGCCGCTCGCGAGCTCCGACGAACTCGACGTCTGGGAGAACCCTGCCTGGTTGGGTGAAGCGGTCGCATGGAAGCAGGCGATCGAGGTCGCCGACCCGGTCGAAACGGCCGCACTCCTGCGCACCGACGCCGACGGGGTGCACGGTGTCGCTGTCGTCGACGCGCTCGATGCCGAGTTGTCCTGCACCGATGCGACCGCCGACTGCGAACCGGTCGGGGTGACCTTCGACCCCGTCAGTCCCGAGCATCTTGTCGTACGGACGGATCTCGACGGGGCGAGTGTCGTGAGCGTGGCCCGTCAGGCGCTGCCCGGTTGGGAGGTCGACGTCGACGGCGAGAGCGCCGAGGTCCGCACCGTGGACGGGCTGTTCCTCGGGGTGGAAGTACCGCCCGGCGAACACACGCTGACCTGGCGGTATCACTCGCCGTGGCTGATCCCCTCGCTCGTGTTGTCGCTGATCGGGCTCGCCGCGACCATCGCCTTGGCCTTCGCTGATACCTTCATCCGGCGGGCCGAAGTTCTCAAGTAGCGGGCGGGAACAGTCGATGAACAACTGTTCGTCGCACATCTCCACATCTCCAGGAGACCGCCCACCGTGCTCAAACGCAGCTCCGTCGTCCTCGCCGCCCTCGCCGCCGTTGCGCTCGCCGTGTCGACGCTGTTCGTCGTCGGCCCGTCGAACCCGGCTCTGGCCGCGAGCTTCACGATGACCGTCGTCTCGCCGGTTCCGGGCCGCATCGGCGTCGATGCGATCTACCAGGGCGGCGGCGGAGGCGGGCAGTACGACGTGAAGACGTGTTCGGTGACCGACGAGCCCACCCTCGGGTGGAACTCGGCTGGTCAGCTCGTCGGCACCGGCACGGTGCCCGACTCCCAAGCCGGGCTCGGCGCGCTCACCCAGATTCGCTTCGAGATGTATCCCGGTGAGTGCGGGATGTACGACGGCTGGGGCGACGTCGGGGGCGTCCACATCGAGGTGGCGCCCGGCGTGAGGAACCTCGGGCAGATCGTGATGCCGGTCGCCGACCGGAACGGCGGGATCCGCTTGGTTGGTGACATCCTGTCGTCGACGCCGGTCACCGACGGGCGGGTCAGGGTCGACACGTTCCAGATCGCGAGCGGCTACCCGAGCCCACCAGCCCCGCTCCAGCAGAACGGCGCCGTCGAATACGGCGCGTTCGCCTCGACCGCCAGCAAGGGCGCCAGATGGAGCGGCGGAGTCGGTTGGCAGGGTCTGTACCTGCTGTTCGTCAACGACGTCGCGACGGGGCGCGGCATCACCGCGTTGGTCGACATCGCGCCCGGCGCGATCCCGACGATCGACCTCGACGCCATCTGTTTCGGGTTCGACACCTGCAACTACGGCGCCGGTGGCCCGACCACCACGACGGGTGCGTTCCACCCGACCGCGCCCACCCGGATCCTCGACACGCGGAACCTCGTCGGGATCACCAACGGACCGGTCACGACCGGCGACGGACGGAATCCGTCGCCCGACCCCCTGACCCGCCGTGACGAGACCGCCAACCACGACCTGCAGGTCACCGGTCGTTTCGGTGTCCCGTCGAGTGGGGTGTCCGCGGTGCTGTTGAACGTCACCGCGGTCGATGCGCCCGGCCCCGGCTTCCTGTCGCTCGTGCCGAAGCCGGCGCGGGTCGGCGACGTGTTCAACGACCAGGGAACCTACGGCGCGTTCGCGTCGACGTCGAACCTGAACGTCGCCAACAGCGATGCCACGCCGAACCTGGTGCTCGCCCGCGTCGGCGCAGGCGGCAAGATCCGCATCGCCAACTTCTTCGGCCCGACGCACGTGATCGCCGACATCGCCGGCTGGTTCGGCACCGGCGGCGCCTACACGGACGGAGCCGGGTTCGCCGGCGTGGTTCCGTCACGGGTGATGGACAGTCGACTCGGGATCGGCGGCCCGGCGAGCCCGCTCGGCGCGGGTGAGAGTCGCAGCGTGCAGGTGGCCGGCGTCGCCGGCATCCCGGCGACCGCCGAGAGCGTCGCGGTGAACATCACCGTCGTCGGATCCTCGGGCGCCGGGTACGTCACCGGCTACCCCGACGGTGAAGCCCTTCCGAATGCGTCGAACGTGAACATCACGCCGGGGGGCGTCCGGGCGAACACCGCGGTGATCAAAGTCGGCGCCGGCGGGCGGATCCGGCTGTTGCTGGCCGAGACCAACGCCGACGTGATCGTCGACGTGCTCGGCAGCTTCGGTCGCTACGGCGGCAAGGTCACCGCGGTCACACCCGAACGTGTCGCCGACACCCGTGCGGGAGTCGGCACCGAGGCCCGCCCGCTCGGGCAGTTCGAGACCCGCGACATCACCATCGCCGGGCGCGGCAGTGTGCCCGCGAACGCGACCGCGGTGATCGCCAACGTCACCGCCACCGACACCACGGCCTGGGGATACCTGTCGGCCTGGCCCACCGGAGCGGCACAGCCGACCGCGTCGAACCTGAACTTCCTGCCCGGCCAGACCGTGCCCAACCTGGCGATGCTCAAACTCGGCGCCGGCGGCTCGCTGTCGGTGTTCAACGGCCCAGGCTCGGCGAACGTCGTCATCGACGTGATGGGCTACGTCACCTGACACCCCCGCGATCACATTGCGATGAGGATGAGCGCGCTCGAACTCATCGCAACGGATGGATCGTCCCCGACGATGAGGATGAGCGCGCACAGGTCGCGCGAGAACTCATCGCAACGGCTGGATCGTTCCCGGCGATGAGGATGAGCGCGCACAGGTCGCGCGAGAACTCATCGCAACGGCTGGGTGGGCCTGGGTGGGCCTGGGCGGGCGCGGGTGAGCAGCTGGGGGTGGTCAGCTGAGGTCGTGGTCAGCTGAGGTCGTGGCGGCTGAGGTCGTGGCGGACGAACCGGCCGAGGCGTTCGGCGAAGACCTCGGCCGAGAAGTCGGCCGCCCGCGCGATGGCGGCGGCGGCCAGCACGGAACGTCGCTCGTCGTCGTGGGCGAGTTCGGCGGTGCGTTCGGCGAGCTCGCCGAGCGTGCTCCAGTGCACCCCGTCGATGCCGTCGTGGACGATCTCGGCCGGGCCGGCCGCCCCGAACACGATCGGCACCGCGCCGGCAGCCATCGCTTCGACCACCGAGATCCCGAAGTGCTCGAAGCGCTCGGGGTGACGCTCGGCATCCTCACCGAGGCCCGCTCCGTGCCAGTACAGCGAGGCTTCGCCGAGGAGCCGCTCGACGACCGCGCCGGACGCGTTCACGTGAACCTCGACCGGGAGCCCTCGTGCGGCTCGCTTCACGGCGAGGGCGTAGTCACGATTCTGAGGGTCGCAGCCACCGACGATCGCCATCCGCCAGCCGGGGAGACGGCCGGCCTTGTGCAGTGTGCGGAACGTCGCGAGCAGTTCGTGTTGCTTCTTGCTGTGCCCGAACGACGGGTCGAAGAACCGGCCGAGCACCAGGATCATCGGCTCCTTCGCAGAGGGGTGGACGCTCGCGCGTACCGGCGGGTAGAGCACGTCGGTCGGCACGTTCCAGAGCCGTTCGACCCAGCCGGCAGTGAACGCGGAGTTGGCGAGGTATCGGTGGTACGTGGGGACGAATTCGGTTCTCGTGACCCGTCGGTCGAATGCCGCCTGCACCTCGGTCAGGCGTTGCGGGAGCCTCGGGGCCACCGACAACGCCTTGACGCCGACCACCCCGAATCGACTCCGGATGTGGTCGCCACGAGTCGGCGCCTCACCGGGAAAGTGAACGTAGTAGTAGCCGATCGGGGCCCGATTGATCGCCTTGCTCAGGTACGTCCCGTTGACGAAGACGTCGAAATCGGCGCTCGCATCGGAAGCCTCGGCATCGTCGAGGACTCGTCGGTGACCGCACGCGGACAGGTCGACGCCGAGCCGGCGCGTCGTCGCGTCGACGTCGGCCGGGTGCGGGCCCAGCAGCGTGACGTCGTGGTCACGGGCGAGCACCTGGGCGATGCTGCCGTCGACCTGCTCGCCACCACCGAGCGTCGACCAGTAGAGGTCGTACACCGCAACCTTCGAGCGGGCGTTCGTCAGGGTTGGGGCCACTTGACGACCTCCCACTCCATCACCGCGTCGCGCGACACGGTTCGGCCCGATGCCCATCGGTCGGCGAGCATGGCCGGGAGCAACCGCAGGTAGCCGGTGCACACCGCCCAACGATGAGCGACCTCGGGCCTCGCCGGCAGCCGCAACGTCAGCGGTCGCAGCACGTAGTGGCGGATCGAGGTCGTCACCAGCCGACGGACTTCGCCGAGCCCGGAGCGCCACGCCAGCGACGCGGGGGCGTTCTTCGCGAGCATCAACAGGCGGTTGCGCTCGGTCGAGAAACGGAACGTCGCCGAACCGACGCCCGACGACGCGGCGTGGCGGTGGCGAACCACCGCGCCGGGCTCGTACACGTAACGCCATCCCCGGAGCCGGCCACGCCAGGAGAGGTCGGTGTCCTCGTAGTAGAGGAAGAACCGTTCGTCGAAGGCGCCGACGTCGTCGAGGTAGGAACGCCGCAGGAGCACCGCTCCCCCACACCACGCGAAGACGTCGGCCGGCTCTTCGTACTGCCCGAGGTCGACTTCGAGGAAGCCGCGGTCGCCGCCGAAACCGCCGGCGAAGAGGTTGGACCCGACGTTGTTGATCACGTCGAACGGTTCGGGCGGGATGGCGATGTCGACCCACTCCGGCTCCACGCCGACCGTCACCGTGCGTGTGTCGAGCCGGGAGCGGAGCGTGACGGCGCGCGGTTCGAGGCACGACAGACGGACCGAGATCGTCGACACGGCCGACCCGTCGGAGGCGATCCGCAACGCCGCGGCTGCGCTCGACCAGCGGGCCAGCTCCTCCCCATCGGCCGCCACGGGAGGCTCCGCTCCGTGGAACCCCTCGTCGAAGGCCAGCCGATCGTCGACCCGCTGCCCGTCGAGGCGGACGCCCGACACACGCACCCCGAGTAGCCGGTGCTCGCCCTTGAGCAGGTGCGACGCCCCGGGCACGTCGAACTCGATGCCGTGGTACCGGTCGGCGAACAGCATCTTGGCGCAGACGGCTCCGATCCGCTGGTCGGATTCGGCCACCGGCGCCATTGCCCGCAGCCAGCCCGGCGCCACCGTTGCGTCGTTGTTGACGAGCGCGACGTAGTCGTGGTCGCCGGGGAGCCCGATGCCGAGGTTGCACCCGCCGGCGAAGCCGAGGTTGGCGAGCGGCTCGAGCACTCGAACCGACCGGTACCGCTCGTCGTCGGCGATCCGTTCGACGACGTCGTCGAGTGAACCGTTGTCCACCATCACGATGTCGAGACGGTCGAGCGGCCAGTCCGACGCGAGCAACGAATCGAGACACTCGAACGTCATGTCGCCGCCGTCGAAGTTCAACACCACGACGCGGACGAGCGGAACCGGCGAAGGCGAAGGCGAAGGCGAAGGCGAAGGCGAAGGCGAGGCGAAGGCGAGAACGAGGACGATGGCGCAGACATGGACGGGGCGTGAGGTTACCGGTGTCGGATCGCGGCGCTATCGGTGACGAATCGTGACAGGGTCCAAGTCGTCGGCGTCGTCGAGCCACTCGAGCAGCGCAGCAGCCACGTTGTCGAAGGTCCACGCCCGTGCTCGGGCAAGGGCATCGGACGACGCAGCCGCCCACAGTTCGTCGTCGACAAGCAGCGGGCCGATCGCGGCGGCGAGGGTATCGATGTCGTTGCCGACCACCTGGAGCCCCGGGCTCGAGGCGCCCGCCGTTGCGAGTGTCGTCACGGTGGGGATACCGCAGGCAACGAGATCACCGACGGCGGCGGACATCTCGCCACGACCGCCGCTACGCAGCTGGAGACCGACCCGTGCCGAGCCGATGCGACCACGGTAGGCCGCGTCATCGAGCCGCCCGGTGATCGCCACGCGTTCGGTCATCCCCAGTCGCGCGGCGTCTCGGCGGACCCGCTCGACGGTTTCATCGAGCGCCGGCCCGGCGAAGGTCAGGGTGGCGTCGTGGCTCGCAGCGACGCCGGCGACGCGGGCAAGGAGGTCGAGAGCAAGCAGCGGCGCCTTGTTGTCGGCCAGCCACCCGGCGGCGACGATCTCCCGTGAGCACGGCACCCCGGCAGGCGGCGTCGCCGGCGGGAACGCCAACGGTAGAACGAGCAACGCAGGGCCGTCCGGCCGCACCGATCGCACGATGGTGGCCGCCTGATCGCTGCTCACGATCACGGATCTGGCCCGCTCGAGCACCGTCGACAGCATCGTGATCCCGAGCTCGTGCAGCCGTTCGGCGTCGAGCAGCTCCCGGTCGGCCACGCTCGCCGCGAGTTCCGCCGGTTCGTTGGCCTCGATGACCGATCGGACGTAGTCGGTCGCCCATCGCTCGGAACCCGAGGCGTGGGCGAGGCCGACGTGCAGTCCGACGAGCGACGCCTCGTGGAGCCAGACATGGCATGGCGCCGAAGCGGCCAGGTGCGCGGTCGCCACGTGATGGGGTGAACTCCCGAGAGCGGCGACGATGTGGTCGACATCCCACGGCTTGAGGAAACGGCCCACGGCCCGCACCGGCATGCGCAACCCGTCGCCCGTCGCCTGGGTCGGTTGGGAGGTCCCGGATCCGTCGACGAGTGCCATCACGACGCCGGGGGCGGCATGCTCGGGACGCGCCGGCCGGCGTCGGCGGAGTGCTTCGAGCACCGACTCGTCGTAGCCCCCGATCCCTGAATCCGAGCCGATGAACGGGCCGGCGAGCGCGATGCGATCGGCCGGTCGGCGGAGGCGCCGCGGCCACCGCGGGCCGTGCGCGGAGAGGACCTCGACGGTGTCCCGGGCGACGCGTGTCCACGTCCAGCGCTCGGCCGCTCGCGCTCCGGCGGCGAGCAGCAGGTCGCGATGCGCGCCGTCGACGAGAGCACGTTCCATGGCGCGGGCGATCGCGTCCGGGTCGTGTGGATCGAAGCAGGCGGCCGGTTCGTCGAGCACCTCGGGCAGCGAGGTGAGGTTCGAGCAGATCACCGGGACGGCACAGGCGGCTGCCTCCAGGACGGGCAACCCGAACCCTTCCTCGAACGATGGCATCACGGCCAGACGCGCCCCCTGCAGGATGGCCACCATCTCGTCGTCGTCGAGGCTGCCGGTGAACACGACACGCCCGGTGACGCCTGCTTCCTCGGCCCAGCCCTGCCAGCGACGAAGCACTGCGGGTGAGTGGGCGCAGGCGATGACCAGATGATGTGTTTCGCGCACCGATGCGGTGACACGGCCCCACGCGCGCAGCAGGCCTTCGTTGTTCTTCCGCTCGTCACCGCCGGTGACCGCAACGACGTATCCCTCGACGTACCGGGGGAGAACCCGCTGCGGCCATGGGTGCGGGTCGAGCGCGGCCGGCACGAACTGCGGCTCCACCCCGGCCCCGATCACCCCGATGCGCTCGATCGGGTACGCCAGCTCCTGGCTGGCGGTCTCTGCCGCGAACCGGGAGATCGCCAGCATCGAGTCGACGGTCCGCGCCAGCCGTGCCCGGAGTTGCGCCTGGTTACGGGCATCGGGCTCGACGAGGTACCGCTCGGGGAAGCGGTAGGGAATGACGTCGTACATGAGCGCCGCGACCGGGAGCCGCGCCTCGGTGATCACCCTCGGGATCGGATCGAGCGGGATCGGATGCAACATCAGCTGGGTGGCGATGTACCAGGTTCCGGCCTCCGCATGGTCACGAACGACCTGCCGGCTCCAGCGGTGCAGCGGCAGTTCCGCGCCGGCGGCGGCAAGCACCTCGGCCTCGGTTTCGGTTTCGTACAGCGCGACGACAGGTACGCCGATGTCGGCGAGACCACGTAGCAGGCCGATGACGTAACGACCGATGCCGCGCCGGCGGGCAGTGGGGTGCCCGACGGGGCGGGCGTCGACCAGTACCGCGCCGGCTGATGTGGCGCCGGCGAGTCCGACGGCGCTCAAGAGGATCTGGATCCCTCAGCGGCTGCCAGACGGTCCTCCATGAGCGCGAGCTGCCGTTCGATCACCTGCGTGGCCCCGATCGCCGTATCGGCGTCGAGCCGGAGCCGCTCGGAGTATCCGAGGAACAGCGGAAGCGACCGCTCGGCGCCGAACCGCACGTCGTGATTGAGCTGGTTCACGGTCTCCTGGAGCTGCGTCACCACATGGTTGATGTTGTAGACGACCTCGCGCATGGCCGTGACTTCGGCAGCCAGCGCGGCGAGCTGGTCACCACGTGCACGGCTCACGAGCCCTTTGAACGACGCCACGCCCCGGAGGATACTCCCGTGCTCGCTAGTCTCCGGCCCATGCCCGCGGCCGTCGATCAGACTGATGACCTGGTCACGGCTCGCGAGCGCGTCGCTGCGCTCGTTCCGGCAGGCGTCAAGGATGCCGCACGGCCGCTCGCCCGTCGAGTGGGACTCGCCGCGCCTGCCACGGAGTGGTGGCAGACGAGCGCTGCGGTGTGGAAGGGCCCCACGCGGACCGAGCGCCGGGGCCGGTGGTGCAACGTGTGCCGCTGGACCGGTTCGGCGTTCCTCGGCATCGCGCACACCGAGTCGGCGACGTGCCCGCAGTGCGGCGCGATCGCGCGTGACCGATTCCTGCTCTGGTGCTTCACGAGCCGGGCAGGCAAGATGCGCGGCGCCCGCGTGATCGAGACCAGCCCGCGTCTGGGTGGCGAGTACCGGGCCTACATGCGGCGGTGGTTCTCGTACCGCACGAGCGATTTCGACCTGAGCGCCCATCGCGGCGACATCCGCCTCGACCTGCAGCAGATCGATCTGCCCGACGCCGCGGTCGACGTGATCCTGACGCCTCATGTGCTCGAGCACGTCCCCGACACCGACCGGGCATTGTCGGAACTGTTCCGGGTGGTCGCCCCGGGCGGTCGCGTGTACCTCCAGGCGCCGCTCCTGCAGGGGGTGACCGCCCCGCCGACCGAACCGGAGTTCCACGCCGACAACACGCCGGTGTTCTGGAGGTTCGGTTGGGATCTCACCGACCGCCTCCGAGCCGCGGGGTTCACCACGACGGTGCTGGTGACCGAGGAGTTCTCCGAGGTCCTGCGCGGCGACCTCGACCGGCCCGATCCACGCGGTGACATCTTCGAGGTCGACTCGTTGGTCGACCATGTTCGCCTCGACGACCTGGCGATCGTGGCCGATCCGGCTACGTCACGCCTGATGGGCTTCGAGCCGGCGTTCCACTTCGCCACCTGGGAGTGCCTCCGCCCCTGAGCCTGGCGGTTGGCGGCCGGCGGTTGGCGGTTGGTGGTTGGCGGTCGGTGCGTAGCGACTCGGTGAGTCGGTCAGGCGCCGACGCAGCAACCGTCAGCGACGAATCCGACGGGTCATACACATGCCGATCATCTCCAGGCCGAGGCGCACCGCCTTGCCATGGTCGCCGGTGACGGAGCTCTCCCCCACCCGCGGCTGGTACTTCACCGGAACCTGCACCATCGGCAGCCGCTGCCCGGCGGCGATCAGCATCATCTCGAACCCGAACGACGAGCCGTTCGACCGGAACTGTGGCTCGAGCCGATCGACGCCGTCGCGGGTGAGCACGCGGAACGTGCAGCCGACGTCGGAGAGGTAGACCGTGTTGAACAGCAGCTCGGTCAGCTTGGCGACCGCCCAGTTTCCCCATCGCAGGAACCAGCCCATGTTGGCCCCGCTGAGGATGAACGTCTGCACGGTCCGCGAACCGAACACCACCTCGACGTCGGCGGTGAACGGGAGCAGCTTCAAGATGTCGTCGGGGTCGAAGGTGCCGTCCGGCTCGCAGATGCAGACGAGGTCGGCATCATGGGTTTCCGCAAGCCCCCTCCTGATCGCCGCGCCGTACCCCTGGATCGGCTCGAACACCTCTCGGGCCGAGGTGTCGGAGACTGCCGGTGAGGTGTCGGGATGGGCGTTGTTGTTGACCACGACGATGTCGTCGACGACACCGAGCGCTTCGAATCCCTTGATGCACGCCGCGATGCTGGCCGCCTCGTTGTAGGTCGGCAGTACGACCGCGAGCCTTCGTCCGTGCCACATCGTCCCTGATCCTGCCAGGTTCAGCCCGCGCCGGGCGTGGACGTCGGCACGTAGAGCACGAACTCGCCGAACACCGACCGTTCGTAGTTCTCGACCGGCATCGGCAGACGAGCAGGGTCCTCGTCGGTGGTGATGAACAGGATGGCGATCTCGTCGATGGGTGTGGCCTCCACCGTGCGTTGGCGTTCGGGGAACCGGATGGGCCAGAACGGGAACACGCCGCCGACGATCCGCCGGTCGCCGGCGAACTCGACGGGAAGCACCGCCCAGTAGCTGCCGTAGATGCGGTCGATGCCGGCCTCGTCGAGACGGTCGACGATCGCCTCGAGCCGGGCATTCGGGTTGCCGTCGGTGTCGTCGATCAGCGGTGAGAGCGTCGGGAGAATGAAGCCCGCCACCCAGACCAGCGCCACGACCGCGGACACACCGACAGCCCGGAACATCGACGTGCGCCCGATGAGGGCGTCGACGGCGATCGAGATCGCGAGCACGATGAACGGAAACGAGATGATCCCGTAGCGGCCGTCGGCGGCGAAGATCAGGTTCTGGAACAGCGCCATGATCGGAAACACCCCGACGAGCACGGCCGGCAGCAGGATGCGACTGCGCGGGCCCGGCCTGCGAACGAGCAGCACGACCCCCGCGACCGTCGCCGCGATCAACGCCAGATAGAGGGGCGCGGCGATGACGGCGTTCGGTTGCCAGTCCAGTCCGAAGTCCCGCAGGCCGAATGCCCGGGGGATCAGGTCCTCCGCGAATGTGCGGAGCCGTTCGAGATACGTGCCTTCGACTTCAGTGGGCGCTTCGAGCGACGGCCAGGAGTTGACGGCGTTCCACAGCAGCAGTGGTGCGCAGCCGATGAGGCCGCCGGCGATGACGGCGATCCAGGTGTCGATGCGGCGTCGGTGCGTCCAGAGCACGACGAGCACCATCGGGACCAGCGACGCCAGGAACATGGGGTGCAACCAGAAGCCGAACCCGGCCAGCACACCGAAGAACGCGGCCGACCGGCGATTGGGTTCATCCGCGTCGACGACAACGCCGGCGAGGCACAGCGCGGCGATGCTGACCAACATCCCTGAGGCGTACGCCGAGTACGCGTTGACCGAGACGATGAGCAGAGCGCCCGGCGCAAGCCAGCACAGCGTGCCGGCGACGGCGCCGGTCCGCTTGTTCGAGAACCGTGCGGCCACCAGGCCGAGCACGACCGAGGCCGGCGCCCACGACACCGAGCTCAGCAACTTGAGCTGCACGATGTCGGTGCCGACGATCGCCGCGAACGGTGCGTACAGGTACGCCTCCAACGGCAGGGTGTACGCCGTGCCGCCGAGCACCACTGGGAACTGTCCGCCGAGGACCTCGAAGCTCTGGATACCGGTGTACGCCTCGTCGGCGAACAGGATGCCCGCAGGTGAGCGGAGCACAAGCCATCGCAGGAGCAGCCCGATCAGGGCGAGCAGTGCGACGACGGAACCGACCGTGAGCGCCCGGTGTCGCCGCGCACCGGTTTCACTGATCGTCGGGGTCTCGTCGGTCAAGGTCACGCTGAACACTGGGGTGCGAGGAGACGCACGCCGATCGCCTCCCACTGTAGTTGCGCGTCCGGATGGAAGCGGAGCCACGTGGGCCGCCTTCGCGAGCCCAACCGAGATAGCGTCACGCATCGTCATGTCAGAGATCGCCGTCAGTGTTGACGATGTGTGGAAGAGCTTCCGGCTGTACCACGAGCGCAACCAGTACCTGAAGGCGGCGATGCTCCGGGGCCGCCGGGCGCGATTCGAGGAGTTCTGGGCGCTCAAGGGCGTGGGCTTCGAAGTGAAGTACGGCGAGACGTTCGGCATCATCGGATCGAACGGCTCCGGCAAGAGCACGATGCTCAAGTGCCTCTCCGGCATCTTGTTCCCCGAACGTGGCTCGGTGGCCACGCACGGACGGCTCGCGGCGCTGCTCGAGCTGGGCGCCGGCTTCCATCCCGAGCTGACCGGGGTGGAGAACATCTACCTCAACGGGGCGATCCTCGGGATGTCCGGCAAGGAGATCGCGAAGCGCTTCGACGACATCGTGTCGTTCGCCGGCCTCGAACAGTTCATCGACACGCCCGTGAAGAACTACTCCTCGGGCATGACCGTCCGGCTCGGTTTCGCCATCGCGGCGAACGTCGAGCCCGAGATCCTGCTCATCGACGAGGTGCTGTCCGTCGGTGACGAGTCGTTCCAACGGCGGTGCATGGAGAAGATCGAGCAGTTCCGCAAGGACGGCCGCACGATCGTGTTCGTCAGCCACGGGCTCGCGCAGGTGGAGCAACTCTGCGAGCGCGCCGCCTGGATCGAGTACGGCGAACTGAAGATGCTCGGCAACGCGACCGAGGTGGTGCAGTCCTACACCGGGGCGAGCCACGACGCACGGGAGGACACCGACCAGATCGGCTCCCGGTGGGGAAGCGCAGAAGCCCAGATCCGCGCCGTCACGCTGCTCGACGCCGCAGGCGAGCCGACGACGCTCTTGCGATCAGGACACCCGGCGTCGATTCGGATCGACTTCGATGCACACACGTTGCTCCAGGACATCGTCGTGGGAATCGCTGTGCATCACCTCCACGGCCAACTGTTGATCGGAACGAACACCAGGCGGCGGGGCGTCACCATCGATCGGGTCCAGGGCCCGGGAAGCGTCCGGT
>CAVPET010000003.1:0-11996 GCA_963703525.1 Ilumatobacteraceae bacterium | reverse complement strand
GATGTCGATCACGAGCTGCGCCAGCGTGTGGGAGTCCAGTTCGAACACGAAGTCACGAGGAAGCGTCTCGACGACGTTTCGCACGGCGCGCCCGGTGTGGCTCTGCTCGGATGCGCCTGTGAGGTGGAGCACTTCGTTCGCCCGGTCACTCACGACCGGAATGGCGAACACGCTCTCGCGATATGCATCGCCGGCGAGCAGACCGATGAAGCGATGTTCCTCTCGGGCGGAGGTCCTGACGGCCACGGACGTCATCCGGGTGGCCCGGTAGATCGTCGCGACGGCATCGGTTCGAGCGATGACCACGCGTTGATCTCCCGCGGCGACCGGCGGGTCGATCACGTGCGGGTCGAGACCGTCTCCCAGTCGATACTCACCGAGCCCAGAGCCGGGGCGCAGCACGAGCCCATCGGCCGACCGGTCGTAGATGGCCGATCCGAGGAACACGAAGTGCCGGTCGGCAAACCAGGCGAGCAGTCCATCACCCCCGGCGATTCGACGCATGCGCTCACGCATCGGCTCGAAGTCCTCGACCACGCGCTGAACGTCGTCGATGGCACGGCGTACGTCGGCCGTCAGTTGAAGCTGATGATCCGGCGAGATCCGATCGACCTCGATCTGCGTCCAGGCCTCGACGGTGACCCGATCGTTGTCGTCGGCGTCGGATCCAGGGCCGGGCACGACCGGCGATCCGAACCCCGAGATGCGACCGGCTCCATCTCGGACCACATCGAGCATCGGGTGAACAAGCAGGTGAATGCCGAGGTCGTGACGGTCGAGGATCAGCCGTACGGTGTCGACGAGGAACGGCACGTCGTCGGTGACGAACATGATGATCGAACGATCCGAGTGCCATCCGTCCCGGTCCAGCTCGGGCGACAACACCTCGACGAGGGTCTCGCCGGGATGACGTACCCGGCCGAGCGCCAGGTGCGCGCATCCGGAGGCGTAGACATGCTCGAGGCGACGCGCATCGGCATGGTCGTCCGGGAGCTCTCGGTAGTACCGGCCGAGGAATTCGGCGACGAGCGGATCCCCGGGCCGACGATCGCGGGCGATGGCCTCCAGGTTGTTGACGATGTCGGCCACGTCGTTGTGACTACTCATGTTGTCGGACCACCCGTCGAAGCTTTCGTCGCCGTCAACCGTAGCCCTGTCGGCCAACCACCGCGGGCCAGTAGCGTCGCCGACGATGACGGACAAGACGCGCAGCGGTCGCCGGCCGGTGTCCGGAGGTCTTGCAGGTGCCGCCGAAGCAAGGAGATGTCCTGTGCAACAGATCAATGTGCTCGGAACCGAGTTGCAGCCGTGTTCCTTCGATCCGGTCACCGGCTACTACCGCACCGGCTGTTGTGAGAACCGGGGCGACGACCCGGGGATGCACACCGTGTGTTGCCGGGTGGATGCCGATTTCCTCGCGTTCTCGGTGGCGCACGGCAACGATCTGGCGACGCCGATGCCGCAACACGGATTCCCCGGTCTGAGCCCTGGCGATCAGTGGTGCGTCTGCGCGGCCCGATGGAAGGAGGCGTTCGATGCCGGACACGCCTGCGACGTCGTGTTGGAGTCGACCCACGTCTCGACCCTGGAGTTCGTCGACCTGGCCGACCTCCGCGCGCACGCCGTCACCCCCTGAATCACGTCTGCCGAAATCACGTCTGCCGAAATCACGTCTGCGTCGGGATTTTCGAGGTACGGGGCACAACAATCCCGACGCAAACGACGATCTGCGGGCGTCGGGGCCGTCGCAGATCCCGTCACGACCCCGTGACGCGGATCACCGTGGCCTCGTCGCCGGCGAGTTCCCCACCACAGTGATGACGTCGGGTCACCGTCGAGATCATCACCTCACCGACCACGTCGACGGGCCACGCCGCAGGTGTGTCGTCCATGTTGACGAGCACCGTGACCCGTTCGTCGCCGAGCACCCGATCGAACCGCAGCACCGCTCCGTCGAGCGGCGCCGGCTCCATCGCTCCGCGGCGCAGCACTTCGTGATCGTGACGCATCGAGAGCAACGCCCGGTACAGCGACAACATCGAGCCCGGGTCACCCATCTGGAGGTCGAAGGCATGCGTCGAGGCGTTCGACGGGAACGGAAGCCAGGGAGGCGACGGCCACCCGTGGCCCTGCACGTCGTCCCCGGCGGCCGCCCATGGGATCGGTGCGCGACAGCCGTCGCGGCCATCGGGGTCGACGATGCGATCGTGCGGGACCACGGCGTCCTCGAGGCCGAGCTCTTCTCCCGCGTACAGGAACGGAGTACCCCGCACGGTGAGCGAGAGCACAGCCGCCGCCCGCGCCCGCTCCTCGGTGCCGTACCGGGTGCGGTGCCGAGGCTTGTCGTGGTTGGACAGCACCCAGGTCGGCCAGCCCGGTTCGGCGAACTCGGTTTGCGTCGTGACGATCGCGGCGTGCATCGCCCTGGCCTCCCATGGAGTGTGCAACGGCCGGAAGTCGAACGACAGGTGCAACTCGCCACGACCGGCAGCGGGATCGCCGAGATACGACGCGCTCTGGCCCGGGCGCAGCAGGTACACCTCGCCGACCATCATCGGCCGCTGCGGATACTCGTCGAGCAGCGCGCGGATCCGGCGCAGCAGCTGATGCCCGAACGGTCGGTCGACGGCGAGCAGCGGCGCGCCGGCGAGGTGTTCGGGGAGATCGTCGACGTCGGTTCCTTTGCCGATCAGGTTGACGACATCGGAGCGGAATCCGTCGACGCCACGGCCGAGCCAGAACCGCAACGTGTCGTGCATCGCGGCCTCGACTTGCGGGTTCGCCCAGTTCAGGTCCGGCTGTTCGGCGAGGAACACGTGCAGATACGACTGGCCCGTCGCATCGTCGTAGGTCCACGCCGGCACATGGTGGAACATCGAAGTCCAGTTGGTGGGCGGCGCACCGTCGTCGAGGCGGTCCCGCCACACGTACCAGTCACGCTTGGGGTTCGTGCGCGACGAGCGAGACTCGCGGAACCACGGGTGACGGTCAGAGGTGTGGTTCGGGACCCAGTCGAGGAGCAGCCGCATACCCCGGCCGTGGAGCCCGGCGATCAGGTCGTCGACGTCGGCGAGCGCGCCGAACACGGGGTCGACATCGCAGTAGTCGGCCACGTCGTAACCGAAGTCCCGCATCGGCGACGTGTAGATCGGCGACAGCCACAACGCGTCGACGCCGAGGTCCCGCAGATGGTCGAGTTCGGCGGTGATGCCGGGAATGTCTCCCACACCGTCACCGTTCGAGTCGGCGAACGAGCGCGGGTAGATCTGATAGATCACCGCATCGCGCCACCATGCGACGTCATGGTCGGTTGGCGGGCCCTTCATCTCGGCGCGGTCATCTCGGTGCAGTCGTCTCAGACGAAGCGGGCGAACACGTCGAGTGGCTCCCGCTCGGTCGTCAGGGTGTTGATCGGCGCGTCCCAGTCGGCATGGCCGATGGCGACGCCGCAGAAGATCCGCTGTTCGTCGGGCGCCCCGACGAACTCGCTCACCGCGCGCTCGTACACGGCCCACGCCTCCTGCGCGCAGGTGTCGAGGCCGGCCTCCACGGCGAGGAGCATGAAGGTCTGCACGAACATCCCGAGGTCGGCCCACTGCGGCGGGCCCATCTGTCGCTCGACGAAGCAGAAGATCGCCGCCGGCGCCCCGAAGAAGTCGAGGTTCTTCGCGAACTGGCGGAGCCGGCCGGGCTTGTCCTCACGCGCGATGGCCAGCGTGGCGTACATGTCCTCGCCGACCTTGTAGCGCGACGAGCGGTAAGGCTCGCTCAGACGTGGCGGGTAGATGTCGTAGGCGGGTGGTTCGGGCGGCCGGCCGGCGAGGAACTCACGCAAGCGTGCCATCGACTCGCCGTTGACGACATAGATCCGCCATGGCTGGACGTTGCCGCCCGACGGCGCACGCGCGGCGGTGGTCAGGAGCTGCGCGATGGCGGCATCATCGACCGGGTCGGGTCGGAACGCCCTGACCGACTTCCGGGCGATCACGGCGTCGGTCACGTTCATCGCCGCAGTCTGCCCAACCGTCACCGCTCATCGAGAATCGGTGAGCACGAACGCCGGGGTCGGGTCGCCGGCGACTCACGCTCAGACGGCGACGCGGCCGTAGCTCGTGGTGCGCTGCTCGATGGGACGGCCGAGCGACCCGGCGAACTCGGCGAATCGCTCGGCGGTCATCTCCTGGCCGTGGCTCGCACCCGCAGCACGCGAGATGTTCTCGTTGATCAAGGTGCCACCGAGATCGTTACACCCGGATCGCATCATCTGTGCGACTCCGGGCAGGCCGATCTTCACCCAGCTCGCCTGGATGTTCGGGATCAACGAGCCGTATGCGAGTCGGGCGACTGCATGCACCAGCAGGTTCTCACGGAACGTCGGGCCCCGGCGTGCCTTGCGCTGCAGATAGATCGGCGAGGCCATGTGCACGAATGGCAGGCCGACGAACTCCGTGAACCCGACAAATCCCTTGGCCGACGACTCACGCTGCAGCTCGCGGGTCCTGACGATGTGACGGGCCCAATGGATGGGCGCCTCCACGGCGCCGAACATCATGGTGACGTTCGAGTGCAGGCCGACCCGATGCGCCACGCGATGCGCTTCGAGCCACTCGTCGGTGTCGATCTTGTCCGGGCACAGGATGGCGCGGATGTCGTCGTCGAGGATCTCGGCGGCGGTACCGGGAAGCGAGGCGAGGCCGGCCTCCTTGAGACGGCGCAGGTAGGTCTCGAGGTCTTCGCCCAGGCGCTTGGCGCCCTCGGTCACTTCGAGCGCCGTGAAGCCGTGGACGTGCATGTCCGGCACGGCCGTCTTCACCGCACGCGTGACGTCGATGTAGTAGTCGCCGTCGAAGTTGGGGTGGATGCCGCCCTGCAGGGTGACTTCGGTCGCGCCGTGCTCCCAGCCCTCCCGGGCACGTTCGGCGATGTCGTCGAGCGTGAGGAGATATGGCGTACCACGCAGGTTCAACGACAGCGGCCCCTTCGAGAACCCGCAGAACCTGCACTTGAACGTGCACACGTTCGTGTAGTTGATGTTCCGGTTGGCAACCCAGGTGAGGGTGTCGCCGACGAGTTCCCGGCGGAGCCGATCTGCCGCCGCGGCAACCGCGCCGACCTCGGGGCCACGGGCGCCGAACAGCGTGACGATCTCGTCCAGACCGAGCTGCTCGCCCGATTCCAGTCCGGCGAGCACGTCGTGGACCGGGCCACGCCTCGCCACGGTGGGCACGGTGGGCACGGTGGGCACGGGAGGAACCAGCCGTGGTGGCGGATTGTCCGATCCGGAGTACCACGATGTCGATCGATGGCCGACGAGCACGAACTCGGCGCCGTCGGCGACGGTGTCGGCCGCCGTCGTCTGTTCGGGCCACACCTGCCCGGGGTCGTCACGGCCGAGCCATTCGGCGTCGGCGCGATCCATCACCGCGAAGTGCAGGTTCGGGTCGAGCCAGCGGTCGCGAGCGGCCACGAACTCGGGATACACGCTGAGTCGGGGAGCGAGTACGTGCCCCCTGGACTCGGTGACCTCGCGCAGGCGATCGAGGTCGGGCCACGGTCGTTCCGGGTTCACATGGTCGGCGGTGACCGGTGAGACCCCGCCCCAGTCGTCGATGCCGGCGTCGAGCAGGACGGCAAAGTCGTCGGAGAGGTTCGGGGGCGCCTGGAGGTGGACGTCGGCGGGGAGGATCAACCGGGCGGCCGCGATCGTCCAGAGGTAGTCGTCGCTCGGGCAGGCCTGGACGCCGCTCATGGCGGTGCGGGCCTTGGGGAGGAAGTTCTGAACGATCACCTCTTGCACGTGACCGTGTCGCCGATGGCTCGCGGCGATCGCCTCCAACCCTGCGAGCCGATCGGCGCGTTCGTCACCGATGCCGACGAGGATCCCGGTGGTGAACGGTATCGACAGCTCGCCGGCGGCGTCGAGAGTGGCCAGTCGGCGTTCGGGCGTCTTGTCGGGTGCGTTGCGATGTGCCCCGAGATCGCCGGCGACCGACTCGATCATCATCCCCTGGCTCGGGCTCACCGGGCGGAGGCGGGCCAACTCGTCGGCATACAGCGCCCCCGCGTTGGCATGTGGGAGCAGCCCGGTCTCGTCGAGGACGAGCTGCGCCATGGCCGCCAGGTAGTGGACGGTCGAGTCGTAGCCACGTTCGTCCAGCCAGTTGCGGGCGACGCCGTAACGGTCTTCCGGCCGTTCGCCGAGCGTGAACAGAGCCTCGTGACATCCGGCTCGCGCGCCCTGGCGGGCGATCCTCAGCACGTCGTCGGCTTCCAGGTATGGGGTCTCCACCCTCGCCGGCGGCCGCGCGAACGTGCAGTAGCCGCATGTGTCGTTGCAGAGAAAGGTCAGCGGAATGAACACCTTCGGGCTGTATGTGACTCGGTTGCCGAAGGTGGCGTCGCGCCGCGCCGCCGCGAGCGTCATGACGTCCGCGAGCGACTCGCCCAGCAGCGGGTGCAGTGGATGATCCGTCGTGACCGTCATCGAGTCGGCGTTCGATTCGTCGCGTACGGGCGGCCGGGGCGGCTGGCGATGCCGGATTGGGTGAAGGTCTCGTCGCAGTGCCAGCACACGAAGGCCTGGTCGAGCGGTTGGCCGCACGTCTCGTGTACCAGCACGGTCGGCGGGCCGTCGTCGGAGAGCCAGGAGTCGCCCCAGCGCATCAGCGCGACGAGTGCCGGCGACACTGCTGCGCCCATCGGTGTCAGGCGGTACTCGAAGCGGGGCGGGCGGTCGCAGTAGAGGCGACGCTCGAGCACGCCGGCGTCGACGAGTCGCTTCAACCGCTCGGTCAGCACCGGCCTGGCGATGTCCAGGTCCTTGCGGAAATCGTCGAACCGCCGAACCCCGCGAAATGCATCGCGCATGATGAGGATCGTCCAGCGGTCGCCGAGGATGTCGAGACTGCGTTGGATCGAACAGGGCCGATCAGCAGCCGACCGGTCGATGGTTCCGTCCATCGCCGCATCGTAGGGTGAGTTCGCCTCACGAACCAAGTTGGTCCGTATTCCGAACCGAGCGAGTGGGTGTGTGGGCCCCAACTACCAGTTGGTGGCGATGTACTGGGTCTCGCAGAACTCGTAGATGCCCTCGCTGGCGCCCTCGCGGCCGAGGCCCGACTGCTTCATCCCACCGAACGGCGCCGCCGGGTCGGACACCGCGCCCCGATTGAGTCCGATCATGCCGGCCTGGATGCGCTCGCTCACGGTCGAGCCCGCGGCGCAGGTCACGGGTGTACACGTAGGCGGTGAGGCCCATCTCGGTGTTGTTCGCCTGCGTGATCATCGTGTCGGTGTCGTCGAAGTGGATCACCGGCGCCACCGGGCCGAAGATCTCGTCGTGGGTGATCGCCGCGTCGGGCGCCACGTTGCCGAGCACCGTCGGCTCGTAGAAGTACCCGGCGCCGGCGCCCCGATGTCCGCCGACGGCGACCCGCGCTCCCCCGTCGGCGGCGCCGACGACGAGCTCGTCGATGGTGTCGATCGCGTGTGCACTGATCATCGGGCCACAGGTCACTCCGGCGTCGAAGCCGTTGCCGATCCGGATCGCCGCCATCGCCGCGGAGAACTTGGTCGTGAACTCACCGGCGACCGCGGCGTGGACGAAGAACCGGTTGGCGGCGGTGCACGTCTCGGCCGAGTGGCGCATCTTGGCGACCATCGCACCTTCTACCGCAGCATCGACGTCTGCGTCGTCGAACACGATGAACGGGGCATTGCCGCCGAGCTCCATCACACTCTTCAGGACGCGATCCGCGGCTCGTTTGAGCAGGGTGACGCCCACCTCGGTCGAGCCCGTGAACGACACCATCCGCGTGGCCGGATGGTCGACTGCCGCATCGAACCATGCACCCGAGTTCGATGTCGGCACGATGTTCACCACGCCGGCGGGGAGGCCGGCGTCGTGGAGCAGCTCGCCGATCCGCAGCGCCGTGAGCGGCGTGAGCGCAGGTGGCTTGATCACCGCCGCATTTCCTGCCGCGAGCGCGGGGGCGAGCTTGCGGGTGATCATGGCCGCCGGGAAGTTCCACGGCGTGACGATGACGACGACCCCGACCGGTGGATGATGCACGATGATCCGGTTGGAGCCCGAGGGAGCATGGCCCAGCGATCCGCGGATCCGTACCGCCTCCTCGGAGTTCCAGCGGAAGAACTCGGCCGCATACGCCACCTCCGCACGGGAATCGGCCAGCGGTTTGCCATGCTCGGTCGTGATCAGCGCGGCCAATTCGTCGGTGTGGCCGACGAGTGTCTGCCAGCACGCCCGCAGGACCTCACCGCGCTCGCGCGGCGCTGTCGTTGCCCACCCGGGCTGCGCTGCCGCAGCGGCGTCACATGCCGCTGTCGCATCCGCAGGAGTACCGGCGGCCACTCTGGCGACGACCTCCTCGGTGGCCGGGTTCTCGACGTCGATCCGGCCGCCGTCGGCGCCATCTCGCCATTCACCACCGATGAGCAACTGCGTCTGCATGTCGTTCATCCTGGCATGACCTGCATCCGGCGTCACACGGATGTCACACGGATGTCACACCCCGGCGGCGATGTCGTACCCGGCTTCCTGGATGGCTGCCCGGATCGCTTCGTCGGCGCCCCCGACGACCTGCACGGTCTTCGCGTCGACGTCGACCTCCACGCCGGCGACATCGGGCACGCCGCTCACCTCGCCTTCGATCGCGTGCTTGCAGTGGTCGCAGCTGATGCCGGGAACCGAGTAGGTGTGCGTGAGTTGGGTCATGAGACGGCCTCCAGGACGGGTTGGGTCGGGTCGATGGTCGACGGTTGACGGTTGGATTTCGCAGCACGGGGTCGGTATCCGGCGAACCGGCGCAGTCGCAGGCTGTTCGACACGACGAACAGCGACGACATTGCCATCGCGCCGGCGGCGATCATCGGGTCGAGCACGCCGAACGCAGCGAGCGGTATGGCAGCGACGTTGTAGGCGAATGCCCAGAACAGGTTGCCCTTGATCGTCGCGAGCGTGCGCCGGGACAGCGCGACGGCATCGGCCACCGCCCGCAGATCACCCGACACGATCGTCAGGTCGGACGCTTCGATGGCAACGTCGGTCCCGGTGCCGATGGCGATCCCGAGATCGGCCTGGGCGAGTGCCGGGGCATCGTTGACCCCGTCGCCGACCATCGCCACGCGGGCGCCGTCGGACTGCAGCCGGGCGATCTCGGCCACCTTCTGTTCGGGCAACACCTCGGCGACGACACGATCGACACCGACGGCCGCGCCGACCTGGTGAGCGGTGCGCTCGTTGTCGCCGGTGAGCATCGTCACCGTCAGTCCGAGCTCGTGGAATGCGGCGACGGCATCCACCGACGACGCCTTGATCGTGTCGGCGACGACGATCACCGCCTCGGCGCGTCCGCCACGCCCGGCGAGCACGGCCGTGTCCCCCTGCGCCTCGGCGCCGGCCGTCACCGACTCGACGGCGAAGGGAACGTCGTCGAACAGCCGGCGCCGGCCGACACGTACCTCGACCCCTTCGACGACGGCGATCACACCGATCCCCGCTCGGGACACGAACCCCTCGACCGTGAGACCCGCCAGTGTGCCCTCGGGTGAGCGGGCCGCTGCGTACGTGGCGACGGCCACCGCGATCGGGTGCTCGGAACGGGCCTCGACAGCGGCGGCGAGCCGGAGCAGTTCGTCGGCATCACCGTCGGGCGCCACGACATCGACAACCGACATACGACCCTCGGTGATGGTGCCGGTCTTGTCGAGCACCAGCGTGTCGATGCGGCGCGTGTCTTCGAGCACCTCACCACCCTTGATGATCACACCGAGCTGTGCCGCACGGCCGGTGCCGACCATGATGGCCATCGGCGTCGCCAGGCCGAGCGCGCACGGGCACGCGATGATCAGCACGGCGACCGCAGCGGTGAAGGCATCGTCGGCGGAACGGCCGGTCACCAACCAGCCCACGAGCGTCACGGCGGCGATACCGATCGCGACCGGCACGAACACCGATGCCACGCGGTCGGCGAGCCGCTGCACGTCAGCGCGGCTGCCCTGTGCCTCGTCGACCAGGCGGATGATCTGTGCCAGCGCCGTGTCGGCGCCGACGCGGGTCGCCTCCACGACAAGCGAGCCGTTGGCGTTGACGGTCGCTCCGATGACTTCGTCGCCGGGGCCCACCTCGACCGGTACCGGTTCGCCGGTCACCATCGAAGCGTCGACTGCCGACTGCCCCTCGACGACGACGCCATCGGTTGCGATCTTCTCCCCCGGCCGCACGACGAAGCGCATGCCGACCCGCACCTCCTCAAGCGGCAGGTCGGTGCCGTCCTCGAGGCGAGCAGTCTTGGCGCCGAGGTCGGCGAGGGCACGGATCGCGTCGCCGGACCGACGCTTCGCGCGGACCTCGAACCACTTGCCGAGCAGGATCAACGCGATGATGACCACGGCCGTTTCGTAGTAGACGTGGGAGACGCCTGCGGAGGCGGCGCCGGTATGGCCGCCCCCGTGCTCCCCTGCGCCACTGTCGGTGAACAGCACGACCGTCGACCACGTCCACGCGGACAGCGTTCCCATCGAGACCAGCGTGTCCATGGTGGTCGAGCGATGGCACAGGTTCATCCACGCGGCGCGATGGAAGCCCCACCCGGACCAGAACACGACGGGCGTCGCCAGCGCAGCCACGACCCATCGCCACTGGTCGAACTGCAGGGCGGAGATCATCGAGATGAGCACGACGGGGAGGCCGAGCACGACGGCCACCAGGAGGCGGCGCCGAAGATCGGCCTCACGTCGTTGCTCGGCGCCGTCGTGGTCGGCGGTGATCGGCGCGGAGTAGCCGAGACCCTCGATCACTGCGCGGAATTCGGCATCGTCGATGCCGGCGTCGTGCATCACGGTCGCCCGGCCGTTCGCGAAGTTCACCCGCACGTCGCCGACGCCGTCCATCTTGGCGATCGTTCTTTGGATGCGCGCGGAGCAGGCCGCGCACGTCATACCCTCGATGGCCAAGTCGCTACGGACGCGTGTGCTCCCCGCGTCGGATTGCTCGACGGTCGAACTCATCCCATCAGCGTATTCCTTCAAGCCGACTTCAATGTCAAGTCGGCCCGGTCATGTCGGCCCGGTCATGTCGGCCCGGTCATGTCGGCCCGGTCGCCGTGATCACCTGGCACCGATTCGGGTCGGTACAGTCGGCCGGGTCGAGGGCATCGGCCCGCGACGCCAGCTCGACCAGTTCGATCCGGGCGGCCTCCAGCCGGGCGATCTGGGCGTCGAGTTCAGCGAGATGGCGATGCAGCAGCGCCGTCGTGTGACTGCACGTCCGGGCGCCGGACGCCTTCATCTCGAGCACCGAGCGGATCTCGACCAGGCTGAGCCCCGTCGCCTGCGCGTCACGCACGAAGCGGAGGCGATCGAGCGCCGGTGCATCGTAGTCGCGGTACCCCGAGGCGGTGCGTGCCGGCGGGTCGATCAGATCGATCGATTCGTAGTACCTGATCGTGGCGGTGCTGACGCCGACCAGATCTGCCGCTTCACCGATCCTCATCGTCACCGATCCTCATCGTCACCGATCCTCATGTGGGGATGTCATGACCGTCCGGGACATCGACAGATCGTGTTCGATGACGTGCGCTCACACGCCGAGCAGCGTGCGCCACTCGGCCGGATACGCCGCGGCAACCTGATGCGGCGTCAGTCGCAGCGTCGTATCGGGCACCAGATCGGCGACCGATCGCGACTCGGCGTAGTGATGGGACACGTCACGGAGCCCTTCGAACAGGCCGCGGCGCAGGGTGAGGAGGTCGGCCGGCGGCGCCGCGTCGTAGAAGCCCCAGATCGTGAACGCGATCGTGAGATCGTGGACGACGGGCGCCCGGGAGTAGATCGACGCCCGACGGAGTGCCACACCGAGACATCCCCGGATCACGTCGTCGCCGTTCTCGCCCACCTGCAATTGCAGCTTGGACCGCAAGCGGCCGGCGATGCGCAGCGCGAAGCCCTGGTCAGGCCCCGGAGAACCGAGCCGCGGG
>CAVPET010000002.1:0-14412 GCA_963703525.1 Ilumatobacteraceae bacterium | reverse complement strand
CACGATCAGGCTGCGTATTGCACGCAGGTCTGTTTGGTTGGGCGTTCCTGCCAACGATTTGGCCTGTGGGGATAATTCTTGTGTTGGGAAGCATGCTCAACCTCTGGCGTCTTCTGCGTTGGCATGGTGTGCAAACAACAGCCGAGCCGCTCTTGACCATTTTGCACATTGGCTATGGTTGGCTTTGCTTAGGCGCAGGATTTCTGGGAGTGTCTGTGCTGAGTCCGGCAGTGCCGCTTAGTGCAGGAATTCATACTCTAACGGTCGGTGCCATAGGTACCATGATACTTGCTGTGATGACACGAGTAACGCGGGGGCATACTGGTGGTGTTCTTAGTGCGGATTGCGTTACCGTCGCTCTCTATCTCTGTGTGTTTAGTGCCACCATTCTTCGCGTGACTGCTGCGTTTTTCACCGAGTTTCTCATGACGTTTTTGGTGACTGCAGCAGCTTTGTGGATTGCTGCCTTTCTCCTATTCATCGTCCGATATGGAGCAATGTTGTGTTTATCGAATAAACATATGCGGGATTAGAAATTCCAATAGCGTCGTGATGAGAGCTATTTTCGTTCATCCATTTATGACCGATTTGGGGCGGTAATGTTCCAACAGTAGAGCTTTTGCGGTCAGAGAAATGAGCTGGGTAAATTTTCAAACGATTGTTCACAACAGTGGTTCTGGAGTTATAAACACAATACAAGGTATTATGTCCAGAAATTTTGACGCTGATTTCCTTAACAATAGAGATAGATATAATAAACTCTTTGAAATTTATGAGCAAATAAATATACATAAATTAATTCAAGAATTATCAACAATACCAGAAAGAAGAATAAAATAAGCATACTATTTAGACTATAATAAACTTAACCTTAATAGGTGGATTATACTGAGTGGCTTCTCCCGAAACAGACGGATAGATCGGAGCGGGCGGTCTGGATCCGCATGCTGCTGGCCGAGCTGAGCCGGATGGCCAGCCATCTGCTGTTCATGGCGACCAACGGCATGGATCTCGGCGCGGTGTCGATGATGATCTACGGCTGGCGCGAGCGCGAGGAGGTGCTGCGGTTCTTCCAGGAGGTCACCGGCCTGCGGATGAACCACAACTTCGTCCGCCCCGGTGGCGTCGCCGCCGACCTCCCGGCCGGCTGGCGCGACGGCGTGCTTGCGCATCCTCGACCTGCTCCCCGCTCGTCTCGACGAGTACGACATCGTTGATGACCGGCCAGCCGATCTGGCGCGAACGCCTCCAGGGCGTCGGCGTCATCACCCCGAACGAGGCGATGGCACTCGGCGCCGACCGGGCCGGTCCTGCGCTCGACCGGCGTCGAATGGGATCTGCGTCGTGACCTGCCGTACCTCCACTACGACGAGGTCGACTTCGACGTGATCGTCGGGTCGTACGGCGACTGTCTTCGACCGCTACGCGATCCGCCTCGCCGAGATCCGCGAGTCGATGCACATCGTCGGCCAGATCCTCGACCGCATGCCGTCGGGGGACTATCGCATCCAGGACAAGAAGGTCACGCCGCCGCCGCGAGCACGTATCGACGAGTCGATGGAGGCGTTGATCCATCACTTCAAGCTCTTCACCGAGGGCTTCAAGGTGCCGGAAGGTGAGGTGTACGTGGCGATCGAGGGCCCCCGTGGCGAAGTCGGCTGCTACATCGCGAGCGACGGTTCCGCGAACCCGTATCGGATGCACATGCGTGACCCCTCCTTCGCGAACATCCAGTGCCTGCCGCACATGATGCGCGGTGGGCTCGTTGCCGACGCGGTGGCGGTCATCTCGAGCGTCGACCCGGTGCTCGGAGGAGTCGATCGATGAGCCGTCTCAGCGACCACAACGTGACCGTGGCGAAGGAGATCATCGCGAGGTACCCGAAGAAGAAGTCGGCGCTGATCCCACTCGTGCACCTCAGCCAGCAACAGAACGGCTACGTCACCGAGGATGCCATGCGCCACGTCGCCGAGCTGATCGACGTGACGCCGGCCGAGGTGTACGGCACCGCGTCGTTCTACGAGATGTTCCGGTTCGCACCCACCGGGAAGTACCTGATCAACATCTGCGGCACGATGTCGTGTGCGCTGCTGGGCGCCGAGGCGCTGATGCACCATGCCGAGCAGACCCTCGGCATCAAGGCGGGCTCGACTACCGACGACGGCCTCATCACGTTGCAGCACGCCGAGTGTCAGGCGGCCTGCACCGAGGCGCCCACGCTGCAGGTCAACTACCGGCATCGCTACCGCGTCACCCCGGACTCGTTCGACCGCCTCGTCGACGATCTGCGCTCCGGCGCGCTCGACGGCGAGATCCCGCCACACGGCACCCTCGGGCGCAACCGCCAGCAGATCCCCGCTGATCGCGCCGTGGGCGCGCAGCATCCCGACGATGTCACGACCGGCCCTGCCTGGATCGAAGTGAGCCCATCATGAGCGACACCAGTCCCTATCCGTGGGCGCCCGGGTTCCACCCCGGCGATCGCCCGCAGATCGTCACCTCACGTTTCCGCTACGAAGACGGCCACACCCTCGAGCGGTACCTCGCCACCGGCGGTTACGAAGGTCTGCGCGCGGCGCTCGCCAAGACCCCGAGCGAGGTGCACGACGAGGTCCGCAAGTCGACGCTGCTGGGCCGCGGTGGTGCCGGCTTCCCGGCCGGCGTCAAGTGGGGATTCACTCCCCAGGGCGTGTGGCCCCGGTATCTCGTGGTCAACGGCGACGAGTCCGAGCCGGGAACGTACAAGGACCGCCTCTTGATGGAGTGCGACCCGCATCAGCTCATCGAAGGCTGCCTGATCGCCGGTTATGCCGCCGGCTTGTCGCAGTGCTTCCTCTACATCCGCGGCGAGATGGCGCTGGCGCACGAGCGGGTCGCTCAGGCGTTGAACGACGCGTACGCCGCCGGTTACGTCGGCAAGAACATCCTGGGCACGGAGTTCGGCATCGACATCGTGCTGCATTGGGGGGCGGGCGCCTATGTCGTCGGTGAGGAGACGGCCCTCATCGAGTCGCTCGAGGGTGAGCGCGGCATGCCGCGGCTCAAGCCGCCGTACTTCCCGGCCGCCGTCGGTCTGTACGGCATGCCGACGATCGTCAACAACGTCGAGACGTTGTCCAACCTGCCCTTCATCGCCCGCGAGGGCTCCGCCGCCTACACTGCCATCGGATCCGAGACGTCGCCCGGCACGCGCCTGATTGCGATCTCCGGCCACGTCGTGCGGCCCGGTGTGTACGAGATGATCAACGGTTCCACCACCTTCCGCGACCTCGTCTACGGCGATGAGTTCGCTCAGGGCATCCGAGGTGGGCTCGATCTCAAGGCCTTCGTGCCGGGTGGCGGGTCGGCGCCGTGGTTCCTGCCCGAGCAGCTCGACATCCCCTTCGAGGGGCCCGCGGCCGGCGCCGCCGGATCGATGCTCGGCTCCGGCGCGGTGATTGTGATGGACTCGACCACCGACATCCCCGCCGCGGCGCTGACACTCGTGAAGTTCTACGCCCACGAGTCGTGCGGCAAGTGTGTGCCGTGCCGCGAGGGGGGCACCTGGCTGTATCGCCTCGTCGAGCGGATCGTCGCCGGTCACGGCACCGACGCCGACCTGGAGACGATCCTCGAGGTCGGCCAGACCATCTGCCCCGGCGACATGCCGCACGCATCGAGCGCCCGCCTCGGGCTCGAAGCCGTTGCGTTCCCCTACAAGATGACCACCATCTGCTTCGTCGGACCATCGGCATACGTGCCGATCCACTCGGCGATGACACTGTTCCCCGAGGAGTTCCGAGCGCTCGTGAGCCCGCGTCCGCAACGCCGCCCCATTCCCGTCTCGGCGCACGACGCGGCCCCCTCCGGCGTCATTGGGGCGGGCATCACAGGAGCGGGCGTATGAGCGAGTCACCCGAGACCGACGCCGTGCCTGAGACCGAGGCCGTGCCTGAGACCGAGACCGAGACCGAAGTGGAACCGGCGCCTGCGCCCAAGACCACGTTGACGGTCAGCATCGACGGCGTCGCCGGCGAGTTCGAACGTGGCAGCACGGTGATCGAAGCCGCGCTGTCGACAGGCACGTACATCCCTCACTTCTGCTATCACCCGCGCATGGCGCCGGTCGGCATGTGCCGTCAATGCATGGTCGAGGTCGAAGGCCCCCGTGGCCCGATGATGGTGGTGTCGTGCATGACACCGGTAGCCGAGGCACAGGTGGTCAACACGGCGACCGAGGGTGTCAGGCGCGCCCAGGAGGGGATGCTGGAGCTGCTGCTGGTCAACCACCCATTGGACTGTCCGGTCTGCGACAAGGGCGGGGAGTGCCCGTTGCAGGACCAGGCCTTCAGCCACGGTCCGGGCGAGAGCCGCTACGTCGAGGAGAAGCGACACTACGAAAAGCCGATCGCCGATCAGCGACCTCGTCTTCCTCGACCGCGAGCGCTGCATCCTGTGCGACCGCTGTACCCGCTTCGCCGACGAGGTCGCGGGCGACCACCTGATCCACTTCATCAACCGTGGCAACGAGACCCAGGTGATGACGTTCCCCGACGAACCGTTCGCCTCGTACTTCTCGGGCAACACCGTGCAGATCTGCCCGGTCGGTGCGCTCACCGCCAAGCCGTATCGTTTCAAGGCCCGCCCGTGGGACCTCGGCCAACAGGAGACGACCTGCACCACCTGTTCGGTCGGTTGCCGGACGGTCATCCAGTCGAGCCGTGACGAAGTGCTGCGCTATCAGGGAGTCGACTCCGACCCGGTCAACTGGGGATGGCTGTGTGACCGCGGACGTTTCAACTTCGAGGCGAACAAGTCGCCGAATCGCCTGACCACGCCGATGCTGCGCACGCAAGCCGGCCTCACCGACACGTCGTGGAACACGGCCCTCGAGGCTGCCGCCCGCCTGATCGTCGAGGCGATCGAGTCCGGCGGGCCCGAGAGCCTGGCGCTGCTCGGCGGCGCACGCGGGTCGAACGAGGACGCGTTCGCGTGGGCGCAACTGGCCGACGCGATCGGCATCACCCACCGCGATGCCCAACTCGGCGACGGCCTGCCCACCGGGGTGCTCGGGCTGCCACGGGCAACGATCGACGATGCGGCCGACGCCACCACCATCGTGCTGCTCGGCCCGGATCTCAAGGAAGAGCTCCCCGTGCTCTACCTGCGGCTGCGTGATGCCGTGGAGAAGCGTCGCAGCCGGATCGTCGAGTTCTCGACCGTGGAGTCGGGACTGTCCCGATATGCGTGGAAGTCGATCCGTCACGAGCCGGGAACCCAGCAGACGGCGGTCGCCTCGGCGCTGGCCGACGATGAGATCGCGGAGCAGTTCGCCAAGGGCAAGGTCGTGATCGTCGCCGGCCGGCCCAACCTCGCCGAGCCCGCCGAGGCCACGGTCGCCGCGCTGCAGGCGCTACTCGGCGGCATTCCATCGGCGACGGTGCTCCCGGCGCTCCGTCGCGGCAACGTCGTCGGTGCGCTGTCGGTCGGGCTCGCTCCTGCCCGCGACGACCGCGACGGCCTCGCCACGTTGCGTGCCGCAGCCGATGGCAAGATCGACCTGCTGGTGCTCCTCGGCGCCGACCCGATCAACGACTGTCCCGACGCCGACCTCGCGCGTCGGGCACTCGCGGGGCGCGTCGGATCATCTCGATCGACACGTTCCCATCGGCGTCGACGCAGTTGGCCGACGTGGTGCTGGCGGCATCCGCGTTCGGCGAGAAGGCCGGCTCCACGACCAATCTCGAGGGTCGTGTGTCGACGCTCGCACAACAGGTCACACCGGCCGGAACGAGCCGTCCCGACTGGATGATCGCTATCGAGCTCGGGCTCCGGATCGGCGATCGATCGCTCCCTGCCGACCACGCGTTGCGTTCCGTGTCGACCGTCGAGCAGCTCACCGACGTGCTCGCCGACACCGTGCCCGTGTACGCGGCCGTCACCCGGGCGGCCCTTGTCGCCCAGCCGAACGGTGTGCTGACCGGCCCGCACCCGGCAACGCTCCCCGCCGTCTCTTTTCCGCTACCGGCCGCAACAGCTATGACTATCGACTCGTGGTCAGTCGCAAGCTCTACGATCGTGCCGTCGGCACCGAGATGTCACCCTCGTTGGTCAACCTCGCGGCCGGGTCGGGCGCCCACGTCAACCCACTCGATCTCGACGCGCTGGGTGTCACCGACGGCGACGATGTGAGAGTCATCAGCGGCAGAGCGACCACGGTGCTCCCGATCACGGCGAACGAGTCGGTGCCACGCGGGGTGTTGTGGTCGCCGTTCAACCAGCCCGGCGGCACGATCGAAGAGATCATCGACGCCGCCGCGCCTGTCACCGATGTCAGGATCGAGCGGGTCTGATGCTCGCCCTCGATCCACTTCTCGACAGCGGGCTGCTGTGGACGCCGCTCGTCATCGTCGCGTTCAAGGTGGTGATCGTGTTCGTCGTCGGTCTCGTCGGCACGATGTTCATGGTGTGGTACGAGCGCAAGGTCGTGGCAGGCATGCAGAACCGCGTCGGGCCCAACAAGGCCGGCCCGTTCGGGATCCTGCAGACCCTTGCCGACGGCGTCAAGCTGTTCTTCAAGGAGGATCTGCTCCCCAACCGAGCCGATCGGATCGTGTTCCGTCTCGCCCCGTTCCTGGCCTTCGTGCCGGCGTTCCTGGTCTGGTCGGTGATTCCGCTCGGTGGCGACTTCAGCAATGGCAAGGACGGCACCGTCGAGATTGCTCGGCCACCTCACGCGGGTGCAACTCGCCGACCCGCCGATCGGCATCCTCCTCGTGCTCGCGCTGTCGTCGATCGCCGTGTACGGCATCATGCTCGCCGGCTGGTCCAGCGGCTCGAAGTACCCGTTGCTCGGTTCGGTGCGGGCATCGGCTCAGATGATCTCCTACGAGGCGGCGCTCGGCCTGAGCCTTGCCGCCGTGCTGCTGTCTTCGGGCACGTTGTCGACGTCGGGCATCGTCACCGTCCAGAACGACTTCACCGACTGGAACCTGATCTCCACCGGCATCGTGCCGTTCGTCATCTTCGTGATCGCCGCGACGGCCGAGCTGAACCGTCCGCCGTTCGACCTCGTCGAAGCCGAACAGGAACTCGTGGGTGGCTTCAACACCGAGTACTCGAGCATCCGCTTTGCCCTGTTCTTCCTCGCCGAGTTCATGAACGTGATCACGATGTCACTCGTGATCGTCACGCTGTTCCTCGGCGGGCCGCAGCCGATCATCATCGGGAGCTTCGACCTGTTCGGGTTTCTCGGCCCGCTCGGTGGCACGGCTTGGCTGGTGCTCAAGCTCTTCGCCTTGCTCTACATGTACGTGTGGTTCCGCGGCACGCTCCCGCGCCTGCGCTACGACCAGCTGATGGACCTCGGCTGGAAGGTCTTGATCCCGATCTCGCTCGGCTGGTTCCTGCTGCTCGCCGCGCTGCGCGAGTTCTCGCCCGACGGGGACGCCGTCGACAGCGTTCGCGTCGTGCTGATCAGCTTGGCCGTGGCCGCTGTCTGTATCGCCCTGTTCGGCCTCGCACTCAGGGTCAGCAAGTCCAACCGAGCAGGAGCAGCGAGCTGATGGGCTATCTCGACGGATTCGCAGTCACCATCCGCCAACACCGGCTGTTCGGCGGCGACCGGGTGACCACCGAGTACTCGGGTGGGCGCCGTGCCAGGAAGAAGAACTCCGACGCCCGTGACGTCCAGCACGACGAGAAGTTGCCGCCGCCCCGAACGCCTCCACGGTCGTCACGTGCTCAACCGCTACGAAGACGGCATGGAGAAGTGCATCGGGTGCGAGCTGTGTGCCGGCGTGTGCCCGGCCGACTGCATCCACGTCCGTGGTGCCGACAACGACCCGGAGAATCCCACCTCGCCGGGCGAGCGCTTCGGGTTCGATCTACGAGATCAACTACCTGCGCTGCATCCACTGCGACCTGTGCGTCGAGGCCTGCCCGACCGAGGCGATCACCGAGTCGAAGCTGTTCGAGTTCTCGTTCACCAATCGCCGGGACGCGATCTACACCAAGGCCGAGCTGGTCGTCGACGACGACGGCAAGCCCAAGCACCTGCCATGGGAAGACTGGCGTGAGGGTGACGACGTGCTCACGAGCGGGTGGATGCGCGCCACGGCGCCGTCGGGTGATGCCGCGCTTCGAAGGTGCGGTCGGCTGGAGCGGCGAACTCGGCTACGGCGTACGCGAACCGGAGCCGGCGCAGCCGCTGCGCGACCGTGCCGGTTTGCAGAAGGGTGTGAAGGTGGTCGAACGGTGAGTGATGCCACCTTCTTCGAATACGTGGTGTTCTTCTCGGCCGCGGTGATGATCCTCGGTGGCGCCGTCGGCGTCATCGCCTGCGGAACCCGGTCCATGCCGCGCTCGGCCTCGTGCTCACGCTGTTCGGCGTCGCTGTGCAGTTCGTCGCGCTCGGAGCGCATTTCGTCGCCGTCGTGCAGATCATCGTCTATGCCGGCGCGATCGTCGTGCTGTTCCTGTTCGTCATCATGCTGCTCGGCGTCGACGAAGCGATGGATCTCAAGATCGAGCCGATCCGGCTGCAGCGCCCTTTGGCGCTGGTCATGGGCGTCGGGCTCGTGGGCCTGCTGGGCGCGGCCATCGTCCGCGGCGCGCGATGCGCTCCAGATCAACCCCGGAACCGGGCTGGCCGTGGCAGGACGGAACGCCCCACACGACGGCAACATCCAACAGCTCGGGGAGAGCCTGTACGGCGACTATGTGTTCGCGCTCGAACTCGCCTCGGTGCTGTTGATCGTGGCCGTCACCGGCACGGTCCTGGTGACCCGGCGCCTGCCCCAGACCACCGGCAGCCGGACGGATGACGGTGATGCGTCGTGATCGCTGCTCATCGAGCCGACCTGGTACCTGTTGCTCGCGGCCGTGCTGTTCTCGATCGGCGCGGTCGGCCTCCTCGTACGTCGCAATCCGCTGGTCATGTTCATGTGTGTCGAACTGATGTTGAACGCCGCCAACCTCACGTTCGTCGCATTGTCGGTGGAGCTCGGCGACATCGACGGTCAGACGGCGGTGTTCTTCGTGATGGTCGTCGCCGCCGCCGAGGTCGTCGTCGGCCTCGGCATCCTCGTGTCGATCCTGCGAAGCCACCCTGGCGCAACTGCCGACGACCTCGCCGAGCTGAAGGGCTGACTGCGCTGTGCTTGACGTCTTGTGGTTGATCCCTGCCTTCCCGTTGGCCGGGTTCCTGCTCATCTTGCTGTTCGGTCGCCGGCTCGGTGAGCCGGCCTCCGGCTACTTCGCCACGCTCATGGTGGCCGCGTCGTTCGTCGTGTCGGTGGGCGTGTTCATCGATCTCGTCGGTATGGACGCAGCCGAGCGCTCGCACGTCGAGGCGCTCTTCTCGTGGGTTCCGGTCAACTCCCTGCAGGTCGACCTCGCGTTCCTCGCCGATCCGCTGTCGATCACGATGTGTCTGTTCGTCACCGGTATCGGCGCACTGATCCACCTGTACGTCGATCGGCTACATGCACGGTGACCCCAAGTTCTCGAAGTTCTTCCTGTACCTCAACCTGTTCGTCTTCTCGATGATGGTGCTGGTGCTCGGCGAGAACATGCTCGTCACGTTCCTGGGCTGGGAGGGCGTCGGCACCTGCTCGTACCTGCTGATCGCGTTCTGGCACACCCGTGAGTCGGCTGCCACCGCCGGCAAGAAGGCCTTCGTCACCAATCGCGTCGGCGACTGGGGCTTCATGCTCGCCATGTTCCTCACCTTCTCCGCGGTCGGTTCGCTGAGCTTCAGCGTGCTCAACAACAACGCCGAGTCGTCGTTGCTGTCCCAGACCACGGCGACCGGCATCGCCGCGTTGTTGTTCATCGGCGCCGTCGGCAAGTCGGCCCAGCTTCCGCTGTATCTGTGGTTGCCCGACGCCATGGACGGCCCGACACCGGTGTCGGCCCTCATCCATGCGGCCACGATGGTGACCGCCGGCGTCTATCTCATGGCGCGCGTGAACCCGGTGCTGACCGTCGCTGCCGACTGGGTCGGCCCGACCATCGCCTGGGTCGGTGTGATCACGGCCTTCCTCGCCGCCACGATCGCGCTCGCGCAGACCGACATCAAGACGCGTGCTCGCCTACTCGACGATCTCCCAGCTCGGCTACATGTTCCTCGCCATCGGTACCGGCGCCTATGTCGCCGCCGTCTTCCACATGATCACCCACGCCTTCTTCAAGGCGCTGCTGTTCCTCGGATCCGGCTCGGTCATCCACGGCATGCACGACGAGCAGGACATGCGCAAGATGGGCCAACTGGCGAAGTTCATGCCGATCACGGCCGGCGCCTTCATCGTCGGTTGGCTGGCGATCGCGGGCGTGCCGCCGTTCGCCGGGTTCTGGTCGAAGGACGAAATCATGCTGTTCGCCGCTGCCGACAGCACGGCGCTGTACGTGGTCGTGTACGTCGACCGCGCTGCTGACAGCGCTCTACATGACCCGCCAGGTGATCATGACCTTCTTCGGCAAGGCGAAGTGGGAGAGCTACGCGAACGACGACGAAGCCCCGGTGCTCGAAGAAGGCGAAGAGCCAGTCGCCACCCACGGGGCCCACGGTGAGTTCAAGCCGCACGAGTCCCCGCCGATCATGCTGATCCCGCTCGTCGTGCTCGGCGTCCTCGCAGCGGTGGGAGGGGTGATGCAACTGCCGCATCTCGGCATCATTCCCGACCGGTTCGAGCACCGGCTCGGAGGTTGGCTGTACCCCGTCGTCGGATTCGGTGAGGCGGACATCCACGGCACGTGGGCCGACGACCATCTCGTGCTGCTGCTGTTGCTCGCCGTCGCCTGCTCGCTCGTCGGCATCGCGCTCGCCTGGTTGATCTACCAGCGCCGGCGAATCAAGGCCTTCGAACCGAAGCTGTTCGCCGAAGGCTGGTACTACGACCATGCGATCAGCTGGTTCATGGGCCACCCGGGCCGTCAGGGCTTCGAGGGCGCGGTCGCGTTCGACACCGTCGTCGTCGACGGCGCCGTCAACGGTATGGCTGTCGTCGTGCGTGAAACCGCGACCGAAGTGCGCAAGGGCGAGACCGGTTACGTCCGCCAGTACGCATCGATCATCGGCATCGGCGTGGTGCTCCTGCTCGGTTGGTTCGTCGTGATCCGGGGGATCGTCTGATGCCGGCCGCGGAAGGCGTGAGCCTCGAATTCCCGATCCTCACCACGATCGTGCTCCTGCCGATCCTCGGTGCGCTGCTCGTCGCGCTCACCCCCAGGTCACGCCCGGAGTACGCCAAGCTGCTGGCACTGCTCTCATCGGTCGGCACGGCCGCGATGCACGGTCTGGCTGCTGGCCTCGTTCGAGACGAGCGACGCCGAGTTCCAGTTCGTGTCGATGCACACCTGGATCGAGCCGTGGGGCATCTCGTGGCACCTCGGCGTCGACGGCATCTCGCTGTTCCTCGTCGTGCTCACCGGGGTGCTGTTCCCGCTGGCGATCGTCGGCGTCGACCCGCATCACGACGACAAGCCGTACCTCGCCTGGCTGCTGATGCTGCAGGCCGGGGTGATGGGCAGCTTCCTCAGCCTCGACCTGTTCGTCTTCTTCGTCTTCTTCGAGATCGTGCTCGTGCCCGATGTACTTCCTCATCGGCGGATGGGGCTACGAGAACCGGGTCTACGCGGCGACCAAGTTCTTCCTGTTCACGATGCTCGGCTCGGCGTTCATGCTCGTCGGGCTGATCGCCACCGTCGCCCTTGCCAGCCGTGATCTCGGCTACACCACGTTCGACCTCGTCGAGATCGCCGACGGCGCCAACTTCGCCGCGTCCACCGGCCGCTGGTTGTTCTTCGCGTTCGCCGTCGCGTTCGCGGTCAAGGTCGCCGATCTTACCGGTGCACACCTGGCTGCCCGACGCCCACACCCAGGCGCCGACGGCCGGCTCGGTCGTGCTGGCCGGCGTGATGCTCAAGCTCGGCACGTACGGCTTGCTGCGCTTCGGGCTGTACCTCTTCCCCGAGGCCGTCGTTCTGGAGCCGGCCGCTCTGGCTGACCCTGGCCGTGATCGGCATCATCTACGGTGCGATCGTCGCCACGATGCAGACGGACCTCAAGCGCCTCGTGGCGTACTCGTCGGTGGCCCACATGGGCTTCATCGTGCTCGGCACCTTCGCGTTCACCAGCCAGTCGCTGTCCGGCGCCGTGATCCAGATGATCAACCACGGCGTGTCCACCGGCGCGCTGTTCCTGCTCGTCGGCATGATCTACGAGCGCCGCACGACCCGCTAGATCGCCGAGCTCAAGGGCATCCAGCAGGTGGCGCCGATCTTCGCTGCCGGCTTCATGGTCGTGATGCTGTCGTCGATCGGCGTGCCCGGCCTCAACGGGTTCGTCGGCGAGTTCCTGATCCTGATCGGGTCGTTCCTCACCGCACGCTGGTGGACGGTCGTCGCCGCGATCGGGTGTGATCCTCGCTGCGCTCTACCTGCTGTGGGCCTACCAGCGGGTGTTCCACGGTGAGCCCGACGAGGCGAACAAGTCGTTCCCCGAACTGACGCTCAAAGAGGGCCGCGTGCTGCTGCCGTTCCTCGGCCGCCATCGTGTTCATGGGCGTGTACCCGAAGCCGGTGCTCGATCGGATCGAGCCGAGCATCGACGGCTGATCAGCCACGTCGAGGACCACACCGACTACGTCGAGCCGGAGCCGACGATCCAGATCGGTGAGCACGACGCAGCGGAGCCTGCTCACGGCGACGAGGAACCCGCCGAGGGCGAGCAGGAGGGTGACGGCTGATGTCGCAGCAGCTCGACACCTTCGTCGGTCCGGAGGTCGGCTGGTTCGCACTGTCGCCGATGCTCATCCTGCTCGGCGGCAGCGCTCGTGCTCATGCTCGCTGGGGCGCTCACCCCGAAGTGGCCGAAGTGGTTGTACGCGATGCCACGGCCGCGTCGCCGGCGCCGCGGGTGCCTTGGCGATGGTCCAGTGGGACGACATCAGCGACAACGGACCCGACCACGCTCGTCGGAGGAACGATCGCGTTCGACACCCTGTCGATGTTCCTCACGATCACGATCTGCATCGCACGTGCTGCTGGTGTCGCTGCTCACCGACGAGCTACCTGCGCGGCACGCCGAACGACGGCCCCGAGATCTACGCCCTCTACATGGTGGCCGCGATCGGCGGCGTCGTGATGGCATCGGCCAACGACCTCATCGTGCTGTTCCTCGGCCTCGAGACGTTGTCGCTCGCGTTCTACGTCCTGGCGGCGAGCGATCGTCGTAGCTGCGCAGAGCGCAGAGGCCGGCCTCAAGTACTTCGTGCTCGGCGGGTTCTCCTCGGCGTTCTTCCTCTACGGGATCGCACTGATCTACGGCGCGACCGGCACGACCAACATCGGCGAGATGGTCGTGGCGATGCAGACGACCGTCGACGTCACGGGCCCGAACGCCCTGGCCCTCGCCGGGCTGGCGATGCTCATCGTCGGCCTCGGGTTCAAGGTCGCCGCCGTGCCGTTCCACGTCTGGGCGCCCGACGTGTACCAGGGCGCCCCATCACCGGTCACGGCCTTGATGGCGTCGGTCGGCAAGGCGGCCGCGTTCGCCGCGGTGCTGCGCGTGCTCGTCATCGCCCTGCCCTTCTACCGCGACGACTGGCGCCCGGTCATCTGGGTGCTGTCGCTGCTGTCGCTGCTCGTCGGATCGTTCCTCGCCGTCGTGCAGACGAACGTCAAGCGGATGCTGGCCTACTCGTCGATCAGCCACGCCGGTTTCGTCCTCGTCGGCGTCGAGGCGGCTGCCCACCAGGCCGGTGAGGCCGACGCCGGCGCGGGAATGCCGGCGGTGGTGCTCTACCTGATGCTCTACGCCGTGTTGGTGATCGGCTCGTTCGGCGTGGTCACAGTCGTATCCCGTCAGCAGGGCGGTGACACGGGCATCGATGCGTTCAAGGGCCTCATCAGCCGTCGGCCGGCGCTGGCGATCGCGTTCACAGTGTTCCTGCTCGCGCAGGCCGGTGTGCCGTTGACGACCGGCTTCGTCGCCAAGTTCGGCGTCATCCAGGCTGCTGTCGACGAGCACAGCTATGCCATCGCGATCATCGCGATGGTCGCCGGTGTCGTCGCCGCGTTCGTCTACCTGCGAATCATCGTGAGCATGTGGCTGACCCCGGCCGCCGACGATGCCGAACGGGTCACCATCCCATTCTCCGCCGGATTGGCGATCACGGCCGCCACGGTCTTCACGATCGCCGTCGGCGTCTACCCCGGCTGGCTCATCGACGCTGCCGACACCGTCACCGGGTACGCCCGCTGAACTACGCTGGATCGAGAATCCGGCCCGACCGTTCCCGTCGTTCTCAGAACTGGATCGGTCGAAGCACATACCGCCCGAGTGCCCGTCGCCGCCATCGAGGCCCGCCCGGGTAAGCGAACCAGACTTGACCGCTTGGAGTTCGACGCGGTGTGCCCAGGCCGACAACC
>CAVPET010000001.1:0-8732 GCA_963703525.1 Ilumatobacteraceae bacterium | reverse complement strand
CGTCTCCGTTGCGGATGACAACAAAATCAAGGCATCAGGCTGCCGTCTGCCCGGTAGACCGGGAAATAGCGCTGGTGCTTTTTCATCACCGAAACGAGCACCTCCGCTGGCAGCCGCAGGTAAGCCGTAAAGGAACCGCGCAATGCAGTGGGGGCTTCCACCAGGTTGGTTACTTCTTCCAGCAGTTCCGGGTCGACCTGCTGAGGGTCGCCGCCCGACTCGGTAATCATTTTTTAAGTCTGCTCCAGAATGCTGCGCGAGCGTTCTGCCGGGTTGAGTACAATACCCTGTGAGCGCAGGAATGCCTGGTAGGCCGGAATGCCATCCACCACACAGGTTTCGGGATCACGGAAACGCAGCCCGCGCGTACTGTCGCCAGAAATCAGGCCGGCATAGCTAAAGGGGACTACCGTTTTGCCAAATAACGCCAACAGCCAGCGGATCGGCCGCGAAAAAGCCGCACCCGAAGCATTCCAACGCATGGTTTTATCAACGCGCAGGCCGGCAATTAGACCGGGCAGTGCTTCGGCTAAAACAGCCACGCCAGGTTGGCCTTTTTCGAAAACGCGCGCTACGACATATTGGCCGCCGTCGATTTCTTCCACCTGTAATTGGCCGGCCTCCAGGCCGCGGCTACGCGCGAAACCTTCCCCGGCTTGGGTGGCCTTGCCCTGCTCATCAAATGCGCGGCTGGCAGGTGGACCCTTGACCAGCGATTCGCGGTCTGGCTGCGCACCCGCCAGATCTTTAACCATGACGGTTAAACGTTAGGGGTACCCACGACTGTAATTTCGCCGCAGGCTAAACGCAGCTCGATTAACCAGGCAGAAACGCGTTCTTTCAACTGCGCCAAAACCGCATTCAGATCACGGCGGGCAGTTCTTCTGTGCCAATCTCAAACAGAAAATCGGCGCTCGCTGTGGGCAACGCGGCCAGGACTGCCGGTGTAAGCCGTGGCGTGATACTCCCCGGCTTACACAACACCTGCCCACGCTCCACATCCTCCTTCGCCGTCCCACGCAACAACGCACCAATGTTGTCACCCGCCTGACCCTCATCGAGCAACTTCCGGAACATCTCCACACCCGTACACGTCGTCTTCTGCGTCGCACGCAACCCGACGATCTCGATCTCATCACCCGTATGAACAACCCCCTGCTCCACCTTGCCCGTCACCACCGTGCCACGACCCGTAATCGTGAACACATCCTCGATCGGCATCAAGAACGGCTTGTCCAACTCACGCACCGGCTCCGGAATGAACGAATCAGCAGCAGCCATCAACTCCATGATCTTCTCCTGCCACTCAGCGTCACCCTCCAACGCCTTCAACGCCGACACCCGCACCACCGGCACATCATCACCCGGGAACTCATACTCGTTCAACAACTCACGCACCTCGAGCTCCACCAACTCCAACAACTCCTCATCATCGACCATGTCCGCCTTGTTCAACGCCACAATGATCGACGGCACACCAACCTGACGGGCCAACAACACATGCTCACGCGTCTGCGGCATCGGACCATCCGTCGCCGCAACCACCAAAATCGCACCATCAACCTGCGCCGCACCAGTAATCATGTTCTTGATGTAATCAGCATGACCCGGCATGTCCACATGCGCATAATGCCGATTCTCCGTCTCATACTCGATATGAGCAATCGAAATCGTAATCCCCCGCGCCTTCTCCTCAGGCGCCTTGTCAATATTGTCGAACGACGTGAAACTCAGCCAACCCACGCTCCGACAACGTCTTCGAAATCGCCGCCGTCAACGTCGTCTTCCCATGATCAATATGACCCATCGTCCCAATATTCACATGCGGCTTCGTACGCTCGAACTTCTGCTTACTCATTGCTTTCGTCTCACTCCTGAGGCTGATGTCGTTGACTGTGTTGAATTGACGTTCTGGTAGCGGCGATCGGACTTGAACCGATGACCTTCCGATTATGAGCCGGATGCTCTGACCAACTGAGCTACGCCGCCAGGGGTTTGGCTCGTGCCCGGGCGGATGCCCGACCGCTTGGTCGAGCCCTCTGTGGGAATCGAACCCACGACACCAGCCTTACCATGGCTGTGCTCTACCGACTGAGCTAAGAGGGCGATGCAGCCCGATGCCGCGGCATCGGGCGTTGTCGATGTCCCAGTGACCACTGGAGCATCGTTGCGAGAATGCCGGGGCACCCTGCCTCCCAGGTGCCGGGGCACCCTTCGGGGCGCGGCACCGCCGCGACCAAGCGAGAAAGTGTATCGGCGGCGCCCGGACATTCACCGCGCGATTCGGGCCCGTTGGGCCCCTGCGTGCGCAGTACGCTCGCCCGGCGATGGCACCCGTTTCCGACCGAGCCCCCCGTCACCGCGCCCACGCCGTCACGGTCAGGTTGGCGACCGTCGACGATGCCCCGGCGATCAGGGCGATCTACAACGTCGAGGTCACCAACCACACCAGTACCTTCGACCTGGTGCCCCGGACACTCGACGAACAGCGCCGGTGGCTCGCCGACCGCTCGGGCGCCTTCTCAGCCGTGGTTGCCACTATGCCGGACCAGCCCACTATGCCGGACCAGCCCAACATGCCGGACCAGCCCAACATGGTGGTCGGGTTCGCCTCGCTGTCGCCGTACAAGGAGCGCGCCGCCTACCGCACAACCGTCGAGAACTCGGTGTACGTGTCACGCGAACACGCAGGCGTGGGGATCGGCTCGGCGCTGATGCAGCACCTGATCGCGGTCGCGCGCGATTCCGGCTTTCACACCGTGGTCGCTCGGATCGAGGCATCGAGCGAGGCGTCGCGCGCCCTACACGCATCGTGCGGGTTCGATCTCGTCGGGATCGAACGCGAAGTCGGCCGCAAGTTCAACCGCTGGCTCGACGTGGCCGTGATGCAACTGATGCTCTGACCGCCCGATCGGCCGGAGCCCTCGCCCAATCGCCCGACCGGCTGAAGCGCTCGAAGCACTCGACGCCGTGCGATTCGGTCTCGGCTGCGCCGAATGCGCAGCCGAGACCGATCTGGTGGGCCGGGAAGGATTCGAACCTTCGAAGGCTACGCCGGCAGGTTTACAGCCTGCTCCCTTTGGCCACTCGGGCACCGACCCATCCCGCCTCGTTCGACGAACCGGCGCCGAACGAGGCGCTGAGAGCGTACCTGTCGCCGCCGTGAGCGCCACTGGCCGATTTGCGGCCGGATATCCTCGCGGCATGCCAAGCTTCGATGTCGTGTCCGAGGTCGACGCCCAGGAGGTTCGCAACGCGGTCGATCAGGCGCAACGTGAGATCGGTACGCGATTCGATTTCAAGAACACCAATTCTTCGATCGACCAGAACGGCATGGTCATCACGCTCCACACCGCGAGCGAGGATCGCCTCGTCGCCTTGCGTACGGTGCTCGAGGAAAAGCTCGTGAAGCGAGGCGTGTCGTTACGTGGCGTCGACTACGGAGATGTGCAGGAGGCGACGCAGAACACGGTTCGCCAGGTCGTCACGATCAAGGTCGGGATCTCCTCGGAGAAGGCACGCGAGATCAACAAGCTGATCAAGGAAAAGGCCGACAAGGGCACGTCGAGCCAGACCCAGGGAGAGTCGATCAGGGTGACGGCGAAGAAGCGCGATGCGCTCCAGAGCGTCATCGCCATGCTGAAGGCCGAGGACATCGGCATCCCACTGCAGTTCGAGAACTTTCGCGACTGATCGGACCGAGACCGCACCCTGCCCGCGCCACCCCGAAGCGCGGTGCTGCCGGGCGGCGGCAGGCAGGCTGTCAGTCGGTGACGGGCGGTGGCGCCGGAGGTGTCACGACCGCCTCGACGGCCGCCCGCGCGGCCGCCGCGGCCGCGACGGGTGTTTCATCGAGGGGTGATCCGGCGAGCTGGGCGCCGACCGTGCTCTGTGCGAGGCGATCGAGCGCGGCTGCGATCTCGCCGTCACCACCACCAACGGCCTGGACGCCGGCGATCGTGGCCAGCTCGGCCGAACGCCATCCGATCAGCTCACGGGCCACGCCGAGCCGGCTCGCACCGGCCGCTTGCGGGCCGGGGTCGCACGAGACCATCTGCGGGTCACCGCCCGGCAGTACCGCGAACGAACTCGTCTGTTCAGCCGGCGCACCGCCCACCCAGGATTCGAGCGCCGATCGCAGCGTCTCCGTCTGGACCAGGTCGCCACCCGAGAAGGTCGTGTAGGCACACGTGGTTCCCGAACGCTGTGCGACCGTGAGCGAGCTCTCGACGACCGACTCGCTCGCGGCGTACGCCGTCGCCGGATCGAGGTGGCCGGCGAACACCAGGTACCAGAAGCTGCGATCCATTGCAACCGGCTCCGCGCTCGTCACATCGCCGGGAGCGAGCACCGGGGCGCCCGCCATCACGGGGACCTTCGATGGAAGCGGCCCGGGGCTGCCGGCCCCGATGCCATCGAGGGGGTTCGTGGCGCCGGGGTCGACGGGAGCCAGCAGCTCGGCGTACATCGCCGGCGCGAGCGCCTGATACGACAAGACGGCAGGCAGGTACACGAGAGGTGCTGTTGGCGCGGCATCGAGTTGTGTGGAGTACGCGCTCGCCATCCTGGTGGCGTTGGATTGCGCCATCACCTGTGCTTCGGTGAGGGCGGCGTCGTCGAGCGTGCGCTCGCTCTGACCGAGCGCCCAGCCGAACTGCTGGTCGAGCGACGCCGCGGTCATCGCGTCCGTGAGTTCGGCATCGAGGGCCGCTCCGACAAGCGTGTCGATGTGGTAGATCTGGCCGTCGGCAGTCGAGTACTGCGCAGGTTCCCATCCGGCCAACAGCTCGCCGAGCACCTGCGGGGTCACGTCGCCACTCGCCAGACCGAGAGCGCGCCACATCGGAAGCTGAGCTTGCCAGTCGGCCGTGAGGTGGGTCACCATTCGCGGATCGAACGTGGCCGCTGGTTCGGCCGTGACGGTGACGGCTTCGGTGAACTCGACGCCGGTGACATCCTCGACTGCCGATGCGTAGGGCTTCGCGTTGGCTTCCCAGTCGTCCGGAAAGAGGTACGGCCTGCCGTAGACGATCGCCGCGGCGACGACGCCGGCGAGCACCAACAGCGTGACGACGAGACGAATGCCCCTGCGCCCGCGACGCTTGTTCGGCTTGCTCTGTTGCGGAACCGCAAGGGCAAACGGACTGAACACCGGCATCGGGCTCGGAGCATGGGCCTGATTGGGCTGCAGCGTCGGCCCGGGACCGACCGCGCTCGGATATGGACCGGGATCGGCTCCGGGCAGCAGCGGCACCGCTGAAGGGCCGAGGGTGGGCAGCGTCGTCGTGATCGCCACGTCAGGTCCCGGGACGGCCGGCGCCGAGACGCCAGGCGCCAGGATGCCGGCCTCGTCGGAAATGTAAGGCGGGACCGGCGTCGCTTCACGAATGGGGGGAAGCGCATCGTCGGCATGGTCGAAAACGTCGGCAACGTCGGGATGCTCGACGACGTCGTCGGTGGGCTCGATCGGCTGATCGCTCGGCGGGACCCGGTCATTCACGATGTCGGCGAATGTGAGCGGGCTGATGGACAGCCGGAACTCCGCCGGCGCAAAGGCCGCGACAGGTGCGATCTGCGGCACGGGATCGGTCATCGGCGCTGGTGCGGCCACGTCGGGCGCCGGCGGAACAGTCGCTGCCGACGCCGCGTCAGGGCCAAGCGGTACCTCGGGTGCAGGCGGCGGGCCGATCGTGCCGTCCCCTGCCGGAGCGCCGAGGCGCAAACTCATCGAGATGCCCGCGAAGAGACCGTCGTCGTCGGATGTCGCCGCGGCCGGCACGTCACGATCCACGTCAGGTGAGCCCTGGGAGGGAACGCCCTCGCCTACGGCAGCCGCACGAGCAGGAGGGGCTGGAGGGGCTGGCGAAGCAGGCGCAGGAGGCGGTGGCGGCAGGATCGACGACGGGTCGGCAGGCGCCACAGGCGCCGCCGTTGCGTCGTCGACGACGGGCTCCCAGGTCAACGTCGGCAGAGTGATCCCACGTTCGACGTCAGGCGGACTCATGAAGGCAGTATCGGCACGAGTTGCCCGAATCTTGAGCACCTCCGATGTGCTCGGAAGGTCAGTCGTCGTCGCCGCCGGCGAGGGCCCGGGCCTGCAGTTCGTCGACGATGGAGGAGTCGGCGAGCGTGGTCGTGTCGCCGATGTTGCGGCCCTCGGCGACATCACGCAGCAGTCGGCGCATGATCTTGCCGGATCGCGTCTTGGGCAGATCCGGCGTGATGTAGATCTTCTTCGGCTTGGCGATCGCTCCGATCTCGTCGGCCACATGCTGACGCAGCAACTGCTCGTCGACGTCTTCACCGCCGCGCAGGATGACGTAGGCGATGATCGCCTGGCCCGTCGTGGCATCGGTCGCTCCGACCACGGCCGCTTCAGCCACCGCCGGGTGCGACACCAGCGCCGACTCGACCTCGGTGGTCGAGATGCGGTGGCCGGAAATGTTCATCACGTCGTCGACCCGTCCGAGCAACCACAGGTACCCGTCGTCGTCGAGCTTGGCCCCGTCGCCTGCGAAGTAGCGCCCCGGGAAGCGGGTCCAGTAGGTCTCGACGAATCGTTCATGGTCGCCCCAGATCCCGCGCAACATTCCCGGCCACGGTCGCGTCAGGGTCAGGTAGCCGCCGCCCACATCGACACGATCACCGGCGTCGTCGACCACTTCGGCCGACACCCCCGGCAACGGGAACGTCGCGGAACCCGGCTTCGTGCTCGTCGCGCCCGGCAACGGGCTGATCATGATGCCGCCCGTCTCGGTCTGCCACCAGGTGTCGACGATCGGACACCGCCCCTTCGCCGATGTGCTCGTGGTACCACATCCAGGCCTCGGGGTTGATCGGCTCTCCGACCGAGCCGAGCAGTCGGAGCGAGGACAGATCGTGCTTGGCCGGCTCGCCCGCCCCCCACTTCATGAACGTGCGGATCGTCGTGGGTGCGGTGTAGAAGATCGTGACGCCGTACTTCTCGATGATCTCCCAGAAGCGGTCGTTGCCCGGATGGTTGGGCACGCCCTTCGTACATGACCTGCGTGGCGCCGTTGGCGAGCGGGCCGTACACGATGTAGCTGTGGCCGGTGATCCAGCCGACGTCGGCGGTGCACCAGAAGACGTCGGTGTCGGGATGGAGGTCGAAGACGTACTTGTGCGTGTAGGCGACATGCGTGAGGTAGCCACCGGACGTGTGCATGATGCCCTTCGGCTTGCCGGTCGTGCCCGAGGTGTAGAGCAGGAACAGCAGCTGCTCGGCGTCCATCGGCTCGGCCGCGCAGTCGGCTCGACGCATCGGCCATCAGGTCGTGGTACCAGTGGTCGCGGCCCTGCGACCATGGCCACGTCGTTGCCGCCGCGCCGCACCACCACGACGTGTTCGATGGATGGCGTGTGCTGACAGAGCCTCGTCGGCGGCAGTCTTGCAGCGCGAACACCTAGCCGCGGCGGTAGCCGCCGTCGGCGGTGATCAGCACCTTGGCCTCGGCGTCGTTGATGCGGTCGCGCAGCGACTGCGCCGAGAAGCCGCCGAACACGACGCTGTGGGCGGCGCCGATGCGCGCGCAGGCGAGCATCGCGACGGCCGCCTCGGGGATCATCGGCAGGTAGATGTTGACACGGTCGCCGCGCTCGACGCCGAGCGACTTGAGCACGTTGGCGAACCTGCACACTTCGTCGAGCAGGTCGGCATAGGTGATCGTGCGGGTGTCGCCGGGCTCACCCTCCCAGTGGATCGCGACCTTGTCGCCCTGTCCGGCGAGCACGTGACGGTCGAGGCAGTTGTAGGAGACGTTGAGCCTGCCGCCGACGAACCACTTCGCGTTCGGAAGCTGCCAGTCGACGATGGTGTGCCACGGCTCGGCCCAGTCGAGCAGAGCCTCTGACTGGCGGGCCCAAAAGCCGGCGTCGTCCTCGGCCGCTTCGTCGTAGAGGAACGTGCCGGTGACCAGAGCGTTCGCCTTGAACTCCTCGGACGGTGGGAACCTCCGGTTCTCGGCCATCAGGGCGTCGATCGTGTCGTAGGGCGTGTCGGCGGTCGGTTCATCAGCCATACGCCCGATGGTAGATCACGACCCCCGATGGTCACACTGGCGCACGGACGCTCACCCGGAGCGCCACTCGGCGGCAACGAACGACCCGAGGCCGGACTGATCGACAAGGGCCTCGGCCTCGCCGATCCGGCTGCGCATGCGCATCGCCCCGAGCCCGGGCCGGGCGGCCTGCTCGGTCCACACCCGGACACCTTCCTCCACGAGTTCGTCGATGCCCCATCGCTTCAGGAACTGTGCTTGGGGTCGGACGACGTCAGGCGCGGGCAGCTGATCGAAGGGCACGTCGATGGTGATGTCCTGTGCACCGGGGTCGGTGAGGTAGTGGCCGCCGCGTGCGTTGGAGCGATATGTCCGCAACCACTCGTGCCACGGGCGGATGGCCAGCTCGGCTGTCAGGGCTACTCCGTAATCGATGGCGACGAACGAGCCGGCGCGCACCACGCGACGAGCACCGTCGACGAACGCCGCGGCCCGATCGATGAGCGGCGCCCGCGCTCCGAACGGCGCGTTGACGGGCAACGTGACCCGAAGCGAGTCGAGGGGCGCGGAGAGCACCTCGACGAATCGGCCGTCACGACCGAGATCGACGAATGCCTCCCGCCATCCGGCATCGTGGACGACGAGCCGGAACGGCAGGTTGTCGAGCAATTCGTTGCAGATGATCACCCCCTCGAATGGGTCGATGGGCATGTC